>CAZMRW010000087.1:0-17377 GCA_964568805.1 uncultured Methylococcaceae bacterium | reverse complement strand
TTTTCAACAGGTTAGGTCGGTGTTAATTCCCTGTTAATTTAACAAAGTAGAAGTAGGCAAAGTCAATTTAATTCTCTCAGTAAATTTGAATCATAAAAATGAGTAAAGAATCACACAGACGACAACAAGTTTGATTTGTAAAGTGTAGAATTGGGGCTGCTTAGACTCGGTCTGATATCGAATGAATTTTTTCAAGCGCGCCTATACGCGTTACCTTCTGCGCCGTCATGCCATAGCGTATAATCTTTGGGCGGACGTCACCGGAAAGCTGACTATTTTACAGGGATTGACTGCTGTCGAGAAAGCGCGCCTGCGTGAACTGGCGACGCTGTTTCTGCACGAAAAACAATTTGTTGGCGTGCAGGGGCTGCAGCTTACGGATGCCATGTGTCTGCTGATCTCCACGCAAGCGTGTCTGCCGTTGCTCGGGCTTGGACTGGATTGTTTGTCAGGCTGGACCGAAATAATCGTATATCCGGGCGCTTTTCTGATCAACCGGGACGAAAGGGATGCCGCTGGTGTCGTGCATCATCAGAAGCAGGTGTTAACCGGCGAATCGTGGTCGCGAGGTCCCCTGATCCTGTCATGGGAGGAAATTGAGCAAGATATCCGGGAATCCCGGACCGGCCGCAATGTCGTGATTCATGAAATTGCCCATAAGCTGGATATGTTGAATGGGCCCGCCGACGGCTTTCCGCCGTTGCATCGAGGTATGGCTGTCTCAACGTGGACAACTCATTTCACAGCGGCTTATGAAAGCCTGGTTCGACGGGTTGAACATCACCACCGCGCCTGCATTAATCCCTATGCGGCCACCAGTCCTGCTGAATTTTTTGCCGTAACCAGCGAATATTTTTTCTGTGCGCCGGAACTTCTCCAGATTCAATTTGCCGCTGTTTATAGTCAGTTACAAGATTATTACAGGCAAAATCCGTTGTTGCGCCGCCATCATTAGGAACTTTAGTCAGGATTCCGATTCAATTGGCGTCGATGATTTCAAGAGGCATGTCAGCTGACTTTTAAATAGCATTTCCAGTCTGTAGAGCTCTGCGATAGCCTGTTAGAAATTTATATCTGTTGCTATGAGGGTGAAGTTGATAAATAATCTTGTTAAACGATTAGAAGTAATATGAAGAGGAGAATACTATGCAAATTCCATTACAAATCACTTTTCGCGGAATACCCCCGTCCGAATTCGTAGAGGCGAAAATTCGTGAAAAAGCCGGCAAGCTCGAAAAATTTCACTCTCATATTATGAGTTGCAGAGTGGCAGTTGAGGCCGAACATCACCACCATCACCAGGGTAATCTGTATCATATCCGCATTGACATCACTACGCCGAACAAAGAAATTGTCATCAGTCGGGAGCATCATGATAAAAAAGCTCATGAAGATGTCTATGTCGCAATACGCGATGCCTTTGATGCCGCGATCAGACAAGTGGAGGATTATGCCCGGATTCAGCGGGGTGAAGTTAAAACACACCCCGTTCAAAATAATGAGGAACTGTAATACGCTGTTGTCGGAAAATGATCAGAGCATCATGAGCTCTGTTGATTTTTGATTATAATAACCCGATAAGTTACCGTTATTTCAACAGGAGATGGCGGCATCCGGAAGGCAGGGAAGTCTTCCTTGATTCCGGATTTCGGAAATCACTGCCGGAGCGATCATTTTTTGGTAATGTAATGGTAAAGAGTATGAACTCCGTCCCGTTCAAGAAGCACTCCCCAGGCGCCCTCAATACTCTAACCCGGCTAATTTCCGATGGCTTCCATAAATTCGATGGTTGCAACAACTTTTCATTAAAATATCCGCTTTATTAGCAGTTATATTTCTAGCTGGGCAATAATGGGGGGCGGGCATGACAACAATCTCTGCCAGGGATTGCCATAACTATCAAGCACGATGAGGTTTTACTATGAGTACGCGTCCGGCATTGCCGCCCACAACCGGTTTGAACGGTTTAAAAGAAAACTGGCGTAGCGACTTGCTATCCGGCTTTTTCGTTTTTCTGATCGCCTTGCCGTTGTGTCTGGGCATCTCCATTGCATCCGGCTTTCCGCCCTCGGCAGGCATTATTACCGCGATTGTGGGTGGCTTGCTGGTGTCGCGAATCAACGGCTCCTATGTCACAATCAACGGCCCGGCCGCGGGATTGATTGTGGTGATACTGGGTGCGGTGCAGGCATTGGGTGAAGGCGATTCGATGGCCGGTTACCGCTATACCTTGGCCGCGATCATGCTGGCCGGCGCGCTGCAAGTGATTATGGGCGTTTATAAAACGGGGCAGTACAGTGCCTATTTTCCGAACGCCGTGGTGCATGGCATGCTGGCGGCGATCGGCATTATTATCATCGCCAAGCAAAGCCATGTCATGCTGGGCGTTAACCCCGAGCCGGGCGGCATTTTTTCGACGCTCGCCCAAATCCCCACCAGTGTGCTGCATCTCAATCCTGTGATTGCAGCGATCGGCCTGAGCGGACTGGGCATATTGATCTTCTGGCCGTGGGTGAAGCATCCGAGATTAAAATCCATTCCCGCGCCGCTCGTCGTGCTGGTGACCGGTATGGGGTTGGCGCAGATTTTCGGCTTGCAGCATGAACATTGGCATCCCTTGATGTCGGCGGCGGAATTGGAAAAAGGTCATGCCCATCTGATCGCGCCGCAGTTTTTGGTGGCTATTCCCGACGAATTGTCGTCCATGTTCTATTTTCCCGATTTTTCCAAGGCGTTTACCCTGGATTTTTGGGGTGCTGTCATCAGTATCTGTTTGGTAAGCAGCCTTGAAACGATGTTGAGCGCAAGCGCAGTGGATAAGCTTGATCCTTACAAACGGTCATCCGATCTGGATCAGGATTTGGCTGCGATCGGTTTCGGCAATGCCGTCTCGGGTTTTATCGGGGGATTGCCGATGATATCGGATATCATCCGGAGCTCGGCCAATATCGGTTACGGCGCCAAAAGCGGTTGGTCCAATTTCTTTCACGGCCTGATCTTGTTGGGATTTGTCGTTCTGTTTCCGCATCTCATTCATAATATTCCGACGGCTTCGCTGGCAGCGCTGCTGGTTTACACTGGTTACCGTCTCGCGTCGCCGCAAACGTTCAGCCAGGTCCTGACTATCGGCATTGAACAGCTCTGTTTGTTTACGATCACGATTATCGGCGTATTGGCGACCGATCTGCTGATCGGGGTTGCCATCGGGATTACGGTCAAACTGGGCATCCATATCGCGCGCGGCGTTTGGCTAAACAATATGTTTACAATCCATTTCAGCATCGAGCAAAGCGGACCGGACACGATCACCGTCAAGCTGCTGGGTTCGGCGCTGTTTTCAAATTTCCTGCCGTTAAAACATGCCCTGGCCGAACTGGAAGGCGGCAAAACCGTTATTTTCGATTTCTCGGAAGGTTATCTGATCGATCATACGGTGATGGAATTCATTCATGATTTCAGCAAGAATTATACGGAGCAAGGCGGCGTTTGCCGGCAAGTGGGTCATGCCCTCGAGACGTTTTCAGATCATGACTTGGCCGCTCGAATAATGACGGCGGATGACAGGAAAAACTGATCAAAAAGGGGAGTTTAACAATGCTTGAGTTATATCTTGATACGGCCGATGTTGGACAAGCGGCCCGCTTTAATGCGTGCTTGCCGATTAAGGGGGTAACGACAAACCCGTCAATTTTGGCCAAATCGGGTCTGGGCCTGAGTCAGTTATTGCCGGCATTAGCCGGGGCATTGGGGCCTGGCGCAAGGTTTTATGCGCAAGTCGTGAGCCATTCCGTTGACAACATGGTGGAAGAAGCAAAGCATCTCCATGCATTGCCTTATGATATGGTAGTGAAAGTACCGGCTACCGAAACAGGGCTCGCGGCCATAAGGAAGATGAAAACGTTGAATATTCAAGTGCTGGCGACGGCCATCTACTGTTCGCATCAGGGCTTTCTTGCGGCATTATGCGGCGCCGATTATCTTGCACCTTATGTCAATCGTATCGATGCGATGGGAGGCGACGGCGTCGGCGTGGTGGCCGATCTTCAGTTGCTGCTCGACCGGCATCGCTTGCAAAGCAGGCTGTTGCCCGCCAGCTTCAAAAATGTGCAACAGGCACTGGACGTACTGAAACTGGGGGTTGGCGCAATAACCCTGCCGGTCGATGTCGCTGAACAGATGTTTGCGCATCCTGCGGTACCCGCCGCGGTGGAGCAGTTTTCCGACGATTGGCGACGGGTCTTTGGAAATGTGCTTTCCTATGCCAGCTGAGATTTTCATCGAGTGTGCGCCGGAAATTCAGGTTCATAGCTAAACCAGGGGAAACGAATGATAACGTCTTCGCATAGAATCGACCGTCGTCAAGTTCAGCATAGAGGGGTGACGATTCCCACCTTTCTGTATGGGACGGCCTGGAAAGAAACGCAAACCGAAGCATTAACCAGACTGGCCATCGATTCCGGGTTTCTTGGCATCGATACCGCCAATCAGCGACGTCACTATTACGAAGCAGGCGTCGGCGAGGCCGTCCGTCAGGTTTTAACCGAAGGTAAACTGCAGCGCGGCGATCTTTTCCTGCAAACAAAATTTACCTATGCCGTCAGCCAGGATCATCGGCTTCCGTATGATCCTAAAGCCGACTTTGCGGCGCAGGTCAGACAGTCGCTGGACAGTTCGTTAAATCATCTCAACACGACCTACGTGGATTCCTATATTCTGCATGGCCCGACGTCAAGCCGGGGACTGACCGAAGCCGATTGGGAGGTGTGGCGGGCTATGGAGGCTTTGCAAAAATCGGGTAGGGTGAGACTGATCGGCGTTTCCAATATCAATCTGGAACAATTAACGGCACTGGTCGACAAGGCCGACGTGGTACCGGCGTTCGTGCAAAACCGGTGTTTTGCGAGCAGCCGCTGGGACGCCGGGATTCGTCAGTTTTGCCGTGCCCATGACATCATCTATCAAGGGTTTTCTTTGCTGACGGCTAATTCGAGTGAACTGAACCAGCCCGTGATTCAGCGCATTGCAAAGCGGCTGGGCTGTACCGTGGCCCAGGCGGTGTTTCGATTTTGCCTGCAGCAAGGCATGATTCCGCTCACGGGAACCACCAGTGCTAGCCATATGCAAGAAGATTTGGCAAGCTACTCGATTGAGCTCGATCAGGCGGACATCGATACGATTGAATCGATTGCATTCTAAATCAGCAATCAATTTTAGGCGGCCCCGTTCTGCGGCGGGTCTCTACTTAGATTTCTCGAATCGGGAGGCAGAAAGCGCCATGGCTGATGTGTTGTGAATCGTGTCTACAGACAGCGAATGGCTCGCTACGATAAAATGATGTTCAACCCAGGATCAGATTAGTGTTTTCCGGAAAATCACGGCCGGCTATTCCCCGTACCATCTGGACATTGGGCTATGTCAGCCTCTTCATGGATATGTCCTCGGAACTGGTACACAGCATTTTGCCGGTGTTTCTGGTGACAACCCTGGGCGCAAGCGCCTTGACCGTTGGCATTATCGAGGGCATCGCCGAAGCAGCCTCCCAGATCGTCAAGATATTTTCCGGCGCGATGAGCGATTTTTGGGGTCATCGCAAACGTCTGATTCTGCTCGGTTATGGTCTGGCTGCTTTAAGCAAGCCCCTGTTTCCGTTGGCTGGCTCGATCGAAACCGTCTTTACGGCACGATTATTCGACCGTATCGGCAAAGGCATTCGGGGGGCTCCGCGGGATGCGCTGATCGCCGATGTTGCACCTCAACAAATTCGCGGCGCCTGTTTCGGCTTGCGCCAGTCGATGGATACCGTTGGCGCAGTTCTCGGCCCGCTGCTGGCCATTTTGCTGCTCTATCTTTATGACGGCAACATCAAGACGGCATTATGGTTTGCCGTTGCGCCTGCCGCGATCACCGTCATCTTGATCGTTGCCGGCGTCAAGGAGCCCAAGACAAAACCAGGCCCGCCAGCTTTTCGTTCGCCCTTGCGGCTTGCATCTCTTAAAGATTTTTCCAGCCAATACTGGCGCGTCATCGTCATTGGCGCAGTATTTACCCTAAGCCGTTTCAGCGAGGCATTTCTGGTCTTGCGAGCCCAACAGACCGGAATATCAGTCACCCTGGCGCCGTTGGTGATGGTCGTGATGAGTCTGTTCTATGCCGTATCGGCCTATCCGGCAGGCAGGCTGTCTGACCGAATGAGCAAGCACACGTTGCTGTGTGCAGGTCTTTTTCTGCTGGCTTTGGCCGATCTGGTGTTGGCGCGGGCAGATTCGTCATTGGTCGTGATGCTCGGCGTCGCTTTATGGGGCATGCACATGGGATTTACCCAAGGGATTCTGGCGACCCTGGTCGCCGATGCAACGCCGCAGACTTTGAAAGGCACCGCGTTTGGATTATTCAACTTCGTATCCGGCGTGTTTATGCTGCTGGCCAGCCTCATTGCCGGATGGCTTTGGGACAATGCCGGGGCTGAAATGACATTTTATGCAGGCGCCGGCTTTTCTGCGCTGACCTTGATTCTGTTGCTGTTGTTCAGGAATTAAGTAGTGGATTAATGCTATACCCGAACCAGACAATAGCTTGATTCAGGCTCATCATGAAATCCCGTTTCTAATTAAACTGCGTTATTTAACACAGTGAAAATAGGTCATTTAACACGCCCATGACTGCCCAGCTGAAACTTTCAGCGTTTGGGCCGTTATTTTTTTCCTCTTGAGTAGTTCGATAAGCGATGCCAAATTTGACCGGTTCATCCGCTGGTGATTGCGTCAGCAATGGATTGCCATAGTTGTCGTTGCGTGTTGCGGCAGGACTCAAATGCCCAATAGTAATGACTTGGCATTTTTCATGCTTAATGAGTTAAGAGGATATGGTATGAATCGAGCATTAGCCAAAAACAGCAGAGACTAAATAAACAAGAATGCATCTTTGTAGTTAGCTACCAGTCTCATGTTAGCGTCTAATATTAAATTCCGGCATTTGCGATACGCCTGGGCCTCGGAGCAAGTTTAATAGGGCATTAAGAATGGCGATGATGAAAGCCAGCCATCAGGCAATTAGAGGCTGTGCCCCACTGATTCTAGTTAAGCAAATTAATCGAATCCTTTAACAGGTTGTTGATCAAGTTTATTCATGGCGTTCTCTACTCGCATTCGTAAAACACGTTTTTGCGAATGCATTTTTTTATCAAGCGCTTGCATTGCATTGATAAAAACGCGCTGGAGCTGTGAACCGCCCTGACAGGGAATGTTTCAAGACACCATGTTGTCCGTTCTCTCTTTTACAAGGCATTGATGGCTCATGATAAGCCCAGCCCTTTTCATTACTGTTGTGAAAAAGTCCTGATGAAAATGTGTTGAAATTTAAAAGTCAGAGACCCTTCGATTCGTTCCAATATCATTCCAGCCAATCAGTTTACACTCCGCATTTATAAACACATATCGCTGCAATATAAAATTAATAATAATCGGCCGATTTCGCCTAAGTGCCCCGTGTTCCTGTGTCGTCACAAGGAGTTTCTCCCAATCGCCTCATTAGTGCCTGTGAAAAAACTGCATCTATATCATTTTTATAAATTGGCATTAAAGACCTTGCTTCGCCCAGCCCGGCATCTTCACGAAGTTTATCCGCCGTCTGTTGATATGTTTCTTTTGCCGATAAGTCATCTTTCAGAAATTGGTTGAGTATATAAATGTTATGCATAATAAAACTCCCCTGTGATAATTCCTTGATTGGCGGATTCAACTAACAAGTGCAATAGCATCATTTAGCTTTAGCGCCGTAGGATGCTATTTCTAAGGAAGCTCATCATTCTTCAACGATTCGCCTCGTCGCTACGACTGCATAAAGTTTACATAAACAAGATGAGAGGAAACGTATGGATTTGATTAAGATTAGATGAAGTTAGGAATAGTTTTAGGAAGGTTCATGCCGAGGTTTTGTCGCTTATATTCATACGCGTAAAGCCGCATTAATCCGCAGGCAAGATTATCCTGCTAAAGCCATAAACTGTTTATAAGCCGGCATGGATTTTTCCGGAAACTTATCGAGGCTGGAATACAAATTTGTAATTGACCGGAATGGGCAGAGCCTGTGTAAAAACGCATTATCAAACCGACAAATTTAAAATTAATTTTTCATCAAAAGGTTTAAACCACCGGCTTTAGCCGGTCAGCTTTAGCAGCGATAATTGAGCCAAGGAGGTGGTGATGGATTATAGATACGGCAGCCATACGGTTTACCAAATTGAGTACCATTTTGTTTGGGTAACCAAGTATCGTTACCAAGTGTTGAGCGGTGAAGTAGCGGAACGAGTCAGAGACTTGGTCCGACAGACCTGTGAAGCGTTTGAGATACGGATTATCAAAGGTGTAGTCAGTAAAGATCATGTCCCTATTTTGGTGAGTGCTCCGCCCAATATGGCCCCCAGTGAAATCATGAGGCGAATCAAAGGGAGGACATCGATCTCTCTGTTCGAAGAGTTTCCGCATTTGAAAAAGCGCTACTGGGGAAGGCATTTTTGGGCGCGCGGTTATTTTTGCTCTACCGTCGGGCAGATGACTGGTGAGATGATCAACACTATTTGGAGCATCACTTTGAACCGAATCCGAACGACAATTTTAAAATGGAACCTGATTAAGACGCGTCGTTGAGTCGACGCGTATCCGGACTTTCAGTCCGTAATTCTAACCCACCCGCTTTTAGAGGGTGGTTGTTAAGTGAACGCTGCGGTGAAAACGCCGAATATGCTGGAGTTTTTCTGGAATATTGCGGGCGGCTATTATCTATACCGTGATAAGATCAAGTGGGTTTCGCTAACACCGGGTATCGATGTGGGAGCGACTTTATTCCCTACGGGAGAGCCCAGCTCGATCAATTTTTTAGCGGTATCGAAATTTATCGGGATCATCGGGTTATTGAGCTTCCAGTACGCAGCCATGACCCAGCGTTGACCAGAATGAATCTGAAAGTCACCTATCAGGGCTGCGCCGATGCGGGCGTATGTTATTTGCCGGTTCAAAAAACATTACGCTCGACCAGTCAAAGGCCGGCGCCCATGTTAAAGACCAATGGCTCATGCAGGGTTTTTATTCCGACTGCTGCATGTCCTGTCAGGAATTAAAGCATAAGGCCTTTGCAGATAACGAGGTGCAGGCGGCTTTATCGAAGTTGGCGCTGGTGCAGGCCGATGTCACACAAGACAACGTACCGGCATGCACACTGTTGAGGCTTTTTGGCCTGATCGGCCCGCCCGCGATTCTGTTCTTTGGGCCGGATCAATCGGAACGGAAGACTTACCGGATTGATGGCTATGTGAACAGCAAACAATTTCTGGCGCAGCTCCACCGGATGATGTAATTGAACTATTATCCTGCCAATGCGACACAAAAAACCGAGCCGCACTCTATTCTCGGGTCGTCTGATTTGTTTTACCTAAAAAATTCTGATTTATTCGAAATGAATCCTGATCAATATCCCATTAGTCCCTATCAAGCCAACCTGTCCCGCAAATATTTGCGGCAGATGGTCAGACTGGTCCGTTTGCTTCACAAACTGAGTGACAACGAGGCCTATCGGGCTTATCTGGACAACCAGCTGCCGGCTAGCGCCCGGTTTGATCCAGGGCACCATTCGGTGATGATGGGTTATGATTTTCATCTTGGCGCATCGGGGCCAAAACTGATAGAAGTCAACACGAATGCCGGCGGCATCTGGTATGCCAGCATGTGTTATGGTCCTCATGTGGCTGAATTTCCTAAACGATTGGGCTATCAGCTGCTTAATGACTTTATCGATGACTATGCGCTGTTTCGTAAAAATCCCGATGCACATCCCGAATGCATCGTGATCTTCGATGAACATCCGCAGCAACAGCCGCTTTATTCCGAAATGCAGGTTTTTGAGTTGCTGTTTAGACAGGCGGGCATTGATGCGATGATCGCCGGTCCGGAAGACATCCTGTCTGACGATAAGGGACTGACTATCGACGGGAAGCGCATCGACATGATTTATAACCGGCACTGCGACTTTTATCTGAAATCGCCTGCGGTGGAAAAAATCAGGAATGCCTGGCTCAATGCCCGGGTCTGTCTCAGTCCGAACCCTCATACCTACGGCTTGCTGGCCGATAAGCGGCGGATGATATTGTGGTCTCAGCCTGAGTTGATGCGCGGTTTTGGCTTAACCAGGCGGGAGTTGGATCTGTTGGACGATACCATACCGCCTACCCGCCTGCTCAACTCGCTGACTACAGAGGAGGCCTGGCGAACCCGCAAACAATGGGTGTTCAAGCCCGATACCGGCTATGCCAGCCGCGGCGTGTATGTCGGTGAAAAATTGACCAAACACAAATTAGCCGAACTCGATCCCAATGACACGCTGATACAACAACGCATTCCACCGTCAATCAGCCAGGGCGATGACAATGCGCGGTTCAAAACAGACTTCCGGCTGTTTGCCTACCAGGATCGCATACGCGGCGTTTCTGCCCGCATTTATCAGGGACAGGTCACTAATCTGCGTACCGTAAACGGCGGCTTTGCTAAAGTTTGTGTGCTGCAGGAGCGGGATAATCCCGGTTAACGTGAATTGCAGCCATGCACTCCCCGGTTGGTCATGTTCTCGGAAAGAGATTCGTTAATTAATTTTATTAAATCCTTTTGCATGCCGTTGTATCCGCGATATCCTGAACACAGGAGCATCTACCTTGTAAACCATGCAAAATTTTTGGGTAAAACATAGATTCTAACTATTTCAAAGAGCACTCTTCGACTGGCAATCGACTTCTGAAATGAATTTAACGCACACAAAAACCGATTCCATTAAACAGAACGTCCTGGCACTGGGTTCAGGGGAGTTGGATCAACAATTAATTAGCCGGCATCTGCGGCCCTTGTTTTCCCGATCCTTGCAAAACTCTCGGGGTGCGATTTATCTGGCGAATCATTCGCTTGGCCGGGCGCTGGATCAAACTGAAAGCGACGTCCTGGAAGGACTGGGATATTGGTATTCCGACCGGGAAAACGCATGGGGTATGTGGCTGCAGGAGGTGGTCGCCTTCCGCCAACGGGTGGCGACGCTGGTCCATGCGCCCCGCTCCGATTGCGTGGTTCCCAGAGCCAGCGCCGGCCAGGGCTTGCGCACCCTCCTTAATTGTTACGATCAACCGATCCGGGTCATTGCCAGCAGCGATGAGTTCAATTCGATTGATCACATACTGAAAACCTATGCCCGGCGCGGCCGCATTCAGTTAAAACGCATAGCACCGAAAACCGGCCGTTTATATCGGTTTGAAGATTTTCACAAGGCAATCCAGGAGGGAACCGAACTGGTCGTGGTCTCGATGGTCATGTTTACCACCGGGCAACTTTTATCCGATCTGCCGCCATTGATTCATGCGGCCCATGAGCAGGGCGCAACCGTGCTGCTTGATCTTTATCATGCCGCAGGAGCCGTCCCGGTCGACGTTACGGAGCTGGACATCGATTTTGCGATCGGCGGATGCTATAAATATTTACGCGGCGGTCCCGGCGCCGGCTGGCTTTATCTGCACCCCCGCCACCTGGACGGTGCAATGGAAACGCTGGATACCGGCTGGTTCGCAGAGCCCGATCCCTTTGCTTTTGAAAGGCCCCCATCGCCTCAATTGGCGGCTGGCGGCAATCGCTTCCTGGAATCCACGCCGGCCATCCTGCCCTTTTATCAGGCCCGGGCAGGACTCCTCTTGACCTTGGCGATAGGCGTTGAACGTTTGCGCCGCTACTCCCTGATACAGCAGCGTTACCTTGAAGACTTGCTGCAAAACGACGGCATCCCTTTTCTTGGCCGGGCCGACGAACGGGGTGCCTTTATCGCCATCCCTGACCGGCAGGCCCAACAGATTGCGGAAAGGCTTGAGAAGACCGGCATCATTTGCGATGCCCGGGAAGGACTGCTGCGCTTTTGTCCAGATATTCTCAACACCCGGGAAGAACTGGCTATGTCTGTCGCTAAATTGGCTGAAATACGGAAAAGGCTACGATTCTCTTATGGCTCGGCATCAGGCTGATTTTCCGGTGCGGCACTCAAAAAAGCCGTCTCCTGCAGGCAATGTTGGTAAATATCGCTGATCAATGGGAAATTGTTCATGTCGCAATCAAAACGCAGGGCATTGTAAACTTGCGGTATCAGAAACGCATCGGCCATGCCGGGCGTGTCGCCAAAACAGAAGCGGCCAGGATATTCGCTGTTTCGCAGCAGTTGTTCCAGGGCGGTAAATCCTTCCTCTATCCAGTGGCGGTACCAGACTTGTTTGTGCTCAGAGTCGAGCGTGTCTTTTAAATAGTTCAGCACTCGCAAGTTATTGACAGGATGAATATCGCAGGCGATGAGCTGCGACAAAGAACGGACATAAGCCCGTGCCAGCGGATCGGCGGGCAGCAACGGCGGCGATGGATGGGTTTCCTCCAGATACTCGATGATCGCGGACGACTGGGTCAGGATTTGATTATTTACTACCAGCACGGGCACCCGTCCCTGCGGATTCAGCGCCAGATAATCGTCCTTGAATTGTTCGCCGCCGTTTTTAAGGAGGTGAACGGGACGGATTTCATAGTCAAGATTTTTTAGATTCAAGGCAATGCGCACCCGGAAAGCTGCGGAACTTCTGAAATAGCTGTACAGGATTACCGACACGGCCTGACCCCCTGTTGGATCGCACCGAAGATGGATTGCCCCTGTTCATCCAGCATCTCTATCCGGACTCGATCGCCGAAGCGCATGAATTCGGTCACGGTCGTGCCGGTTCCTATGATTTCTACGACCCGTTTTTCGATGATGCAGGAATAGCCCGCTGTTGAGTCAACATTGCTGACCGTACCGGAACCGATGATCGTGCCGGCAGTCAGTTTCCGGGTCTTGGCGGCATGAGATATCAATCTGGCAAAATTAAACTGCATGTCGGCGCCGGCATTCGCATGGCCGAATAAGCGCCCGTTCCAGTGAACGGATAACGGCAAATGCACTTTCGAGTCTTTCCAGGCCGCACCCAGTTCGTCGGGGGTCACGGCCACCGGCGAAAAAGCACTGGCGGGTTTGCCGTGCAGAAAGCCGAAGCCTTTGGCCAGTTCATCGGGAATCAGATTGCGCAATGACACATCGTTGATCAACACGATCAGCTTGATATGCGAGGCGGCATCGTTGATGGATATTCCAAGCTCCACATCATCGGTGATCACGCCGACTTCGGCTTCAAAATCGATGCCCCAGTCTTCACTGACGGCTTCGATAGCCTCGCAGGCGCCGAGCATGATATCCGATGCGCCCTGATACATCAAAGGATCATTGAACAGGCTCTTCGGCAAATCGGCGCCGCGCGCTTTCCGCACCCGTTCGACATGACTCAGATAGGCGCTGCCGTCCAGCCATTGATAGGCCCTGGGCAACGGCGCCGCCGCCTGGCAGGGATCGAAAGGAAGAGAATCGGTCCCGCCTGCGTTCAGCGCGTGATAAACCTGTTGCAGCAAGGATTCCGATCTGGTCCATTCATCCAGGGCGTCCTGCATCGTCAAGGCGATGTCGGGAACGGATTTGGCGCGGGTCAGATCGCGGTTAACGACGACCAGTGTGCCATCACGGCCCGCTGTTTTGACGGTTGCGAGCTTCATTTCCAGGAATCCACATAGCCGGCCCACTCGATGGCTTCGGCTTCTCCGGAGATGCCCAGCGTATCCCGGGTATCGATCATCACCGCCACTTCATCGGCCATCGTCCCGCGCTTTTTCTCGGCATTCTGCAAGGCTTTCGGATGCGGTCCGTGCGGAATGCCGCCGGGATGCAGGGTCATCATGCCCGGATAGATATGATCTCGGGAAAAAAACTGGCCGGCATGGTAGAAAATCAGCTCGTCATAATCGTCATTGCTGTGAAAAAAAGGTACGTTCAAGGCGTTGGGATCGGACTCGAAAGGCCGCGGCACGAACGTGCAGACGACAAAACGGCTGGTGGTAAAGGTAGTATGCGCCGAAGGAGGCACATGGTAGCGATGGCTCATCAGCGGCCTGATATCACGCCAGTTCAGGCGCACCGGCATCAACGTGCCATGCCAGCCGACCGCATCCAGCGGATTATACGGATAGGTGATCGTGCTCAGACGCTTCATTTTTTTGACCACGACGCGCCATTCGGCTTCATTTTGCTGGGCGACGAAAGCCTCATCAATTTTCGGCGCATCCAGAATCGCCGGATCGAAGATCGCCTGATGGCCGACCAGCCCCTTCTCCGGCAAGCGGTAGCTGTCATTGGTCGCCTCGATTAGCAAGGCGCTGACGGGGGCCTTCGCGCTCATGCGCCACATCGTGCCACGCGGCAACATAAGGTAATCGCCCTCGCGAAAACTTAAATGGCCGTAATCGCAGTACAAATCGCCCCCTCCCTGGTGCACGAAGATCAATTCATCGCCGTCGGCATTGCGAACCAGATAATCCATCTCGTTTTCCAGCGTCATGAAGCGGATCTGAATATTTGGATTGCTGAACAGCAGGGCGGCTACCCACGGGCCGTCTTCCGAAAGCACCAGTTTTTGGGTATCGAACGCGTGAGGCCGTAGCGCCCCCTCCACCGTTTTCCAGCCGGTAGGCGGGTGACGGTGATACATCTGGGTGGCGGGACCATAAAAGCCTTCCTTGCCTAATTCCCGTTCGTAGGTACCGGCCGGAAGATCGGTATGCGCCTGCCGTGAGGCATTCCCTTCCACTTTAGGTATATTGATCCAAGGCATCAGATGACTCCTCTTTTGATCTGGTCACGCTCGATAGCTTCAAAGAGCGCCTGAAAATTGCCTTCCCCGAAACCTTCATTGCCTTTGCGCTGAATGATTTCGAAGAAGATCGGGCCGATCACGGTAGTGGTGAAAATCTGCAGCAACAGACCTGCGCCGCGAGCCGGCGCGCCGTCAATCAAAATCCCGTCCTGCCGTAATCGTTCCAATGATTCCTGATGACCGGCCACCCTGGCATCGACTGCATCATAGTAGGTATCGGGAACGTCCATAAACCGGATGCCATTGCCTCGCAAGCGTTCCACCGCGGCGTAGATGTCATCGGTCGCCAGGGCGATATGCTGAATACCCTCGCCGTGGTATGCTTCAAGATATTCCTGAATTTGCGATTTGGGATCGGTCGGTTCATTGATCGGAATACGAATTTTGCCGCAAGGACTGGTCATCGCGCGGGATTTTAAACCGGTTACTTTTCCGTGGATATCAAAATAACGTATTTCATGAAAGTTGAACAGCCGCTGGTAAAATTCGGCCCATTTATCCATGCCGCCATGGTAAACGTTATGGGTCAAGTGGTCGACCGCTGTCAACCCGATGCCCCGAGGTTTTAAATCGACGCCTTGCAGCGGGATAAAATCCACATCATAAATGGAATGATCTTCACCATAGCGATCCACCAGATAGATCAGGCTGCGGCCGATGCCACGGATGGCCGGAATGTTGAGCTCCATCGGGCCGATATCGCCGTGATAGGGCTGAGCGCCCGATTTGACGGCGCGTTCGAAACACTCGGCGGCATTTTTAACCCGAATTGCAAAGGCGCAAATGGAAGGGCCATGCACTTTAGCAAACGCCTGAGCGAAACTGGCCGGCTCGTGGTTGATGATAAAATTGATCTGGCCTTGCCGGTAAAGAACCACATCTTTGGAACGGTGCTTTGCGATGGCGGCAAAACCCATTTTAGTGAATAATCTTGCTAACTCACGGGTGTCCGGCGCGGTATATTCGACGAATTCGAAGCCATCTGTTCCGACCGGATTTGATGCATTAGTCATTGCATTGTCTCCGCCTTATTTTATGAGCAATAAGACCCGGTCGTTCCCTATTAAGTTTCAGTGCTTCATCAGGACTGATCGGGAGATAATATTGGTTGACTGTTTTCCCCATATCTTAAGCCTTACCCTTAAGGAAAACTCTGATTAAGTCTTTCGACAAGCTCCACCACAAGGGTGGTCTAGGGACAGACGAAGGGTAAGCTGTTGATTACGTTCATGGTGAGCTTGTCGAACCATGAATTGAATCAACTTATTCAGACTGCGGATATGACTGAATTTATCAATAACGAAATGCCTTTAATCCTGTTATTTTCATTGCGAATGAGATGATAATAACCGATCGATCGGGAGTTACCCAATAATTCAGTTTCAGCGAGGATCATGCCATGAACAATAATTCCAAGCCGCTTTATTACAGCGATTACCTGAATTTGAACACGCTGCTGAATTCGCAAATCCCTGAAAGCGGCAAATATGGCCAGGAATCACATGATGAAATGTTGTTTATCATTACGCATCAGACTTATGAACTGTGGTTTAAACAAATCCTTCACGAATTGCTCTCGGTACTTGAACTTTTTTCCACAATCCCGCTGGATGAGAAAAGACTGCATATCATCGCCGAGCGTCTGGACCGCATCATTTGCATACAGAACGTCATCAACCAGCAAATCGGCATCATTGAAACGATGACGCCGCTGGACTTTCTGGATTTTCGCAATTATCTGATCCCGGCATCCGGATTTCAAAGCAAACAGTTTCGCGAGATCGAATTACGTCTGGGTTTGGCCCATCATTTTAGCAACTTCAGTTTCGGACGTTTCAACTCGCAGGACAGCGCTTACCTGGAACGGATTGCGCAGCAACCATCGCTATTTGAACTGGTCGATGCCTGGCTTGCCCGAACGCCATTTCTGGAATTCAGGGACTTCAGTTTCTGGAACAGCTATCGCTGTGCGGTTGAAAAAATGCTCGACAGCGATGCCGGCATTATTGAAAAAAACCCGTTATTGACCGACGAGGAAAAAAAACAGCAATTTGCCGAACATGAAGCAACCCGGCAGAGCTTTGCCTGTTTGTTCGATCACCGGCTCTATGAACACTACCAGGAACAGGGACGCTTTCAATTGAGCCATAAAGCCACATTGGCCGCCCTTTTCATCCAGCTTTACCGCGATGAACCCCTGCTGCAACTCCCCTTCAGGGTATTGACCCGCCTGATGGATATCGATGAGCAATTGACCCATTGGCGCAGCAGCCATGCCTTGATGGCGCAGCGGATGCTGGGAAGCAAAATCGGCACCGGAGGGTCCAGCGGACACGACTACCTGAAATCGACCATCAGCGGTAAACGAATATTCGCCGACCTGTTTAATTTATCGACCTACCTGATCCCCCGCTCGCTGTTGCCGGCATTACCCGAGTCTCTACTGCGCAACCTGGGGTTTCATCAGGATCGCCATTAATTGACTGTAATTTCCGAGCAATGCCATTAAATTAAGGGTGAAATTTCCTCCCTCCTTAATTCTACTTTGTTAAATTAACAGGGAATTAACACCGACCTAACCTGTTG
>CAZMRW010000086.1:0-18716 GCA_964568805.1 uncultured Methylococcaceae bacterium | reverse complement strand
TGAAAAAAGCCGCTTAATTTAACGATTGAGGCGACAGTTATTTTGACAATTACCGGAGCGGGAGAGCGTCAGGGCCAAGCTGCGGTTGATGGTGAAGCGTATTCTGCGCAAATACAAATACCCGCCGGACCAGCAGGAATCGGCAATTGAATTGGTGTTGCAACAGGCGCAGGCATTGGGAGAAGCTTGGGCTTAAAAGCCTATCAGGTGCACGGCTTGAGTTTATTTTGCGGCTGGCGGCATCTTGTCGGCAGTAAGCCATCCAATAAAAGTCCAAACGGGTCAGGTGTTTTTTCCGCTTGCCTGATACCTTATCAGCCAAAGGCTATGCGTTAGTTTGTGAGCGGAAACTTTTGGGGCGATTAAACTTGGAAACCAAACGGTCATGCCATTACCAAAAACGACGAAATGACATCGTAATAAACATCAAGCAAAGACGACAGTGCATTGTGATAAAAGGCCTGTATTGTCGCCGACGGTTGCGAAGCCAACAAACTGAACAATTCCGCCAGTGCATAATAGGCATTAAGCAAAACGGCTTTTGAGCTCTCAGTCAGCGAGGCCAGATAAGTGGTTACCGGTGCAGTCGCTGACACCATGAGCTGTTCGGGATTATCCAGGAATAATTGCAAATTCCTCTCGGCCAGTTCGGTTGCCGAAGCGACAGTGCGAGTCACGGGTTCCAATGCCGCACGAGTCGTCTGTTCGGGATCGTTCCAAAATGCCTTCAGATGCTGCATGGTATGTTCTTTGCCGGTGATTATCTTGACGTGCCAGTTCTGATAAACGGGCAGCACGGTTTCCCGGATTTGGTCATATAAGGTTGCGCCGCTGTTTCCGGCTTGTTCATACCAGGCGGTCATGGTTTCAATCGGGTGTTCGTAGACCTGTTTGGCAGAGGATGCCACCACGCTGTGAGCATCTATCAATGCGTTATGTATATCCTGATACAAGTCATTCAACTGAAAACGGACTTGGCTGTATAATTTCGATGTCGGCAAATACAGCTTGTTTTCCAGGTCAAGCTGGCGAATAGTAAAAAAATCTGGTGCATTAAACATGGGCATAATTTCCTCGATCGATTAATCTTTGCTAAGCGAAAAGCGTATACGGTTTGATTCTAGCGTGGTCTGAGAAAATTAAAAATGCGGCATGTTGCCGCGCGACATAATGTCGCGACAGACAATTTAGCGTGTGGTTATTTTATCCGCCATAGTGTTTCCTAAAAAGATTCCTTAAACGGTCTCAAATCCAGTTCATGGGTCCAGGCACTGGGGTGCTGCTGATGGATCGCCCAATAGGTTTCGGCGATTGCTTCCAGTTGCAATAAGCCGTCCTCGCCCTTTGCCTTGACATAATCCGGAAACTGACGGCGGGCGCGTTCGCCATTGATCACGCCGTCGATGACGGTATGCACCACATGAATGCCCTGCGGGGAAAATTCGCGCGCCATACCCTGAGCCAGCGCCCTGAGGCAGGCTTTCGCAGCGGCAAACGCGGTAAACGGTGGTTTTGCCCGTAGTGAGGCCGTCGCGCCGGTAAAGAAAATTGTCCCTTTATGCCTGTCTTGCATCGCCTTGACGGCCTCCTTGCCAAAGAAAAACGCCCCCAGGCAATTCTGCCGCCAAAGCGTGGTAAAGATTTCGGAATCGGTTTCCAGTAAAGGAGAGGGAAGATTGCTGTCAACATTGTAAGCGGCAATCTCCACGGGATAACTCTTGGTTCGCACGATGCTGAATAAATGCGCGACATCGGCCTCAATCGTGGCGTCGGCGACTACAGGAGTGGCTGATCCGCCAGTTTGTTCGATTTTATTGGCAACCAATTGAAGTTTGTCTTCACTTCTGCCGCTTATATAAACGTGCAAACCTTTTGCTGCAAAATAGCTGGCGAGTGAAGCGCCCAAGCCGCGTTCCGGACCAACCCCAATAATAACGGCTGAATATTTTTTCTGCATACATAACTTTCCGGATTTAGCGTGTGTTAATGGATTAATTTTGCCGCTGAATGTGGACATTCGCCACGAACGACACCAAAAAGGGGGATTCTTGGCATCTTTCGTGGTGAATGACTCAAACGGTTTTATTTTCTGCCAAAGATCAGGGAAAAATTATTGGCAGGCATATTGATCTGCTCTTTCAATTCCAGACCGTGCTTTTCCGCCGCTTTTTTCAAATCGGCCACATCTTTTAAACCCCATTCCGAAACGCCGGCGGAACTCAGGGTTTCATGAAATTCCTTATTGGAATCGGTGGTAAATTTGCCTTCGATCTGAAAAGGACCGTAAATCAGCAAAATGCCATTGTCACTCAGCAAATTTGATGCACATTCCATCATGCCATCGGCAATGGATATGGGCGCAACCTGAAAGATATTGATACAAAACATCGCGGAAAATGTCTTTGCCTTGCCCGGATTGAACCAGGTTTCGGGTTTGGTTAAATCCAGATGGACTGGGTCAGCAATATTATCATTGCCATGATCAATCGACAGTTTCTTGATGTTATCAAATACTTCGATGTCTTTATCCGAAGGATGAAAATGCAAATGCTCAAAATGCGGCGCAAAATAATTGATATGCATGCCGCTGCCGCTGGCGAGTTCGAGAACATTGCCGGGATCTTTGGGTAACTTTTCTTTCAAAACGCCTAAAAGGGGCTCGCGATTGCGGGAACCGGCCCAGGCGACATATTCGCTTAATGGATGTGGATCTAAAGGGGGTCTATCTTGGTTCATTGTTCATTCCTCATTATTGTGTGATGCTTTTATGATGGCGCATATATTGTGCCATTCAATAAAAGTAATTTTTTACATAAACAACAAAGAGTTAAATATTGGTCATTGCCATAATTAAGAAGTATGTATTCAATTAATGAAAATTGATTTCACAAAGAAACCTGATGAGCAACCCTATTCTGTCCGGTGTGTCGCCGGTCTATTTTCTTAAGCCTTCATACTCGAAGTGAGGCATGCCAATGACCAACGGGGCAAGAGTATTGTGAACAGTTAATCGAACAAACCGCCCGAACCGCCGGCTGCTTTTTGAGGAAACCTATCGGGAAGAAACCCATAAAAAACGAGGCGCTCAAATTAGAAGCTTACGCGGAATAGATTCCTGGCCTGAAGGGACAATATACAGATATTGAAATGGTGGATACGGTGATGCCGAATTTTGACATGAATCAGATCAAACTTCTGCTCATGACGAATGAAAAATATCGCTAAATGAGGCACATGCCAGCAAGTAGCCGTCAAGGGTCAACGCGATTTGCCGGAGGCAGCCAAAATCAATGAATTGCAGGCGGTGATGTTGGCTGTGCTTCCATGAGCAGCGGGAATTGCCGGTTTGAACTATGCGCGCCTACGCAGATTTACCGTGCTGGGCTGGAATGTCGCGCCTTGTCGCTCCGGTATACAACTGTCTGGGTCGCCCGATTTTTTGCTCGGGATCCGCGATCATTTCGTCCCAATGAGCAATCCACCCTACCGTCCGGCCCATGGCAAAAATGGCGGTAAACATTTTGCTGGGAATACCGAGAGCGTGCAGGACAATTCCGGAATAAAAATCGACGTTGGGATAGAGTTTTTTCTCGATAAAATAGTCGTCTTCAAGCGCTATTCGTTCCAATTCGAGGGCCAGTTTGAACATTTTGTCATCACACAAGCCCAATTCGGTCAGTACTTGATGACAGGTCTGGCGCATCAATTTGGCCCGAGGATCGTAATGTTTGTAAACCCGATGGCCGAATCCCATCAGCCGGAACGGATCGTTTTTGTCTTTGGCTTTGTCGAGGTAGATGCCAATCCGGGACACGTCCTGGATTTCTTCCAGCATATTTAATACGGCTTCATTGGCGCCGCCATGAGCGGCTCCCCATAAACAGGCTATGCCGGCGGTAATGCAGGCAAATGGATTGGCGCCGCTGGAGCCCGCCAGGCGGACGGTTGACGTTGACGCATTTTGTTCGTGGTCGGCATGCAGAATGAGAATCCTGTCGAGCGCACGCACCAGTATCGGGTTAGGCTCAAATTCGTCACAAGGCGTCGCCAGCATCATGCGCATAAAATTTTCGACATAACTCAGTTTGTTTCGGGGATGCAAAAACGGTGAGCCAGTGCTGTATTTATGGCACATGGCGACAATGGTCGGCACTTTCGCGATCAAACGAATAGCGCACATTTCCCTATCGCTTTTAGACCGTATGTCCAGCGCGTCATGATAAAAAGACGATAGCGCTCCAACCACTCCGACCATAATGGCCATCGGGTGGGCATCCCGGCGGAAGCCTTTGTAGAAATTGGCCAACTGATCATGCAACATGGTGTGCATGGTGACATTGTGCTCGAATTTTTCCAGTTGATCACGGTCCGGCAATTCCCCCTCCAGCAGCAAATAGCATACTTCGAGAAAGGTGCATTGCTCAGCGAGTTGCTCGATGGGATAACCGCGGTACAGGAGTATGCCGGCTTCCCCGTCGATATAGGTGATGGCGGAACTGCAACTGGCTGTTGAGGAAAAACCGGGGTCATAGGTGAACATGCCCGTTAAATTATAAAGCGATTGAACATCCAGTACATCAGGCCCCGTCGTTCCGGATAAAACGGGTAACTCGCATAGTGTTCCGGTTTTCTCGCTCGTTAAGGTCAGACTGTTTGTTTTGTTCATGGGCTTATTCTCGGTTTTTTGGGGCGTCGCCGTAAGACATTACCACAAAGCTTGGAAAATATTAAGAAACGAGGCGTAGTTAACCTGGGTTTTGCCTCTGGACGGCAGCCTAAAGCCACCGTCAGATTTGTTTCTTAGGTCATTTTTGTCAAAAATTATTCAAATAGCTTTGACATTGATGATGGCTTTTTGTGCCAATTCGGTCACTTTTGCCCAGTTTTTGGTATTGACTGCCTCTTGTGGTGCAAGCCAGGACCCTCCCACGCAGGCCACATTGGGCAATTGCAGATAAGCCTGGTAGTTGTCCGGAGAAATACCGCCGGTCGGGCAAAAAGTTGCCTGAGGGAACGGTCCGGCAATGGCTTTTAACATCGGGATGCCGCCCGCCGCTTCAGCCGGAAAAAACTTGAAATGATCGAGACCGTATTCCATGCCCAGCATCAATTCAGACAAAGTCGCCACGCCCGGGATTAACGCGATGCTTCCGGTATTGGCGGCTTCCAGTAACGATGCCGTAATCCCGGGGCTGATCGCAAAAACGGCGCCCGCATCCTCGGCGGCTTTTAACTGCGCCGGATTGGCGATCGTGCCGGCACCGACTATGGCGCCTTCGACCTCCTGGCTAATCAGTTTGATCGCATCGAGTGCAATCGGCGTACGCAAGGTGATTTCCAGAACTTTAATGCCGCCTGCAACCAGCGCGCGTGCTAACGGGACGGCATCGTCCAGTTTCTGAATTACCATAACGGGCATTACAGGGCCGGCGTTTAATACGTCTTTCGGTTGGATTTTCCAGTTATTTTGAGTCATTGCTTTATTATATGAGGTTGTTGTCAACAGGTTTTTATCGCGCTCAGGCTCTTTGGGTTTGTTAATCGCAAACGAATAAATTGGATGCGCCGGTCTCAGCGGACGAGGCGTTCAGCCGGAAACGACCGAACAGTTCACGTCCCGTGCCGTAATGATGGTTTTTGGCCGAATTGGGCAGGGGCACCCTGGCGTTAAATTCCGCTTCGTCAACCAAGACATTAAAATCGCCGGTCTGCAAGTTCAACGAAATCATGTCGCCGTTCAGCACTTTCGCCAGCGGGCCCCCGGCTTCGCATTCGGGGCAGACATGAATGACCGAAGGGACTTTGCCGGATGCGCCCGACATGCGTCCGTCGGTAACCAGGGCGACTTTGAAACCTTTATCCTGCAACACGCCCAGAGGCGGCGTCAGTTTATGCAACTCCGGCATGCCGTTGGAACGAGGCCCCTGAAAACGGACCACGGCGATAAAATCTTTTTCCAGTTCTCCGCGTTTGAAGGCGGCCAGCATATCTTCCTGGTCGTCAAATACGACGGCCGGTGCTTTAACGAATTGGTGATCTTCTGACACTGCCGACAGTTTAGAGATGCCGCGTCCTAAATTGCCATGCATGACATGCAGGCCGCCGCCGGTAGCAAAAGGTTTTTCGACGGAGCCGAGCACCTCCATATCGTGCGATTTATCGGGAACCGGTTCCCACACCAACTGGTTATCGATAAGTCTGGGCTCCTGGCAATAGCTGTTCATGCCCCGCTTGTCCGCAACGGTGATAATGTCTTCATGCAGAAGGCCGTTTCGTAACAGTTCAGCGATGAGCACGCCCATTCCGCCAGCCGCCTGGAAGTGGTTAACATCGGCGGGACCGTTGGGATAGATCTTGGCTATCAATGGAATCACTTTGGAAAGCCTGTCAAAATCATCCCAGTTCAGAACAATGCCGGAGGCGCGGGCAATGGCGACCAGGTGCATGGTATGATTGGTTGAGCCGCCCGTAGCCAACAGGCCGATGACTGCATTGACGATCGCTTTCTCGGAGATCATGTGCGCAATCGGGCGATAATCCTCGCCCAGCGCCGTAAATTTTAAAATTTGCTTCGCTGCCGCTTTGGTCAATTCATCGCGTAACGGCGTATAGGGATTGATGAACGAACTACCGGGCAGATGCAGGCCCATGATCTCCATCATCATCTGGTTACTGTTCGCCGTGCCGTAAAATGTGCAGGTGCCGGGGCTGTGATAAGACGCTGACTCGGCTTCAAGCAGCTCTTTGCGGCCAATTTTACCGACAGCATAAGCCTGGCGGGCGCGGGCTTTTTCCTTATTGGTCAAGCCGCTAGGCATGGGGCCTGCCGGAACAAAAATGGCGGGTAAATGGCCGAAACTGAGTGCGCCGATCAGCAGTCCCGGAACGATCTTGTCACAGACGCCGAGATACATGGCGCCGTCAAACATATTGTGGCTCATGCCAATGGCGGTGGCCATCGCTATCAGGTCGCGGCTGAATAAAGACAACTCCATGCCGGGCTGACCCTGGGTGATGCCGTCACACATCGCTGGAACGCCGCCGGCTACCTGCGCGACGCCGCCGGCTTCCCGAATGGCCGCCTTGATGAGGTCCGGAAAGTCCTTGTATGGCTGATGGGCCGACAACATGTCATTGTATGATGTGATAATGGCAATATTGGCTTTTTGATCGCCGGTTAAATCGGCTTTTTCGCTGGCGCTGCATGCGGCAAAACCGTGGGCTAAATTGCCGCACCCCATTCCTGAACGAATCGGGCCTTTTTTTGCGACGCCATCAATATATTTGAGGTAGGCCGAACGGGTGGGATGACTGCGCTCGATGATATCTTGAGTCACTTTTTCAACAATCGGATGCATGTTAATACCTTTATTTACAATTTAGGGCTAAGCAGAGGTAACACTATAAAAAACGTACCAAATGAAAACAGCTTAGAAACAATGATTAAAAACTAACAGGTTTGCCTCTTTTAACTAGTGCTCATTGGTTAACCTTCCCAGGCTCTGCCATCACGATCCAGCAACAGGTCGGAAGCGATAGGGCCCCAAGTGCCGGCCTGATAGGGTTTTGGTTTTTCACGGGTCTTAGCCCAGGCATTCTGTATGGAGTCGATCCAAATCCAGGCCTGCTCAATCTCAGCGCGGCTCAGAAAGAGCGTAGGATTTCCGCGCATGGCTTCCAGCACCAGTTTTTCATAGCCGCCGAAAATACGGCTTTTTTTAAATGTTTCAAAAAAACTCAAATCCAGTTTGGTTTTCTGTATCTTTAGATTTTCATCAATACCGGGCACTTTGTTTAGCATCTCGATTTCCACGCCTTCATTGGGTTGCAGGTGAATGATGAGTTTATTGGGCGGCAACCGCAGGTAGCTGTCTTTAAAAATATTGTGAGGCAGTTGTTTAAAATAAACGACGATCTCAGTGCGTTTATGATGCATGCGCTTGCCGGTGCGCAAGTAAAACGGTACTCCCGCCCAGCGCCAGTTATCGATATCGACCCTGATCGCGACAAATGATTCGGTCGTGCTGTCTTTGTTGGCGCCGTCTTCTTCAAGATAGCCCGGCACCGGTCCGCAGTTGACATAACCGGCTGTGTACTGGCCCCGGACGGTTTTCTCTTCGACATTGTTGACCGTAATCGGGCGCAGCGCTTTCAGAACCTTTATTTTTTCATTATGAATGCTCTCGGCTTCCAGATTGACGGGGGGTTCCATGGCAATAAAGGTCAAAATCTGCAACAGGTGATTTTGCACCATGTCGCGTAATTGGCCGGTTTTGTCGAAATATTCCCAACGGCCCTCTATGCCAATTTCCTCGGCGACAGTTACTTGGATATGATCGATGGTATTGTGGTTCCAGTTGGTGGTAAAAATGGAATTGGCAAAACGCAATGCCAATAAATTCAGTACCGTTTCCTTACCCAGATAATGATCGATACGATACACCTGGTTTTCATTGAAAACCTTTGCCACTTCGTCATTGATGTCTTTGGAAGATTGCAGGTCATGGCCAATTGGTTTTTCCATCACCATGCGCGACTCTTCCGTCAATATGCCGGATGTATCGAGACCATGGCAAATGCTTTTAAACAAGAAAGGCGATACCGCAAAATAGTTGACCATGATTCTTGATTTCTGGTCGATGACCGCGTTCAGCTTCAGGTACTGATCCGGCTGGGTCAAATCGATTTGCAGATAAGCGAGCCTGGCTGAAAATCTCTTCCAAACGTCAGCATCCATTTTATCATTTAAAAATTCCTGCAAACTTTTGGACGCTGTCTCGATAAACTCGGCATTTCCGCCTGCGTGTCTGTCGACCCCGATTATTCGGGTATCAGGCTCCATCAAGTTGGCATTTTCAAGGCGATATAAAGAAATCAGCAACTTGCGCCGGGACAAATCCCCTAACGCGCCATAGATCACCAGGTCACAAGGTTTAAAAGTATTTTTGTCTTTCATTCAATTAGTCAGGGAAAAAATTAGGGATGGCCGAGGCTGAATGCATACTACACCACAATATTATATGCATTGCATTCAATTGACGGCATCTCTTCCCTTCCTGCCGGGCGACTGCGTGAGGGCAGAGGCAACGCCGGAAAAGTTGCCGAGCGGGTCAGGGAAAGAGATTAAAAAACCGCCAATGAGATGTAAGGCTCTAATTCATTATCTCAGAAATCGGCTCAATACGCTGCATTCATTGCTTGGTCTTGTTCCTGGCAAAACGGATTACATCAGATATTGCCGTGATGACTCGACCCTGTGTTTTACTCCGTAACCAGATGGTTTTCCTTTATTTTGGTCATTGGAAAGCCTGAGAAACAGCATCCGTTTAGAGCGATAAAATTGAGTTTATTGCATTTATTTAGTATCGACTCGAAATGTTGTTGACAGAATTCCCGGAATGCTCTTATAGTATCGACTCACTATTATTCTTATTGGGCGTATTCTATGACCTATTTTCAGGAATCCGGCCAATTCAAAAGTTGTTGCTTAATTGGGCACTATAGTAGTCGATAATAAATTGGATACACACGAGGCAAAATTATGAAAATTAGACACACACTGGCAGCATTGCTGCTCTCATTTTTATCAATAGGCGCAGTGCATGCAGCCGGCAGCGCCGTCAATGAAGATCTCACGCTATTGACTTCAATCGCCGATGACTTGATTGATCTGGGTAAGAGAGGCGACGCTGAAAATTTCACCAGACTAGCGAAAGCAGCCATCAATCTGACATCTGAAAACAGGAATAACTCCATGGTCTTGTCACGTGTCGGCACCAAGCTGAGCGCAGCCAAAAGAGCCGTCAAAAATGGCGATTTTAATCAGGGCGTCAGTGTCGTAGAAGAAGCCAAGGCCTTGTTGACCAACAAAAAAGATATAACTTGGGATGGCGGCTCTTGAATTGAATCCGCCAATTAAAAAAGAACCAGTGAATAGGCAACGAGTCGAAGTGGATTTTTAACTATTGTCCACTTCGTAATCGGACTGGCGAAGATAAATAAACGCTTTCGAAATCTCAGCCGTACACCGCAAAATCTTGTGGTTTCAGATACGGCTGAATATGAAAATCATTTTTTATAGGCGATAGATGTTGTCGGGTAGTCTGTGATAAAATTTTGATGCGGCGGGATTCGCTCAAGGACAATTGACTCTACTTAACATCAGAATAAACCGGAATCATGATTAACAATGCAACAGAAGCAGCGCCTGCCAACGATGTTTTATCGTCGACTTTTCTGCTAGGCAGCGTAGGCGCTCCTTTCGTTATCGGCCTGGCTGTCGGTTATTTTGCTAAAAAAATGCTTCTTATCACCCTGTTTTTGGGCGGAGCTGCCATCGTGCTGATGTTTGCCGGCGAATATTATGGCATTATCGATATCACCGATACCGAATTGCAAAATGCGGCCAATTCCGCCACTCAGGCAGCGCAAGATTCCGGGACCTTTTTAATCAATCGGCTATCCACTATTACCGTTAGAGGCGTTAGTGGCGTCGCAGGTTTTTTTGCAGGATTTAAGCTTGGCTAAGATTTAGTTGACATTCCCTGTCAGCCTGTATATTATCCCTCCCAGCTTTAAATTGATTTACCGTTATGCTTATCTCTACGTAGTTCCGTAGTGTGCTCGTCCTGTTTATCATTAAGTAATTCTTGAATTTTTTAGCTCCACCAGCCTTAATCAGGCTTTAGTTACACATTTTTTTATAGGACTTACCATGTCTACCGGAACCGTTAAGTGGTTTAACTCAGAAAAAGGCTTTGGCTTCATTCAACAAGAATCAGGCCCCGATGTTTTTGTTCATTTCCGCAATATTGCGGGCACAGGCTATAAGTCTCTGGATGAAGGACAAAAAGTACGCTTCACCATTACCCAGGGCCAAAAAGGTCCGCAAGCTGAAGAAGTCACACTACTCTAATCGGCTTGACTGACGGCAGCCGTGCCAGGTTGCAGTCGGGTTTTTCATCAGGCATTTGACGATGCCTGATGAATCCAAACTTCCATTTTTTTTCATCAATCGATTATATTTGACCGATTGATAATCAATCCTGCATTCTAAACTCTCTAGCACTCCCGTTATCGCCAACGGCAAAAGGCTCGCCGTCAGCATGTCTGGTAGACAGCGACAAAATTGATCTTCCTTTCAAGAGCGCTTGCTTAGGATAATTGCTAAGCCGAAACCCATGCTCAATGCTAAAATGCCTCTTCAATAACCATTGAAGCGATCATGATCACAACCTTATTACAAATGTCCGCCTTGATTGCTTGTGGAGCGATCTGGCGATATTTACGACCGGGCGGCATATCGGCCGAATTAACCAGGTTGGTGCTGACCACGCTCGTCTATTATCTGCTGTTGCCTGCAATGGTTCTGGAAGTGCTTTGGCAGGCCGATATCGGTTTGCATTCACTGCAGTATACGCTCATGGGAGTTGCCAGTGGTGTTTTTGCCATGATTGCAATCTGGGCGTGCGGACGAACTTTAAAGTTTGGAAACCAACAGATGGGCGCCATCATACTGGCTGCAGCTTTTCCCAACGTCACTTACCTGGGCTTGCCGGTGCTGGAACAGACCTTCGGGGCCTGGGCGAGGTCCGTTGCCATCCAGTTGGACCTGTTTGCGGCGACGCCGCTTTTACTCACGATAGGCATTACGGTTGCTCGATATTTCGGCAACGATAGTGATGAACAACAAAAATCGGCATTGACGTTTTTAAATGTTCCCCCTTTTTGGGCTGCGATTATCGCCGTACTCTTGAATGTGTATGCCGTGCCCATGCCAGCTTGGGTTGCCGGTATTTTGCAGAAATTATCGGCCGGCGTTGTGCCCTTGATGTTGCTCTCACTCGGTTTGGCGCTCAGTTGGCGGGCTGTTACCTTCCGAAATTTACCTTATGTGCTTCCGGTTATCATCATCAAAATGGGTTTGATGCCGTGGTTTGCGCTAGGCTTTTCTCGACTGTTAGCCTTGGACGACAACCACAAAGCCGCTGCCGTGCTGGAAATGGCCATGCCCTGCATGGTGCTGGGCATCGTTTTTTGCGACCGTTACCAACTCGATAGTTCGCTTTATGCGATGGCCGTTACGGTCACCACGTTATTAAGTCTGGTGACGCTGCCTTTTTGGTACGGCATTCTGACAGGCTAAACCTTAATTATATGATTGAATTTTATTCGACCGAGCTGCCCGGATGAACCCGGCACTGGAAATTTTCTCTCAAGGCGAGGAAATCGTCACCGGTCAGACGGTCGACACCAATGCCGCGTGGTTGTCCGAACAAGCCGTGCAGCTTGGCTTTACTGTCACCCGGCATACCGCCGTCGGCGATAAATTGGCCGACCTGATTTCGCTGCTGAAGGAAATTTCGGAGCGCGCTGATTGCTGCCTTTGCACCGGCGGCCTTGGTCCAACCAGCGATGATCTGACCAACGAAGCCGTGGCCGAGGCCTTTAACAGGCCGCTGCGATTCGATGAAACCGCGTTTGCGCAAATCCGGCGATTTTTCAGCGCCAGAAACCGGCCGATGCCCGAAACCAACCGCAAACAGGCGATGCTGCCCGAAGGCTCGCTACGCCTCGATAACGAATGGGGCACCGCACCCGGATTCGCACTGCAGGCCGGGCGCTGCTGGTTTGCGTTCATGCCCGGCGTGCCGTCGGAAATGCACCATATTTTTTTTGCGCGGATACGGCCAGAACTTAGCCGCCGGTTTATCCTGACGCCGGCAAAATTAGTCACCATCAAAACACTCGGCATCGGCGAATCGGACCTTCAGCAGCGGCTGGACCGCATTGCCATTCCAGGCCAGGTTCAACTGGGCTTTCGGGCAGGCGTCGATGACGTGCAGACCAAATTGCTGTTTCCTTCGGATTACCCGGAACCGGCGATGGCTGAACTGGTAACCCGCATTGCAAAAGAAATAGGCGATACCGTTTTCGGCATCGACGGCCTGAATCAGGCGACCGGTGATCTGGTTTCCGTTGTCGACAGATTGATGCAAGCGGCCGGAAAAACTCTGGTCGTCGCAGAAACGGCGAGCCAGGGCCTCATGGCGGCTAAATGCATCGGCTCGGATTGGCTGCTCGGCTCGATTTTTGAACCATCGATCTCCAAACTGGGGCAGAAGCTCGGCGTCGAAATCGCAGGCGACGATTTGCCGGAAACGGCCAAACGTCTGGCTAGCGCGCTGAAAAAATCTCATGATTCGGATTTTGTCCTAATACAGCTCTATAACGGCAGCGCCAACTCTTTTCAAGATAAAGACAAGATCATCGTTCTATATAATACCCTGTTAACCGAAACCGGATTTCATCAGGCCTCGCACTCGATTGCAGGCCCAATCAAGCGCAAGCAGAATCAGGCCGCCCTGTTGGCGCTGGATTTTTTGCGACGCTATTTACAACATTAATGACCCTAACATGCCCTTACTACGCTTAACCAATATTTCCATCGCCTACGGCACCCATTCCCTGTTGAACAATGAAAACTTCCAACTCGATGCCGGAGAACGGGTCGGCCTTTTAGGCCGTAACGGCGAAGGCAAATCGACCCTGATGAAAATCATCGCCGGCAACATCCACGCCGATCACGGCGACATCTGGCGTCAGCCCGGATTAAAGCTGGCCTGGCTGGAACAGGCCCCGGATTTGCCTCTCGATGCGACCATTTACGACGCCGTTGCCGGCGGTCTGGGCGAACTGGGGCACTGGCTGACCCGTTATCATAACTTGTCACAGTCGATGACCCATGATGATAAGGCCTTACACGAACTGGGCGAGTTGCAGCACAAACTGGAGACGCATAACGGCTGGCATTTCAGCAGCCGCGTTGAAACCACATTGAGCAAATTGGCCTTGCCCGGCGACCTGAAAATAAGCGAACTATCCGGCGGCTGGAAACGCCGTGTCGCGCTGGCCAGGGCGCTGGTGATCGAGCCGGAAGTCCTGCTGCTAGATGAGCCGACCAACCATCTGGATTTTGAAAGCATTACCTGGCTCGAAGATCAGATACTGAATTTTCAGGGCGCCGTCCTGTTTGTCACTCATGACCGCGCCTTTTTGCAGAAACTGGCCACGCGTATCGTCGATCTGGACCGCGGCAATCTGGTGTCGTGGCAAGGCAGCTATGAAGATTACCTGCGTCGCAAGGCCGCCGCTCTGGAAGATGAGGCCAATCAGAATGCCGAATTCGACAAGAAGCTTGCCGACGAGGAAGTCTGGATAAGGCAGGGCGTTAAAGCCCGGCGCACCCGCAACGAAGGCCGAGTGCGCGCGCTGGAAAAACTGCGCAACGAACGCGCCCAGCGCCGGAATCTGCAGGGCACGACACAAATCACACTGGATAGGGGAGACGCCTCCGGCAAAAAGGTGATCGAAGTCAACGATATCAGCTTTGCCTATCCCGACCGGCAGATCGTCAGCCATTTCTCCACATTGATTCAGCGCGGCGACAAAATCGGTCTGATCGGCGCGAACGGCGCCGGCAAATCGACCTTGTTAAAACTGCTGCTGATACAGCTGGCGCCCGACAGCGGCACAGTAGAGCAGGGCACCCGGCTGGAAATCGCCTATTTCGACCAGCTGCGCGACCAGCTCGATCCTGAAATGACCGTTGCCGACACCATTGCCCACGGCAACGATTTTGTCGAAATCGGCGGCAACAAACGGCACGTCATGTCCTATCTGTCGGATTTTCTATTCGCCCCGGCCCGCTCACGATCGCCGGTCAAAAGCCTGTCGGGCGGCGAAAAAAACCGCCTGCTGCTGGCGCGGTTGTTTACCAAGCCCGCCAATCTAATCGTCATGGACGAGCCGACCAACGATCTCGACCTGGAAACGCTGGAATTGCTCGAAGAAAAACTGGTTAATTATGACGGCACTTTATTGCTGGTCAGCCATGACCGCGCCTTCCTTGATAACGTCGTCACCAGCGTTTTTGTACTGGACGGCACCGGTAAAATCGAGGAATTTGTCGGCGGCTACAGCGACTGGCTGAATCAGCGCCCGCAGCCGGATTCGAAACCGCAAGCATTAAAAAAAACGATGGAAAAAGAGAAAACCGAGAAGCCAGCACCGGTTAAAAAGAAAAAGCTGAGCTTTAAGGAACAGCAGGAGTTGAATCAAATGCCCGAACGGATCGAGCAACTGGAAACCAGGCAAACCGAACTGAATGCCATGATTAATTCGTCAGAATTCTACAAAAAGGATCAGGCCGCCATCGCCAAAATCATGGACGAACTGAATCAAACCGTTGCATTGCTTGAACAAGCCTATCAGCGCTGGGACGAACTCGAAGCCCTGGCAGAAGACAGCGTCTGATAAAAGTCGTTGCAAGATAAGGTAAATTAGATTATTCTTATTGGTTCCCATACTTATGGGCTCAAAATCAGGAGAGATGGCCGAGCGGTCGAAGGCGCACGCCTGGAAAGTGTGTATACGGCAACGTATCGAGGGTTCGAATCCCTCTCTCTCCGCCAATTGAGCACTTAACGAGGCACAAATAAATATAAAAACCCGCAAGTTATCTGGCTTAGCGGGTTTTTTATTGCCCAACGAAGCACAATAAGACATATTGCCTTACCGTCAAACTTGACGGTATACCGAACATTGTTGGCGCTTTACTGTCATCCCGCTTCAGACTCCGCCATAAACATTCCAAACCGTTACCCGACAAGGCCTTCAAGATACCCGATGAAAAAGAATGTATTTTTTGTTCGTCAGCACAGCTCGAACTCTTTCCGCTTTTATTGTCGGTTCAACGGGAAAAGAAAAACGCTCTCCTTGAAGGTTATTCTGAAATCAGTTTGAAGGACGCACGAATCAAACGTGAGCTAAGACACTAGGGCGGAAACGAAGCGGATTGGGTCTTATGATTGTCCACATAGGGCGGCGCATTACGCTACGCTAATGCGCCCTATGAATGCGATTTATCGCGATGGAATAACGCCCATCGGGTGGGGAAGGTAAAGCAGCCAGCACCACAAAAGGACCTATAGCGGAGGTTTTTGTCTATTGATGCGTAAGATTGCAGCGTCATTACGATATCAGCAGGGAAGCCTTAACGCTGGTCGGGTAATACTGACTATATGGTCAGGTGTGTATCCACATCAATGCGACCAATTGAAATTAAGCATTCACGGTGATTATCAGTTTTTTGAACTTGCTGATCGTCTCCTTTCGCCAATGGAGGACTTCAGGTTGAATCGATATGCTTAGGACTTCATCCCAAGGTATCTTAGTAACTTATGCGGATTTGTTTAAATGCCTGACAGGCAATGTAAAGCGAGAGTTATAAAATAGCGGTGAATTGTCAGAAGTCTTTTACACGATAATTGAATAGAATTGAAAAAGAATATATTAATCAGTGTAATATATAACGGCATAAAATTTGCTTATTAATAAGGTTCATTGAATATTTTCAAATAGGCTATCATGAAAAGCTATATAACATCTCTTCTTACACTATTTCTGTTGAATTCAATACCGGTTTTGGCTGATGACATAGTATGTCCAAGTGGATTCGATAAAGTGGAGATCAATGCTGCTTTGACGTTTCGAACCAGCTTTGGCTGCCCATTCTTGACAGACAATCGAACACTGGTCAAAAAACTATTTCCAAACTCACAATATCCTGGCGCGCCATTTTGTTTATCAGGGATTATTAAATTAGGATCAACCATGACCATCAATGGGTCACAGAAGCGTATCACAGGCTTCACGGAATCGGCTCAGCGGACATTTGCGGAAGCCATACCCTTCACACCACCTGAATTGCTGCCTTTGTTTCTTGATGGAGGAGACTTTATGTCGGGTGCGGGGTCCACCGTATTGAATCTTTCATAGGGAGACAGCCAATCGGCTAAAATTGTATTTGATGAAAGACAAACCGTGGAAAAAAAAAATTTATCCAATGGACTATGAAGAATTTTTTCTTGTAGCCGTTTTTGGAAAATGGCGTAATGCTAATGGTCGCTTATCCGGCCAAGGTTTAGTCGACAATCCTATCCCTGGTTCGATCTTTGTCGACAATTTTACAGTAACAGGAGGATTTTGCGCAAAATGATAATTAGTTTCGTCAGTGATCGAAAAAACCTTTCTATGGGTTGTATTTCGACTGAGGAGAAGTAGTATAATTTTTAGTATGACAGCTGACCTTAGATGCTTGGAGGCTTCTGACCAAGCCCAAAGTTTTTGGCAACTATCCTTGACTCTTAGCCACGAGTCGAAATATTGAAGAGCCGGGTAACACCGGCTTTTTTATGCCTGACGTGAACTGCGATCGATTCTGATCAAATATAAAATAAATAATATAAGGATAAGCAAGCCTCATACGTTACAAGTGTTAATAGGTATATTAATCGTCCCATAAGTTTCTGCACTTTCCCGATTCCAGCATTGGAGTTTAAAAACATGTTTTAAAACTCCGCGGCATGCGATTACTTATGAAACGATTAATACTTGATTAACAATGCCGAAAATACTAACATTGGCATCAAAGTCAACACCTGATGTTTCAGTATAGATTAGAAAAATTCAGCCGAAAAAAAGCTCCGGTAATTGTTTAATACCGGAAACCGTTTTTCGCTTAGGAAGGCTTCCTAAAATTGAAGTAAGAAAGATAAAGTTAATGGAGTATCAAGCTTAAAATTTCAGGTCTTTACCCCTTAAATAGAGTCTGCCCATCGCTAAATACAACGTCAAAAAGTCTCTCTAAACCTTGGTGTGTACCTCGCAGTTTGTCGACGACTTGTAGCGTCCAATTGAAATACTCTTTTTTCCTTTCAGGAGACCAATCGGCAGGAGGGCTACTGATAATATCACGCAAATTACAAATTTTATCGGCTAACTTTACTAATTTGGCCGAGTGGCTAACGTGATTGGCGTGTTCTATCTGCAACCGCTTACGTTCAGATTTAGGTAGGCTTTTATTGTCAGTGAGTTCAATAACAATTCCGCAAATGGTCTCGCCAAAAACCAGACGCAATTCATTTTCTGTAGTTTCTGTATCTTCTATTGTGTCGTGTAATAACGCTGCGCATAGCACATTGATTTCAGCTATCTGTCCCTCGTTGGCTAACACCGAGGCTAAAGCGATCGGATGATTGATATAAGGTGTCGCTTCGATATTTTTACGACGCTGATTGCGATGTTTATGAGCCGCAAACTCTATTGCCTTGATGAATAACTGAATATTATCCGGCTCAGATATTTTTACCATGCTATAAAATATAGTTCTAGTTCGTGCAAGTTTGATTATTAATATGACTTGACCGAATCATAACACAGACTTAAGTCCGACCAACACACTCGTACAAAGTAGAAATCCAGAAAATGCCATTGCATACGACTTGGAATTCAAGCGCTTGTAAAGTAATTCGTTGGTAAGCAAATATACGAAAATACCTACAATCACATATCCGCTACTGTCTAAAATAGACTTTATGGTGTTTTCATTGGCTGATATCAAGGTTAACAATTGAAATGCGGCGAATAATGCATAAGCTGAAGCAATATTAACTCTCGCCTTGTCTTTCGGGTAAGCTCTTTGTTGTACTAATATGGTCAGCAGTGACCCGCCAAGATTGGTCAACCCATGAATAACACCAATAAATGCCAACCAACTTTTCTCGTAACGCGAAAGAGAACTCAGGACATTGTCTAAGGGATGATAGACATTTTTTAATGCAAACAAAAATAATATGATGGCTATCAAAATCCCT
>CAZMRW010000085.1:0-19078 GCA_964568805.1 uncultured Methylococcaceae bacterium | reverse complement strand
CTATCGTTAAATACAGAACAGAAAAAGGCGCCTTTAGCCGCGTTGAAGATCTGACCAATGTCGCCGGCATCGGTGAAAAAACGATAGAAAAAAACAAAAAGGACATCTTGCTTAAATAAGCTGGAAGCCTTTTTCATATTTCATCCCAATTAATACAAATTCCAAATCGATCCTGCGCAAAATCGGATCAATTGCCTGGGGTTAACGCCAGGTTTAGATTAACCGACGTTAACCCTTTTTTATAGGAACGATTTTTGATCGGCTATGCGCCGGTCAAGACAGTGTCGAACCATAATGCCCATTTCAGGTTCGATCATTATACAAACGATACGGAAATTTCTCAGTAATCAACATCGTAGCCTCTCCTTGCATGATGACCCTGTAAGTCCGATAGATTAGCTCGCCACACTTTTTAACATTAAATACAGGAGCTAAAGACTCATCAATATCACGACCGATATCGAGAATTTCCCGATAGCTTTCAAGCCCGCGTTCCCTAAGCATTTCTCCGATGCCGATTTTTCCGGCGAGGAGATCGTCCTTTACGTTCTGAGGAAGCAAATCAAGCTTCAACAAAGATTTGGCATAAGCATAGACTTTCCCGCTAAGCTCTCCCTTAAGCCTGACTTCACGCAGCAATGCTTCATCGCCCTGATGCATGTAAATCCAATCGATGGACTCAGTGAGTTGCAAAGGCATCTGACCCAGGTTTTCAACGACCACGGGCTCCCAAAAGTACGCTTCAAGACTTTTCGTGACTGTACCGTCAGTAACCAGCAATGTTCTCAGATAAGGTGGCATCGCTTCAATATCGAGATTTTCTTGCCTGCTATTCGTTATGATACCCCCAGGCACATATCCCTTAGTCTTAAAATAACTTTCCATAGGTATTTTGTTTCTGTAACTATATGTTTTCATTAAATTTATCAGTTATTCCTCGCAAGTTGTTTTCTTAGTTTGATGGCATTACGACGCTTTCTTCAGCATCCCCATGCCATTGGGCTTTTTGACGACTTGCAGTTGCGCTTTGAAACGCTTTTGTACGCTTTCGACATGAGAAATAACGCCCACGGTTTTTCCGTGTGTGCGTAAATTTTCTAACGTGGTGATCACGGTATACAGGGTTTCGGCATCAAGATTGCCAAAACCCTCATCCAGAAACAGGGAATCGACCGACTTGCCGTTATTGGCCATTTCCGAAAGTCCCAGCGCCAGCGCCAGGCTCACGACAAAACTTTCTCCTCCCGACAAGGTCTTCGGTAATCGCCGGACATTGCCCTGAAAAGTATCCTCAATTTCCAGAGCCAACCCCTGTTCACTCGGCAATTTCCGAATATAATAGCGGCCGCTGATTTTTTCCAATAGCGCATTGGTTTGGGATAAAAGCTTTTCGGTAATCCGTTCCTGCACGCGGCGGCGAAATTCCATGCCGTTTTCGGTCGACAGTTGCTCTGCTTCGGCTTGACATTGGCGAGTCAATTTCCGCTGCTCCCGCACCTGTGTCAATAGCGCATTATATTTAAGCTGATACTGCTGCTGTTCTTTCAGCAGGGTGTCCAGATGCCGGATTTCAAAATGCGCGATTTCCAGTTTCTCGGCAACGCTCCGCAGCTGTAAGTTGATTTCCTCGAGACTGAGTCCGGTGTCTACCGACGCTGTTTCCATTGCCAACTGATGCCGGATTTTTTCAAGCTCTGCGTCTCTGATTGCAATGTCTTGGGCCAATTGGGCCGCTTCCTGCTCCAGTTGCGGTTGCATTTCAATCAATCCGAGTGCTTCAGTCAGTTCGCTTAAACTGTTAAATGGAGTGCCCTGCAATTTATCTTGCAGGGTTTTCTGAAACGCCATCGCGTCAGCTTCCTGCTGTGCGACAAGTTGTTGCTGGCCGGTAATCAATTTCTGTTTTTCAATTAACGCCAAATGCAGGCTGACTATCTCTTCCTTTCTTAATTGACTATTAAAGCTATCGAGCTTTTCATTATATGTGTTGATTTCAACACGGCTAGACTCCACTTTCGAGGCCAGAAGCTCCAGTTCTTCGGTCAACGCCTTTCGGCGAATGACGTAGCTATGATAATCCTGACGGCGGCTGTTCAACCGGTCATAAAAGGCATCTTCCTTCCCCTTGGCCGGCATTTTCTCGCCCAGCGTCGCCAATTGCTCATCCACCTTGGCGGCCAATTCCTTTTCTTCCTGTTGGCATTGCGCCAGTCTTGCGTCAATTTCGTTGCGTTCATCCGGTCGTTCCTGCCATTCCGAATCGAAATTTTTATAGCGGACCTGCAATTGTTCGATCAGGGCTGCGCTGATGACAATAGATGTTTTTAATTTTTCAATGCCGGTTTGCTTGCTCCGGTACTTTACCGACAAAAAGGCGATATTTTTTAATTCAGTTTCTTCAGCGGCCAAAAACCGTTGCATCAATTTCGAGTTATTGATGTCAAGATCACTGGACATGATATTCAGGCGGTTCGCCAGCGTTAGCCACTGCGAACTGATCTGCTGGGCCTGCAACTGATTTGCCCGGTTTATTTGCGACTGTTTAAGAGCAATATTGAGTTCATGCTCCAGTTTCTCGGCGCTTGCGTAAACGGTTTTTAGTTTGGCACGCTGATCTGCCAAAGCCTGCTCTGAGTTTCCCACCGCAGGCGGATTTTTTACATAAGGATGCTGTAATGCGCCGCATAAAGGGCAAGGTTTACCCTCGATCAGATGGTAACGTTCCGGGATCATCTTCCTCATCAACGCTTCACGGGTTATCGCTGCCTCGAGAATCAGCCTGATATTTTCTTCGCGTTTAATCTCCTGCCTTAAATTTTCCAGCTCATGAGAGAGTTCCTCGGGATTGAGACGGGTGAAATCCTTGCTTTTAAAAAGACCGAAAAAACCGGTTGCCCGATGATCGGTCAATTTTTGATAAGCCATAGCCAGTTTGGTCAATTCCCTAAAGGACTGAACACGTTCCTGCTGCTCTTGACGCAAATCGTCAATTTCAATTAGCGTTTTCCCCTGAACCAGTTCCTCCAGCGACTTTTCTTCCGCCTCCATCTGGAGTTTTAAACGGGCCAGTTTGGCATTCTCCTTCTCGATCGTCGATTTTTGGCCAGTTAACGCTGAATTTGTATATTTTATTGATTGAGCAATTGTTTTCTGTTTTTGAAGCAATTCAGCGATTTCCGCCCTGAGATTTTTTAATTTCGCGGTTTCAGGGAAATTGGTCAGCAGCGATTCGTCACCCCCATGCGATTCCAGCCAGGCCGACACGGTCTCCAGCATCGATTTTTTTTCGTTTATTTGGGCTTCGAGGGATTGCACCAACTGGGATGCCGAATATCTTGCAGAATCCAGCTGATTGATTTGTGCTCTGACGTTGCCTATGGTTTGCTGCTGCCCGGCGATCGATTTGAATTCCAATCCTCCAGGCGCAGCCTTTTCTATGCCCGAACTGGTAAACAGCTGTTCCAGTTGTCTCAGTTCGTCCTGATAGGAAGCCAGCGTGGCTTTACCCTGCTGAACCGTCTGATTTTTGTCATTGATTGCTGCGACGTCGTCCTTAAAACGCAAGGCATCCTGAGATGAGGCCATCTTGGACAAGCGAGCACCAATTGCTTCCGCCCGGGACCGAAGCTCCCTCAGGTCATTTTCCTGCCGGGTCATTTGGTTTTGCAAGCCCGACAGGGTCTGCAACGCATGTTGCTGACGCTTAAGCTCGGTCAGTTCGGCCTGTAATGTGTCGTACTGTTCGTTGAAATCGGCCAGATCATGCTCGGATGCTTCCAGTTTTTCCGGCTCCATGACCGGAATCAAAGACAGATCTTGTTCCAGCCGATCTAATTTTGTTTGCGCCTCATGAATCTTATCGGCTATCTCCTTTTTATAGTCGGCATAAATATCGGAGCTGATGATTTTTTCCAGAATATCCATCCGTTCACTGTCCAGGGCATTAAGAAATGCGGCGAAATCGCCCTGCGCCAACAGGATCGAACGGGTAAAGTTACGAAAATTCATGCCGGTAATATCGGCTATCCGGGCACAGACCTGCTGAGGCGTGTCGGCCAGAATTTCTTCCGGGCCATTCAGGTGCATCAGCTTCATTTCGGCGGGTAGCAATTCGCCTTCCGGATCCCCTGCGTCCCGGCGCACATGCCACATCGACCGGTATTTCTCCTGACCGAGGGAAAATTCGATTTCTGAAAAACATTCGGCGGTATGCTTGGTCATGACATGCCTGGCAGGGCGGTCAAAACGAAATGTCTCGCCGTATAAACCCAGGGTTATCGCATCCAGAATACTGGATTTACCCGATCCGTTAGGACCCGTGATGGCAAATACGCCGGTGCCGGAAAAAGGAGCCTGTTCAAAATTGACGCGATTCTCGCCTTCCAATGAGTTGATATTTTTAAAGTAAATATTGAGTATCTTCATATCTATTTGTTTTTTATATCAGTACCCAGTGATGAATCGCCATTGATTGAACGCCTTGGTAAACACTTTTAAATAACCTTCTATGATACACGGTGGCAATGATTGAGAAAACAGCACAAACTAAATCAGTCTTTAACCTTAACAATCCATCGCCTTAGCCCCGATTAGCCGCTTACTGATTCTACCAAGTAAAATATTAATTCCCTTCCGTATTGATCCTGTTGTCAGGCACAACCGGGACGATTTTCAATCATTAAGGGGCGGGATACATGTTCGCGGTAGCAAGCCGGCTATCGTCACCTGCAGCCTTAATCGTATCCTGCCGTAGGGGTTGATCCCGCCATTCCACAGTCAGGCCGCTTCAGGAATGACCGATCAGCATTCGGTTTAACGGACTCTCGCTTTCTATCCGCTGCTGTCCGGCTGCCTCGACTTCACCGCACTGACTTATGATCTCGGAAATCTGACGGTGCTGGCGGGCGTGCTGATCACGGATGTGTTCCAGCACGATGGCAACCTCGCTCTCTATCATGGACAATCCGGTCAGCAGGCCCCTGTTCAGTCCTTTCAGTGCGCTGGTGCGCAGCGACGGCTTGATTTTTTTCAGGACAAACCAGGGCGCCAGCCAGGAAATCGATATTAACAGGGTGCTGTGTATGGCAAAATCGACGCCCAAATAGTCGGCGTTCACCTGATTGCTATGGTAATAGCCGGTGAAGACCTGATAAGCCACCCAGGCGATTGCCGCCAGCGGCAAAACGATTTCGGCGATGCGGACACATTTCAGCAGGATGCGCTGCAGCGCATTGCCGGGATTGGCCAGAGCCTGGCGTGCGGCCAATTCGGTCTGGGTCCGGATAATCTTTGGCGCTTTCTCGCCTAGTGCGGATAACTGATGCTTGATCGGCGTCACCGGAATCCCTAAGTGATCGGCAAAGGCGATAAATTCATCGATTGCATCGTCGAAGCGCGACTGAGCCCATGCGTCCCATAGTGGCTCCGTCCGCTTTGACGGATATTTACCTGACACCGGATTTGACATTAACTCGCCGGCATGATCGGCATATTGGCCTGCCAGCTGCTGAAGAGGCCAGGCAAACCCTTGCTGCAACATCTGGGCTGTCCGCTGCCATTGTTCATGCCACGCAGCTGAAGCCTGCTGCAGCAGCGACTCGGAACCCAACGATTCCTTGTATTGCTCCAGCGTTATCTTTAATTCGGCTTTGCGAACCTGGAGGCCTCGTTGTTCGAGCTGTCCTACGATATGATCATTTGCCAGGGATGTAATGGTTGCCGCCAATGTCTGAAAGTCATCCGGTTGCAGATCTTCGGCACAAACCGTCTTGAAGATGATGGGTTCGGCAAAACCGGCTTGACCGAGCTGTCTTTTAAAATCCTCGAACTGTTCCGGGCGGCCTCTGTCCCACTGGTTCATCGCAAACAGCCAGGCATGCCGTCCCCCCTCGGCCAGCAACAGCCGCCAGGCTTTATCATCCTTGTAACGCTCCGGGCTGACGACATAAATCAAGACATCGATATGAGGCAACCATTGCAAAACCAGATGCTTGTTGCCCTGTTCTATGCTGTCGAAATCCGGCATATCGATCCAGATAATATTTTTTTTGGAAACATCCTGGTGCTCTGCAATTTTGATACTGGCAATGGGTAAATGTTCCGGCAGATGCCGGATCGCCACGGCCTGATGATGGAATAAAGTGACCTCGCGTGAAGTAGGCCGCTCCACGCCGGTCCGGGCAATCGCCGAGCCCGCCAGCCGGTTCAGCAAGGAACTCTTGCCTACACCGGTGCCGCCCATAAAGGCGACAATCAGCGGTCTGGAATGGCCCTGGTCAAACAAGGCACGGGGCGTCCCTTCTTCGAAATGCATTAATTGCGGCAGAGCATCCGGCTTGATCCAGCCGGAGGATGAAGCCTGGTCTACCCAGCATTTGGTCTTTTCCACTAATTCAGAGTAATCGTAATCCATGTCGTTTTTCTTTGAGGTGGTTTTCCGCCGCCCGCAGTTGTTCGGGGCTGATATTAAAATGCGTTAACGCCGATAATTGCTGAGGCAGATTCAGAATTTTGTTGCGCAATGTATTGATAAACAGCGCCTCTTTAACTTTATTCAATTGATGCTGTTTTAATTCGGCCTCGACTTTATGCATATACCCGCCGATAGCGCTTTCGGTCAGCAACGAAGTCAGAGTCAACATCGACGGCGCGATAACCAGATCGTGGATGCCGATGCCGCCGGTATGCAACGCCAGGGCGATCACGGCGGCATCGGTCGTCGCCCGGGTTGCGCGCAGGCTGTTTAACACCACCGGCTGCTCCTGAAGCTTGACATACAAACGGCGGGCCGCGCCTTCCACATCCTGCTGAAACGCCGCATGATACTGTCTGGCCGCCATATCGAACTCTCTGAGGATGTCCTGGCGCCGACTGCGTAACAAGACGCTCAAATCCTTCCACCACAATCGCTGCTTGTTTTCTTCGGCTTTATCCAGCAGGCTGTCGGCCATTTGAATCAATGCGTGTTCCGCTATCTGATTCAATAACGGGATTTCATGACTGGTGTCGCTGATATCGAGCCGTTTGCGGCCCATTTTCATCAACTGTTTGACCGGCCAGGTTAGAACTTGACGCGTGCCGGCCAATATTTTGGCCAGCCCCGGTATTTCCAGCAATGTCAGCAGTTCTGCCAGGGCGCATTGAAAGGTTTCATAATGATGCGGATGATTCAGGAAGTCCCGCTGATAATTTTCCAGAGCCTTTTTGATCGTGTGTTCGACCAATTCCAGCCAGTCTGCCAATGCCTGATGTTCCTCAGTCACCGGCTCCAGCCAGGATGGCCAATACTGTTGCAGTAAATCCTGCTCAAAGCGCGCCTGTTTTTTGGGGTTAACCCTGCCAGCCAGTATGCTTAGCAATTCATGTCCGGATTCAGGCCATGACGGAAGTCCTGAGTGTTTTTGATAATACAGGGGCACCACCTCGGGAAAATCATCCTTCCTGGTCAGTTGCCATTTTTCTTTCAAGGAATGGATAATTAACGATTCCGACCCCTCGCCCAACTTATTCAGACAGATCAGGGTCGGCTGATGGAGAGCTTCCAATGCCGACATCATGTCCCAGACCGATTGATCGGCATATTTTTCCTTGCTGACCACCAGGATAACGATATCGGCCAGAGCCACCGCCCTGATCACCCCTTCCCGGTAAGTCAAGGAGTCTATCGAGTCGAAATCGGGAGTATCCCACAATACGCAGTGCGGCAAAAACATCGAATCCGCGATAGTTTCAGTCAACGAATAACAGTCGTGCCGCTCTTTCGATAACTGAGATGCGGGCAACTGCTGGAAACGTCCGAAATAGCGCTGAAGGCCATTGCATTGATTGACCATCACGCCATGACAAAATCCCTGAGGGTGGACTGTGTAACCGGCTAAAGGACTGACTCCCGCCGCATCGGTGCCCAGCAGCACATTGACCAGCGAGCTTTTTCCCGATTGGGTCGGACCCAAAACGGCAATTTGCAGCGGCAGCGCCGGAGCAGTTTCAATCAGCTGACCTTTGCGGATAAAGGCCTCGGCCATCAGTAATTGATCCACCCTTTGTTGATAGACCGCTTTCACAGACTCATTGCTCGGTTGCTGCAAAACGGTCAGGTAACGCTGATTTAATAATTGGATAAATTCCAGCATAAATAGTTGGCTTGGGTTTATAATAACCGACCATTTCACTTAGTTTGATGGTCTAGCAATCTATATAATAACAACAATACCTGTAATTAACATCACACGGACCGGTTCCTGACTTCGAGGTTATCATTATGAAGACGCTTTCCTCTCTTCTGCTTGTGCTATGCTGCGCAACCTTAATCGCTTGCAATAAAGGGCAGCAGATTAACGGCCACAACACTCGCACGGCATTCAAATCGGTAAAAATGCTGAAAGAGCGTTTGCCCCCGGAGACCCGTATTGAATTCGAGGTTTCCTTCTGGACCATTCGGGACGCCAAAAAGAGCGATGACGAATTTCTGGATGCAGTGGACGGCAAGACGCCTGCTGAAATCATTGCGTTGGGCAAAGAAATTTACCAGCAACGTAAAGATTCCGGTTTTCAGGGATACGAGCAATATACAAGCTGGGAGGATATGATTGCCAAATTCGGGCAAGAAAGATCGACTCAAAATGCCAAACAAGGCGTCAGGAAAGAAAATGAAGACGCCCGGGACAAAGCCAATGATGTCCTGTATAAACTGCAACGGTAGTCTTTTTTAAGACCCCAGACTGGGCAGCGATTTTTGCTCGACCAGCACCGATACAAACTGGCTTGCCTCGGCAATGGTTAATTCCATGGCATGAATCAATTGGGAAATATCGACACCGATAACAATGAATTCATGCTGCAGCGCCGCAATGGCATGCGCATTGAGATTATGCTTGAGATAGAGCACCTGATCCTTGAATGCCGACAGCACCGGCTGAATCTTCGCTTCAGCCGCGTGCAAGGCTTTGATTAAACGGCTGTAATTCTGCCTGGCGATTTTCAACTGCTGTTTGCTGCTGTTGCGCAACGACCGGTTGGTATATTCGTTCAGTTCATGTTCCCATTCTGCAAATAAGGCATCGCTGACTTCTTCAATCATTCTGATCCTGTCGCTGACTGAATCGGATTTTGACCGGCAGAACTGGTACTGCCGGTTGAGCTGGTGATACCGATGTTCCAAAGAGGTTTCACTGACACTGACCAAAGTCTTGAATCGCTCGAGAGCATTCTCAAATTCATTCCTGGTTTCCTGCAAGCTGACGCATGCCTGTTCCACCTGATAAACCACGATTGACCGTTTATGATCCCCTATCGATTCCCGAGCGTTATAGTAAGCCGACCTGAATTTCTTCGCTATAAAGCGAGTGATTAGACTTAGGGAATTTGACGCCAAATCGTTAAATGATGATTTTTTTTGCTCGGCCATTTAGAAATCTTGTTTATTTATAATAGTAATTTTGTAAGCAGACTGCGCCACAAATTCGCAAAACGCTTGATCAACGATATTTTGCCGCGCGAGTTCGGCCAGACTGTGTCCCTGGTCAATAATAGCAGATTTTACCAGGATCAGCTCACGAGCTGAAAGGGTGTTTGCCAGCCAGGCCGCCAGACTGTCAGAAGTAACATCCCAGCCGGCCTTGATGCCCGACCGTTCAAGTTCGACCGTATCGGGCGACCAGATCAGTGTGCCTTGCGAGACCGTCCGGTTTCGGATGGCTGTTATCGAACCGGCAATAGAGAATTGCGGTTTTATCCCCTTGAACATCAGCGCCATCTGCTGCATGGCCAACAGCGCCATGTGGTGCGCCGTGTAATCGTCAAAGCGCCAGCGTTCCTGCGCTATTCTGACCTGATCGGCAAAGGCTCCCCCGCCTGGAACAATCACCACCGCCCTGCCCCGGTAGTGATGCTCGACTCTGTTCAGGCAATCGCTCAGGGCGCCGGATTTTGTCAGGCTGCCGCCAAGTTTGATAACGATCATAAAAGGTGAAACGGGCTCATGTCACCGTCATTTGCTGCAATAGATTCAGCATGGCCGCCGCTTTATCGAAAGACTCCTGATATTCTTCTTCCATTACCGAATCGTTGACGATACCGCCTCCGGCCCAAAACCGGATGACGCCTCGTGAATGCACCAGGGTCCGGATGGCAATATTGCTGTCCATATTGCCATCGAAACCGATATAGCCGATCGCTCCGCAGTAAATTCCACGACGATGGGGCTCCAGTTCTTCAATCGCTTCCATCGCGCGAATTTTGGGCGCGCCGGTAATGGAGCCGCCCGGGAAACAGTATTTCAGCAAATCGAGTGCATGCCGATTCTCCGCCAGCACGCCGGTAACGGTACTCACCAGGTGATGGACGGTCGCATAGGTTTCCACCTCAAAAATTTTTGGAACTTTAACCGAACCTTTTTGACAGGTTTTACTGATATCGTTGCGCAACAAATCAACGATCATCAGGTTCTCCGCCCTGTCTTTTTTACTGTTTTCCAGTATTCGAATCTGACGCAAGTCTTCAGCGTCATCCGCTTTCCTGGGCCGTGTGCCTTTAATGGGTTTGGTTTCAACGATACCGTTGGTCAGCTTCAAAAAACGCTCCGGCGAGGAGCTTAAAATTTGCACTTCGGGTAAATTGAAATAGACACTGAACGGTGCGGCATTGAGTTCGCGCAGCGCCCGATAGGCTGTCCAGGGATCGCCTTCGCAATCGGCGGCAAAACGCTGGGAGAGGTTCACCTGATAACAGTCGCCTTCTTTCAGATAATGTTTAATCCTGTTAAAGGCGCGGGAATAGAAATCCTTATCCATATTGGAGCGGATCTTGCTGACGACCTTAAAGGCCTGATGGCTCGGCTCATCTGGCAACGTACTGAAGCAATCGATCAGGCTTTGCCATTTTTGCCGGTCGCACGAGCGGCCCGCGAGAAAACTTTTCTGCTGATGATGATCGACAATCACCGCCCAATCATAGATGCCGACGGCCATTTCGGCAATATGTTCCGCATCCACGGCAATCACGGGGAGATGTTCCAGTCGTCTCGCCAAATCGTAGGCAAAATAACCGATCGCGCCACCTTTAAAAGGCAATTCGTCAGATTTTTGAACCGCCTGCGTTAATTGCTGTTTGACCAGATCGAACGGATCTGCCGTTGATTTTAGTGTGACATCATTCCGGGTAATCTCGGTCGTATCGCCATGGGTTACCAACGTGCATACCGGATCGGTAGCGATAATGTCGTATCGGCCCTGACGGCTGTAAGGGTAACCGCTATCGAGAAAAACCGACCAGGGCTTTCCTGCAATCGCAGAAAATAAAGCCGCACTATCTGCAAAATAAGGCAGCGAAGAAATAAGTTGATTCGGTGACGACATTAACGTGTGTCTGGTTAATAAGAGAAATAAACTAGCAAAATGACCAGCCTGTCGATCGAGTTTAACGCAGGCCGGCAAGCGCCGGTCCTTTGTTCTCTGAATTGAAAGCAATAAACTGCCGATAAGAGGGCGTTTTGATTTGGTTATTGTCGCATTATTGTAACATTAATCAGGTCATTTCCAGTTGAACTGATCGCTACAGAACCTGCCTAATCAAACTTTCCAGACATTCCACGGCCCTTCATTCCGGTACGGCTTGCGAAAATGAAGGGCAATGCTCAATAAAATTGACGTTAAAAAATTTCCCGTAATGAGCTCGTAATCAATGCGGATGCTGATTAACGCACCTTGCGCCCGTCTATGCGCGTGGCGGTTGCCGGGTCGTTACGATCATCTCGCCAGGACGGATGATTATAGTGCAGCACAAAATCGCCGTTATAGGAAACGACGGCTTCGGAAAAGGTAATCCGCCCGATCGTGCGCCAGTTATTGATGATGCGTCTTTCAAAAACCGGCGTGCCTTTGGTCTCGCCGGTATCGGAAACATCGATGTCGAAAGCAAGTTGCCGTTTCGGAGCCGGGTCGCCTTTATCATAAATCTGCGCCATAACTTCATCGCGAAAATCCAGGGCCTCGCCGGCTATACGCGGCTGATCGGAAACGACCCTCAAACGCATGAATTCCGGTGTACGGGTCGCTTCATCTTTGGCTTTGCCCAGTTCTGCGATTTCATAAACCTGCCGCTGCGACGGTTCCTTATCGGCGAGAAGAAAGGCCATTCCTTCCAGCAATAATACGGGCAAACCGGTTCCCCTGCGCCAGGAGCGGGTATCCGGCGTATTGCGAAGTTCCGCGTCATTGATAAAGTCACTGTAATCGCCGCCCAGATCCTGTTGTGTAAAAAAACTGGCCGTACGCAAAGGTTCGGTGTGATTGACGTCAGTGGTAGGATAAAGCTTGCCTACCAGCGACAAGGAGCGTACTTTGCCTCGCCTGGAGTCCGTGCAGCAGGTCGAATAGCGTCCCACGATCAAGGCTTTGCTGCCTTTTCTAAAATATCCCGAATAATCGTTTTCCTCGGTGATCTCCCAAACACCGGTAAGGCAAACGCCATTGGGATGCAACAGGCGGCGAAATCCCTTGCCATCGCTTCCCCAACGCAGATCGGCATCCGAATCAACCGTTCTTTCCACTGCCTGCAGAAATCGCCAGGGCTTGCCGAACGGTAATATGCCTTTGATGACGCTGCCCAAGGTGACTTTATACAAAGGCAGAGGCGGGGCATCCTTCGCACCCCAAATTTTTTGATAAGGATTGGCAAAAATAGCTTGTTTTACTTCGGAATAACGCGATCCCGCATAGCGGCGATCCTCGTCGGTGGTTTGTATAGCGCCATAATCTGTTTCTTGCATAACCGAATACCCTCACTATGACTCAAGAAGTAACGAAGTCGATACCTTAACTGACTGTTAAATAAATCCTGTGGCAGGAAAGCTGAGTATAACTGGCCACCCTCTTATCAATCACTGCAAGCGACTGATAAAACCTGATTTCGTTAAACTCATTGAATGCTATTAGATTCCAGACTCAGGGTGATTGCAAGAAGTTATATCGTGCCACTGAAAAACTTTAGCGAGGTGATAATAAATGAGTATTCAACAGTTTTTGTCCTGCGTCATGGCAAGGTTGCAATGGTATTGATGCATCGGCCTCATCCAGATGTTTCAATTTGGCCTCGATCGCCGTCCCGACCGATAACCGGGGTCTGGATGGCTCCAGTTGCTCACAGACAATATCATTAAGATAGCGGCTCATGGTCAATCATTTGAGCTATCGGGGAATACCGATTCTCTAAATCGATAAATGATGGGCTGAAAGTTGTACACAGATTCATTACATTTTAATCGAAGCGATTATAGTATAGCCGTCCCATTACAGATGAATTAAACGGTGGCTTTTCCAATGCAGCGGCGTATTCGTAGTCATAAGCATCAGTTTATAACGCATGAAACCGGATTACTTTAGCGCCAGCGCCGCACCTGAAAATGAAATCCCTTCCCATCCGTAGGTCATGAAATTGCGGATATTCTGATGGCCGGAACCCTCAGGATCATTCAATACATCCTGACGGTAATAATCGCCGAACAGGTTCAGCGTTTGCTGCTGATCCAGCCGGTTCAGTTTGGCGAATGCGAAAATTTTACAGGAGCCTTCGTTAACGCCGGCCGGATTGATCAGCCTGTGATCATTGAGGCCGTTGCTGAATTCGGTGGGAATGTAATGGTAGTTTTCGGAAATGGCCCCAATGGTTTCATTAAAACTGACCGGTTCATTGTTTTTTACTTTCTGCAGAAACAAAGAGAGTGACATAACAAATGGGTTTATGTGAAAAAATAAAATAAATTCGGCACCAATCCGATGTAAGGGAGAAAGCCAAATAGGGCCACGTACCTTTTTAAAAATCTGATTCCATCTGAACGCTTTGCAAATAATACGCAATGGATGTTTAACTTAATCTCATTTTTTTGCGCATTAATGCCTTAACCTTAAATTGACCAACCTCTGCTTAACCTTTTTTCATGATCCTTGCTTTCTCGCGTTGCCAGTCGCGGTCTTTGGATGACGCCCGTTTGTCATGCAATTGCTTACCCTTGGCCAAACCGATTTCCAGTTTGGCCCGGCCCTTTTTCCAGTACATCGATAAGGGAATCAGGGTATAGCCCTTGCGTTCTACCGAACCAATCAGTTTATTGAGTTCGTGACGGTTCAGCAGCAGTTTTTTGGCGCGAACGGCGTCCGGATTAACATGAGTGGAGGCCGACAGCAGCGCGGAAATATGCGCGCCCGCTAACCAGGCTTCGCCGCGTTTAATGTTGACATAGCTTTCCTTGAGTTGCACCCTGCCCTCTCTCAGGCTTTTGACTTCCCAGCCTTCCAGCACGATGCCCGCCTCGTAGCGTTCCTCGATGAAATATTCATGCGTGGCCTGGCGATTAACGGCAATCGTTGCGTTTTGCTGTTTTTGGTTTTTCTTGGACTTTTTATCGGCCATGGTGCTGGAAAGTGATTTTTAAACTGACGTAAATGGATAAATTTGTTATTTTACTCGATATTACACATCAAGTCGTTTTTAATAGACTATAGGCTCACACATGACGGTTATAAAAAAGAAAATTTACGGTGAATGGTCCTCGCGTTTCGCTTTTATACTGGCTGCGACCGGTTCGGCCGTCGGTCTCGGCAATATCTGGAAGTTTCCCTATATAACCGGCGCCAATGGCGGCGGCGCTTTCGTATTGGTTTATTTAATGTGCGTCGCTTTTATCGGCATCCCGATCATGATGGCAGAAACCATGCTGGGCCGGCGCACCCGGCAGGACCCGGTTAACACGATGGAACAGTTGACCGAAGAAGCCGGCGCCGATAAAAGGTGGCATTATTTAGGCTGGCTGGGTATAAGCGCCGGAATCATGATTCTGTCCTATTACAGCGTCATTGCCGGCTGGGCTTCTGCCTATGTCATCAAGGCGGTTACCGGCAGTTTCTTTAATGCCGACGCAGCGGCAATCAAAGGTATTTTTGACGCCTTTGTCGGCAGTCCGATGCAATTGATTTTTTGGCATTCGCTGTTTATGGCCGCCACCATGCTGATCGTGGTTCGCGGCGTTAATAACGGCCTGGAGTATGCGGTTCGCCACTTGATGCCGGGGCTTTTCGGACTCATGGTCTTATTGTTGGCCTATGCGATGACCACCAGCGGCTATTTTCAAGGGCTAAATTTTTTATTCAGCCCCGATTTTAGCAAACTGACCAGCGACTCGGTACTGACCGCGATGGGACAGGCGTTTTTTACCCTGAGTCTGGGCATGGGCGCGGTCATGGTTTACGGCTCGTATTTATCCGCCGATGTCTCGATTGCGAAAGCGTCCATCATCATTGCGGCGGCCGATACCCTCGTGGCCTTGCTGGCCGGACTGATTATCTTTCCCATCGTTTTTACCCACGGCTTGCACCCCGATTCCGGTCCCGGCCTGATATTCAAGACCTTGCCGATCGCTTTCGGCTCGATGACCGGCGGCTGGCTGTTCGGTATTTTATTTTTTGTCGTACTGGCGATTGCTGCGCTGACATCCTCCATTGCCCTGATTGAACCGGCCGTTGCCTGGCTTGTTGAAAGCAAGGGCTATAGCCGGGAAAAAGCCTGTATTGCTTCCGGTTTGGTAACGTGGGCACTGGGATTGGGAACGGTTTTTTCATTTAATATCTGGTCCGGCGTGAAGATTTTCGACCGTACTTTTTTTGATTTGCTGGATTATTTAACCGCTAATATCATGCTGCCTGTCGGCGGCTTTTGTATCGCCGTGTTTTCAGGGTGGATCATGCACCAGCAGCACAGCGAGCAGGAACTGAATCTGCCCAATCCGCAAAGTTATCGCATATGGAAATTTTTGGTCTGCTATGTTGCGCCGATTTCAGTTTTTCTGGTGTTCCTGCATGTCATCGGAGTGGTTTGACGATGACGGTCGTCCGAAAAAGCGCTCTGGTCAAGTTCTCTGCACAACAGATGTTCGACCTGGTGAACGACATCGAATCGTATCCCAAATTTTTGCCCTGGTGCACAGGGAGCCGCATTATCAAGCGTGAAGGCGATACCGTTGAAGCGGAACTCATCATCTCGAAAGGAGGATTCAACATAGCCTTTTCAACACGCAATAAAATTGATAACGGCAGCAAAATGACTGTTTCTTTATTGAGCGGACCCTTCTCCTCTCTCGAAGGCACCTGGAATTTTATACCGTTACGCGAGGACGCCAGCAAGATTTCACTGGATCTGGAATTTGAAATAGCCGGCAAGCTGGCAAGTCTGGCGTTCGGCACCGTCTTCAATCAGATCTGCAACACCATGGTCACGTCATTTACCGATCGTGCCAAGGAAGTCTATGCTTGACGGCAAGACAGCGGATGTAACATCGGCAAGCATGATTGAAGTCGAACTCGTTTATGCCAAACCCGAAGAACAAGTGCTGGTTTGCCTGAAATTGCCCGAAGGCTCCACCATCGAACAAGCCATTGACGCATCAGGCCTATTGAGCCACTTCCCTGAAATCGACTTATCTGTGAACAAGGTAGGCATTTTCGGCCGTGTTTGCACCCTAGAGCAGAGGTTAAAGCAAAACGACAGAGTAGAAATTTATCGTCCTTTACTGCACGATCCCAAGGAATCTAGAAGACAACGGGCATTAAAAAGATAAGATAACGCACAACCCTTACCCCAATGCCGTTCAGGAGCCGTAGGGTACGCACTGCCTACCCTACGCATCTGCCGTTGTCGATGAGTTTCAATCCACGCGCCCACGCGGGGCGCGACATCTCCTGTAAACGGTAGCCCATGAATGCGACGTTTCAATCCACGCGCCCACGCGGGGCGCGACTATATTTATTGTTGCCATGACGTCTCCTTAACGTTTCAATCCACGCGCCCACGCGGGGCGCGACCAGGCCGCCTTCAACGGCTCCCGCACCTCCGCCGTTTCAATCCACGCGCCCACGCGGGGCGCGACGAGGAGTTGCAAGCTGCTCCGGAAGAAATATTCGTTTCAATCCACGCGCCCACGCGGGGCGCGACGCTCAACTGCGCAATCATCGTGCCGAAATCGCGGGTTTCAATCCACGCGCCCACGCGGGGCGCGACGCATGTTGACCGGCGTCACGGTAAATCGATGGGTGTTTCAATCCACGCGCCCACGCGGGGCGCGACCCCGGCTTATCTTATCTTCGCCCTTTCCAGGTGTTTCAATCCACGCGCCCACGCGGGGCGCGACCACATAAATCAGGCGAAGGCGGGCCACCATTGGGTTTCAATCCACGCGCCCACGCGGGGCGCGACGGCGATACTCCCATTGCTCCTGGCGAATGGCGTGTTTCAATCCACGCGCCCACGCGGGGCGCGACCACTTACCACCAATATACTGGTGACTCTTCATGTTTCAATCCACGCGCCCACGCGGGGCGCGACATGAGTTGAGAGCTGCATGTTCTTTCCGGATAGGTTTCAATCCACGCGCCCACGCGGGGCGCGACACGAACGATGTGTTAGATACTACTTTCATATTGTTTAAATCAACGCGCCCACGCGGGGAGCGACGTCAGAGCTATCACGATGGGTGGTGTGACGTCGTTTCAATCCACGCGCCCACGCGGGGCGCGACAACCCTGTACAGTACCTCTGTGTAAGTGAGAGGTTTCAATCCACGCGCCCACGCGGGGCGCGACATTCAGACGAGGACAATGAGGACTTTTGATGTGTTTCAATCCACGCGCCCACGCGGGGCGCGACAACACAACTGCTATCGTTATCACTGCCTTGATTGTTTCAATCCACGCGCCCACGCGGGGCGCGACTGGACCTTCCTTGCCTAAAGCTTTGCCATGAGTGTTTCAATCCACGCGCCCACGCGGGGCGCGACTGCTATGCTTCGACGCATGGCATCTCCGATTGGTTTCAATCCACGCGCCCACGCGGGGCGCGACCTATGCGCAATGGCGCATCAGTTACCAGGACAGCGTTTCAATCCACGCGCCCACGCGGGGCGCGACCGTTTACCGATATCGGCCCGACCGACAATATTGTTTCAATCCACGCGCCCACGCGGGGCGCGACACGTCCAGGAACGGTTCCTGCTCGCCGTCGAGGTTTCAATCCACGCGCCCACGCGGGGCGCGACCGTATGGCGCATATTCTCGGCATCGGTAAACCAGTTTCAATCCACGCGCCCACGCGGGGCGCGACGAGCCTGCCAGGCAACCAAACGCAAACCAATGGTTTCAATCCACGCGCCCACGCGGGGCGCGACTCTGGCGTCAATGCCGACCAACAAATTCCGGCTGTTTCAATCCACGCGCCCACGCGGGGCGCGACTTGATGAGTTTTTGCCGTAAATTGTTTTTATTTGTTTCAATCCACGCGCCCACGCGGGGCGCGACCACATCCTGCACGCTATGCACATGTCAAAACGGTTTCAATCCACGCGCCCACGCGGGGCGCGACTGATGATAGTTTCATCGACGCGGGACATGCGTCCGTTTCAATCCACGCGCCCACGCGGGGCGCGACCAGTTATCGATGTCGGTCAAACGCAGCACATCGGTTTCAATCCACGCGCCCACGCGGGGCGCGACGGCCTGGGTCAACGGCGGATGGCTGTATTCGTTGTTTCAATCCACGCGCCCACGCGGGGCGCGACCACACTCAGCCGCTGGATATCGAAAGATGTGCAGTTTCAATCCACGCGCCCACGCGGGGCGCGACCGTGTCCAGCAGATCGCCGCCGGCCGGGTCATCGTTTCAATCCACGCGCCCACGCGGGGCGCGACCTCAATCGATACCGCTATCCATGGCACAGGCGCCACGTTTCAATCCACGCGCCCACGCGGGGCGCGACGACGCGGCCTAAATCAATGCTGGTGACTGATGGTTTCAATCCACGCGCCCACGCGGGGCGCGACAAACCGTGAATGACCTCATAGGCCGGCACACGAGTTTCAATCCACGCGCCCACGCGGGGCGCGACCAGCCGAACTTCCGGATGATGCGCGGCGGCGTAGGTTTCAATCCACGCGCCCACGCGGGGCGCGACTTGAGATCATCTCTGCCTTCGCGTCGAAGGCTGGTTTCAATCCACGCGCCCAGGCGGGGCGCGACGAGCTTGGCGATTTCGGTCAGG
>CAZMRW010000084.1:0-19190 GCA_964568805.1 uncultured Methylococcaceae bacterium | reverse complement strand
CCTCAACAAAAGACTCGTGCATTGATCAAAATACCATTAGCACTTCGTTTGGAATGCATCGACACAAGCCTGGGTGATGTCGTAACAAGATGCAGAAAGCACGCCCTATCTCAATACCTTGTTCATCACACCCGCCGCGGAGTAAATCAGGAAATTGGCGACCCCGTCCATCTTAATACTGTTAGCAAAGGATTTCAGAAAGCTCGTCAAAAATCAGGATTGGTATGGGATGGCTCGCCGCCGACGTTTCATGAACAACGATCACTTGCTGAGCGTCTCTATCGCGATCAAGGTATAGATACACAACGCCTACTCGGTCACAAATCCGCGAAAATGACCGACGTATATCACGACTCAAGAGGTGCTGAATGGCTTGAAATAGCCGTCAAATAGAGTGGTTATTTTGGGGCGATTTTGGGGCGATTTTGGGGCGATCACTAAGATATTGATTTGCATAGTAGTATTTTTATCGGCAGATAGTGCCCATACACACAAAAAGAACTTTTATTTTTTCCATAACGATAAATATTTGAGACTAAACAGGTATAAACGGCGGACTGACCATTTCTAATGGCGCCGGTATTTTCCATCAGGATCTGCGTAATACACGCCTAAAGGGCGATCAAACGTGTAATTTGCCGGATTCACGATCAATAGCTGGGCCGTCTTTTCAAATGCATCATGCGGCCGGGATATAGCCGCCAACGCAGTCAAGGGGCTGATTCCAACAAAAACGGCGGAACCGACAAGGGTCGCTATAAGACCCAACGGGCGATATATTATCACATCAACAAGATAGACCCCTTGCGGCTGCTGACTTTGCATCTGATACTCATATGACTGCCGGTCCATTGCCCGGGCGGTACTGATTGAAAAAACTAATATTAAGCAGGTCAGAATTTTATTGTTCATATGGGTTTTATGTTGATTAAAACGGGGCATCATCCTGCCATGCGTCACTTTCGGCCCAAATGTCAAAAACAGCCGCGCAGATAGCGATGAAGACCCATACCAGGCACTGTTAAACAGGTTTCGCTAAAACCTAAGCGGGCTTTATCCGATCATTGAAAAGGATGTTAGCATACTATTGAGTTCTCTGTTAACAGGCATATCAGACAATCCACAGGCTATCGTGCGACTGAATCGGTCTACCGGCGAGATTCATAATTATTTTGACAAAACCGTCTCCGATTCGTTGACGCCGACGTTAAAAAAACTGTCATTTTTTGGCTTTTCCAGGGTTCTTTTGACCGGATTCATGTGATTTGCGACAGCTGATCCAGCAGAATTCAGTCCTTACGGCTAAGGGCATGATGCATCGGAGTCAGGTTGCTCACGAACTGCCGCGTACATTTCTCCCACGAATAATCCAGCGCATAACGCCTGCAATGTTGCGGATTTAACGACAGCGCTGTTAATGCCGCCTGCCTCAGATCCTCGCTCAGGATGCCGACCCGGTCATCTTTGATCACATCCTGTGGACCCTGAACCGGAAAAGCCGCTACCGGCACGCCGCTGGCCAATGCTTCCAGCATCACGACCCCGAAAGTATCGGTTTTGCTAGGAAAAACAAACACATCTGCCGCAGCCATATAGCGGGCCAGAGCCTCGCCTTTCTGATAGCCCGGAAAACGGACATCGGGATATTTTATTTTAAGCGCCTCCTTTTGCGGGCCATCGCCGATCACATATTTCGTCCCCGGCAGATCCAGTTTGAGAAACGCCTCGATGTTTTTCTCGATAGCGACCCGCCCGGTAAACATAAATATCGGGCGCAGGTCTTGAATATAATTTTTATCACGAGGACGAAAAAGTGTCGTGTCAACGCCGCGGGACCAACGCGCCAGCCGCCGGTATCCCTTGCGGGTTAAGTCCTCTTCAAGGGATTCGGTCGCCACCATGACGCGTTCGCTTTTGCAGTGAAACCAGCGCAGATAGGCTGAACTCACCGTCATCGGAAAGCCTATGCGCAATTTGAAGTAGTCCGGAAATTGACTGAGATACGAACTGGTATAACGATAACCGTAATGACGGCAATAGCGGCGAGCGGCATAACCGATCGGCCCCTCGGTAACCAGATGCAGAGCGTCAGGTTTAAAAGCCTTGATCATAGGGCGCAGCTTCGGTCCGCACAGAAAAGCCAAACCGACATCCGGATAACCTGGCCATGGCCAGGTCCGAAAACGATCCGGAGTGATCAGTTCGACCTCGTGCCCCAGCTCATGCAGAGCTTCAACAGTATTGGTCAGGGTAGTGACGACGCCGTTAATTTGCGGATTCCACGCATCGCTGATGAGCGCAATTCTCAAAATGTTCCCCTTAAGCTATCGTTGTCAATACGGCCTGTATTGTATCTTTTGTAAGATAAGTGCTTTACGGCATTCTTTGAAGGGTTAGGATAATCGGACAGGATACCGACCCGGTGTTGCTGGCGCAACGTTCAGTCAGATCAGACAGAACTATTTCCATTTTGCGCAAGTTTTCGATACGCTCACGAATCAAAACCAGTTTTCTGAGAGCGATATCTTTAGCCTCACGGCAGTGCTGCCCGTCCTCAAGGCTCAAAAGTTCAGCGATCTCATCGAGCGAGAAACCAATCTTCTGGGCCTGTTTAATGAATCGCACTCTGCTTACATGGTTTTCATCATAGCGTCGAATACTCTTAAAAAGTTTTTCGGGTTCCGCCAGCAAGCCGCGCCGCTGATAAAACCGGATGGTTTCGACGTTCACTCCGGCTTTGTTTGCCAGCATGCCAATTGTAAAACTTTTTTCTGTCATAGGGCTTGCTTCCGTACTCAGGTCCGGAGTTTATAATAACCCCCTCAAATAGTCAGAGCAACAGCCATGAATCAGAAATATACCTTGATCGCGGGCGTTCTTGCCGGAATCGGCGCAAGCCTGTGCTGTGTCGCACCATTGCTATTACTGAGTCTCGGCCTCGGCGGAGCATGGGTGTCAAACCTGACCGCTCTCGAACCGTTGCGTCCGGTCTTTATCGGTTTAACTTTGCTCTTTATAGGCCTGGCCTTTCGCAAACTCTATCTGGCTCCACGGGACTGCGAACCCGGCATGTTGTGTGCGGATGATGAAACCTTGCAAAGACAGCGCATGATTTTTTGGGTGGTCACGATTCCCCTGTTCGGGCTGCTTGCATTCCCATGGTTCGCACCCATGTTTTATTGAGGAAAATCCGATGAAAAAAAGAATTCTTCCGTTATTGATGGCGCTTGCGGTTATGTCCGGCGGCGCTCTGGCCGCTTCGCGCACGGTTACTCTCGACGTACAAAATATGACCTGTCCGGTTTGCCCGTTAACGATCAAGAAAGCTCTTAAAAATGTCTCCGGCGTACAGCAGGTTTCGGTCGATTATGCGAGCAGGACCGCCACCGTTGAATTCGACGACGCTTCCGTTACAGAAGACACACTGACAGAAGCGACCAAAAACGCAGGTTACCCGTCCACCGTGAAAAAGAACGGTCAATGAATAGCGTGATTCCGGAATCAATGATTACCTGCCCGCACTGCGGACATGCCGAAATTGAAACCATGCCGACGGATGCCTGCCAGTATTTTTATGAGTGCAAGCATTGTAAAACCCTGCTTAAGCCAAAATCCGGGGATTGCTGTGTGTTCTGTTCTTACGGTTCGGTTGAATGTCCGCCCATACAGCAGCAGAAAAGTTGCTGCTGACTCAGAAAATAGCGGTTAACGCTTGTTAAAAACGATGTTGCCCAAGCCTTTTGTGTCATAACCGCCGATCTCTTTGACCTTATCTATAAAAGCCGCGGTTTGACAAAATGACAGTAATTTCTGGATAGGCGGTTCGAAATAATCATAGCGGCGCATGACCAGGTCGAATCTTTCCTTGGCCAAGGGTATGAAGTCAAGATGCAGTTGTCTGGCAACCGATGACACCGCAAGGCCGGCATCGGCCTTGCCGCTGGAAATAATCAGCCCCACATCCATTTCAGTACGAGCCGGTTTATCCGCGCAGGCGATAGCGGTTTTGTCGAGCCCTTCTCTGGCCAGCAAATAATCCAGCAATATCCGGCTGCCGGAACCATTTTGCCGATCAATCAATTTGGCTTTTTTGCCGACCAAGTCAGCAAGGGTCCGGATAGCCGAAGGATTGCCCTTGGAGACGACCAGCCCCTGCTCGCGCCAGGCCCATTCAATCACCACAATTTCCTGATCATGCAAGGTATTTTTTATGACCGGAATATTGTATTCGCCGCTACCGACATCCAGCACATGCATTCCGCACATCATCGCCTCTCCGTCTGAAAAACGGGTCAGTCCTTCCAGGCTGCCGGTGGTCTGCATGGCCATTGATGAACCGCTTTCCCGTATGGCCCATTCAAGCAAGGGATCATGGCTACCCACAACAATCTCGGGAATCGTCTTGAAGCACAGTTCCTGTACGCTGGTTTCACTGTTTTGCATCAGCCAGAGATCAATCTGGTGTTTTGAAAACAGCCATTTCCCGGTAACGCGTGTACAGGGGATCTGTTTCTGGGTAATTAAATCGTAAATCTTGCGCTCTTTAACGCGCAAGTAGTCCGCGATTTCATGTACGGTCATCAGTTCAGTCAAGTGAGTAGCCTCTAATGCTCTATCCGGCAGTCAATATAACGGTCTTGGAAATGAACTGCAATGCGTTGATCCTCCCTGTTTTGGGACAAGAACCGGGCATTTAGCTGATAATAAATTGCATTATTGAGTGTTTTTTACAAAAAATATGAACCTATCCTTTTATTTCAGGTATAAATTCCTATAAATAATAAGTTTTTTATGCTGTTTTTATGCTTTTTTTACATTGAGAAATTCATGTGTTAAGCTAATACGCATATTTTACTTAGACAACGGAAGGATAAACTGTTGTTATCGATAAGGCATGGAATCGCCTTGGAGAAATGAATATGACTGAATCAGGCGCTAATAACCCGGCAGTGCAAGTAATCATCGCAAGCCTTAAAGATCAACCCGGCGCACTTCTGCCTATCCTGCACGGTATGCAAAACAGTCTCGGCTATATCCCTGCCGAATCTGTTCCCGATATCGCTGCAGCGCTTAATCTTTCCCGTGCCGAAGTACATGGGGTCATCAGCTTTTATCACTATTTTCGAGAGACGCCTCCCGGCAAAACCACGATACAGCTATGCCGCGCCGAATCCTGCCAGGCAATGGGCGGCAAACAGCTGGAAAGCCATGTCAAAAATAAACTGGGCATCGATTATCACGAAACCACAGTGGATGGCGCCTTCTCTCTCGAACCGGTTTATTGCCTGGGCCTTTGCGCCTGCTCTCCGTCCATGCAGATCGGCGATGAGGTTTACGGACGCGTAACCGCCGAACTATTTGATAACGCCATCCGTTGCACGGAGGAACCGGCATGACCGTCACTGTTTATGTTCCCTGCGATTCAGCCGCCCTGTCCTTGGGCGCAGACCGCGTGGCCGCTGCCGTCGCGAAAGAAACGGAACAACGCGGCATCGCCATAAAGCTGATCCGTAACGGATCGCGGGGCCTCTTCTGGCTGGAGCCCTTGATCGAAGTGGAAACCGCAAACGGCCGTATCGCTTATGGCCCGGTACAGGTCAAGGACATAGCCGGATTGTTCGACGCGGGTTTTCTGACGGGTTGTAACCATCCGTTGGCGCTGGGATTAACTGATGAGCTCACCTATCTAAAAAAGCAGCAGCGGTTGACTTTTGCCCGTGTCGGCATCACCGATCCTGCCAGCCTCGACGACTATATTGCTCACGACGGCTACCGCGGCCTGAAAAACGCTCTGGCGATGACCGGCGCCGACATCGTCAAACAGGTGACCGACTCAGGCCTCAGGGGCCGCGGCGGCGCCGCCTTCCCGACCGGCATCAAATGGAATACCGTACTGAATACGCCATCGGAACAAAAATACATCATCTGCAACGCCGATGAGGGCGATTCCGGCACTTTTTCCGACCGCATGGTCATGGAAGGTGATCCGTTTGTCCTGATCGAAGGCATGACCATTGCCGGACTGGCCGTCGGCGCGACCCGGGGCTACATTTACCTGCGCGTCGAATATCCTCATGCCTACCGGACGCTGAACAACGCGATAGCCAAGGCTTATCAGGCCGGCTATCTCGGCGACGACATTCTGGGCAGCGGCAAGCAGTTTCATCTGGAAGTCAGACTTGGCGCCGGCGCCTACATCTGCGGTGAAGAAACCTCGCTCATGGAAAGCCTGGAAGGCAAGCGCGGCCTGGTGCGCTTCAAGCCGCCATTGCCGGCCGTTAGCGGCTTGTTCGGCAAGCCAACCATCGTCAACAATGTGATCTCGCTGGCCTCGGTGCCCATCATTCTCGACAAGGGCGGTGATTTCTACCGCGATTTCGGCATGGGCCGTTCGCGCGGCACCTTGCCGGTGCAATTAGCCGGAAACATCAAACGCCCGGGCCTGGTCGAATTGGCTTTCGGCTTGACCCTGCGCGAATTGCTTTACGATTTTGGCGGCGGCTCCGCTTCCGGCAGACCGATCAAGGCGGTGCAAGTCGGAGGGCCTCTGGGTGCCTATCTTCCTGAATCACAGTTCGATACGCCGCTGGATTACGAAGCGTATGCCGCAATCTGGGCGGTGCTGGGCCACGGCGGCATCGTCGTTTTCGATGACACCGTCGACATGGCCCAAATGGCGCGCTACAGCATGGAATTCTGCAAGATCGAATCCTGCGGCAAATGTACGCCCTGCCGCATCGGTTCCACGCGCGGCATGGAAGTCATCACCGACATTATCAATGGCCGCGATCTGAATAAAAATATCCCGCTGTTACGCGATCTCTGCAATACGTTGCTTAACGGTTCCCTATGCGCTTTGGGCGGCATGACGCCCTACCCGGTACTGAGCGCGCTCAATCATTTCCCGGAAGATTTCGGCATCGCCGGCCAAGCCGACGCGGCCTGATATTGATCAAGAGGTAATCTTATGTCGCTCGATAAAGAAAAAGATTTGGGTACCCCAGCCAAACAATCCGATCAACTCGTCAATCTGGAAATTGACGGCTTTCAGGTCACGGCGCCAGAGGGGACTTCGGTCATGCGCGCGGCGGCCGGTATCGGTATTGACATCCCCAAACTCTGCGCAACCGACAGCATCGAACCCTTCGGCTCGTGCCGGCTTTGCGTGGTCGAAATCAAAGGCAGCCGCGGCATGCCCGCATCGTGCACCACCCCCGTGGCGGAAGGCATGGTCGTAACGACACAGAATAAAAAACTGGCCGATGTGCGTCGCGGCGTCATGGAGTTATACATCTCCGATCACCCGCTCGACTGCCTGACCTGTTCGGCCAACGGCGATTGCGAACTTCAGGATATGGCCGGCGCGGTCGGTTTACGGGAAGTCCGCTACAACCCTTTGGGTGAAAACCATCTGCAAGCCGTCAAGGATGAAAGCAATCCTTATTTCAGCTTCGATCCGAGCAAATGCATCGTCTGTTCCCGTTGCGTCAGGGCCTGTGAAGAAACGCAGGGCACCTTTGCCTTGACAATCGACGGGCGCGGCTTCGACTCCAAGGTTTCTCCGAGCCAGAACCAGGCCTTCATGGACTCCGAATGCGTGTCTTGCGGCGCCTGCGTACAGGCCTGCCCGACCGCGACGTTAATGGAAAAATCGGTGATCGAACAAGGAACCCCCGAGCATGCGATTGTCACCACCTGCGCCTATTGCGGCGTAGGCTGTTCGTTTCGAGCCGAAATGAAAGGGGACCAGGTCATCCGCATGGTCCCGCAGAAAGACGGCAAAGCCAATCACGGTCATTCCTGCGTCAAGGGCCGATTTGCATTCGGTTACGCGACCCATAAAGACCGCATTACCACTCCGATGATCCGCAAGAGCATCAAGGATCACTGGCAGGAAGTCAGCTGGGAAGAAGCAATCCAGTATGCCGCGTCCGAACTGAAACGCATACAAGCCAAATACGGCCGGGATTCGATCGGGGGCATTACCTCCTCACGCTGCACCAATGAAGAAACCTATCTGGTGCAAAAATTGATCCGTGCCGGCTTCGGCAACAACAATGTCGACACCTGCGCACGCGTCTGCCATTCGCCGACCGGCTACGGTCTTAAACAAACCTTCGGTGAATCGTCGGGCACCCAGAATTTCGACTCGGTGATGAAGGCCGATGTGATCATGGTCATCGGCGCGAACCCGACCGACGGTCATCCGGTATTCGGCTCGCAAATGAAAAAGCGTCTGCGTCAGGGCGCAAAACTGATCGTCATTGATCCGCGTGAAATCGATCTGGTCAAATCGCCGCATGTTCAAGCCAGCCATCATTTAAAATTACGTCCGGGAACCAACGTCGCCCTGATCAATGCCCTTGCGCATGTGGTGGTCACCGAAAATTTATTGGATGAGCGCTTTGTCAATGAACGCTGCGATGTCGCCTCCTTTGCCAAATGGAAAAAGTTTATCGCCGAGCCACATCACGCCCCAGAAGCAGCCGAAGCGATTACCGGCGTCCCGGCCGAAGAAATCCGCGCCGCTGCCAGACTTTACGCGTCGGCAAACAACGGCGCAATTTATTACGGCCTGGGCGTGACCGAACACAGCCAGGGCTCGACGACAGTCATCGGCATCGCCAATCTGGCGATGGCAACCGGTAACATCGGCCGTGAAGGCGTGGGCGTCAATCCGCTTCGCGGTCAAAACAATGTACAAGGCTCCTGCGATATGGGTTCTTTCCCGCATGAGTTTCCGGGATATCGCCATGTTTCAGACGACGTCACCCGCCATCTTTTTGAACAGCACTGGGGTGTTCAGCTTCAATCCGAACCCGGCCTGCGCATTCCCAACATGTTTGATGCAGCCGCCGACGGCAGTTTCATGGGGCTTTATGTCGAGGGCGAGGATATTGCCCAGTCCGATCCCGACATTCAACACGTCCACCATGCCTTACGATCGATGGAATGTGTGATCGTGCAGGATTTATTCCTGAATGAAACCGCCAAATTCGCGCATGTATTTTTGCCCGGCTCCTCCTTTCTGGAAAAAAACGGCACCTTTACCAATGCCGAACGCCGCATCTCCCCGGTACGCAAGGTCATGGCGCCGATGGGCGGCTACGAAGACTGGCAAGTCACCCAACTGCTGGCCAATGCGATGGACTATCCGATGAATTACAGCCATCCGTCTGAAATCATGGACGAAATTGCCCGGCTGACGCCCAGCTTTGCCGGCGTCAGCTATGCAAAAATCGAACGGCTGGGCAGCCTGCAATGGCCATGCAACGAAGAGGCTCCTGAAGGCACGCCGACCATGCATGAACATAGCTTCATGAGGGACAACGGTAAAGGGCTGTTCATGCTGACCGAATTCGTGGCATCGCACGAACGCACGACCCGTAAATTTCCGCTGATCCTGACCACCGGCCGCATCCTGTCGCAATACAATGTCGGCGCGCAAACACGCCGGACCGAAAACGTCGCGTGGCATTCGGAAGACCGCCTCGAAATCCATCCGCACGACGCCGAAGACAGAGGCCTGAACACCGGCGATTGGGTCGGCATCAAGAGCCGCGTCGGGGAAACGGTGTTACGGGCACTGATCACTGACAGAGTACAGCCGGGCGTCGTTTATACGACGTTCCACTTCCCCGAATCCGGCGCCAATGTGATCACAACCGATAATTCGGATTGGGCGACCAACTGCCCCGAATATAAAGTCACCGCCGTGCAGGTCACTAAAGTCAGCCATCCTTCGGATTGGCAGCAAAAATACCATGCGTTCTCGGAAAAACAACTGGAATTGCTCGCCAAGGGCTAGCCGATGGCCAATGTGAATGTCGTCATGCAGCCTCTTACGCCGGAATTGGGCTGGCCCAGTTATCAGCAAAGCCGGGTTGAGCGTTGGCAAGGCAATCAGCATACGATTCAGCAGGACTATATTGCCGAAGAAGTTCCGGTTTCTCTGGTTTATAACGGCGAGCCCCATGTCGTGATGCTGGTCACGCCGACCAACCTCGAGGAATTCGCACTGGGCTTCAGTATTACCGAAGGCATTATTCAGGGTCCGTCAGAGCTGTTGTCGGTGCATGTTTATAACCGGTCCAACGGCATCGAGGTCCGTTTACAGATTCCCGAGGCTCGTTTTCACTGCCTGGCCGACAAAGGCCGCAACTTAACCGGACGCACCGGCTGCGGACTTTGCGGCGCCAACACCTTGCAACAGGCCATTCGCCCTACCGAACCTGTCAGCGGCGAATTGAAGCTGCCCGCATCCGAACTTTATGCCGCGCTGGATGAAATCCGGCAACAGCAAAAACTGAATCAATTAACCGGCGCCGTTCACGCCGCCGCCTGGATCATCCCGGGACAGGGCATTCAATATGTCCGGGAAGATGTCGGAAGACACAATGCAATGGACAAACTGATCGGGCTATTATTGCGCCTCGGCAAAAATCCGGCCTCCGGATTTGTCCTTGTCACCAGCCGCGCCAGTTATGAAATGGTGCAAAAAGCCGCCAGTGTCGGCGTCACCTTGCTGGCAGCGATGTCCGCCTCGACCGGGCTGGCGATCCGTCTGGCTGACGAATCGGGCCTTACCCTGGTCGGTTTTGCCCGCGATCACCAGCATGTTGTCTATACGCATCCCAGACGCCTGATCCACACCACCTTCCCTACCTTGATTACCTGATAAAAGAGATATGAATATCGAAAGACTGATCAAAATGGCCAATGATATCGCCGACTTCTTCAACTCGGAAAGCGACAAGGACATCGCCGCCGAAGGCGTGAAGAAACACATTGTGAGATCCTGGGATCCCAGAATGAGAAATGAACTCATCAATTATTATCAGCAGGACGGCAACGCGTTAAACCCTTTGACCAAAGAAGCCGTAAAAAAACTTGCTGCAAAATCATAGACCGATTAACGCCTTAGATTGAAAACTTAACAACACCTGTCATCAACACCCCCCGCCGGCGGACGCATCAGAAAATTCCATATAAGGCGTCCGGAATTTATTTTTCACGCAAAATGTTGCTTGAGCGAATTTAACTGTTTTCGCTTTACTTGCGGCAAAAATAGCATTAACTTTTCAAACCAATCGCCCTCCGAGTGCCGCATCAATAAATCATAACTTGATACAAATATTAAAATTACGTTAAAGTGCACTAATTTTTTTGCCGTGTGTCAAAGGTTTGGTGTCAATTATCATGCCTAGAGCTCAACTCAGAACAATCAGCTCTAATGACAGGACCAATTGGAGGAAATACGTGTGGCCGTTATAAAGATATCGCCGGAACAGCTTACCAAAAAAAAACGCAAAGGCCCGAAAGGTCATGCGGTTGATCTGGCATCTTTAGAGAATGTCAGAAAACTTTTGGGCGACGAGTCCCGCCAGCGAGATTTGTTGATCGAACATTTGCATAAAATTCAGGATCGTTATCAGCATATTTCCTCAAAACACCTTGTTGCGTTAGCTTACGAGATGAATCTTGCAACCACCGAAGTGTTTGAGGTGGCTTCTTTTTACCATCATTTCGATGTAGTTAAGGAAGGTCAAACGGCGCCTCCGATGCTGACTGTCCGTGTTTGCGAGTCTTTATCCTGTGCGATGGCTGGTAGTCATGACTTGATTCATGCCCTGGAAAGCGGGTTGGGCAACAAAGTCAGAGTCCAGAAAGTTCCTTGTGTAGGACGCTGTCAGCATGCGCCTGTCGCCGTTGTCGGACAAAATCCCATAGATTGCGCCAATCAGGAAACAGTGGCTGCTGCAGTCAGCACCAATGATATTAAAGCCAAAATATCCGATTACATCAGCTTCGAACAATATCAAGCCGATGGCGGTTATCGAACATTAACGCAAGTCCTTGAAAGCAGCCTCGACGCAGAGAGCATTATTCAAAAACTGGAAAATTCCGGGCTGCGCGGATTGGGCGGCGCCGGTTTTCCGGCCGGCAGAAAATGGCGCATCGTTAAAGGCTTTAAAGGCCCCCGGTTAATGGCGGTCAATATTGACGAGGGCGAACCGGGCACCTTTAAAGATCGCCATTATCTTGAAAAAGATCCGCACCGTTTTCTGGAAGGCATGGTCATTGCCGCACTCACGGTCGGCTGCGATGAGATCTATGTGTATCTGCGCGACGAATATGCCGGTTGCCGGGAAATCCTGCGCAAGGAAATCGCCAACCTCCAGAACAATCCGCCATCGGCTGCCGGAAAAATACCACCGATCCATTTGCGCCGCGGTGCCGGGGCCTATATCTGCGGCGAGGAATCGGCCATGGTTGAATCCATCGAAGGCAAACGCGGCATGCCGAGGCTAAGGCCGCCCTTCCTTGCCGAGGTGGGGCTGTTCGGCCGGCCGACGCTTGAACACAACATGGAAACCTGTTACTGGGTCAGGGATATCATCGAGAAAGGTCCGGAATGGTTCACTTCGTTCGGCAGGCACGAACGCAAGGGCTTGCGCTCCTTCTCCGTTTCCGGCCGGGTAAAAAATCCCGGCGTCCATCTGGCACCGGCCGGCATCACCGTACGCGAACTGATCGATGAATATTGCGGCGGGATGCTCGACGGACACGAATTTTACGGTTACTTTCCGGGCGGCGCCTCGGGCGGCATCCTGCCGGCAAGCATGGGCGATATTCCCCTGGATTTCGACACCCTCAATAAATACGGCTGTTTTATCGGTTCTGCTGCGGTGGTCGTGTTCTCGAACCAGGACAGCGCCAGGGAATTAGCGATAAACGCGATGAAATTCTTTGAGGACGAATCCTGCGGTCAATGCACGCCCTGCCGCGTAGGCACCGCCAAGGCAGCCATTCTGATGCAGGAAAAAACATGGAACCAGGACCTGCTGGAAGAACTTTCATCGGTGATGGTCGATGCTTCCATTTGCGGATTGGGCCAGGCCGCACCGAATCCGTTACGCTGTGTGATGAAATATTTCCCAGACGAATTGTGAAACACTGTTTAGCAAGAGTAAATAAGCCATGGCTGCGAATCCTAAATTCATAAATACCCCTTCGGTCAACTTCACCCTGGATGGTGAAGCGATTACTGCCTATGAAGGTGAAACCATCCTGCAAGTAGCCAAGCGCCACGGTAAGGAGGTTCCGCATTTATGCTACAAGGAAGGCATGCGTCCTGACGGCAATTGCCGCGCCTGTGTCGTCGAAATTGACGGCGAAAGAACCCTGGCTCCCTCCTGTTGCCGCAAACCGGCCGAAGGAATGAAAGTTCAGGCCCGAAGCGACCGTGCGGTCAAATCGCAAAAAATGGTGCTGGAACTGCTAAAGTCCGATATGCCGGAACAAGGAAAATCGCCTTACCGACTCGATTCGGAACTGGATATCTGGGCGGACAAACTCGGCGTCGGAACGCCACGTTTTGCCGGCCGCGCTCAACCGGCCGCCGACCTGTCACATCCGGCTATTGCCGTGAATCTGGATGCCTGTATCCAGTGTACCCGATGTGTGCGCGCCTGCCGCGAAGAACAAATGAATGATGTCATCGGTTACGCCAATCGCGGAGCGCATTCCGAAATCGTTTTTGATATTGCCGATCCGATGGGTGCGAGCAGTTGCGTGGCCTGCGGAGAATGCGTGCAGGCCTGTCCGACCGGCGCGTTAATGCCGGCCAACAATGTCGGCCTGCAAGTCCCCGATAAAGCGGTCAATTCAACCTGCCCTTACTGCGGCGTCGGTTGCCTGATCAAATATTATGTCAAGGACAACAAGATTCTCTATACGGAAGGCCGCGACGGCTACACCAACCATTTCCGCCTCTGCGTCAAGGGCCGTTACGGATTTAATTACATCGACAATCCGTTACGACTGACCAAACCGTTAATTAGACGCGAGGGCGTCGCAAAAACGACCGATCTGCTTGATCCCGACGATCTGGACAAGGTCTTTCGCGAAGCCAGCTGGGAAGAAGCCCTGGATTTTGCCGCTAACGGCCTGAAAAAAATTCGCGATGAAAAAGGCAAAAAAGCCCTGGCCGGTTTGGGATCGGCTAAAGGCAGCAACGAAGAAGCCTATTTATTCCAAAAACTGGTCCGCACCGGCTTCGGCTCCAATAACGTCGACCATTGCACCCGGCTCTGCCATGCCTCGTCGGTGGTAGCCCTGCTTGAGTGTCTGGGATCGGGCGCGGTGTCCAACCCCGTTTCCGATGTCGCTAAAGCCGAAGTCATCATTATCATCGGCTCCAATCCGACCGTCAATCATCCGGTGGGCGCCACCTTCATGAAAAATGCGGCCAAAAAGGGCGCTAAAATCATACTGATGGACCCCAACCGGAGCGCTATCGCCAAATATGCTTACCGCTACCTGCCGTTCCGCCCGGATACCGACGTTGCCCTATTGAATGGCATCATGAACGTCATCCTCGAAGAAGGTCTTCAAAACGATAACTATATCGCCCGGTATACCGAAAATTTTGAGCAAATGCGCGGACACCTGAAAAATTACACACCCGAACATGTTGCGCCGATTTGCGGCATCGATCCGGACACGATCCGCGAAGTGGCCAGGCTGTATGCGACTTCTAAAGGTTCGATGATCCTTTGGGGTATGGGCGTATCCCAGCACATACACGGTACCGACAACGCGCGTTGCCTGATTTCTCTGGCCTTGATGACCGGCCAAATCGGCCGCCCGGGAACTGGTCTGCATCCGTTGCGAGGCCAGAACAACGTACAGGGAGCGTCGGATGTGGGCCTGATTCCGATGGTTTATCCCGATTACGAACCCGTTGAAGATCCCGTCAACCAGGCGAAATATGAGAAGTTATGGGGCGTCCCGTTAGATCCTAAAAAGGGCCTGACGACCGTTGAAATGATCCACGCCATTCTTCGCAAGGAAGTCTATGGCATGTACATTGAGGGCGAAAACCCGGCCATGTCCGACCCTAACCAGAACCATGCGCGCGCTGCATTCGCCGCGCTGGAACATTTGGTGGTACAGGACATATTTTTGACCGAGACGGCCGGTTTTGCCGATGTCATTTTACCGGCATCCGCTTTTTATGAAAAAACCGGAACGTTCTCGAATACCGACCGGCGCGTGCAGATCGGTCGGCAGGCTGTCAACCCGCCCGGCGACGCGCGGCAGGATCTCTGGATTATTCAGGAAATTGCCAATCGCCTGGGTTGCGGCTGGAATTATCGAGGCCCAGAGGATGTATTTAACGAAATGCGTCAGGCGATGACCAGCATCGCCGGCATGACCTGGGATAGACTGGAGCGGGAAGACTCGTTAACTTATCCGCTGGAACATATCGGCGATCCGGGACAACCGATCATTTTTACCGACGGATTTCCAACCGCAACAGGCAGAGGCAAATTTGTCCCGGCCGAATTCATCCACGCAGACGAATTGCCGGATGGCGACTATCCATTGATATTCATCACCGGACGCCAACTTGAACATTGGCACACCGGCAGCATGACGCGCCATTCCGCAACCCTGGATGCGATAGAACCTGATCCTGTGGCCAACCTGCATCCTGACGATTTAAACAGGTTGGGAGTAGAAGCGGGCGGTTTGATTACCATCCAATCACGCCGGGGCACCATCACCGCGTATGCCCGTTCCGATATCGGCATACAGAAAGGCTGCGTTTTTATGGCATTTTGTTATAACGAAGCCAGCGCCAATTTGCTGACAAACGAAGCGCTGGACCCGTCGGCAAAAATTCCGGAGTTCAAGTTCTGTGCGGTTAAAGCTGTGCCGGGCGGTACAATCGCGACGCGGATCCATTAATTAAACTTGCCGGCATTAATAGTAATGCCGTTGTTTTTGCGATTCAGTGTTTTCTCCCTCATGGAAGAAGGCTAGTATGAAGGGGATAAAAAACATTTTGTTTTTATCCCCCCACTCCCCGAGTAAAGAGGGTATGCTTTTTTCTTGCCTTGACCACTACATTCCTCTTAGCATGAGCTTTAGATGAAAGTTTCCATATTTTTTGCACTGCTGCTTATTTTTACCGAATGCGCGGCTTATTCCGACCCGAACCGATGGGCGTTGGTCACTGAACCGACATCAGATGCCGGCGCCAAAAGTATCGGGTCTTTTACGGCCGGATGTTTGAGGGGAGCCGTGTCCTTGCCTGTCAATGGTCCAGGCTATCAAGTGATGCGCCTGTCGCGAAAACGCTATTATGGGCATCCGGATTTGGTAAAATTTATCGAAAATCTCGGACTCAGCACCGCAAGCCGGCATTTGGGAACGTTGTTCATCGGCGATCTTGGACAACCGCGCGGCGGCCCCACCTTGAGCGGACATCGCAGCCACCAAACCGGCCTTGATGTCGACATTTGGTTTTTACTGTCGGAACAGGCTACATCAAGAACTCTGGCATTTAATGAGCGCGAGACGCTGAGCGCAACTTCCGTGCTTCACGATCATTCGGACAGAATAGATAGCAAACAGTGGACCCAGGCTCATGAACAGATACTGGAAATAGCGGCCAGGATGCCTGAGGTTGACCGGATATTTGTCAATCCCAGTGTCAAACGGCAACTTTGCAAAAGCAAAATTTCCCACGACTGGCTGTGGAAAATCCGACCGTGGTGGAAACACGACGACCATTTTCATGTTCGGCTTAAGTGTCCTAAAGATAGTTATGACTGCCAAAGCCAGGAACCGCTTCCGCGAGGAGACGGTTGCGATGCCTCACTGGATTGGTGGTTTTCTGCTGAAGCCAAAGCGCCCGCTAAAAAAATGCCGCCTCCCAAAGCGCCTATACTGCCGTCGCAATGTGAATCGGTTCTGAAAGAGTAGATCGTCTTTAGGCTAATAAGCCGAAAACAGGTCACTTGCTTCATAGCCCAAACGACTGCCCCGCCGGTCCATAGTGTTGTCTCCCTTTATCAGGAAACCCGCACCATTCCGACCTTTGAGCTATCTTTATACATTTCTATATATTAACGATTAAAAGTCATGCTTTTTAATAGTTATCCGTTTGCAATTCTTGTTATCGTAACATTTGTTTTTTACTACCTGCCTCTATTTAAAAACCATCAAGTAACGATTTTAATCGTCTCCAGCATCATTTTTTACGGATATTCCCAGCCCTATCTGCTGATCTTGCTTTTTTTATCGGCAAGCATTAATGCAATGACAAGTTTTATTGTTTTTTATGCCAAAAACAGTAATAAAAAACGTTTCGTTGCTATTTCCGGAGTTATTTTTAACTTACTGATTCTTGCTTTCTTTAAATATAATAAGTTATTGGATGGCGCCTTTCAGGTTCCCCCTAATGATATTAACCAGCTGGTGCAATTTGTTATAGATCTGCCCTTGCCTGTCGGGATTTCTTTTTATACCTTCGAAGGCATCAGTCTTGTGATGGATATATACAAACCCATCAAGAACTATTCGATTGAGATAAACCGTAATTTTTTTAATCACTATAAGAATACGCTATTCTTTATCATATTTTTTCCTCATCTGGTTGCCGGCCCCATACTGAAAGCGCATGATTTTTATCCTCAAATTAAAATAAAGCATATCAACAATATTGACTATTATTTAATAATTAAGGCATTAATTATTGGCTACTTTTTAAAATCGGTAATAGCGGACAATTTAAAGGACCAAACATTCTGGATTGCCGCACCCTATTTTGAAACCATGTCATCTGTTACTTTGGTCGCCATGCTTTACGGCTATTCAATGCAAATTTTTGCGGATTTTGCCGGGTATTCGCTGATCGCAATAGCCATTGCTGCATTATTCGGTTATAACTTGCCTCAAAACTTCAATTTCCCCTATATTTCGAAATCAATAACCGAATTTTGGAGAAGATGGCATATTTCCTTGTCTTCCTGGTTAAAAGAATATTTATATATCAGTTTTCTTGGAGGCAATAGAAGAGGCCGTCTGAGAACCTATCTTAATCTGATAACCGTGATGTTTATCGGCGGCTTATGGCATGGCGCAGCGCTAAGTTACGGTATTTGGGGACTATGGCATGGTCTGGGTCTGGCGGTTGAGAAACTTTTTTCGAGCCACGAATCGTCTAATGAAACTCATACCGGCCTGGCCGTTTCAACATTACGTATCGCATTAGTCTTTTCTTTTGTCAGTTTTGGCTGGCTATTTTTTAAATTAACAAATAGCCAGGAAGCTATTGCCTACTTAATATCAATTAAAGAAAATGTAGCTATAGGACATAATTACAATATCATATTAAATATAGTTATATATTCTCTGCCGGTCGTTATTTACCATGCCATATACCTGGCAAAAAACAATATTAATTTTTCCGGATATCTCTATAGGCATGACTACGTAATTTATGCGGCAATGGCTGTCTTGATCCTAGTAAACGGAGGCATACCGGGTGAGTTTGTTTACTTTCAGTTCTAATAAAAACGTGTTGAAACTGGCGGGTTTGACGATCATCGTGTTTAGCTTTTATAGCCTGGCATTACAGAAAGCAAACCCATCGGTGACAGTATTTCAAAATCAGTTCATAAGAAATTACTCAATTGCTGAAAAATATATCTATACCGATCATTCGCCTAAAATAATTATCGTCGGCTCTTCCCTATCCAGCCGTTTGATTAAGGATCAATTCAATAACGAGATCTATAATTTATCGTTTACCGCTGGCTCAGTATTAACGGCGTTGAATATAATTAAAGAAAGCAAGAGAATTCCCGATACGATATTTATCGAATCGAATGTGGCGCACAAAGAACTTGATAAAGATATGATCAAAAATCTATTCACTCCGATTATTTGGCAATTAAAAAGACATATTAAATCACTTCAGTTTACCTATCAGCCGATTAATATTATTTTATCCGCTGTAAATAGCCTTTATAACAAAAACCAACCCGAACATACCCATGAGTTTGTAAATAAAAAACTGCTACAAACCAGCCTAAGCAATTTTGTCAAGGAAAACAATAGTCCGATCGGGCCTGCCGGTAAAAACAATCTGACTGCGCTAAAAAGCGTGGTTAATTACTTTAAATCAAAAGGAACACATATTGTCTTTTTTGAAATGCCGGTACACCCTCTACTCTTATCCTCCCGAAAATATAGTGAACTGAGATCGAATTTACAGGCGATGTTCCCCGATTCAGTGTTCTATTGGGTTGATCGTTCCGATGCTGAAAAATACGCAACGAATGACGGAGTCCACTTGCTGCGCAAAAGTGCTGCCGAATATTCTGTTTTATTAA
>CAZMRW010000083.1:0-19666 GCA_964568805.1 uncultured Methylococcaceae bacterium | reverse complement strand
GAGTCTTTATTAACTTACACCGCTTGCCGGTCGATAATTTTGCAAGTGGCTCAGTGATGATAGCGATGATGGGGCTCCATCAGTATCAGAAAAACCGGTATCGGTGTCGAGGAAAGAAACTCATGCAAATGCTGATAGCAAAATCAAGTCAGGATCAATTCTTGACAGAGAAGATTCGACGGAAAAAACCGACATGGAAATCCTGTTTGGAAAACCGGACAAATCGAGCCACGCTGGGCAGGACGAAATTAAAGGATCATCGACATCAACAAAAACTGAAGAGACTCGTAGTGAGCCGAGCCGAACTATTGAAATGGACATTCTGTTCGGAAGACAGGTGAAGCCGGTAGAAACCAATCAATACGACGATGATTACGCATCAGACTACCACAATAAACAGACCGCTTACGCTAGTTCATCTGAAGTGGTCAACAATGCTGAAGATAAAAATTTGTCAGAACCTCTCTCAACCGATCAGGAGTCGCCAGAAGTCCTAAAATATTCAGATTCTAAAAAAACGGATAATCCGGAACCGACTGAAAGCGCCTCAGAACTTCTGACGAGCGCTCGGAAGTCGCAGAAAGTCTTCGAAGAACTGGATAATACAAAAAAACCAAGTCCAAAGACTGCCTCAAAGCCCTCAGAAGCTTTCAAGACTTCTGAGAAGCCAAGTAAAGTTAATTCGCCCCGTGAAACCCTACTCGAAGTCGATGAGAAACACAGTAATGCGGCATCGGTTTTACTGAGTGAATTGACAGGGACATCACAATCACAAAAGAAAGACAAAATCAAATCAACTGCAGGAACCACAAAAGCAGACAGTAATTCAGACATTTCAAAACTGTTCGGTAACACGAACACACAGAAAGAAAAGCCAAACCATGACGAATTGAAATCGCGCAGCGGAATAGTGTTGAACAGGCTTAAAAAACTCCCGATTGAATTTTTGGAATCGAGACCCGGTGGAATTACCAAGGTCATTGCTAAAGGGCTGAGGAATACTAACCTGAATCTGAGGGATTGTGTGTCCGTGTTGAAAGCAGCCGAGCTATTGGTCTTGGTGGATGGCCTTGAAACGGGTATGGATTTTTTAGGCGAAAAGCAATCGCAATATTTTCTGGTAAAGGCTGATTTATTGGATGGCAAATAATTACGATCCCTACATTCGCCAGCCCTATGAGCTGTATATCGCGGCAGCCTGGTTTGTAGCGACAGCAACCACGTTCACGGCGTACCTTGTGCTGCCCGGTGGAAATTCCATGCTAATACCATGGATCTGCTTTGGCTTGCTAACCTTGCAATCGGCGGTAAAAGGTCTGGATTGGGTGAGGCGCGGACGATTAGGTCAAATGCTGACGTTTTTGGATGTCGACAAGTTATTGAAATTGATCCAGCCTGAAAAGATGTGGTTTGGCTGGGGGTTCGACTGGATGCCGATCCATACGCAGCGAGCGGTCGACACCATGCTATCCGGTATCAAAATGAGCGATGACCAGGAGCATCCAGGTAGCCCCTGGATACATGGACTGAATCTCGGCAAGGAAAATGAGGTCAATATCCCCCTCAAGTCACTGGAAGGGCATACCATTATGTTTGGTACGACTGGCGCTGGGAAAACCCGAGCTTATGAACTCATGGTAACGCAAGCCATTCAACGTGGCGACACTGTGATTATGATTGATCCCAAAGGTGACAGGGAGTTACGGGATCGCATGGAACTGGAATGTAAGCGAGCTGGACGGGGTGACGCTTTCCTGTTTTTCCATCCCGCATTTCCAGGATCATCAATCCGCTTGGATCCCATGCGCAATTTCACGCGCACCACAGAAATTGCTTCGCGAATTGCAGCATTATTACCATCGCAATCGGGCGGTTCCGATGCCTTTACAGCGTTTTCGTTTCGTGCGCTAAATCTGGTTGCACAAGGGCTACTGGAAACCGGCAAACGCCCGTCCATTAAACAGTTGCGCTATTACATCGAGGGCGGCGCCGAAGCGCTGTTGATTAAAGCAATAGAGGCGCACGCCGATCGCGTCGATCCGGACTGGAAAAACAGTGCCGATCCTTTTTTTGTAAAAGCCAAGGCCGGCAAAGCCAAAAAAATGGAAACCATTACTAACCCGGAATGGCTGGCTATTGTTGAATGGTATCGAACCACACTAAGCAATGGGCCAAAAGGTTCGGAAGGCATAGACGGGCTTCTGTCTCTGGTCGAGCACAATCGCATGCACTTTTCGAAGATGATCGCATCGCTGATCCCGGTGTTGAACATGCTGACATCCGGCGATTTGGGCGATCTTCTATCGCCTGACGAGGAAGATTCAAACGATCACCGGCCAATCTTTGATACATCGAACATTATTTCCGGAAAGCATGTGCTGTATGTAGGGCTTGATTCCTTGTCAGATTCTATTGTTTCGTCGGCTATTGGATCCATTGTATTGGCTGATTTCGCGTCGGTCGCGGGCATGATTTACAACAGCGGCAAGAAATTTGGGCGCATCTCAATGTTCGTTGACGAGGCTGCGGAAGTGGTGAATTTGCCGTTTATCCAGATTCTCAACAAAGGTCGTGGCGCCGGATTCCAGGTCGTCATGGCGACGCAAACCTTGCCGGATATTGTGGCAAGACTGGGCGACGAGGCACGCGCACGGCAGGTTATCGGTAACTGTAACAATTTAATTACCTTGCGTATCAAGGATGGGGAAACACAAAAGTTTGTTGTTGAGACCTTCGGGCAAACCTACATTAAAACCGTTCAACAGAGTATTTCCAGCGGCGTTAATTCGGCCGAAAACTTTGCTCACTATTCCGGCAATAGCGGACAGTCATTAACGTTTAGCGAACACGATTTGTTCCCGCAACACTTACTGGGACACCTCCCTAATTTTCATTACATCGCATCAATAGCCGGCGGCCGGGTCATCAAGGGACGACTGCCTATTATTACGCACTAGGATTTCACATGTCAGATCAAGCAGCTTTACTTTTTTTGAAAAAACCACTCAAACAGCCATTGCAATCGCCTTCCATTGAAATGAAAAAAGCATGCAGGGCCACAAGACGCCAACCCGCAGCGCAAGAACTATTTGCACGATGGCCCAATCTACGCGAATCATCACAGCGATTAACGTCACTGCTGACCTTGTACTGGCCCGACCCAAGAAAACGAGATGAAAGTTTACTGGTCAATTGTTTAGCGAGTGGGTTAAGCGATGCCGAACAAGTGATCCAAACCGATAATGACGACCTTGCCGAGCAAAAAGCCTTTATCTGTCGCGTATCCGAGGAATTGGTACAGTGCCTGGGATTGACGCTCATGATCAAGTACAAAGGGGGATGGTCGGCTTATGATCCGAATACTCATGGCTATCTGGATGACATTATGAGATCGTCAGCAAGCGAAGAGCTAACATGGGTTAACAAACCCCACGATGCATTCGGGAGTCCACAGAGCAAAATCCTGTGTGCATCAAGAGTATTTACTATGAACGAGTTGAAATTAGCGGGATTATTGGAAAGTTTTCAACGCGATTTGACAGACTAACGTCAATGGGGAAGCATTTCCTGATTTGGTTGATGATTATAATTTTTACGCCACTGGCATTGCCAGCGCTGTTAAGTCCAAAAACCATGTCGCTGACTATACGGCAAGACTACAACGCCGCCATCAGTATTTTGGGTGAAAAGGACGAGATGAATAAGGAGCTGATCACTCTGTATAAAAATAACTTAACGTTGATTGCAGCGTTTGCCAATGAATTTCGAGATAAGCACGACGATTCAAATAAATTCAGAAACAGCGGCGATCATATTGGAGAAGCAATAGCCGACATACCCGGTGACTGGGCTGCTTCGGTAAAACTTCAGGCCTATTGCATGGCCTTGCGCAGGGTCATTTTGTCAAAATGGTCAATCTGGTTGCTGATACCGATGGTGATGGGACTCATTGCAGGGATTTTCGAGCGAAGATTGAAATCCGATACCTTCAGTCCGCCGATACCGCCGATTTACAACACATCGGTTCACATGCTGTTGGCGTCAATCTTCATGATAATTTTGTGGCTGATTTGTCCCATCCCAATACCTCTGTCAATTATTCCGACATTTACAGTATTAATCAGCGTTTTTATCAGCTTGGCGATTACGCATTACCCAAATTATTAAAACCGTAGAAGTCGAAGGAAGTTCTGGTGTCTTCTAAAGAGTCGAAAGTTTGGCGACAAAGGTATCCATTAGAAGTTGAGAGAACTTTTTTGCGTGCTTATCCGGTTAATACACCAAGTTACTACCGGTAGTGTTTAGTATCAATGAAGATTCAACGCCCATCGAGTCTGCTCAATTGCCGACCAACTATATGTAGACGGTTGGTGTATCAACCGGATAAGCACGCTTTTTTGAAGTCGTAACAAGTCTTAAAACTATGCTAAATCAAAACTAGGTTGACCTAGTGCCTCTGCTGATCGGTGAGGCTTGCTTGTCGGAGACATTTCCGTTGATTCCACGAATTCGGAGCAATCGGTTTTGCCTTTGAAGCCATTAGCGATTCACAAAGTATTGAAGGTGTTTTTCGCGAAAGTCGCCTCTTTCTTGTCCGAAACCGACTTAGAAGCGTCAGAATTGTGGCAAGAGCAAGCGCCCATTGGCTCAGATATACGTACGGCACACGCATGTTGTTGACATGAATTGAATATTCCATTAACCGTGGCAGGGATAATCTCGGGCATAGTAGAATTGCGATTACCTCGCAGTATGCACATGCTGATAAGGATGCAAGACATAATGCGATGAGCGAAATGTTGTTTTAATGTGTGTTCATTAAATATCTACATCACCAGGATTAAGATTTACATACCGCTGAAGGGTTTTCCATGACTCATGAAGTGTCACTTGCTGAACGTCAACGATGCCCAGTTTGCGTTCAAAAAGGCGGCTTGTTGCTTCGTGACGTAAGTCGTGAAAATGCAAATCGACGATACCGAGGATTTTACATGCCCGATCAAAGTTTGTACCGATTGTTTTAGGATTGTAAGGGAAAATATATTTACTGGCCATTGGTTGTTTATTTACAATTTTCCAGGCTGATCGAGGATATTTGAATCGCTTATGGTTACCAGCCTTAAGCCGAGGATGTTTAGCATCACGGACTAAGCCGGTTGCCTTCTTATCATCATTATCAGTCCACTCTAAGCGTGTTATTTCAGATAATCTTCGAGCTGAATAAATCGCAAACCACATCAACTGCAACATAGGCGTTGATCGTTTGCGTCGATAAAAATAACGCGACAAAGCCCATAATTCTTTTCGTGTAGGTCGCCGCTCCCTTTCGACAGATTTTCCAATCAATTTTTCACGCCACAATGTTTCGTAAGCATCATCGAACACAGCGAGATCAAAAGTAAAGCCATTGACAGAACGCATGGTTCTAATAGCCGTTTTCAACCAAATAACATCGTTTTTAACGGTCTGTGGCTTAGCTGTCTTGTTGCGCTCAATGCAATGAGCGATCAGTATCTGAGGGTTGAGTTCTGATATATCGAGTTCAGCAAGAGGGTATCGCAATAATCGGGCTAAGTCGTAATTTTTCGAGCGCCCATAGCCATGGCCAAACTGTGAAATGTAATCTTGAATCACCTTAGAAATTTTGAGCGGCTTCTCTTTTGGCCTAAATACTTTTTGAGCAGATAACTCTGCTTCCCGCTTCATTGCCCATGCCTTCGCTAAAGTCTTGGTGTCAAACGTCTCTGATTCCATATGAACTATTGTGCCGTTTTTGGCAATTCTGATAAGCGCGCGGTAGGATATCTTGCCTGACTTTTTTTTGTATTGAGTGATCGTAGCCATAAAAATGCACAAATTTTGTTTTTTGTGCATTAATTGTGCATCTAATATCAAGAAATGTCCAAAAATAACCTAAAAATATACAAAAATATTTAAGAACAAAAATGATAGAACCCAATAAATACGGGCATAATGCCACGAAATATAAGGCGTCGAGATTTTGTGTAGCCCCGATGCTGGACTGGACGGATCGGCATTGCCGCTATTTTCATCGGCTGCTGACTCGGCATGCCTTGTTATATACCGAAATGGTGACCACCGGCGCATTGCTCCATGGCGACAGAGACCGGTTTCTTCACTTCGGTCCCGCCGAGAATCCGGTCGCCTTTCAGTTGGGAGGCAGTCATCCGGGTGATTTGGCGATATGCGCCCGGATGATCGAGGATTATGGTTATGATGAAGTGAATCTGAATGTCGGTTGTCCGAGCGACCGGGTCCAGAATGGCCGCTTTGGCGCTTGTTTGATGGCCGAGCCTACTCTGGTTGCCGAATGCGTTGCCGCCATGCGCAATGCGGTTGCCATTCCGGTTACGGTCAAATCACGGATCGGGATTGACGACCAGGACTCTTATGATGAATTGGCGCTGTTTGTCAGAACGGTGGCCGAGGCCAGGTGCCTTACCTTTATCGTCCATGCCAGAAAAGCCTGGTTAAAAGGCTTGTCGCCGAAACAAAACCGGGACGTGCCGCCGTTGCGTTATGATATGGTGTTTCAATTAAAACAGGATTTTCCTCAGTTGGAGATCGTGCTGAATGGCGGCATTACCACGCTGGATCAGGCGGAAGCGGTGCTGACAAAGGTTGATGGCGTCATGGTGGGTAGAGAGGCTTATCACAATCCTTATTTACTGGCGGAGGTAGATCGGCGCATTTTCGGCAACACCAGTGAAACGGCCAGTCGGGAGCAGATTATGCGTCTGCTGATTCCGTACATTCGTGAACAGCTAAAGAGCGATGTGCGGCTGAACAGCATCGCCCGGCACATTTTGGGTCTTTTCCATGGCGCAACGGGTGCTAGAGCCTGGCGCCGGCATATCAGCGAAAATGCAGTAAAACCGGGTGCAGGCGAATCGGTTCTGCTGGATGCGTTAAGTTTCGTTGAGCAATGATGTATACTGTTCGGCTATTTTTTTAAATCAGGACCACACCATGGAAGAGCATTTTTCCAAAATTATCGAAGCCATTGGGGAAGACATAAATCGAGAAGGCTTGATCGATACCCCCAAGCGTGCGGCCGAAGCGTTCAAGTTTCTGAATAACGGTTATGAAAAATCGCTTGATGTAGTGCTTAACGATGCCATTTTTACAGCCGATACCGAAGATATGGTGATTGTGAAAGATATCGAGCTCTATTCATTATGCGAACATCATTTATTGCCGTTTATCGGTAAATGTCATGTCGGTTATCTGCCGCGAGGCAAAGTGCTTGGCTTATCCAAAATAGCCCGTGTTGTCGACATGTATGCCAGGCGCCTGCAGATTCAGGAAAGGCTGACCAAACAAATTGCCGACGCCGTCGAAAAAGCGATCGATGCCAGAGGCGTTGCGGTCGTGATTGAAGCCAAGCATCTATGTATGATGATGAGAGGGGTGGAAAAACAAAACTCGGTCATGACGACATCGGTGATGACCGGCATCTTCCGCAAAGAGCTCAGTACGCGTTCCGAATTTTTGAATCTGATCAAACGATAGGAACGCATGGCAACCAAAAAAACGGGGGTTTTGCTGGTCAATCTGGGTTCGCCCAGTGCGCCAACGATACCGGCGGTACGGCAATTTCTCAGGGATTTTCTCTGGGATCCCCGTGTGGTCAATCTGCCGAGGCCCCTATGGTGGCTGATACTGCATTGCTTTGTGTTGCCGTTCCGTCCGCGTCGATCGGCCCTGGCTTATCGTAAAATCTGGGAAAGCAAAGGCTCGCCGCTGGTTTTTCTGACCCGCCAGTTGACCGAAAAAGTCGCCGATAGACTTCAGGTTGAAAACGTCACGACGCACTATGCAATGCGTTACGGCGATCCGTCGATCGCCGATCGATTGAAAGACTTAAAGAAACAAGGGATAGAAAAACTGATTGTTTTGCCGCTGTATCCGCAATATTCATCCACGACGACCGCATCGGTCTATGATGATCTGGTTAGAGAGCTCAAACAATGGCGGCATTTGCCGGACTTTCAATTTATCAGCGATTATTATCGGCATCCCCGGTATATCGCTGCTGTTGCAGAGTCCATCGAGCAGAGCTGGAACGAACATGGCAAAAATGAATTGTTATTGATGTCTTTTCATGGCCTGCCCGAAGTCTTGACTCGATGGGGCGACCCCTATTTTTATCACTGCCAGCAAACGGCGGCGATGATTGCGGAAAAACTGGGCCTTAATGAAAGCGAATGGCAGATGGTATTTCAATCCCGTTTCGGCAAGGCGGAATGGCTTAAGCCTTATTGTGTCGACACGTTGAAAAATTTACCGGCCCAAGGCATTAAAAAAGTTGATGTCGTCTGCCCCGGTTTTGCGGTAGACTGCTTAGAAACTCTGGAAGAAATCGCAATGGAGAACAAAGCGGTATATATCGGTGCGGGTGGGTCAGCTTATCGTTATATCCCGGCGCTTAACGATTCAAATGCCCACGTTGACGCTTTGGCCGGACTGCTTGCACAACACCTGTAACGCCCCGCTTAACATGATGGTAAAAACGCTAGTGCGCGGTTTCGTGCTCAACAACTCTAGTAATTAGCAGGTAATTGCTGATATGACATTCCAGTGAGGCCACATCGTCAATAAAATACGGCGCTGCAAATGGTCGACCTGATAAGCTGAAAGCGTCTTGGCCAACTCGATTTATCAATGAGACTAACCAATGAAAGAAACGATATTGCAAAGTTGGCAGGATGCCTGGCCCATTATTAAATCCACCAGGCCGTTGACTATCGACGAAGGGATAATCGACGAAAACGCTTTCAATACCATCGAAATCGACAAGGTTTTCGACTCGGTCAATTATGCAGCGACGACGATAGGACAATCATTTCTATACCGGTCCTTAACGCAACCATCGGATAGATTGAATGAACTCAAAGCCAAGCAGGATGCCGTTGAAGAAATCAGAAGAAATCCGGCGCTAAAGGAATCCATCGAACACATCCTGCAACAAGCGGCGGCCGCTGAAAATCACCTTTATATGCTGTTGTTCGGCGCATTTATCGGCTCGTTCGGAGCGGCACGGGGCGAGCATGAAATTGAGGGTTACGGCTACGCTCAATATAAACGTGGCGTCCGTTTCATGCTGGAACTGGTGGCTGGCACTGAAAAGGCAGTAACGCCGGAAAGCCCTTATCTGCAGAACGTATTCGGCAAAATCAAATCCTTTGCCGAGACCAGAGATTATTCGCTGATGAAGGGTCCCGTTTACATAACCGAGGGCGTTATTCAAAGCAAGCAGGAAAAGAAGGGCCTCTTTCCTTTTTCAGTCATATTTAAGCCCAGATTATTCAAGCCGCTCATTTTTATTTTGTTGGCGGTGATTCTCGCTTTACTGCCGTCGGCTATGAGCATTTCGTCGCCGGCTCAAATTATATTCTTTGCCCCGCTATTTTTGGTTTATTTTCCGATTGTTGGCGGCTATGATCGGGACAATTGCATCATCCCGTTAAGAAACCAATTTAAAAATTCAAAGGCTGTCGGCGAAGCCCTGGATGCACTGGGTCAATTGGATGAGCTGATTTCATTTGTGAAATTTGCCGACTCCTTCGGCGGCAATATGACAATGCCCGAACTGGTCGATGCGCCGCACCATCGAATCAATCTGGCCGGCGCCAGAAATCCGGTGCTGGCTAAAGACAATCCCCAATATGTCGGTAACGATTTTGTACTGGATGATGATAAGCTGGTATTGATTACCGGGCCCAATAGCGGCGGCAAGACAGCATTTTGTAAAACGATTACGCAGATCCAGGTGTTGGCGCAAATTGGCTGCTATGTCCCGGCCAAATCGGCAACGCTGACAGTAGCCGATAAAATTTTCTACCAGGCGCCTGAAATCAGTCATCTGGTCGACGGAGAAGGCCGTTTCGGCACCGAATTAAAAAGAACAAAGGATATCTTTTTGGCCTCCACAGCGAAAAGCCTTGTCGTGCTTGACGAGATGTCGGAAGGGACGACATTCGAAGAAAAGTTGGAATCATCATCAAATGTGCTCAACGGTTTTTACCGCAAAGGCAACAGCACCATTCTGATTACTCACAATCATCAATTAGTCGATAATTTCGTCAATCAGGGTATGGGATTGGCGAAACAGGTCGAATTTGCCCACGATGCGCCGACCTATCGATTGATACCCGGGATTTCAAGGGTGAGCCACGCCGATCGCGTCGCCAGGAAAATCGGATTTTCCAAGGAAGATATCGACAACTACTTATCCGGCAAACAATGAAAATAGGCACGCCATTATCCAACAGTTCAACCAAGGCTATGCTGCTTGGCAGCGGCGAACTGGGCAAGGAACTGGTCATTTCGCTGCAACGCTACGGCATTGAAGTCATTGCCGTTGACCGTTATCAGGATGCTCCGGCCCAGCATGTGGCCCATCGCAGTCACGTCATCGACATGACCGATAGCGATGCAATAAAAAAACTGGTCGCACTGGAACAGCCCGATTTTATTATCCCGGAGATCGAAGCGATAGCCACCGAGGCGCTGGCGGACATAGAGCGGGAAGGCCTCTGTACGGTGGTGCCCAATGCCAGAGCCATTCAATTAACGATGAACAGGGAAGGGATACGAACGCTGGCTGCGGAAAAATTGAAACTGCCAACGTCGGCTTATGCTTTCGCGGAAAGTTTTGAAGAACTGAACTCAGCAGTCGAGAGCAAAATAGGCTATCCTTGTTTTATCAAACCGACTATGTCGTCTTCCGGAAAAGGCCAGTCAATGGTCAAAAGCCCGGATCAGCTTAGGCAGGCTTGGGACTATGCCAAATCCAGCGGACGTGTCGATACGGGCAAAGTAATCGTAGAGGCAAAAATCGATTTTGATTTTGAAATAACCTTGCTGACCGTGCGCGCCTTGAATGAAAAAGGCGAAATCCAGACCTATTTTTGCGAACCTATAGGCCATGTTCAGGAGCACGGAGATTACCGGGAAAGCTGGCAACCACAGGCCATGAGTGCGGATGCCATTAAATCTGCGCAGGAAATCGCATTAAAAGTCACCAATGAAATCGGCGGGCTGGGTTTATTTGGTGTTGAATTGTTTGTTAATGAAAAAAATGTCTGGTTTAGTGAAGTAAGTCCCAGACCTCATGACACAGGATTAACTACACTTATTACTCAGAAGCAAAACGAATTCGAATTGCATGCCAGAGCCATTTTAGGTTTGCCGGTCGATACGGGGCTTTTAAGAGCAGGGGCAAGTGCTGTAATTCTTGGAAAAGCCAAAGCCCGTGATCTTGTTTATGAGGGTTTGGCCGAAGCGCTCTCCGTACCGGACAGCGAAGTGAGGTTGTTCGCCAAGCCCGAGTCGCTGGTGAACAGGCGCATGGGAGTGGCTTTAGCGAGTGCGGATAGCGTTGATGAAGCGAGACAACGGGCTGTTAAGGCCGCAAGTTTAATTGTGATTAAACCTGCTTAATAAGGGGGAAACATGATAAGAACAACAATAATTTTATTGACCATGTTCATTTCAAACGAGGTGCTGGCCGATATCTACCGGTTTACCGATAGCAAAGGTCACGTTCACTATACCAATATGAAGCCTTTGAGCAGCGGCTATAAACGAATACTGGAGTCACGACTGCCGCACTATGCATCAAGCCTTTCCTATAGAACCGGAAGTTTTTCAGGCAGTCCTTCTCCGATAGGCAAAAAAAGCAGATTTGCCGAACTTATTAATCAGGCCGCCAGTAAGCACCAGGTCGATCCGCGCCTGGTGCACGCCGTCATACAGACCGAATCGGCTTACAATGCCGGTGCCATATCATCGGCAGGCGCGGTTGGTTTAATGCAGCTGATGCCGGACACCGCCAGGCGATACGGCGTTACCGACCGGCGAGATCCGGATCAGAACGTCAATGGCGGCACACGTTATTTAAAAGATTTGATCCAAATGTTTAATCCCAATCTGGATCTTGCCGTCGCAGCCTATAATGCCGGTGAAAATGCGGTAATTAAATATAACTACACCATTCCGCCGTATCCTGAGACGCGCAATTATGTCAAACAGGTACTCTCGCTGTATCGCAGAATGTAGCTATACCGAAAAGATCCCATCTGCTGACTGCTCCGGTTCGGTCAAGCGCCGAATCGGGTGAATGCTTTTTCTATTTGATATCCAATCAAATAGTTTCCGAATAAAATATTTTAAGAAAACAACTTTTATTTGCAGGAAGATTCAACGGCCATGCAAATATCTCAGGAATTCGATTTTCACCCAGTCAATATCATCCATACCTGTTTAGCCGCAATTTTGAGGCTATCTTCTGTTTTTCAAAACAAATATCTACTTGTTGCTTGAATTAAGTTAATATGATTTCTGGCAGTTTTATATATCATTGGTGCCTATTGCCATTGCCGGGAAATGCACGATGAGAATTCAAAACCGCCGGTTTAGACCTGCGGTCTGATGGCGATAAAATTTTGCCGCCTCGTGGTTAAGCTATAGCCGCGTACAACAAAGTCTCTTGATCTAAAAATTTTAAAGGGGCATTTCCATGCTGACGACCACAAAAAAACTCAAATGGCTTTTAGCATTGGTTTTGATTTTTGGCGGGTTTACTCTATATAAGGTTTTTGAAGGATTGGCCCATAACCTTGCCTATAAAGAACAGGAATGGATATACAAACTCATTTCAGAATTTGGTTTGTTTTTGTCTGTTATTATTTCAGTAGGTTATATTCACCATTGGTTAATTGCGGCTGAGGAGCGCAAAGAGTCGGAAACTAATGTGCGTGATGCGCTTGTCAAATATGTCGATAGTATTTTATTTAATTCCGTGAAACGGGGTTTTTCCGGGATCAGCAATAAAGAATTCGATATGAGTCATATCATTCAGGGCTTAAAGCCGGGAGATTATGTATATTGGCTAATTACTTTCGATCCCCGGTTCAAAAACAAATCACGGGAACTGGAGAATTCGATAAAAAATGGCGTTCATTTTAGAATGCTGATTTTAAAAGCCGATTGCAGAATCGGCGAATTGCGGGCAACGGAAACGACCGGATTCAATCCGCACGAATATAATGAGTACAGCAAGCTATTTAAGGTTTCGCTGGAAGATGTGATCGGGCGAATTGACGAAACAATAAAGGGGTCAATAGGCGTTTTTGTGTATGATGGCCTGCCATGTATTCCGCTTTTTATAATCATCCGCAAAGAGTCGAACAAAGTTGATGTTTACAGCAGTTTTTATTTGACCGAGCCAGTATCAAAAATGCCTTATTTGCATTGGGAAACGGATCTTAAAACCGGCAGCCAGACATCTTTTGAATCGGACCACTGGAATATGGCCGACCTTTTTCTCGACTATTTCGAAAAACGCTGGGACATGGAAAAAGCACGATTGCACGATGCCGATGGTATTGAACAGGCTGAATTTATCTATGCTCCCGCGTCCGCCAAAAATCATTGTTCGGCACTTATCAAATGATAGCCTTGTTTAAAGTTGACGTTTTTTACAGAAACAAACTTTTTATCCGGTTCGTGATCAAATCAAATAATGATTCAGCGTTTTCTTTTGACATCGAATAAACGATAAAGAGGTGTCGACGCTCTGAGAGATAACATGATGTAATATGACCCCCCCCAACCTTTTCCACGGATACCGGAAAAAATGAAGTGGCTTGGCTTCGAAATTTACGTCGAAAGATATTTTTTGGTGCTTAAACGTTGCTATTCACTGAATTCGTCGCGTTTGAGTATCATCGTTGCCCCGGGATTTTTAATTCCCTTCTCTCTAATTTTCTGTAACTGGAAAATGAACAAAGGCGCCGGATGTCATAGGGCAATGACTAAATTTTCCGGCGTCGGACAACATCATTGACAAACTGGCGATACGCGATGGACTCTAACCCACTTACACCGCAAGCATCATGTTCTGATTGCCGTCTGTCTGAATTATGCCTTCCCTATGGACTTCAGGCAGATGAAATCAGACAGCTAGCGACGATAGTAAAAAATAAGCGGCCCTTACAGGCAAATGAATTGCTTTATGAGCAGGGTTTCGAGTGCCACAATTTATATGTCGTCAAGTCAGGCTCTTTTAGAAGTTTTATCTCGAATTTGAATGGATACGAGCAAACGATCGGCTTTTATTTGCCGGGTGAGTTAATGGGGCTGGATTCCCTGCAACATGGGCGTTTCACCTGTTCAACAATAGCATTGGAAACAGCTACCGTTTGCGTATTGCCGGTTTCGAGACTGCATGACCTTTGCTCCGAAATATCGGGTCTTCAATACCAATTGATTCGTGCCCTGGGCAAAGAAATAGAATCCGATCATCAACGGATATTATTACTGGGGCATCGTACGGCAAAAGAAAGAATGGCGACGCTATTGCTCATGTTATCACGCCGATATGGTGCGCTGGGATTTTCAAGTACGGACTTTAATCTGACGATGCGGCGTCTGGATATCGCCAACTTTCTGGGGCTGACTATTGAAACAGTCAGTCGTCAAATTGCCTATCTAAGCAAACATGGCGTCATCACAATCAAACAGCGCCGGGTTCAAATTAATAATCTTGATTTGCTGACTGCCATTGCGGAGTCCTGCGTGCCGTAACAATTTTTGCCTGCATCGGGAACGATGATTCATCCGGGTCTTGGCCAGACGCTACCGCTTTGCCAGGAAGCGGCAGCACCAAGTTGTTATCGAAGTAACATGTTTATTTCGACGATACTTCAGAAGAAGTTGCGCTGGCCGGCTTGTTTGGACCTTTACCCATATCGCCACAGGCAGTCAGGGTTACAACAGTGAAGGCAAGCAAAAACAATTGGCTAATAATTTTCATAGAGTTTCTCGTGTGTAAGTTTAAATGCGCCGATCTCGATTGTCCGGATTAGGAGATAGATATCCGGTAATCCTCATCGGGTGTTGCCATCGTAACATCACATTTCATGGCTATCTTGATATATGTCAATAATTCAGAAAATAGCCGGTTATGCAGCATCGAAAAATGATTAGATCGATCTCTGAAGCAATAAATGAGCCGGGCTTGTCGTTCCAATCATTTTTTCAATAGTCCGATAGAGGCATTCATTCCGGCAGAGCCTGGCTTGCTCGACCGGGATGTGAATATTTGGCCGATTCCGTATTCAGGGGGCATCCATCGTCGTCTCGCGTGTTAGATAGCCACATGAAGCCGGATTAACAGGAACGAAAAAGCCGGATTGAGTCTGGTGCCAACGTATGCTCTGATAACCGCATGATGGCGCACGATTTCGGGCGACTGATTTGCAGCCATTTTTTTGGAATTTTTTACGCATTCGTTCTCAGTACGCATTAAAATATTATCGGCAGTTACCCGGTCTATCCGGGCTTCATTACAACATTTTTAAGAACCACTATGCTAATCGGATTACCTAAAGAAGTTAAGGATAATGAATATCGTGTCGGCATGACGCCCGCGGCAGTCAGGGCACTGGCTCAACAAGGTCATCGGATAAAGGTGCAAAGCGGTGCGGGCGACGGCAGTTCCTTTACCGATCTCGAATATCAATCGGCTGGGGCGGAAATCGTTTCCGGCAGTGACGAAGCCTGGGCGGTGGAACTGGTCGTTAAGGTAAAAGAGCCGACTGCATCGGAGTTTCATTTTTTAAGACAGGATATGATGTTGTTTACCTATCTGCATCTTGCCTCGAATGGAGCACTGACCGATGCGCTGCTCAACAGCGGGGCAACCGCTATTGCCTACGAAACCGTACAAGCGGAAGACGGCAAGTTGCCGTTGTTAACACCGATGAGCGAGGTCGCCGGGCGGATGGCGGCACAAGTCGGTGCAACCTGTTTACAGAAAACCCATGGCGGACGCGGCGTTCTGATGTCCGGCGTTCCGGGTGTGGCCCCGGCCCATGTCGCCATTCTGGGCGCTGGCATCGTCGGCAGCAACGCCGCGAAAATCGCAGCCGGTTACGGTGCACACGTGACTGTGCTGGATGTCAATCATGACCGCTTGAAATATCTGGATGATCTTTACCGCGGGCAAATACAGACCCGTATCAGCGACGCCTATACGATCGAAGAAGTCATTTATCAGGCCGATCTGATCATCGGCGCCGTGTTGATTCCAGGTGCGCGCGCACCCTGGCTGATCAGCGCCGAAATGTTGTCAGGTATGCGCAAAGGTGCGGTCATTGTCGATGTCGCGGTCGATCAGGGCGGCTGCGTGGAAACGACGCATCCGACCACCCATAGCGACCCGACGTATGAAGTTGAAGGCATCATACATTATTGCGTCACCAACATGCCCGGCGCGGTCCCCCGTACCAGCACATTCGCTCTCAGCAATCAAACGAGCACTTATATCCTTAAACTGGCCAATGAAGGTCTGGACGCCATCCGTCATGACCCTGCGCTCCAGTTCGGCCTTAACATCCACCGAGGCTTGGTCACTCATCGTGCTCTCGCTGAATCCCTGGGTTTGCAATATACCGACACCGTGCAGGCGTTGACGAATTAGGCGCACAGACGCCGGCAGCCATAGGCAGAGTCTTTTCAAAGACTCATGTCATACCTGCATGGTGCTTCTATAATTCTCCGCCCCTACTGAAGTCCTCAAGTTGTCCGAAAAATAAAAGAGGTCAGCAAGAGCAGGTCTTGCAAATTAGCTTAGTAGATCAAAGATGATTGATTGCAAGACCTGGCACCATTGAATAGAAAGACGCGCTGGCTTCGATGTCTTTGACGGTGAGTACCAAGTGAACAAGGCTACCAGTTTTCATGTGTTGTGACTTGCATGTTTAATGTAACAGGGGCGTCTCCCTTTGACTGTTTTGTTAGGCTTGAACCTCAACAAATGAACTTGAAGAATGTGGCATAGGGATATGCTGGCCTTCTTCTTTAAGGCTCTCAATATGAAATTCGATAGCTTCCTGAATAAGTTGCAAGGCTTCTTCGGATGATTCACCAACAGCAATGCAGCCTGGAAGGTCAGGAACATAGGCGCCAAAGCTCGTTGGACCTTCTTCAATAACAACCATGTAACGCATGTGAACCTCTATTGCTTAAGTCCCGCTTGCTTTAAGACACTGATTAGCGTGCCATGCGGAACATCCACGCTGGGCTTTCCAGCAACTGTGACCGTACCGGACTTGACGGGATGGTGAAATTGGCAATGGCTTCCTTTTTGCCGCACCTGCTGCATAACCGGCTGCCAACGAAGCGCAGCGTAGTTGGCAGTCCGAGTTTATGCGATCGTTAGGCATCGCTACTCAAAGTTAAAACATGATGCCGTTTTTTGCAGCCCAATCCATTTGCGACTCCAGCATGCCGCCGCACTTCGGACATCCTTTTGGCTTGCAGTTACTGCAGATTTTGAATTTCTCCCCACATTTTTTGCACGATACCGATGCTTCTTGTTCTGTAAATGGGAGGCGTGTCGGTCCGCATTTGTAGCAGCTTCCGGTAGACTGAATCAGCATAGAAATTCCTCTGTTAATCGTTTAATGGAGTGAGAGCTTGGTATTGGTGCGCCGATAAAGCTTAACTTATATAAACATACGCATAACCTAATCCAGCCTCCAGCCGTCATTAACCAACTCTTCTATGCTGTTGTACGTAACAATTACGTCTGCATCTTCACTCCAAAACGAATTGCCACTAAAGTTTTTATCATGTCTGATGATAAATTTGTAATCCATAATATCGCTATACACGATGCGAGGAACTCCCTCTTCAATTGGATACTTTGGATTGCGCTTCAATACTGGCGACAAAGCTCCATCAGAGAATATTCTCTCAAGATTCTTGGCCTGATATTCTTTATCACTAATCATCGTTATACCCTCCTGTTTGTACAAAAGGCTTGTGCATGCCATTTCTTGGCCATACATGCCTGAGATGATGCCTAACGCTACGGTAAGGGGCGCGCTGCTGACGAAAGCCAAGCGAAGCCACCGAACCTTGATAAAAACGAAATTTCAAAACCGCCAACGGGCAGCGCGTCCCTTTGACCGACTTGTTAGGCTTGGCAACACTTATCAAAGCCAAATTACCACCGGAAAAATGGCTGATTAAAAACATAAGATTACGCATTAATCCACTGTATTTCTTTTGCCATTTTGACCAATTCAAAAGACTCTCCATTTGACAAGCCTTGCCTGAATCTCCCAAATTCAGAAAAGCCACATTTTTTGTAAAATGGCTCACCAGAAAGTGTAGCTGTTAGATATAAAGTCTGAATACCTTTATGCAAACATTCATTCTCGCATGTAGTAAGCAGAAGCTTGGCAACACCTCTTCGGGCATAATCTGGATGTACGAAAAAGCCTCTTATTTCTGCTTTCTGAGACTCAGAAGTATCAATTGCCCAACCTCCGCAACCGATGATTTTATTTTCGTATTCGGCGACAAGAAAACTGCCAACCGCAATCAATTCCTCTATGCCGCTTACTAACTCCAATGCCGTTTCAATTTCTGATTTTTTATAGTATTGCGATTGAAGTATTCGGGCAGATTTGGAAATTAACGCCTGAATATGAGCAAAATTTTCCAAACTAGCTTTATAAATGCTTGGGTTCATAGGCTAGCCTAACGACCAAGCTCACAGGCGGCAATGGGGCATAGCGGAATTGCCGTCCTGTGGAGCGATTTGTTAGCCGTTAAGCAACGAACTAAAGCCGCGTTCAGCGCTTTCAAATGGACTATTGTCAGTTTTGCTTAAAATATAATCCATTACTTGGTCACACTTTCTAAAGAACGGAATTAGCGCGTCATATCGAAGGGTTTTGACATCGTTTTCTCCACGAGACCGATAATAATTTATTTTAACGTCACCATCGCCGAAATCGATGAAATCAAATGGCTTATCATGCACTACCACATTCCGAATGTCAGCAAGTTCGTCGCATAATTGCAATATCTTACTATCTGGCTCAAAAGTATTGCTTAATATAATCACTTTCCTCGCGAACTCTGATCTGGCTGACTTGCCAATTTTAAGCTTGTCAATTACTTGGCTTGGGTATTCAATTGCCATTACAGCAGAGACTTTATTATTTATGGCTTCTGCTAAAGCATGATTTACAAGAGATTCTAGTGTAATGACCGACCAAGCTATCAGCATGCCTACGATTTGTGACTCTTTTTCCATTGAGTTATGCGCGGCGGCGTCGAATGGGAAAATCTCGCCACCACCAATGATACGCCGCCTAAATTCTGAGCCGCGAGTTTCATCTAGAAATTCACGAGCCACTGAATGCATTATTTTGACTCGTGTCCAATTATCATTGACAGCGCTGTAGATCAAGGTTCCCCCTTTAACGGCTAACGTAGAGCTAACCGGGCGCGGCCCGGGAAGCCGAAAAAACAAAACCGCATTATAACCGCGCTCCGGTTGAGCGCCATGTTAGGCAAGTTACATAAGCGCAAGAACAACATATTTGTTATTTTTTCCGTTTGTTTTTGTTTACGCGACTTATTTTAGCAATATAACGATAAAACTCCGGTTGCTCGGAAGCAGTGTATAGAGATCCATAGCGAGGCAGTAAGTAAGGCATTTCATCACCCGTGAACATGAGTAAATACACTTTCCTACTTTCTAAAAGAATTGGACATCTAGCATGGGCCTCTTCATTTGAGTTCGTTACTGCTTGAATAATATCGCCTGGTTTTTTAG
>CAZMRW010000082.1:0-20016 GCA_964568805.1 uncultured Methylococcaceae bacterium | reverse complement strand
TATAGTTTAAATCAATTACTTATGCGATATCTTGAATTTAACAAAGTAGAACTAACACCAGGAGAAAATAATGAAAATAGTTGGCCTTATAATGTTATTAGGATTGATTCCTGTTTATTTCCTGGAAGCGGCCTTAAAAGTATCCATGTTGAGCATTGAGATGCTGATTCACAATTCGATACGATTTTTCGCCGGTTTTATCGTCCTGGGTATTGGCGTATTCTATGAACATAAAATCAGAATTAAAACCTCTGTTTATATCCTTTTAGCGCTGATAGGAGTCGACTATATCTCCGATTATATTAGAGGCGTGGATAGCCTCAAACTGGAATTTGTAATACTCGGCACTTATATGCTGGCTTGGGGAGCATTGACGGGTTATGTTTTCATGAAAAAAGTGAAACAAGGACTCTAACCTGATGTTTTCACCCTTAATGCCAAAGTCTCTTTTTGACGTTTTGCGCGTTCGATTTTTTCCGCCTGTTCATTATCCACACGAAAACTGCGAGTCTCGTAACGATGTTTTGCCAATTGCGCCTGGGCCGATTTGATTGCCGAACGCAGCGAAGGACTCGCATCGTCCGTCGGCAAGGTGTTCATGATAATACAGTCGACCGGACAGGGAGCGATGCAAAGTTCACATCCGGTGCATTCCGAAGCAATCACTGTGTGCATCAGTTTTGCAGCTCCGGCGATGGCATCGACCGGACATGCCTGTATGCATTTAACGCAGCCGATGCAGCTTTCCTCAATAATAAACGCGACGCTTTTAGGTTTATGCCGCCCAAATTGCTCGTTTAACGGTTTCGGCATGACGCCCAAAAAATCAGCCAAAGCCTGAATACCCTCCTCGCCTCCCGGCGGGCACTGATTGATATCCGCACTTCCAGCATAGATCGCCTCGGCATACGGGCGGCAGCCGTTGAATCCGCATTTTCCGCATTGCGTTTGCGGCAACAAGACATTTATCTCGTCAATCACGTTTAACCCTGACATGAATAGTTGATTTTAAACCCTATTAATATTGCAATTGACCGGAAACATCTGTTCAGGGATTGTACAAGAATCGATCTCTGCAAACCAGGTAACAAATTAATATACTGTTTTAATAAGTGGGAATTTAAAGCGGTGCCCTCATCCGAAAGGACACATCGGGAGGCAAAGACAATCGTTCAATATCGGAAGGTTTGAAAAAATAACTACTTGCATTATTTGCCATGCATCATGTGATGCGCATGACCTGTCATAGCATGACGGGCGTGATCATGTAATTGGGCATCGAACCAGCGATGGATGGCTGAAATGATTTCCGGATAATCGCTGGTATAAGCAATTTCAGCGCCATTTGGCAATTCCTTGTAAACAATATTAATCTGGCCTGGTTTAGCTGCACTCAATTCCGTCAACCCGGGCATATCTTTGCCATGAATCCTTTCCGGATTGGAAAAATCACCGGCCGTGAATTCCTTGGAAATCTTGCTCAGATGGTCACGGATCAAACTGATTTGCCTGGCATTTGCGTTGTCCTTAACGATGACCTGCTGCAAGCCGCCCCACTCGTTTTTTGAGAAAATATGCGTGGTTTGCTCCAAATCGAATGGCATAATCTGCGCACCCCGCTCGGCAACGTCATCAAGACGTTTCTCCGTGGCCGTTTCATCTGCTTGCACCGATACGGCAAATAATAATACGAAAAACAGGAATGGTGTAAAACGGTTCATTATTTATATCCTGTGTTGCCTGGGTTAGGTTTTCAAAAGTTCCAGCAAATCAGGTTTACAGTTTACCTGGATGTATTGATGTATTGAAGATCACTTCTCTAAAAAAATACCGGCGGAGATTTAACCGCCGGCGAGTTTGTGTATTCAAAATACACATGGGGGAGGACAAAAACATCAGTAACAGTATCAAGATTTAAGCAGTAATCATGCCAAATCCAATATTAATAACTATCTTATTGTTTTATAATGGCTTCGAATTTTCACAAATAGTAATTGATTTACCGGCGTTGTTTCATGTATTGTTTCCATGAAACATAACCAGGTTTCAATGAGACAACAATGAGACATAGCGAAAAGATAACGGCAATTTCCGGCCGGCTTACCGATTGGTTGGCTCAATTTGACCGCGCCAGCATGGTTAACCAGTTGATGACCCTATTTGATGCGGCCCTCTGTTATATCGTTGATAGCCATCAACACGTAATTTTTTGGAGCTCGGGCCTGGAAACCTTATCAGGAGTCAGCAGAAAGGACATCATCGGGAAAACCTGTCCGCCGGAATACATGATTACCGATCAGAACGACGTTGATCATCAGTTGGTAATTTTCTCCAAGGCTGACGGCTCCCATCTTAAACTGACCAAAGTGGTCCGAACGCTACGCAATCAGTCGGATGACTTTGCGGGGGGGATGGGTTTGTTGTTAGCTCAATCAGCAGAGCACGCAAATGAGCCAGCATCCAAAGCTGCAACTGAACCGGGTCAACAGTTTCAAGGCATATTAAGCCGCTCGCCGGCAATGCAAAACGTGTTTCAGATTATTCAAAACGCGGCGGAAACTGAAGCTACCGTGCTGGTCAGAGGCGAAAGCGGCTCCGGTAAGGAACTCGTCGCCAGAGCCATCCACAATCTGAGCGCCCGCAAGCATTCGCCTTTTTTAGCCATCAACTGCGCGGCCTTGTCGAGCAACCTGCTGGAAAGCGAGCTGTTCGGCCATGTGCGCGGCGCTTTTACCGGCGCGATAAAAGACCATAAGGGGTTGTTTCAGCGCGCCCATGGCGGTACGCTGTTCCTGGATGAAGTGGCGGAACTCCCGCTTGAATTGCAGGCGAAACTGCTCAGGGTATTACAGGAAAGAAACTATATTCCTGTCGGCGGCGACCGGTCGATCGATGTCGATGTACGGATCGTAGCGGCAACCCATCGTTCCTTGCGGGAAGAGGTCAAAAGCGGCCATTTCCGCGAGGACTTGATGTACCGGCTGAGAGTCGTTCCCATTTTTATACCGCCGTTACGGGAACGCAGAGAAGATATCAGTTTGTTGATATGGCATTTTATCCGGCAGCATAATGCCGAAAAATTAAGACAAATTGACAAAATCGAACCCCAAGCGATGCGGGTTTTGCTCGACTATCCGTGGCCGGGCAATATCAGGGAACTGCATAATGTCGTTGAGTATGCGTTCGCCGTGGGCCGTGGAACCACATTGCGGTTAACGGAACTGCCTCCGGAATTCAGGGAAGCGCGCATCACGGCGCCAAAATCCAGAACGGGTTTGCCTCTGACTGCGGAACAGGAAAAAGAAGCCATTCGTAACGCCCTGGAGCAAAGCAATGGCATGATCACGCCTGCGGCCAATTTACTGGGCATGAGCCGGGCGACCTTCTGGCGTAAACGTAAGTTATACGAAGTTTAGGCATCTTATGGGTAAGAAGCAGCTCTTTGCTGGGGTGTAAAAAGCGCCAATTTACGACTGTTCGAAACCAGCAAAGGCAAATAAAACATGCGCGCACTCGAGGCTCTGTTTGAATTAACAAAAACCGTACGCAAAAGAAGGTGGCTTTTAACGAAGAACAAAACCTATAAACTCAATCTCCTTTGCCAAGCCAGGAAGCCGCCAATGACATCATTCGGTTATATTTTTTTAGGGATTCGGATTTTTTGGCCGGGGAAAATTTTATCAGCATCCTTGATGACCTCGCGATTAGCCTCGAAGATTTTTTGATATTGAGCACCGTTACCATAGTTTTTTTCTGCGATTTTCCAAAGCGTATCGCCTTTTTCGATAGTGTAAAACTCGTCATCGCCGCCAAGGGTACTTCCGTCTGCGATAGTCACGGCATCAATATTGATTTTTTCGATACCTTGGGTATTGCCCACTATCAAAATGGCCTTTTCCAGAGCTTCGGCGGATTTCGCAGTTCCGCTCATGACAGCACGGCCATCTTTCACATCCACCTGAAAATTTTCTATACCCGGATTATCTTCTTCAATCTGTTTTTTTATTACAGTAGACGCTTCAGCTTCAGCACCAAATAGTTTTTTGCCAATAGACGAAACAAAGTCGAGCAAACCCATAATCTGTCTCCTTTCTAAATAGAAAAAATAAGTCAGCTATTAAAGCAGGAGCTCAAACCATACATTTTGTACATACGGGCGGTCAAGCTATTTTGAAATCAGGAGTCAATTTTTTTTTAAAGCTACTCTATACTCTTCAAATGATATTTCCGTACCCGGTAACGCAGCGTTTCCCTTGTCGCTCCCAGCGCTCTGGCTGCGGCTGTCAAATTATATCCGGCCCGCTCCAGCGCTGCTTTGATAATAAACTTATCCATATCATCCAGTGCCATACTGCCGTCCAACGGCAAAGAAATGCTATTGATGCTATCGGCGCAGTGACCGCCGGCATCGGTCATTGCCTGTCCGGGCAATTGCAGCCATTGCCCTGGAAAAACCGGTCCATCGGCAAACAGGACACAGCGTTCGATGACGTTTCGCAATTCCCGAACATTACCCGGCCAGTGATGGCTTTTAAGTTTGGCCCAAACTTCCTCCGGTATGTCTTTTACCTGCCGCCCCGCTTTGGCGTTATATTCGGCGACGAATAACGGCACCAGTTCATCCAGATCTTCCTTGGCCACCCTGAGCGGCGGCAACATGAGCCGGAATACGCTGAGCCGATGATACAGGTCGCTGCGAAAACTCCCTTCCCTCACCATCTGTTCCAGATCGCGATTACTGGCGGCGACGATCTGCACATCGACATTGACTTCCTTTTCACCACCCAGCCGGCGCACTTTATGATCCTCTATCGCTTTCAGCAGTTTGGCTTGTAAATCGGGGGGCATTTCACCGATTTCATCCATGAACAGGGTGCCGCCATCGGCCTGCTCCAGCAAACCGCGATGGCGGCCGGAGGCGCCGGTAAAAGCGCCGGGCTCGTGGCCGAACAACTCCGATTCGAGCAGTTCTCTGGGCAACGCCGCACAATTGACCTCGATCATCGGCTGCTGCGCGCGCGGGCCGCCATAGTGCAGTATTTTCGCGGCCAAGCCTTTGCCGGTGCCGCTCTCGCCGCCTATTATCAGCGCACTGAAAGGCACCTGGGTTAATCGCGTCAATAACTTGCGGACTTCCTGGGCCTGCCGGCTATGTCCCATATAAGCTTCGGGCGAATAACGCCGGTGTCCCTGTTTGGTTTGGTCGAGCACTCTCCGCTGTATCACCGCACTTCGCGATGCGCTGGCAACAACCAGATCGAGACGTTCCAGATCGCAGGGCTTTTCCAGGAAGTCGTAGGCGCCCAGCCGCAAGGCCCTAACCGAATCAGGCACGCTGCCGTAGCCGGTCAAAAACAGCCATTCGGCGTAACTGATACTTTTTTTCACGGTTTCCATGAAATCCAATGCGTTTCCATCCGGCAGATTCATATCGGAAAGTATCAGCAGAGGCTCCAGATGTTTCTTTTGAAGCAAATTGGCCGCTTCAGCCAGAGTGCCTGCCAACGCAACGTCCCAGCCTAATTGCCGGTAGTGCCGGCTAAGCTCTGATCCCAGCAGTATTTCATCCTCAATGATGAGCAGACTTTTGATCATGTCAAATTACCTGCCACGCAGTTTTCGGGAAAAGACAGCGACACACAGGCACCTTGCGTGTCCTGATTGGCAAGTCGAATGGAGCCGCCCATGTCTTTGACAAATCGCTGCACCATCGCAAGTCCCAGACCGGTGCCGCGCTGTCGGCTGGTACGGAATGGCCGAATACCGTGTTCGATCAATTCTCTGGAAAATCCAGGTCCACTGTCGGACACATCAATCTGCAAACCCTTTTTATCTTCCCTGGCTGTGATACGGATTAGGCCGGAACCGCCATCAAGCGCCTCTGCCGAGTTGAGTATCAGATTCAGCAGGGCCTGGCGTATCGCGCTTTCGGGCAAATGCACCGGCAATGATGGCGGAGTATCTATTTCGAAATTTATTGACTCGGCAACCTGATAGCGCGTCAACGCAACCAAGTCTCTTATCAGTAACGTGAGGTCGATGTCTACAGACGCTTCCGGAGCATGCCGGCTTTGATCGAGCATATCATTAAGCAAACGCGCCAACCGTTTTAACTCATTACCGATCAGTTCCATACGCTCGCATTGCTGATTATCATCGATTTCACGGCGCAGGTTGCTGAAAGCGATTTGAATTCCTGCCAGCGGATTGCGTATTTCATGAGCCAATTCCGCGGCAACTTCCCCTATTGCCGCCAACCGTTCGGCCCTCGCCAGACTGGTTTGCTGCTCCAGCAGCGCCTGCGTAGCCAGCCTGACCTCCCGTTGCAGCGATTGCGCATATAACCGCTTCGTCTCCTCGAGCTCGGCGAGATGATTGACCATATCATTATAACTATTGAAAACCGGCAGCAGCAGGGGATCGAGATGATCCGTCGTGATCCGGGTGTAATTTTCTTCGGTTAACTGTTGCAAGAGCTGTTTCAAATCATTCAGAGGGTGCAGTATCCTGCGATGGAAAAAAAATATCGCGACGACCAATATGACAATAAAGGTAATCAGTGCCATTGTCAGTTCGGTCTGGGTATTATTGCTGATCTCGGCGAGTAATTTCTCCCGCTGCAAGACCTCATTATCGAGCGTTTCGCTCATTATTTTGAGCGCATTGATCAATCGGTTGTTCTTTTCGGTTCTATCCAGGTTGTCGACATCGGCCAGCATGCTTCTTACAGTTTCCATGCTTTTTTGGGTACTTGCCGACAGTAAACCGCTATCAGCCATTAGCCCATCCATTTGGCCCATGGTGTTGGTCAGGGCGGCAATGGTTTTGGTTAACGGGTCCGGATAGGTATCGGAAACCGATTCCGTCAGATATTCGATCAGCGATTGCTGAAGCTCCACGGATACATGCTGAACGCTGTGCGAATAATTAACATGCGCCAATACCGTTTTAAAATGATGCAGGTTTCTTCCGATCATGCCGCCGAGGATGGCAAGCGCCAACAGCAACAGGACAAGGAATGCCAGTACTCGATGCTGGACCGGACTGGAATAAAATGGTTTCATTAAGTCTCTTTTGGATGCTTAAAAAATGGATATTGAAATGGTATGGCGATTTGCGAAATCTGTGGATTTCGTTATTTATAATTTAATCTTACCATTCAGTAAAAGTTTACCCAACTGCCGTCTTGGAATTGTTGATTAAATCGTGACTCCAAAAAAATATTATCAAAAGTTGATAAACAGGGATCCCATAATCAAATGGTGCATGGTGTTGTTGGTATGGGTGGCGTCATCCAGATATTGATTCAAATACCCCACCTCGGTCCGGAAGTTTTGATTGAATATCCAGCCGAGACCAGCAAACGCACGATTCTGATCGAAACCGGACTGGCCTCCGAATTTTGTCGAATTAGCGCGGATAAAAAACTCATCCCAGGCAATCAGGCTTAAACGTGGCTCAAGGTCCAGCGGATGCATGAGCTTTATCATCTGACGAGGGCGGAAACGTACGTCGTCTCCCTTCAAAAAATTGCTTTCAAACAGTGTTCTGAACGTAAGCGTTCCGATGCTGGTCGGCATGACATAACGGAATGCCGGCCAGATGTCTTGCTGGGATACATATTCCTTGCCGACGTTTTGAGTCGGCAGCCAGGTATAACCCGCCCAGATCGTTGCCCGATCGCTCAGCGAATAACCCACCGCAGCACGCACCATACCTTGATACCAATGCCCCCAATTATCATCGAAACGAGTCTGACCTTCCAGCCAGATGCGTTCCTTTTCCAGGCTGGGACTCAAGGGCTTCAAACTGCCCTCCCCGACGATTTGCAGCCAGCTACCGGCATCCTGAAGCAGATCATCAGATGCCATGGCATCCATCGCCAAAGCGGCAATGATCAGCGTCATGACATTCAATACTAATTTCATATTGCTCTTAATCATATGAATAATACCCATAAGTAGTCACTTCTCTTTAAAGTGTTGGCTGATTCGTTGTCCTTGATCGCGGTTATATCAAGCTCCCTTCAATTTGAAGTCGCTTTGAAATCATCGTAAGCAATCTTGTTAAAGGCTCCGTCATAATGATTTTGCAATGACATCTTATACATGGGCCCATACCGGTTTAACTGAGTTTATGCAAGAATCTAAAGTCACTGATACTAGGATCGATGTATCAACCCCAGCAAACCTTTCATCAATGCCGTCGGCGTAGGGGGGCAACCGGATATCACTACATCGACCGGTATCACATTCGAGACAGCGCCACAGCTGGCATAAGAAACGCCAAATTCACCGCCGCAGGCAGCGCAATCACCCGCAGCGATGACCCACTTGGGATCAGGGGTCGCTTCATAAGTCCGTAATAATGCAGTCTGCATATGTCTGGATACCGGACCGGTCACCAGCAATACGTCAGCGTGCCGTGGAGAGGCAACAAAATGAATGCCGAAACGCTCGATATCGTAAAATGGATTATTTAACGCATGAATTTCAAGCTCGCAGCCATTACAGGAGCCGGCATCGACTTCCCGTATCGCAATGCTGCCGGAAAATTTCTTGTCGATATGCCGTTTGATTTCGATGCCCAATTGTTCGAGTTCGGTATCTTTGGGAGCTTTCGCCAGCTCGGTTACTATGCCTGTTTTCAGGATTTTTTGAAAAAGTCTAAGCACATTGCCTCCTACAAATCATTGCCCGAATAGGAGCCATTCAGGGATTTATTACAGACTGGAAAATCCGGCACGATATTGTTGAGCACCAGTTTTTCCAGCGCCGGCCAGTTCAAAATGCTGGGGTCTCTAGGATAATAACGGTCGATTGTATTGTCGTCACCGAAGCGGACATGCGCGATGATTTCGCCGCGCCAGCCTTCCACAATACCCAAACCTTCACTGCCGGTCATCGGCGTCTGCCATGGTTTGATAAGATCAAAGCCGCTATCGGGCAACAACTTGATAAACTGATCAATCAATTTCAATGCAGCCCTGATTTCTTTGAACCGGACCCAGACTCTTGAAGCGATGTCGCCTTGTTCTTCCGTAGGCACTTTAAAACTGACCCGATCATAAGGAGCGTAAGGTGCATTGCGGCGCACGTCAAAATTCTGGCCGCTGGCGCGTGCGACAAAACCGACTGTCCCCCAAGCCGCCGCAATCTCAGGAGACAAATAACCCGCGGTGAACAGTCTGTCTTCCAACGAAGTATTTAAATCCAGTGCCGGCATAATCTCATCCAGTTCCTTTCTCAATACAATGATTTCCTGTTGCATCGAAACGCCAGCCTCAAGTGGCAGATCGCAAGCCACTCCACCGGGAACTATCCGGTCCATCAACAAACGATGGCCAAAAATCCTGGCATTGGTGCGCAACCAGAGCTCACGCAAGCGCATAAACTGCATATGTGCAAAAATAAAGGCAACATCATTACAAATGGCGCCGATGTCACCCAGATGATTGGCTATTCGCTCCCGCTCGGCCAGAATGCCTCGAATCAAAGCAGCACGAAGTGGAATGATCACACCTGCCGCCTGTTCCATCGCCATGCAGGCCACCCAGCTGTGTCCTACAGTGGTGTCGCCTGATACGCGTCCGGCCAATCGAGATAATGACTCCGGTGTTCTGCCTTCAGCAATTTTCTCGATGCCTTTATGGACATAGCCGAGACGTTCCTCCAGATTCAGGATCAATTCGCCCACCGCCTGAAATCGAAAATGGCCCGGTTCGATAATACCCGCATGCACCGGTCCAACCGGAATTTCATAGACACCGGCACCATGAGCTTTCACAAACGGGTAATCCAGATCCGGCGGCGTGATCTCCTGAGGTTCGCCCTGAACGGGAAAATTCTTGCGTAACGGATGACTGTGTTTAGGCCAGGCTTTATGCCGAGTCCAGGGACGATTATCCGGATGACCTGAAAAATGAATGCCGAACATATCCTGGCTGTGCCGTTCACTTCGGCTGGCAGCCGGATAAACTGTCGCCTGGCTGGGCAACTTGAGGTTTGTCTCCTGTAAAACGGTGCGCAGCAGCAGGTAGCTTCCTTCTTTTTCAAAACAGGCATTCACGAAAAATCGCTCTCCCTGTTGCTCGGCCCATCCTGCTGCCCAGCGTAATTTGCTCTGAAGCACCAGTTCTGCAAACGACTGCCATTGATGGCTTTCAATTTGCCATAAATGTATTGACGGATGGGCAATCTGTTCCACCTTTATGTCTGCTTGACTGGCCAGGGCCATGATATCAGTGGCCCAGCCGGAGTTGGTTGGATTCATCATAACGGTGCGCTCCCTGAGATTAATTGGGTCGCCTGGGAAAACCAGTCTGCCAGAAATCCCGGAATCGCCAATCCCAGCCATAAGACCAAAGCCAAATGAATCATGACCGGCCACAAGTTGGCTTGAACCGGCATTTGTCCTTCCGGTTTTTCGCCGTAAACCATCGGCTGTATATGTCTGAATAAACCGGCAAAGGCGATGCCGATACCTAGGAGCAACAATGGCGTCAGCCAGGGATAAGTGTGCATCGTCGCGAGCAGTACCAGAAACTCGCTGGTAAATACGCCAAAAGGTGGAAATCCGGCGATCGCAATGGTGCCAATCAATAGCCCCCAGCCGATTTTGGGCTGGGTCTTGATCAAACCGCGAATTTTTTCCATGTTTTGCGTGCCGGCCAACTGGGCGGCATGACCCACGGTGACGAAAATGGCCGACTTGGTCAGTGAATGGACCGTCATATGCAACAAGGCGGCAAAGGTCGCCAACGGCCCTCCGATCCCAAAGGCAAACGTCATCATGCCCATATGTTCGATGGAGGAATAGCTGAACAGCCGTTTGATATCTTTTTGTCGATGCAAAAACAATGCCGCCACCAGAAAGGACAGCAAACCGAATCCCATCATTAAAAAACCGGCCATGCTGGAATGGGTTGCGCCATCGACCAGCATCTTGTTACGCATAACGGCATATAAGGCGTCGTTCAATAACAGCCCGGACAAGATGGCCGACATCGGCGTCGGGCCTTCGGAGTGGGCATCGGGCAGCCAGTTATGAAGAGGCACCAGTCCAATTTTGGTGCCGTAACCGATCAATAAAAAAACAAAGGCGATTTCCAGTACATCGGGATTGAGTTGTTTGGCGTTCTGATACAATTCCGACCATAGCAAGGCGTTTGCCTCTGTGACGACCGGGCCGGCAACGCCACCTACCATCGTCCCGCTTTCGGCCCCGAGGCCCTGAACCGCAGCATAATAGAGGAGAATCGTGCCAAACAAAGCCTGTGCGATCCCGACGCCGCACAGAATAAAATATTTCCACGCCGCTTCGATTGATTCGGGAGTACGGTACAGACTGACCAACAGCACCGTCGCCAGGGTCGCCCCCTCCATCGCCACCCACATGACACCCATGTTATTGGTGGTCAATACCAGATACATCGCCAGCATAAAGCCCTGATACATCGAGTAATAAAGTTTTAAGCGCCGATCGCTGAGCCTGCCGATGGCTTGTTCATGCGCCATATAGGGCGCCGAGAAAATAGATGTAGTAAAGCCGACAAAAGCCGTCAGCACAATCAGATAGACATTAAATGGATCGATCAAAAATGCCTTACTCGATGAAATGATCGTACCTTGATTAAGAACATTAATCGCCAGCCAAATTGTCGCCAGCAAACTCGTTCCGTTAAGCCAGGTATTTTGTCTGCCAATATCGGAACGATGCCCGGTCACGGAAAAATACACAATACCCGTAAAAGGAATCAACAATACAAGATAAGCAGCAATCACTTGTCCACCTCACTCAAACGATTCAAGCGATCGACGTCCAGCGAATCGATACTGGTGCGGATATGAAAGAAAAAGATACCGAACAACACGGCGGCGACCAGGACGTCGAAAGCAATGCCCAGTTCAACCACCATCGGCATGCCATTGGTGGCGACAATCGCAGCAAAAAATAATCCATTTTCGATCGACATAAAACCGACTACATGAGCCACCGCCTGACGATGCGAAATCATCAGCAGCATGCCCAGCAATACCACCGAAAGGCTAACCGCGAGCGCATTCAGCATCACCGCCGAAGACGTCTGCACAATCGGCTGTAGTACGTAGTAACTGAACACCATGAGACTGGCGCCGCTCAGCATGACTGCGATATTGTTGTTTAATGCTTCAACATCGCGGTGAATGTTCAATTGCAGTACCAGCCGTCTCAGCGCTCCCGGAATCAGAATGACCTTGAGTAATAGAGTCAGCACGGCTGAGATATACAAATGGTAATTATGCTGACTGTAGGCAACGAGTGTCGTAGTCAGTGTCAACAGGAAACCCTGTAGACCGAAAACAAAAATCAAGCGTAATAAACGCCCTTGTCCCAACATTAGAAATGAGGTGAGACCAACCAGTGCAGCCAGCGATAAAATGGCCTGGATATAGACATCCATTGCCGTGATACTCATGCGATTCCCCTTTTAAAACAGTTCTCCAGGCCGGTCAAGAATGACATAGAAATGATCTCCTCCCCAGAACTGGAATAGTATTGGTTGCTATTATCTTGATCCTTTATCAAATTCATCACCGTGATGCCTCCAAAATAATATGGCTTAACATCCCCAGCAAGCCTAATAAATAGGCAAAACCAAGGTATTCCTGAACCCGGAACAAGCGCATTTTGGCCACCATCGTTTCCGAAATGGCCAGAAATAAAGCCAATACAGCCAGCTTTCCAATAATCGCCATAAAAGCGAAGCTCAAGGATTGAATACTGACAGCCTCAGCTATGCCCCAGGGAAAAAAGATATTGGCGATCAAAACGCCGTAAAGGATCAGTTTCAGCTGGCTTGCCCATTCAATCAGTGCCAGATGCCGGCCGCTATATTCCAGAATCATCGCTTCATGAATCATCGTCAATTCCAAATGCGTTGCCGGATTATCAACCGGAATGCGGCCGGTTTCGGCTATCGCGACCAGAATCAGAGCAAACAGGGCGAATACGAATGACGGACGTAACACCAGACCTTCATTGAGGACATGACCGATTGCAAATGACAGATTGGTCGTGGAGGCCGTCATCGTCAGCGTAAAAATTGCCATCAGCATCGCAGGTTCCGCCAGCGAAGATATGGTCATTTCCCTTGAAGAGCCCATGCCGCCGAAGGCGGTGCCGATATCCAATCCGGCTAAAGCCAGAAAAAAACGGGCAAAGGCGAAAAAACCGACCATCACAATCACGTCGGCGCTGGCAGACGTGGGCAAATCGACGGCAATCAATGGCACTACGCTTGCCGCCAGCACCGTTGTTGAAAAAATGACATACGGCGCAATGACAAATAACCACGAGGCTTGATGGGAAACCACCGGTTGCTTGTTGGTTAATTTGAGCAAATCCCGGTAGGGCTGTATAAGAGACGGCGCTTTGCGGTTTTGCAGATGGCATTTGCACCATTTGATCCAGCCTGCCAACAGTGGGGCCAGAGCGACCATCAATGCGGTTTGAATAACGGCCAATAACCAGTTCATCAGCTGATCACCCATAACATGATAATTAACGTCACAAACGAATAACCCAGATACGTTCTGATATTTCCCGTTTGAATGCGCCCCACCTGTTTTGCCATCTTGTTTACATTTCGTTCAATCGGTTGATAGATCTTGGGCCAACTGTGATCCTGAATATGCAGTTGATAACGAACCTCAGCAACATCCTGATTCATCGCGCCCTTAAAGTCTTTTTCAATGCGCTCGTCGACAATCCAGGTTTTCGCGAATATGCGCCGAAAAGGCATCGTAAAAGCCGTACTGCTGTATTGCATGCGCGACGTGACACCGCCAAAACCGCAATCCCATGTTTCAGCATGGCGCATCACGGTTGCCGGATTCCGTCTGGGGTAGCGGAAACAAACAATGGCGGCAATCAGGGAGCCCACCAACACAAAAGGCGCGGAATAGGAGGCATTACCGGCAGAAACCGGAGCCAGCCAGAGCCACCCGGTAACAGAACTGTCCGGTAAGGTATATCCTATCACCTGATCGGCAGTATCATTGAGTAAGCCAATGATTAAGCCAGGGAATATTCCGAACAGGAAGCATAAACCGGCCAGTATTGCAGGACCGGCCAACATGCCTTTATCTTCAATATCTTGAGCTTTTTCACTGTGTCGGGACCGGGCCTGGCCCAGAAAGATCATCCCGAACACATTGACAAAACAGGCCGCCGCCAATGCGGCGGTTAACGCCAGAGCCGCTGCGGCGACCGGAATCAGGCTGCGCAACACGCCATTGTCAAGTACATCAACCTGTAACGCCGTCTGAAAAGCCAGCCATTCGGAAACGAAACCGTTAAACAAGGGTAGTGAGGAGATACTCATGCAACCGATTAGAAACAACGCACTGGATTTGGGCATCTGTTTGATTAGCCCACCCATCAAATCAATATTCAGCTCATGAGTTTGATGTTGAAGAATTCCGGCGCCTAAAAAAAGCAGATTTTTGAACAAGGCATGATTGAAAGCATGAAATAAGGCCGCGATAAAACCCAATGCAGCCAATTGAGAGTGGCCGGTTGCGATAAAAATCATCGATATACCCAGCACCATGAAAATGATGCCGATATTTTCGACGGAACTATAAGCCAGCAAGCGTTTTAAATTGGATTGCATCATGGCGTATAAAATACCGCCCAAGGCCGAAAGAGTCCCAAGCACCACCAATACAACCCCCCATTGCCAATGGATATCACCGATCAAATCAAAACAAAAACGAATCAAGCCATAAAGTGCGACTTTGAGCATAACGCCGCTCATTAATGCGGAAATATGCGATGGCGCGACTGGATGCGCTTCAGGCAACCAGACGTGAATCGGCGCCAATCCGGCTTTCATTCCAAAACCCACCAGCGCCAGAACAAACGCAATACTGGCCCAGGATTCTGATAAATGAGCATTGCGCAATGCTTCAAAAGTAAAGCCATCAGCAAAACTGGCCAGCACGCCAAAGCCTAAAATGATGGCTAATGCTCCTACCTCAGCCATCAGTAGATAAAGAAAGGCTGCTCGGCGATTGGCTGGATTTTCATGTTGGAACGCCACCAAAAAATAACTGGCGACCGACATCAATTCCCAGGCAATCATGAAAAAGAAAGCATCATCGGCCAATAACACCAGCAACATGCCGGCTATAAATAGGCCGGTAAACAGACCTAACACGGCAAATGGATGCTGACTCTCGTTATAGGATCCAACATAGCCTGGGCCGTAGAGACTGACGGCACTCACTGCTATACCGATAATTACGAAGAAAAAACCTGACAAACTGTCAAAATGAACATGCCAGGGTAACCAGGGCAAGCCTAAGTTTATTTGATCAATGATCACCTGATGACTGATCATGACACTTAGTCCGGCCAAAATAGAAAAAACACCGGAAGCCCCTAATGCAGCAAACACGGAAAGCTTAATGAGTACCGGAAAACGCTGCTCTTCAAGACTGTTAGAAACCCATAACCGGTAACTTTCAGATATATTTGGGCATCTTTTAAAACAATATTGAAAGAGCATTAATAAGCAGCCCCTTTGATTTATCGACAACGCCAGTAAACCGGACATAAAGCTGAGCAGAACTGCAAGATAGGCTAAGACAAGTATCATGATGAATTCCCTGTAAAACAGATTTTAAATGTGTTTGATGACACTTAAATTAAGCCGTGATGATCACTTTTTCTGCGGCTCATATGATTTCTTTTCATCTTACGGACCGCCAATGGATGCCTTGAATAGGTGTCGTGATATTCCATACCTAAAAACTGACAGGTGCCCCCTTGAGATTCATAGTCGTGCTGAAAATGATGCAAAAACTCCATCACGGTATGATCCATCATAAAGGCGTTACTTAATTGAAATATCACCTTCTTGCCGTCTTCAAGTTTGGCAAGAGCATCCTTTAAGCTTAGAAAGTTTGAGAAAATTGCAGCACCGACAATTTCCACGACAACCGAATCGCCATTGAGTTTTTCAATGACGAAGTGGATCTTGAACAGATTATTGAGCCTGACGCCGCGCAGCATGTGAATGGCGAACTTGACCAGGATCCCGATGGCAACGCCGATCAGCAGGTCTGTCGCCAGGACGCCGATGATAGTGGCGACGAACATGAACAACTGTTCTTTGCCAACACCCATCACTTTGGCGAATTCTGCCGGCGAAGCCAGCCGGAAACCGGTAAATACCAGCAAAGCGGCCAATGACGACAGTGGAATGCTGTGAATCAGGCGCGGAAACAGGACAACAAACAACAGTAAAAAGACGCCATGAAAAAAGTTGGCCCAGGAAGTTTTTGCGCCATTGTTGACGTTGGCCGAACTACGGACGATCTCCGCTATCATCGGCAACCCGCCGATGAATCCGCAAATCAGATTGCCCGTTCCGACTGCCGTCAAATCGCGATTCAGATCGGAATGCCGTTTATAAGCATCCAGTTTGTCCACGGCTACCGCACTTAGCAAACTTTCAAGACTACCCACTAAACAAATGCTGACTACCGCTTCCAGAAACTCTAGTGTGAAGGTTTTCGAAAAATCAGGAAAATAAAAACTGGTTAAGAAATTGTCCGAGATCGCCACCAGAAATTTCGGTCCGACTGTGGCTTCATGATGCGGTAGAAAATGCGCATCCGGCAAAAATAAATACATGTGCTCATGTTCCAGATCGAAATAACGGGCGAGTCCCATTCCTATCAATACGACGATGATGGGAGCGGGAATCATCTTTAGTTTCGGATTCTTTACCACCGACCAGATAATCAGGATCGCCAAGCCTGTCGCGCCGATCAACGCAATATCCGGATTAAGATTCATGATGCTGTTCGGAATTTGCGCAATTGAAGAGAACAGACTGCCTCTTTCGGGCGTAACGCCGAGCATGACATGGATCTGCTTTGCCATAATGATAATCCCAATCGCAGCCAGCATACCATGAACTACCGATGCAGGGAAAAAAGAACTGAGTCGGCCGGCCTTAAAGATGCCCATCAAAATTTGCAGAACGCTGGCGCATACAATCGCAGCCAGAGTATAGCGATAGCCGGCCATCGCATCACCTTCGCCAAGTGTTTGTACGGCTCCCAGAACCACCACGATTAATCCTGCTGCAGGGCCATTAACCGTCACAAACGAACCTGATATCCTTGATACTACAAGCCCTCCGATAACCGCGGTGATCAGACCCGCTGATGGCGGAAATCCTGATGCCATCGCAATACCAAGACACAGCGGCATGGCAATAAGGAATACTAAAAATCCTGACAACAGATCAACACGCCAATTTTCTTTTAGTCCGCCCCAACCGGTTTTTGGTAATAATGACTGGTTAATGTCGCTCATACATTTCCTCTGTTTTTTTCAATATTTTTTTATTTAAGCGATTAGTATGCCAACTCCTTAACTTTTTTAACCTTTTGTTTCAATTTAGTTATTTTTATTGGTTTCAGATAATATGATCAAAACGGCGTCCGGTCTGTGCAAAACAACCAATCCGCTTCGGTTGATTTACACCTCATAACCAATCGTTATTCGTGTCGTTATTTTAAAAACTCAACATATATTTATAAAATCTGCGAATTTCGATAACAGGCTAAATTTCCCGCTCCTTTAAATTTTTTATTTTATTAAACATGGCAAAATTCGGCATCACGTCATTTCCTTTATATCTTCAGGTCGTCCTTGCCGTTTTGCTGGGTTCTACACTAGGCATCGTCTTGGGCACCGATCATTACTTTTTCAACCTGATGAGCAATGCCACGTTAGGTCAATTGGGGCAATTGGTAATCCGTTTGTTAAAAGCTCTAGCGGCCCCGCTCATATTTTTTGCCATTCTGGACGCCATGATTAATACCGATATCAGCTTCAAGCATGGCCGACGCTTATTGGCATTATGCAGCATGAACTTGATTATCGCCATGGTGATCGGACTCACCTTGATGAACGATCTGAAACCCGGTCAAATATGGCAAGGCCGTCTTCAAGAAATGATGTTGCAACTACAACCCGATGCCGACAAACTCAAACCCGCCACTAAACTGGAAAGCTTGACCTTGGACCCGTTAAAAAATGTATCGGCTTATATTCCTGAAAGTCTGGTAGAACCCTTTGTCAAAAATAACGTTATCTCGATTATATTATTGGCATTGCTGGCCGGCGCCGCATTGCGGCAATTCAAATACCAAGCCTTGCCCAATGATCAATCAGGGCTGGCGGTACTGGAGAAACTGATCAGTACTTGCTATCAATTGCTCATACAGATGCTGTTATGGATCGTTAGGGCGATCCCGTTCGCGGTGTTTGGAGTCGTGGCTCAGGTAGTCGGCAAATCCGGATTGGCCGTGTTTGAACTGGTTGCGGTTTTTTTAATGACTATGTTGAGCGGATTATTGATTCATGCTCTTGTTTATTATCCCTGTATGGCGAAATGGGGCGGAAAGATGCCGGTCGGACAGTATTTCAAGCTCGGCGCAGATGCTATTTTAATGGGTTTATCTTCGAACAGCAGTTTAGCGACGATGCCGGTCACATTGCACTGCCTGACCGATAAAATGGGAATTTCAATCCGTTCCGCCCGATTATCGGTGTGTATAGGCACCAATTTAAATAATGATGGCATTATGTTATACGAAGCCATGGCTGCGCTGTTTTTAACGCAAGCGGCCGGTGTTGATCTGGATTTATCCCAGCAACTGGTGATTGTCGCCTCATCGGTCATGGTCGGCGTGGGAATTTCAGGCGTCCCGGAGGCCGGCTTGATTGCACTGCCGCTGGTATTAAGCACCGCAGGTTTATCGGATACGCTGATCATGACGGCAATTCCGTTGATCACCACGATCGACTGGATTATCGCCCGTTGCCGTTCCGGAGTGAATGTGATGAACGATATGCTGATTGCGATATTACTGGAACGATGGGAATTTCATAAGGGATAACATTGTTAACCCGTCCAACAAGAAGATTATTCTGAGTATTTGAAATTTATATGTAACTCTGGAAACAATCAATGCTATTTTAGCATATTCAATCAACGATACTTTTTACTCGCCATGAGTCATAACGCTATTTTTAGCAGATTGAAATGGATTGCCGTTCTGTTACTCATCATGCTGTTCGACATGTTACCCATTCCGATCCTGGGCCTGATTTTATTATATATTATTGTTTTCCGTCCGCTCTGGTTCAGGAATGCCATCTTGGAAATTTACGATATTAAAAGAAATACCGATATATGAAACGCAGGGATTGTATTAATCGTTTTATAAGTAATCGCATGCCGCGGAGTTAAAAAACATGTTTTTTAACTCCAATGCTGGAATCGGGAAAGTGCAGAAACTTATTTATGGGACGATTAATATGTTGTGCTTAACCGGGCGTGCTGGTTTCAAAAAGCCATCGATCAGATTTACAGCGAAGAAAATATCAACAATCCGGAAGGGTTCGAATAAGCCTGCATGAAAATCGTTTAGCATTTTTCTTTGCGTATTGCTGGAAATTCATTCATAGTAGCTGCACGATAATTTGTAATCAACAATTTAAACGCTTGTTTCCGGACGGTTAGTTCCAGGATAAACCCAATCAGACTCTTATGATGACTAAATTATCCGTATTTTCAAGACTCGTTCTATGCATCATCGTTTTATTGATCTTGATCGTATTACACGTCATCCCTCTTCCAATTTTGGAAGTGACGATTTTGTTTGTGATGATCTTCCGACCGCGCTGGTTTAAAAATCTGGTCGACCAGATTTATAGCGAATAAAACGTTGGCTTATGGATAAATATAGAAGAAACCGAGGCAGATTATCGCCAACGTCGATTGGATATGATTGGATCAAAAACTGATAGGTACCCGATTAATATGTCGGGATAGGTATACTTGAGATACCGGTGTAAAAAGGGCTATGATGGATCATAGCCCTTTAAAACGGATGGCGTCCCCAAGGGGGTTCGAACCCCTGTTACCGCCGTGAAAGGGCAGTGTCC
>CAZMRW010000081.1:0-20041 GCA_964568805.1 uncultured Methylococcaceae bacterium | reverse complement strand
ATAAACATAGCACTACTTACATAAAACGACAGCTTTATTTTGTTACACTGCCTTACCGGAAGAGATTAGTACTTCAGTACAATAGGTATTCTGCTTATGTTTCTGTATATTCTAAATCAGCCAAATTGTAGGTTAGCATTATGAAAGTCTTATCCCTTAATAGTTCGGCTAAGCGGATCCAGGTTTTTCATCCTTAGCTGATTCCTTTAGTTCAATCGGCTGAAAAAATAAGCTCAAGAAATGGGGTATTGTCATGAAAAAATTGTGTGCTGGACTGCACTTGGATTCCGAATCGCTCATGTTGTGGATCGCATCCGCGAATGCGCAACAAATTCCATCGTAATAAGCTCAAACCAAATTTATGTCCTATTCAGATAATTATCAAACGCTCGACACACGATTGAGCGGCAGAAGGAAGAATGATCAATTTTTCATGAATTTAGTGGACGCCATGAATATTGGCGTGGCGGTCACTGACTGCGAACGCAAAATTATTTTTTTGAATAAAAATTTCAGGGTAATTGCCGGCTTTTCCGAAAACAATATGATCGGACGGGATTTGGCCGAGCCGTTTGATTATTCAAACAGGCAAAAGCTAAAAAATACTTATCAAGATTGCTCTAAGAATACTAAATCATCGGCAGAACTCTGCTGGCAGCATTCATGCGGAAAGCAAATTAATGCCCACATTTCCATAACAGCTTTCGAAACGGCGAGCCAAAAAAACAGGCTCTTTTTTGTGGCAATAACCGATATCACAGAGTTCAAAAATGCGCAAAAAGCCGTCATTCATACTGAAAATAAATACAAAGCCGTCGTTGAAAATTCTCTGACAGGCTTGTTCATTGAACAAGACAGTAAAATCATTTTTGCCAATCAGCGACTGGCTGAAATGTTAGGTTTTGAATCGAATCATTTGATTGGCATGGAACCCCATCGTTTTTTTCAATCCGCCTATAATGGAGCAATAGAAGAAATACAAACACGCAGAAAAGACGGAACATCCATATGGATTAAATTAAAAAGCCGCAGGATAGCTTACCAGGGAAGGCCCGCCATTTTATGTAACGTCATTGAAATCTCTCGGGAAAAAATGATGGAAAATCGTCTGCTCGACCTCGAACTGAAATTATCAACCTTGTCTGACAGACTGCAAGCTGACCAGGAAAATCAGAGAAAGAAAATCGCGATGGAATTACACAATGGAATCGGGAAATCTTTGACCGAGACCAAAGTTTTGATTGAAAAAGCGATTGCAACCCAATTGGATGGTTCGAATGTCATTGAACATCTGAATAAAATTGTCACTCTTCTTCACAATGCAACAGATGAAGCAAGAAGGATGACGATCACACTTCATCCCTCAATTCTCGATGATTTAGGGTTAAAAGCAACTATAATTTGGCATTGTGATCAATATCAAAATATCTTTCCGACGATAAAAATTTCTTTAATCGTCAATTTTGATGAAAGTAAATTGGCCGAGACTTTAAAAACGTCGATTTATATGATTATCCAGGAGGCTCTCAATAACATAGCCGGACATTTTGGAACAACGCAGGTAAAGATTCATTTATTCGCAAGCGCTGGCAGGCTAAACCTGGTGATTAAAGACAATGGCGTGAGTCTTTCGCACTATATCGATGAAGCAGATAGACCGTATCGTTTCGGCTTCGGGCAATCAAGCATAAAAGAAAGAATTCGCCGAACAAGAGGGCGATGTGCTTTTGGCAAGAATCATGGGATGCAAGGCATGTACCTCTATTCCTCTTGGCCGATTGATACGGCATAAGGGTTTAAAAAACGACAAAATTTTGCCGGTTTTGTGAGAAAAGAGCATCCAAATTGAACAGGCATAATATCTGACATATTGTTATTTTATAATGATAACTCTTGGCTTGCCTGGCATATAGGACAGTAGACGTGGCGAATATGGGATATTTTTTTACACCAAAAATGAATCGATTGATGATGCGGCTATGGCTCTTGTCGGCGATTGCAATTGTGCTGAATGCCTGTAGCAGCACTGCGCCCACGGTCGTTCACGATAAACCCATAGCAAACACGCCCGTCACTCAACTGCGGGCGACTCCGCCGCAAAATCTGTATAAACCGGCGGCTAACTCATCTACACCGGCGACCTACTCAGGCGTATTTCCAAAAGCTGGCGAGTATCTGGCTGGGGAATAGACGGGTCAAAAAGCCGATGTTATCGGGCAGAGCGAGATTATAGCCTCATTGCAATAATCCTTTTTCTACCCTGATCATCAACTAGGGATATTAGGTGGAAAATCCAATTTTACGATGCGTCCCGTCACAATAAGGTTTATTTTGTGAAGCACCGCATCGGCAAAACCAGGTTTTCTGAGTCCTGTTCAAGGTTCTTCCGGTACCCGAACAGACTTCCAGGTTGCCTTCTAACTGCAACGGCCCGTCAGGAAGGGGAATTATCGCAAGTTTTCCGGCTCGTTCGGTTAACGCATCTGAGTCTACGGCGGCCGGTTCTCCGGTGGCTACGAAATTCGCCACGTTATGGCTGCCATCACAAAATGGTTTGTTTTGAGATGCACCGCAACGGCATAATGTGGCCCGATAACAGGCGCCATGACCTTGAATTTCCATATCGGCGTGAACCGCCAATGGGCCATTTTCTCGTATCCTAAGCACATTAACCAACGGTGCGCGCTCTTGTTCGACATCGTCCAATCTTTCGTAGGTGATCGCTCCGGACGGGCAGGCGTGCGCTAATGCAGCAATTTCTTCCGGCGAAGCCGCATCCGGTTGTATCCAGTCGCCGGGAGCGTTCGGCACAAAAACCTGTGGGTTTCCCAGCACGCAATGACGTGAATGTATGCACTTGACAGCATCGAAATGAACAACGATTTTTTTACCTGGGTATTTCTGAATAGTGTTACTCATCATCTTCTCCGCGTTAAATCAATCGACAGTACTTATCATATCGTGTTTTTCACTTTGAAGCCGCTTATAAAAATCCGGGTGAATGCTTAATTCAAATGATGCCTTCTATGTCGGTTGGTTCAATCATTTCCTGATTATTGGAGGACGGAATCTGGTAAAGAATTTCCGGCAAAATCACTTCCCAGTATTCACACCTAAGCGCTTCATCCCCTGGCTTTTTTCGCCGCACCAGAATCGCCGAAACCCTTACCTCAATAATCTCTCCTTTCGGCGGAATAAAAGCCTGAGCCATCCGGGAGACTGTTTCACCGTCCATGTCGGTTATTTCCCAGCCGGCTTTACCATCGCTCCTCTTGCGCAGCGTCAACTGACTGCCGTAATCCAGTTTCGCAATGGCTTTATGAATCGGTTTGTCCGGTGCGAAATAGCCCGGCCATGACAGCACGACTTGTGCCGGATCGGCAACCCAGGTACGTTGCCCCAACTGCTGAATGTCGTTTGTGGGTTTTGGCCGCGATTTAACACAGAGAGCTTCGCAATCGCGGATGAAATGATGGCGATAGCCATGCCGGGCGCACAGGGTCAGGGTAAGACGGGCGCGGGTCATGGCCACATAGTATAAACGCCGTTCCTCATCATTCGCGTTTTGCCAGCCGCCGGCATCCAGGATCAATACATGATCGAATTCCAGGCCTTTGACCCGATGTGCGGTGAGCAACAGCAGCGGCGCATGCAGATTATCACTCGAGCCGGACTGGCTGCCGGAGCGGAATTCATAAAGTGCTTCGATGATATCGCCCACGACGTGCTGGCAGCCTGCGGCGGCCGATTCCCAGCCGATAATAAATTGGGCGAGCATCGCTCGATAGGGATGTTCGATAAACTCATCCACAGTCTGGCGGTAGCGTCGCCTAAACCAGCGGGACAACGAACCCCAGCGCAGCAGCACGTGAGATTTGCGGATTTTGTTCAATAGCGATAGCAGGCTATAGCCTTCCCGCGTGCCGTGCAAATCGGGCAAAGAGCCGTCCCGCATTAGGCGTGCCGGGATGCCTTTTTGACGGCACAATGCCGCCATCGGCTCCAATGCCTCCCACTGCCTGGCGATGACGGCAAACTGTCCCCAACGTCCAGTCTGGCCGGAGTTAAGCAGCGTATTCAACCGGATCAGTTCGGTTAATGCCAGCTCGACTTCGGCGAATACGTGCGCCGGCGTTTCGATGATATGCACCCGGCCCTGGGTTAAAGGGTCCAGCACGGCAAACTCCCCGCCGTCAGGTTCATCGCGGCGGGCATGATTGACCCGGAGGGTCTGCCGGCTTTTCATCCGGTTCCGTGCCGGGGCGATGATGCGATTGGCGCAATGGATAATATGGGCCGTGGAACGGTAGTTTTCGATCAGATAATAGGTCCTGGCCTGATAATCGCTGGTAAACTGTTTAATGAATCGGACACTGGCGCCGCTGAAGGCATAAATATTTTGATCGTCGTCGCCGACCGCCATCAGCGTTAACTTGTCTTCTTCGCTGTTCAGAGAACGACCGGCCAGAGCGCTGATCAGGTCGTAATGGTCGGCATTGATATCCTGATATTCATCGACCAGCAAATAGCGCAAACCGGAAAGCAAACGGTCGCGCTGCATGGATGGGCCGATATCATCACCTTGCTCCGCTTTTTTCAATTGCGCGGCGGCAGTTTTGATCACGGAGGAAAAATCGATGCTTTCACCGCGTTCGGCGGCCACGGCATAGCTGGTGCCGGTCAGCCGCATCGCCAGGCCATGCAGGGTTTGTATGCTCACTCCGGCGGCGTCGGCTCCGATCAAGTCCCACAAGCGCTTGCGAATCTCGACGGCCGCCGAACGGTTGTAACTGAGCACCATAATGTCTTCCGGCAGCACCATACATTCGCGCAGCAGCCAGGCCACACGATGTACGATCACTTTGGTCTTGCCGGAACCGGGGCCGGCCAATACCAGATGGTTGCCCTCCATCGGCGCCGCCACGATGGCTTGTTGTTCGGGATTTTGCAGGTCGGTCAGGATGCGGCGATGCGAAGCCTCGGTCGTCGCCATTTCCAGAATATCCTCACGGCCGGCGAAATAGCGGCGCACGAATTCGTCGCGGTCCATGCCGAAATAATCGACGATAAACGCCATCGCCGCCTGAATCTTGCCCAGCGCCAGACGGGCATATTCCGACATTACATGCACCTGGATAATTTTATCCTTGTAGTGCAAGGCCAATTCGGCATAGTCGGATTTTTTAAATTGCCGGCGTCTGGCCTCGGCATTGAGTTGAATGGTCATCGCGGCCCGGAACACGGCTTTGCCGCGCGCCAGATGCAGCACCTCGTTGGTGTCCAGATAGATCAGCGCCGCTGACAATGCCGCATACCAGTCGCGTACCTCCAGATCCTGCAAGGTCAAATCGGTCTGCAAGGCCGCTTCCAGATCGCCCTGTTTGCAGGTGACCAGCAGATGATTGCCCTGGCGTCGGGCGATGAAATAATTGACCAGCGCCTGCGCCAGCCGCATGCGCTTATGGCGGATGGCGTCGATCTCTTGCCAGCTTCGCAATAACTTTATATTACGATGTTCTTGACCGGCCGGACGCATGGCGAAAAAACCGCGCTGGCCGGCGCCGCTGCCGAAGGCTTCGGCAAACGATTTCAACAAGCGCGACAATCTGTCAGGGCCCAGCTCGACGCCCGTGTCCCGGCGCAAAGTGTCGCAGAGCATGCGGACATTGAGCGGTTGCCAGTCCTCCCGGTCGGCATCGGGCGCGGCTTCGCGTAAACCGGCAATCAGGGCGTCTTCCAGTTTGCGTAAATCTTCGAGCCTGTCGGGGGTATCCGGATCGCGATACAGCGTCACGCCGATTTCGGTGTCGTTGGATACCAGTTTCAGGCGGTCGAGTTCACGCAGCATTTGCTGCACCTGATGCGAGTCGCGGCCGGTGGCCATCATCAAATCATCGGTACTGATGCCTTCGTCGTTCTCGCTGTAAAATAACTGTGAAAGGAGCGTCAAATAAGGTTCTATGTCGGAATTCGGACCCAGTTTTTTCTCCAGCAAGGCTCTGGCTTCATCCAGGCTGGCAACCTGCAGGCTGCCCGGGAATACTCTGGTATGGTTTTCCTGACGCTCCAGCAGGCGGGCTTCTTCCAGCCAGGCCACCGCGATGCGCACTTTGGTATCCGCATCGGGGGCATCGGGATCGATGCCGTGCTTGTCGGGAATTTCCAGCAGGATTTCACCGCTGGTGACCACGACGGAACCTTCACTGCGATCCTTTCTCTCGATGCTTCTCAGCGCCTTCAAGATGGCATAAATGTCGTGTTGCGTCAGCCGGGAATTGCGCAGCAGACGAAATTGCACATCCAGGTCGGCATTGTCGTACAACAAGACGCAACGAGCCGGCGCCTGGTCTCGCCCGGCGCGGCCGGCTTCCTGCAGATAGTTTTCCAGTGAACCGGGCGTATCCAGATGAATCACCAGCCGTACGTCGGACTTATCAACGCCCATGCCGAACGCATTGGTCGCCGCGATCACCCGCAACTCGCCGGTGATAAACGCTTCCTGCACCCGGCGTTTTTCCTCGGGCAGCATGCCGCCGTGAAAATAACCGCAGTCCAGGCCGGCCTGTTTCAGAAACTCGGCCGTCTCCTCGACTGTTTTTTGACGCGCGCAAAAGACGACGGCGCCGCCGTCTTCACGCAGGGATTCCTGCAGCAGGCGCAGCACTTCCTGGTATTTGGCTTGTGCGGGGATTGCATAAACTTCATAAAGCAGATTGTCCCGATTTACGCCACCGCTTAACGTTTCGAGCGAAATCCCCAGGCGCTTGCGGAAATGCTCGACGATATCCTGCACGACATCCGGTTTGGCCGTGGCGGTAAAGCAGAATACCGGCGACGGCTTGCCTTTTTGCCGATTCTTGATAAAGCGGGAAACATACAAATAGTCCGGGCGAAAGTCATGGCCCCATTTCGACAGGCAATGCGCTTCGTCGAAAATCCAGGCACCGACTTCACGGTGTGTGAGGGCATTGGTAAACGCTGTGCTTCTAAATTGTTCCGGCGCGACAAAGATCAACCCTATGTCGCCCAACCGCAACTTGTCCAGCATGACGCGCCGCTCCATGGGATTCAGCAGGCTGTTCAGATAACCGGCACAGGTAATGCCGCGCGCTTCCAGATTGTCGACCTGGTCCTTCATCAACGATTGCAGCGGTGAAATAATCACCGTCAGGCTGCCGTTTTGATAAAAGCGGGACAGCGCCGGCAATTGATAACACAGCGATTTGCCGCCGCCCGTCGGCAGGATCGCCAGGGTCGGTTTGCCGGCGAAACCCTGCTCGACTATGGCTTGTTGCAGCGATCGGCCGTCGCCGGTGGCCGGCGTCGGCCGAAACTGGTTTATGCCCGGAAAATAGCGGGGCAGGAGTTTCAGCAGATCATGCTGATTCCGGCACCAGGCGCAATCGGGATCGCTGCATGAGGCATCGCGGAGCATCGAAATCAGCTCACGGGTTTTCGGGAACGACAAGGCGACCCACGGCGGCAGCACCGAATTGCCGCCCGCGACGCGCAGCCAGGCCAGAACATACGCCAGCGGCTTGCGCCATTCCGGATCAGCCAGGTAACGGTTAATGACCTCCTTCTGCCCGGTTCGGCATACCTTGCCGTCGGTTGCCCGCCGCCAGGCCGCTTGCGCCTCGGCCAGCGATGGCCGCAAGGCGGCGCGCAATGTGGCAAAGAAATTGGCCATGCCCTTGCCGTTTTCCGGCGCCAGCAGAAAATGCAGGCACAGGGCTTCGTCAGGATGTTCCGCTACCCGCTGCCGTAAGGCGTCGGCTTGATCGAGAAATAACTCGTAGGCCAGCTCGGCGTCCCGCACCGGGTCGTTGCGGGTTGTGGCGCAGAGTTTGTAGTCTTTCACCAGACGGTGATAGGGATTTTGCGGAAAGGCCACCGGCGACAGTTCCAGCGTGTCGACCAACGGCAATCGATGCAGCGCCAAAGCGGGATGCAGCAGCGACAACGCCGGCTGATCGTGGGCGATCACATTATGGCCCAGCACAAACGCCGCGCCTTCCGTGACTTGATCCAGTTGACGGGTCAGATCAGCCGCCTTGCCGGAGATTCGCAATCTAACATCGGTGTCCGGCCTGTAGACGCCAATTTCCCTCAACCTTAATCTGTCGTGACGGGCGGTTTCTATGTCGATGCAAAGACACTTGGCGCGTGCTTTTTGCGGCTGTTGTGCCATTTTAAATTACGCAGTATTCAATCAAGGCAACGTTACCAAATTTTACTGAAAGGAACAAATACTCTATCAAGCAAGATAATGCATTCACGCTAAAAAATCCAGGGATGCTGTTCTCCTTAATGATGAAGCCTGAGCCTAATCGATTAGTCGAGCCTGCAGACGCGTTGCTTTACCAATGGCGGATTAGGATCGGTTATGGAATTCCTTGATTTCCCGTCGGGACGGAATTGAGTCCGCTGCGCCATGGCGCGTGACACAGATTGCTGCTGCGCAAGTTGCAGTGGCGAGAGCCGCTTTTGGATCGCCGGTTTTGATGAATTCGGCCAAGAAGAAGCCGATAAAGGTGTCGCCGGCGCCGGTTGTGTCCACCACCTGGACTCGTTCTGCCGGCAGACTGAATCGGGTGTGCGGGCTGAAATAGGCGGCGCCCTTGTGCCCCAGGGTGAGCACAATTGCCAGTTGGGGAAAGCGCTGGTTGAGGGACTCATAGATTCTGTCCGCTTCGCATTCTACGGTCAGGCTACGGGCCTCGGACTCATTCATGATAAGAATGTCCACGAGCTCAAGCGGAAAATTTGATACAGATGGGCTCATTGGCGCGGGATTAAATGCGACCGTCATTCCTTTCGCTTTCGCGGCCTGGATGATCTGGGGAACCGCGTTCACTTCGTTTTGAACGAGCAGGTAGTCATTCGGCCCGAACTCAGCAACGATGCGCTGCACATCCGTTTCGCGGATGAGCTGGTTGGCACCGCCAGCGATAATGATGGTGTTTTCACCGGCAGCATCCACCTGAATGATGGCGTGTCCGCTGGGGCCATCGATGGCCTCTACAAATCGCGTGTCAACGCCCTTGTCTTCCAGCAACGTCTTCAGCCAGGTATTGTCTGCACCCACCTTGCCGGCGTGATAAACGTACGCACCGGCCTGGGCAAGCGCGATAGACTGGTTGAGTCCCTTGCCTCCGGCAAAGCGCCGGTACTCCTGACAACGGATGGTTTCTCCGGGGCGCACGAAATGGTCGACAGTATAAACATGATCGACATTGATAGAACCGAAGTTCAACACTCTTTTCATCGCTACAAAAGGTCATCATCACTCATTAAGTTTTTATATCATTTATCACGACTTGGCAGCAAGAGTGTTGGCAACAAATAACAGAATCGGCATTGTCCGGAAACGATTTTCCGGTCAACACATCTTTAAAAATTAAGATAAAGCAACTGGTAGCATGAGCATAGACGTCTCCTGATCCGTTTATCATGCATAAAATACGGGTAATCTAGTTTAGAAAATCTAGTATCCAAGGTTATTCTTGACTATTGATCTGAAAAAAATAGAAGATAGCCGGGCTTAGATAATAACTAATTAGGCTTGGATGGATAAACAAATATCAACGAGGAAAAAGGCTATGAAAGTACCGTTACTTAACAAGAAGAAAAGGAAGTGTCCGCTATGAGGCGATTTATATCATCAACTCTTGGAACAATATTAACTTTTGGTCTAATTTCCGGATGCGCAACACGATCCGACTTTACGGCTATTTCAGGTAAAAATGTCAACCTATCCAGTATCAAGGTCGATAAGAGTCAAGCGAAAGGCCGAACGAGTGGCGAAGATTGTTTGCACATCGTGATATTCATCCCAACGGGCGGCCCGCCAACGCTTGATGAAGCCTTGGATCGTGCACTGGAGGCGAAGCAAGCCAACCTCCTCGTAGATGCTGTGGTAAATCACCATTGGTTCTATATTCCATATATTTATGGACAAGAATGCTGGAAGGCCGAGGGGGTAGCATATGATACGTACAAATAGAAAAGGAATCTTTGGCTTGGTGTTTTTGTCCTTGACAGCCTTTTTTCTCGATGGATGTTCGGTCAGAGTGGCCGATTTGACCTTGATTTCTACAAAAAACATTGATTTAACAGACACCCAACTCGACGCTAGAAAAGGTCAGAGGCAGAAAGCAGAGGATTGCAAGTTCGTTCTATTGGGACTCATACCTTTTGGATTGCCCAATATGGAGGAAGCTGTCGATAAGGCCTTAGAGGCAGGTAAAGGTAATGTTATGGTAGACGAGGTAACTGAGTACAAAAACATATGGTTCGTATTAGGTGGTTTGTCTTGCATTGTAGTCGAAGGAACTGTTTTAAACGCACCTGAAACTGCCGGAAAGCCTACGGTCAGCAGGTAATATGTTTGGATGCCGTTACCATTGATACCGCTTAACCTTTACTCCTACTCGGACTGCCAACTATGCTGTGCTTCGTTGGCAGCCGTTATTATAGTTAAAATAATTACCGCTTCTCATCGCCCGTTTCGGGCCGAATACAGCCAGTCAATGACCAAAACTTTAAAGGCAATTTTGAAAACGTCAAATAATGTCCGGAGTTTTTCCATGAAAAAATCCATCCAAATTCTCGCGGCGGTTCTTCCTCTTTTTGCTGCCGGATGCGGGACGTCAACGATGGCCACGACTTCCACTACAGAGTCGTCACCGGTTATGGAAAGCATCACGGGAACCTATCTGGGGATGCTGCCTTGCGCGGATTGCGAAAAAATCAGCTACCGGCTTCAGCTTAAACCGGATGGGAGCTACAGTTCACACATGGTCTACGTCGGCAAATCGGATAAAGCTTTTGACGAGTCCGGCAGATTCACGCTGCGGTCGGACGGCATCGTGGTGCTGGATAAAAAAGAGGAAGGCATGAAATATTTCAAAAAGCATCCCCAAGGCATGCAGATGCTTGATAGTCAGGGGCATGAGATTACCGGCGACCTGGCCGGCCGGTACATCCTGATGCCAATGCTGCGAAACAATGACGCGCCTGTTGAAGGACAGAGCCAGAATTTTTTGTATAATTTATGGTCGCAGGGAATCGACTTTTATGCGCGGGGAAACGAGCCTTTCTGGAGTCTGGACATGGATTTTGACAAACGATTCCGGTTCACCGTTTTGGATGGCCTGGACCTGAACACGCCGGCGGCGGAAGCCGTTCCGGCTCAGGATGCCAAAATCACCCGGTACCATGCGCAGACTGAATCGGGCGAACTGATTATTTCGGCAAACGCGGAACCGTGCACCGATTCCATGTCGGGCAAACGCTTCGATTACACCGTAACGGTGCAGGCAAAGCAGACGTCGGACAAGTCCTACCGGAATTTTAGCGGATGCGGCGATTATGTTCCCGATATGCGGCTGACCGATATCTGGGTGGTCGAACAGGTTGACGGCGCCATGCTCCAGCCGGCTTCATTCATGAAAGGGCTCCCTACCCTTGAATTGTCGGCCAAAGAGCGCCGGCTTTCAGGACATGACGGTTGTAACCGAATCGGCGGCGGATTCTCCACGCAAGGGCATACGATCCGTTTTCAACAATTAGTCGGCACGAAAATGTTCTGCCCTACCCCCGAAGGCACCCCCGATATCGGCTCGCTCCTGGCCGGCATGACCTATGATTTTGAATTCGGCAACAACCGTCTCTATCTGAAAAAGAACAACAAAGCCATCCTGACCCTGAAACATGCCGATTAACGATTAGCCGCACGGGAACAGAAATTCAATAATTAAGATTGAACCAAAAACAGGGCGGCTCGGTCACTTTAAACGTTCTCCTGGTGGTTTTGTCATCCATGAGCAGCCTGAGCCGAGCAAACCGATTTAGATAGGAAAATCATGTAGCTTTGAACAACAGTGTTCAAGCTAGACCTCTCCCGCAACGAACACATCGCTTTAGGAGGATTCATGCCACTCAAACATTACGGCGTTCTTAAAGGCAAAGCCATCAATAAAATCATCGGCCAAGGTTCGAGTCCGCATTATGAAGTGCATCTGATCGACGAGTCGACGGACTATCGTATTGCCGTTAACGTTAAATCGAATCTTGCGCCGTCGGAACTTCTATACCTGATTGTCGATGACTTTGATCATCCTGTCCTGGACAAGCTTAAAAATCTGGAAAGCGGTTTTACCCCACTGGATAATGGGCTGAACAACATGGCGCTTGATTATATCCGAGGCAATCTGTTCGATCCAAGCCGGATGCGTCCGCTACCTCATAATATTCCGGGGCCTGACAACGATCTGAATGAAAAATTAGATGCTTATGTGCTGCGCGCCATCGGCGACGAGCGGGCTTGCATCTATGCGTTCGGCGAACGCTGGGGACCGGAAAACGGTGCAAAGGACAAATATTTCGGATTCCTGCCCGGAAACGGCATACATGATATTCACATGAATCAAGCCAATGAGGCGCGATTTGTCAAAGATGACGGCGTTTGGCAGGACGGCGGACTACTGTTCCACTTTCCGAGCATCGATCAGGCAGAACCCGGCGGCACAGAGATTTGGCCGGAACAGTGGGTTGCGGTTTTTCTGGCCTTTCAGTCGCAATGCTGGCATTCGGACGATATCACCGGCCATCGACTTCCCGAATGCGATGCGATCATTCCTCCGAAGATAGAATCCGGCGTCCAGATCGTAGCGGCACTGGTCAATCCGGAAGGAGACGATGCCGGACATGAAACGGTGACGCTGATTAATCTTTCGCCAAGGATGATCGATTTGTCAGGCTGGTTTATCGCGGATAAAAACAAGAACCGATCGCAAATTACCAATCTGGTGCTGAGTCCCGGAGCCACCGGCGTGGTGAGGCTGGATGGACTGGGTGCGCAGTTGGGTAACAGCGGCGGCATTATTTCCCTGCTTAACCCTGTGGGGATTAAATATCACGGCGTGTCCTATACCAAAGAACAGGCACGCAGCGGCTGGACGGTTCTGTTTTAAAAGAAGCGTTTTCTGCCAAGCGATTTTATCGGCAAAAGGCGGCTAAACGCTAAAGCCATTTGCCCGCCTTACCCGGCTGCACCAATTTTTGAGGAGAAGGATTGTGTCTAATAATAAAAAGGTTTTGTCAGTCTTTATTGTCTCCGCGCTCACAGTGCTGTCTATGGGTACTCAATCACAAACAGCGCTCGCAAATATCTCGCTTTCTGCGAGTACTTTGGAATTGATTGAGTCCGCCTGCCCATTGGGACCAGACCAGTACCCGCAAATCACCCAATTGAAACATGACATAGCCGCAGCAGAGAATGTTGCTCAGGCTCGGCAAATGGCGCTTGCTCCCACTGACGAAGCCATCGACGCCATTCAAAATGCGCGCAGCATCATGCCGTTCAGCGATGGCCTGCGTATTGCCGAAACTCGACTGAGCGATGCCCGATCGCGTATTTTAGTGGCATCCTCTCAGGAGCAAGTCGCCGATGAATTCTCCGGCATGATGCTCGCAGGGCTTGATGATGACCGCGCCGCTCAGGTTAATGTCGGCAAAGTGGGATGCGGCTATTCGACGGGTGAGATCATCGCCATCGTGGTCGGCCTGATTTTGGGTATAATCCCCGGTCTGATTTTGCTGGTCGTGCTTTGTTAATGAATCAATAAGGTCTGTCATTTATGAAACTGAACTTCAGATTCCTCCTTACGTTCCTGGCGTTAGCCGGCGGCATTGCCGCTGCCCATGCCGCCACCTTCGACGATTTCAACGACGGAAATGACGAAGGCTGGATACATTACGATCCGATTCCCGGGACGTACTCGTTCCCCATGGAGTCGGGCAGCGTGGCTTATAAAATGGAGTCTCCCTGGGGCAGTCTCTTCAGTCCGGGCCGCATTGGCAGCATTAATATGAATGAGCCCGCTCATACAAAATTCCATGTCGAGGCAGATTTACTGAACTGGACTTACAATTGGGGAGAGGATATCGGGCTATTGGCGAGGCTGCAGGAACCTGTGCCGTCTTTTTTTCTTCCCAAGGGTTACGCCTTGCTGCTGAGGAACGACAGGAATGGGAATCCCGCTTCGCGCAAGCTGATGATTGTTAAAAGTATGGGCGGCACCAAATTCCCCATCTTCCTGACCACCGGCCAGGGCCGTTTAATGCTGCCGGCTCCCGATCCATCCGGCGATTACCGGCTAAAGTTCTGGTCGTCCGGGGGCTTTCTCTGGGGCCAAATCATCGATAATAGCACGGGGAAAGCGATAAAGATGTGGAATGGAGCCACCTATAAAGATCGTATTTATGCGGCAGAGGATGGCACCTATACTAGTGGCAGGAGCGGCTTGATTGCTTATGTCCACATCGTGAGTTACAGAGCGGAGGGTGTCTCCCCAACCTTTGATAATTTCTATTCCGGCACGGACGCTCCTCCGCCAACGAGCACGCTTCCCCGCTGATGTTGCGGTGAACACATCAAAATTCAATTGCCTGATTTGCAGAATGATAGACGGGAGCCTCGCTGATGAACAATGAAAAGAATTTATTATCCGATAAGACTCTTGACAAGCTTATCTCGCGCAAATTGATCGATTTATTTATCCGCGTCGGATTGATCGGTTTTTTGGTCGTGCGTTGCTATCAAATATTCCAACCGTTTATCGGCTTGATATTATGGTCGGTGATCTTGGCCGTGGCTTTATACCCCCTTCATGGCTTAATCGCGCGCAAAATGGGCGGCAGGGATGGTCGTGCCGCAACGGCCTTGGTGGGGGTGATACTGCTGGGCGTATTAATCCCCTCGACCTTATTGGTCTTTTCTTTCGCGGATTCAACAACTGATTTGGTAAAACAAGTCCAAAGCGGGACCTTGCAAGTGCCTGCTCCCAGTGAATCGGTCGCCGGTTGGCCGGTCATTGGAGGAAAGTTATATGACTTATGGTCTTCTGCTCATACGGACCTGGGCGCAGTGGTAGCGAAATACGAACCCAAAATTGCCGTAGTCACCAAACACCTTTTAGGCTTTGCTGCCAGCGCCGGCACTGGCATTTTGATGTTTTTGGTTGCCTTGGTGCTTGCCGGGATATGGATGGCCTACGGCGCATCCGGCCATGCGGCGGCAAAGGCGATTGCCAAGCGGATGGCCGGTGCCGAGAAAGGGGAAGCCTTGGTTGCGCTTTCGACGGCAACCATCCGTGCCGTGGCGCAAGGCGTCATCGGCATAGCCTGCATTCAAGCCCTTTTGCTTGGAGCCGGATTTATCATGGTGGGCATTCCCGCCGCCGGTATTTGGGCTTTATTGGTCTTGTTGTTAGGCATCATGCAAATTCCTCCCGTTATTATTTCACTGGGGACCATCATATATGTGTTTTCCACCAATGATTCCACCACGGTGGCGGTCATGTTTGCTGTTTATACCCTGGTTGCCGGGTCGGCTGACAATATCCTCAAACCCCTGATGTTAGGCCGTGGCGTGGATGCCCCCATGCCGGTGATTCTATTGGGCGCGTTGGGCGGCATGGCGACTGGTGGCATTATCGGTTTGTTTCTGGGTTCGGTAATGTTGGCCCTGGGTTACCAATTGTTCATGGCTTGGGTATATGACGAAAATGGAGAAAAGATAGGCAGCGAGACAGCCGGATAAGTCCTGTCTCGGCTGCGGCGTGCCATTATCTCATTGGTAGTTGGCGCTACAAGACTCTGCGCCATTATTACATTCTCGAGAACGAAGATCTGATGCGAGTCTTGCGTACCTTGATCCGTGTCCTTCAATGGTTCATCGTGTTAGCTTGTTTTCATTTTCCAGCGCCTGCAGCAGCGATGCCGCCAACTCGCGGCTCATACGGTTCAGGCAGTCATTGAGTGTCTGAACCATGACAGGATAGTCGGTGGTCGATGCCGGCGAGCGGTACGATACCTGCTTATTCACTATTATGTCCTCGCCATGAAAAATCTGCCATTGTGCGTTCAAACCGGCCTGCCCCTGCGGGTTCACATGGAACTCCAGGATATTCACCGATACGCGCAGCTGCGCCTGTCTGGCCCGGTTCGAGGCATTGGCAAGGACGACATCGACCGGCGCCAGCCGCGACAGATTTTGCGCCAGGACACGGCTGATATTGTCGTCAAGGGACTCGGCCCACCGGTTGAATTCGTTCAATTGATAGGCATTTTTGCCGGATGCGGTCACGATTTGCGGTCGATCGATGTAGCGGGGAATCCGTACCGGACCCAGCGCAATCATTGGCTTTGTTGAAATGCCGGAGGCACTGCTTGCGCCCTCGCTGATCGGTTCGAGCAGATAGAATTGCGCAGGAGGCGTCGATCCCCCAATGCATCCTGTCAGTGGCACGAGCAGGAATGATAAGAGTGAAAAATAAATGAGCCGGTTAGCTTGCATGATCGACATCCTATTGTGCTGTTCTGGTGTTTTACAAATAATCAGACTATCCCTATTTTACATGTCCATTGCCATGACTAAGGCAAATAGGTGCAGTTATAGTGTTCGCACATCAAATTACGGTTTTATTAAACCCTCACCCCAGCCCTCTCCCAATATGGGAGAGGGAGCATAATGCCGAAATTTGAAGTGCGAAAGGTATATTAATTATCCTTGCCGGAAATCAACGACTCCGGGTGACGCTCCAGATAATCGGTTAGCTCCTTGATCGAGCGCGAGGCATCCTTGAGCGATTCAAGCGTTTCATTAAAGGCCGAATCAGGTCCGATCGCATCGCCGACTTCCGCCATCGAATCCTGAGTCTTGTTCAAGGCGGCGGTTGCAGCTAATAAGGCCTTGTCGGCCGATATCAGAATGGGCTTGATGTCGTGATGCACATCCCGAACCATCGCTCTTGTATCCTGCATCAATAAGTTGGTATCGTGGATGGTCCTGTTCGTATCCTTGAGCATCGGTTCAAGACTGCGATTCAGCGTGCTGATTGTAAGCTCCATGCCTTCAAGGGATTTGGCCAGAGCAACTCTGGATTTCCTGAGGTCATCAGAAGACAACAGGATTTTGATTTCTTTTAAACTTTCTGATAAATCCAGGACTATTTGATCCAGCGGCAACGCGCGCAATTTCTTCGCCATTTCCTCGGCAATATTGAGGATCTCTTCGGCGGTTGTCGGGATGGCGGGCAGTTCCGTTAAGCCATGATATTTGAATCCTGTATACATCGGGGGGTTTTCAGGATGCAGATCCAGATCGACATAAAGCAAGCCCGTTAGTAAACTTTGCGTCTCGAGACGTGCTCGGAAGCCTGCGGCGACGAGTTTGTCCCGGTTTGCTATCGCCTCCTTACGAGTCATTGCTTTCGCAAAAGGTTGTCCATTCATAATGACGAAGTTGTTGCGATCGATTTCCACAACCACCGGTTTGACTGCCTTGCCCGTTTTCGGATCGATTTGCAGGACAATTTCCGTTACCGATCCGATCTTGACTCCCTGCATTTTTACAGGGGCGCCTATCTCAAGTCCGTTGAGCGAGGAATCAAAAAAGATGACGAAGGGGGCTTTGTCTGATTTAAAAAACTGGTCTCCGCCGAACATAAGTAATCCGGCGACCAGCAGCGCCAAAGCACCGACGGTGAAGCCTCCTATCGCCAGTGGATTGATGGGCTTGCTCATAAGTTATTTTGCCCCCTATTAAGCCGCTGTATTGACATGGCCTTCTCCTCGAGTCAGAAATTGAATGATTTTGGTGTCATTGGATTCAGCCAGGAGTGTTTTCGGCGAACCGGTTGCCAGCATGGTTTTGGTTTCCGGATCCAGAAACACCGAGTTGGTGCCGATGGCGAAGATACTCGCCAATTCGTGGGTCACTACTACAATCGTCGTACCCAGCGTATCGCGCAAACCGATGATGAGGTCATCCAGAAGCCTGGCGCTGACCGGATCGAGCCCGGCCGATGGTTCGTCGAAAAACAGTATTTCAGGGTCGAGCGCCATCGCCCTGGCCAGGCCTGCACGTTTTTGCATGCCCCCGCTGATCTCGGAAGGATAATACTCTTCGAACCCGGCCAGGCCCACCAGAGCGAGTTTGTACGAAATAATGTCGGCGATTTCGTCTTGGCTGAAATCGGTAAACTCGCCGAGCGGCAAGGCTATGTTTTCGGCCAAGGTCAGGGAACTGAACAGGGCGCCGCTCTGATACAGCACGCCAATTCTGCGCATCATCTTCACGCGTTCATCGGCATCGGCATGCCAGAAACTCTTTTCGTCATAAAAGACGTCGCCTTTGGCGGGTTGCTGCAAACCGATCAGGTGCCTCAGCAGGGTGCTTTTTCCGCAGCCGCTGCCGCCCATGATGATGAACACATCGCCGCGGTCTATCGTAAAATTCAAATCGCGTTGAATCAGAAAATCGCCGTAAGCCATCGTTAAATCGGTTACCGTGATATGAGGCGTCTTCATGATTACATCCAGACAGCGCTCAAATGCCGAGCCGATTGCAGATTAAAGTAATGACCGAGTCGGCCACCACAATATAGACAATGCTGTTGACCACAGCCGCCGTTGCGGCATCCCCGACAGCCGAGGCGCTGCGTCCGCATTGCATCCCGCGCATGCAGCCGGCTGTCGCAATCAGCACGGCGAATACCAGACTCTTGAACAAACCGATGGCGAAATCGGGAAGATGCACGGCCTTCCGGGTTTCGTTATAGTATTGGAGCAGCGACACATCGAAGGCGCTGATGGTCACCAGCGCTCCGCCGAGAATGCCCATCAGGTCGGCATAGAGACAGAGTAAGGGCAGCATCAGGATTAACGCCAGCATCCTCGGCAACACCAGAAACTGCATTGGCGAGATGCCCATGGTTTTGAGTGCATCAATCTCGCTGTTGACATTCATCGTGCCCAATTGCGCGGCATAAGCCGCTCCGGTTCGCCCGGACATGATGACCGCGGTCATCAATGCGCCCATTTCGCGCACCGTTCCCAAGCCGACCAGATCGGCAATAAAAATCTGCGCGCCAAACATCGCCAACTGCACGGCGCCGACGAAAGCCAAAATCAGTCCCACCAGTACACTGATCAAGGTCACGATGGCTAGAGCGCCCGGTCCTGCTTCCTGTATGCATAACAACAAATCGCCGGCACGAAACCGCGCCCTGCCCCGCATCAGCGCAAAACCTGCCAGCACGGTTTCGCCGATAAAGGCGATGAGTCCTTTTGTGTCTTTCAGACCATTTATTACAGCCTTGCCAATTGTCTCCAGCATCGATGCCTGCTCTACCGTACGTCGTGCGTCTGCCCGTTCCGGTACCGCCCGAGCCAGTTTGAGCAGGCCTTGAACACCTTCCGGAAGGCCTGACACATCGGCCTGGATGTTGTTGGCTTGACAGTAATCGAGGACTTTGAGGAGATAAGTAGGCAATCTGCTATCCCATTTGTTGAGGTCGGCCGCTTGCAACAAAAGTCGGTGGAAAGGTTGCGAATCACCCAGTTTGGCAAGCACTTGCTCTACCGGCTTAATTGTAGCTCCCTGAATCCAGTCGCCGGTCAGTCTCATGACTAAGGTGCTTGCCTCGATGCGCTCAAGACTGATATCGCCCGATAAATCATGTATGTCCGCAGCTCTCATCAAAATTTCACCCGAAACTTATTGTATGGAATTGCCGCGCAGCAAAATCGAATCCATAACGTCTTGCGGCCTGGGTTAGTTTACCAGCGGACATGTGTCATTACTACAGAGCATGTGATCTGTTCACTTTTTGACTTGCTATGATGAAATCCGAAATCTTCTTAGTGCACGTTCGCTAACGCTAATCAGGTCGGCTGATTGCTCCAGGCGCGGAGTAAATACCCGTAATGTGATGCAAGTCTCATTTTATTTCATTTTCCGGAATTACAAGGAGGAATTATCAGCGTTGGCGTTAGGGTCTGCCGCCGATTTATTATAAAAATAGACTGATTTGTTTCAACGGATGCATGGCTAAATGGTTGACGGTTGCTGCGAAACTTTTCGGCAAAGCGGCAGAGCGACGGCTTGAATTTCTTGCGCTCATACTTTTCAGACTCATTAAAGAAATGATTTTATGCGTAATCTCCAGTCATTGCGTTGTTTTTTATTAAA
>CAZMRW010000080.1:0-20301 GCA_964568805.1 uncultured Methylococcaceae bacterium | reverse complement strand
ATTTCAATTTAAGGAAGAACTATTGCCATGAACAGCTCGCTACACTTTCTCACAGATCAAAAAAAAACCGATAAAGCGGATTTGTTAGCACCTTTCAAGTCGGTTTTTTTCCAGTATTTTGAGCAACTGGTCGACGGTTGCTGTATGCGTATCGATCTGGAATTCGGCATGCATTATGGTAAAGAACGCGAACAAATTAACAAAGAGCACTATAAAAATCTGCTGGAATATCTCCGCTCCGCGCGCGTCGATCTCAAACGAAGTTACTTGTCAAAAATAATCGGCAGTTTCGACTTAAGCGATCGTAAAAGAGACAGCCAGTCTCCTGACAACGTCAATAGGCCTGCGGTTGCTTTAGCCAGCGATGATTTAGTCAGAGAAAACTACATCTCCACCCTGATTATCCGTCAATGCGAACAAATGTATCGCGAGGATCTGGCCCGGCTTAATCAATTGATCGCTGCTTTATTGAAAAAATCAGCCATTTCCGATCGACAGAATCCGGTTGCTCCCGAATACCTGATTAAAACTTTTTTCGAGGTGGTCAAATCTTTTAAATTAAACTCGAATCAACGGGTTGCATTATATAAAGCATTTGATGCCAATGTCTTTAGCCAGATGGGATTTATTTATCGCGAACTGATTAATCACTGCGAATCGAGCATCATGAAACTTAAGGCCGACCGGAGAGACATCGATGGCATAATCAAACCGGCGGCGACAACAGCAGAAACGAACATCGTCGAATTTCAACAGTTGCAGGCTAATCTGGCACTCTGGCGCGGCACTCATACGCCATCGGGCTACGACCCGATTCCTGCTACAGGCGATAATTTTTATGAACACTTCGAAATAAAAAATGCGCTGCACATTCTTGGGAAATACTCCACGCAAGCGGTTAGCCAACCGGAAATGGAAAAACATCCCTTAAAATGGCACGTGATTAAAACACTCGACGGAATCAATTTTAGCGATGAAACAAAAATTCTGGCAAAAACCGATGAAGACATTCTCGATTTAATCTCTCTGATCTTTGCTGGTATTGCCGGTAACGCTTTTTTGTCCGATTTTGTAAAAACGACTATTCTGCAATTGGAAATACCGATGGCTGCTGCCTGTCTTGACCAGTTCAGCGTTTTCATAAATCCACTCAACCCCATCAGGCGCCTCCTCGATGACCTGGTCGCAGCGGGCCAATTTTTAAATTCGAATAATGAGACCGACCGTTTGGTCCTGGAACGAATAAGCAAAATCACAAACAAATTGGTTTCGGAAAACGGTTTCACGATTTCCTGCTGGCTTGAAATAGCGAAGGACTTTTCGCAATTTATGGCAAGGCAACAGCAAAGTTGCCGAGTTCATGAAGATAGTTCGATCCGGTCCATGATCGATCGTGAAACGTTATCACCTGAGCACCGAGAGGTGTTTGATTTGCTAGAAATAAATATGAAAAACAAATCGTTGCCGCCAATTATTATCGATTTTCTGCAGAATGTCTGGCAAGATGTTATGCTAAATGACTATTTGGTCAAAGGTCGGCAACCGGAATTGTGGGAGAAATCCGTACAAACCATGCGGGAACTGATCGTCAGCGTCACCCCTCCAGCGGATGATAATGAAAGAAGGCATATATTAAAATCCATTCCGGGTATGCTGAAGGAACTGCGCAGCGGCTTGAAACGCATAGACTATGATAAGGAAGAAAAAAACCGTTTTTTCAAGGAACTTGTGGTGCTGCATATTGTTTTAATGGATAAGAAGCTGGACAAAAAGACGGACACCGGCACCGGTAAAGAAAATCAGGAACTTGATTTCAAGCTTGAATTAAATTCCGAGGCAATCACTGACCTTTTCAGCCATCAGGTAAACGATCTTAAAGAAGGGGATTGGGTCGCTTTTGACCTGGATGCGACAAGGTACTGGGGAAAACTGGCAAGAAAAGCTATAAGCAACGAAAACCTGTTGTTTCTCTCAAAGAATGGTGAAAAAATATTGCAGATTGAAGCCAAAGATTTGGCAGAACTGTTCAGAAGGAAACAGGCTACTCTAAGCCAGTTTAATGCTTTGCCTATGACTGAAAGCGTTCTCTCAAAACTGACGGCTTTAAAATCCGCTCACTCAACAATGAAAACAGAACACCAAAACCATGAAAATTTTTGTGACAACTGACGTATGTAAACCTTTGCTCGTACTTGCATTAGCAGCGCTAATCGCCGGCTGTGCGGGCAAAAAACACAGCTATCACAATCAATCTTACACTATTCCAAAGCAAGCCAAAATTACCTCGCCCATATTGCCTCCTGTTGCCGCAAAACCGGCAATACAGCCGACTCCGCAACTCTATCCCAATGTATCGGCGCAAACCGGTTCTTTTGATTTTTACTCCGCTCCTATCCTTACCGGCAACTACGCAAATTACCCTTCTGTTAGGAACTTTATCCACTACATGGTGCATAAACACGGCTTTTCCGAAAGCTATATGAACGGGCTGTTCTCGCAGGCAAACCGCCTGGAATCGGTTATCCGTCTGGAGAGCCCGGCACCTTCGTCCGGACCGTCAAGACCGGGCAGTTGGACGCGTTATCGCAATAAATTTCTTACCGATGCCCATATCAGCAATGGCGCAGATTTCTGGCGCAAAAACGCCAGCACCATCCAACAAGCCAGTGTCAGGTATGGCGTCGATCCGGAGTATATCGTTGCGATTATCGGCGTCGAAACATATTTTGGCCGCAATATTGGAAAAACTCCCACGTTCGATTCGCTTACCACACTCGCCTTCGACACGCATAGACGGTCCAAATTTTTCACGTCAGAGCTGGAAAATTTTTTATTGATGACGCGGGAAGAAGGCTTCGATCCGCGCCAGCCGGTAGGATCCTGGGCAGGAGCAATGGGCTTGGGTCAATTCATGCCCAGCAGTTTTCGCCGTTTAGCGGTCGATTTCAACAACGATGGCCGCCGTGATCTTTGGCATGAGCACGACGCTATTGGCAGCGTCGCCCATTATTTTTCACAAAGCGGCTGGCAATTCAACAGTCCGGTTGCAAAACCAAGCAGCCGAGCCAAGTCTCCCTCCATCATTGAACTCAGCACTTATGATGGCAACGAATACTGGCATGTTTATCCCAATTTCAAGGTTATAAAAAGCTACAACAACAGCAACAAGTACGCGATGGCGGTGCATCAACTGGCTCAGGCAATCAAGCAACGGCTTGCCGATTCAGGCCAAATCATGCGCTCAGCCAGCGACATGTAACCCGGCCAGTTGAAGCACGCTTAGCCATCCTGGTTTGTATTTACAACCATTCAACGCAAGAAAAAATTAATGCCCCGTCAGCCAACGACCGCACAATTAAATCCTGATGAAATCAAACCCTTTCTTGAGGAAGACATTGGCAGCGGCGATATCACGGCCGCGATCATTCCTGAAACGGTAATTGCCGAGGCGGAAGTCCTTACCCGGGAGGCCATGGTGCTCTGCGGACAAGCCTGGTTCGATGCGGTCTTTAAACAGCTTGATGCCAGAGTCCGTATCGACTGGCTGGTATCGGAAAGCGACAAGATTAAAGCGGGCACGACATTGTGCAGACTCGATGGCCCGGCCCGGGCCTTGTTAACCGGCGAGCGCACCGCATTAAACATCCTGCAAACCCTGTCGGCTACCGCGACCGTTGCCAGACAATTTAGCGATGAGGTTGCAGGAACCGGCTGTAAAGTCCTGGATACCCGCAAAACGTTGCCGGGACTCAGAAAAGCACAAAAATACGCGGTCGCCTGCGGCGGCTGCCATAACCATCGAATCGGTTTGTATGACGGCGTCCTGATCAAGGAAAATCACATTATCGCTGCCGGTTCCATCGAACGCGCCATTCAGACTGCGCGTGAGCTGTCGCCGGTTCCTGTGGAAGTAGAGATTGAGTCATTAGCACAACTCACCGAAGCGCTTGCGGCAAAGCCGGACAGGATCATGCTCGACAACTTCAGTCTTGAAGACTTGGCCACTGCGGTCAAACAAACTGCGGGAGCTGTCGAACTGGAGGCGTCCGGCAATCTCGGACTTGATAATATCAGGACCATCGCCGAAACCGGCGTAGACTATATTTCCATCGGCGCATTAACCAAACATGTTAAAGCGATCGATTTATCGATGCGAATAAAAATGATTTATTAATATGATTGAAAATCCCGATCAATTGGTCAAGCTGATCAGTCACGGCGTGTATATTATCGGCGTCAGGGACGGCAAACATCAAAATGCCTTTACCGCCGCCTGGGTCATGCAGGTCTCATTCGACCCCCTGCTTCTTGCAATCAGCATCAATCCGGATCATTATTCCTATCGGCTACTCAAGGCCGGCGGCATTTGTTCAGTCAATGTGCTTGGACACGAACAGTATGCCATCGCCGAACATTTCGGCCGCTCGATCAAAGACAAAATGGCCGGTTATCAATGGCATACCGATAACACCGGCGCGCCCATATTAACCGAAAGCCTGGCTTACTTCGACTGCCAGGTTTGCCATTATGCTGATGCCGGCGATCATCAAATCGCCGTATGCAAGGTGCTGGCTGCAGCAAATCTCAATCCAGGGCTCCCGCTGTTGTATAGCCAGACTGGCGACATGGACGGCAGCAGCGAGCTTTATAAGAGTTAAATCACCCCCGGCAAAGCCTGGAGCTTATTCCTGTTAGCCCCAAAGGGATAGGGTTATAATTTGATTAATAGCGGTCAGCTTTTTGCACAAGCATAATGACTTATAGCGTTCATCTTCAGTTGCTTGCCCTCGTCTGTATTTCCGCACCCGGACTTCCTCAAGACTAATTGTCGATATATAAATAACCGCGCGCCGCGAAATTTTCTCCCGTAAGCTTTTATTAAATTTGATCAGACAAGGGCGAGTATAAATTGCCTGTTTCAGGTTACCTGCTCTGTTTGATTGCCCATGCCACGTCGGCAGCCTGCCTGTTTTCCCTGACATCATGCACCCTGAATATCCTTACACCCGCCATAACGCCCAAAGCCGTCGTCACGGCGGTGGCTGTGACCAGTTCGGAAGGTTCGTTAACATGGCACAAGCTCCCCATAAATCGCTTGCGGCTTGTTCCTAACAGCACAGGAAACCCTAAATCCACAAAGGTATCAAGATGCGCCAGCAAATCGAAGTTATCCTGCTTGCGTTTGCCGAAACCTATACCCGGATCGATGAAAATTCTGTTTCGTTTGATTCCGGCTTGCCGCGCCTTTTCTATGCGTTCCTGTAAGGCGCCGACGACTTCCTGAACGACATCATCATAATAAGGATTATCCTGCATGGTCTTTGGCGAACCCTGTTTATGCATCAATACAATCGGCACATTGTACCTGGCGGCCACACTCAGTATCGACCTATCATCCTGCCCGGCCGAAACATCATTGATTATATTAGCCCCGGCATTTAGAGCCGCTTTCGCAACGGCCGAATCAGTCGTATCGATGCTGATCTGGATATGACTGCCGATTCGAAGCCTGATCTCTTTAATCACCGGGATGACTCTGCGTATCTGTTCATCAGCATCAACCGGGACGGAACCGGGACGCGTCGATTCCCCGCCGATATCAATGATATCGGCGCCTTGCGCCAGCATTAATTGCACTTGCCGCATGGCGGCATTAACAGATAAATAACTTCCCCCGTCTGAAAAACTGTCGGGAGTTACATTTAAAATCCCCATGATCAGGGGTTTATCGAATTGGCTGAACATTGAAAAAACTCATGCACACGGAATCAACGGTTAGCTTCGGGTATAATATAGTAATACGCAGCAAAATACGTTTGGGGTTCGACCGATACCTAAAGTAAGCCGTCAAACGATCCAAACAGGACAATGCAGATTTCAGGATATTATTTTAACCGTTCGATATAGCCAATTAGCCAAGAAAATGGCAATCATCTTACACTGGCGGCTAAAGCATGGCCTATCTTGGAAAAACCGGCCTTGAATGCTCGAACAAAAGATCCACTTAAAAAAGACTGCGGCCAAAAATATATAGAATAACATTTAAAGTTTAAAAATGGCTTAAATCTTGGGCATGAGCGAACATATACTCTTTCTAACCGGAAAACTGGCGGAAAAACAGCTGCACAGTATTTTGGAAAAAATGCAGCCGGAATTCACCTACACCGTACATCAAATCGGCGTTAAAGTCGCTGCGCTGATGACCGCTGACATGATCGGCAGACGATTGTCCAATACCTTTAACGCCGATCGTATTGTCATACCCGGCCGTTGCCGCGGCGATCTGGATGTATTATCCGCAAAGCTGAATTTACCGGTTGAACGAGGTCCGGAAGAACTCAAAGACCTGCCCATGTATTTTGGTAAAGCCGCTCACCAGTACGACCTCAGCCGCTACAGCGTCAAAATCTTTGCCGAAATTACCGATGCCCCGAATATCAGCGTGGAAGAGGCTGTTAAACGCGCCACTTACTATAAAAACAACGGCGCCGATGTTATCGACATAGGGTGCCTGCCGAGTACCGATTTTCCGCACATGGAAGACACCATACGCGCTTTAAAACAGGAAGGTTTTATCGTCAGTATCGATTCGCTGGATAACCAGGATTTACTGAGAGGCGGAAAAGCGGGAGCGGATTACCTGCTCAGCCTGCACGAAAGCAGTCTTTGGATCGCCGATGAAGTGCCGTCCACGCCGATCCTGATTCCAGAAAAACATGAAGACCTGGCTTCACTGGACAGAGCCATCAAATCCATGCAGGCTAAAAACCGTGCCTTTATCGTGGACCCCATCCTTGATCCTCTGCACTTCGGCTTTACTGACTCATTGGTGCGTTATCATGAGGTCAGGAAGAAGTATCCGGACATTGACATCATGATGGGTGTAGGGAATATTACCGAACTGACTCATGCCGATACCGCGGGCATGAATGCCCTGCTCATCGGTGTCTGTTCCGAGCTCAATATCAATAATATTCTGGCGACAGAAGTCAGCCGTCATGCCTGCCGGGCCATCAGGGAAGCCGATCTGGCCCGTCGCATCATGTTTGCCGCAAAAGAACAGAACACCCTGCCCAAACATATCGACCCGGGCTTAATGGCGCTTCATGAGACGTCGCCGTTTCCATACCAACTGGATGAAATCCGGGACCTGGCAGCGCAAATCAAAGACCCCAGCTACCGTATTCAAATCAGTTCCGAAGGCCTGCATATATTCAACCGGGACGGTTTTCACAGCGCCGTTGACCCGTACGAATTATTTCCGAAGTTGGCGGTTGAAACCGATGGCGGGCACGCTTTTTATCTTGGTGTTGAATTGGCCCGCGCTGAAATAGCCTGGCAATTGGGGAAACGTTTTAATCAGGATCAGGCGCTGCTGTGGGGCTGCGCCACCGATACCTACAAGCAAACCGTTGACTTGCACACCTTCAAACCAGCCGGCACAACCTTGCAAAAGAAATAGTCACTGTGGCTAATTCGCCTGGTTATGGCTTGCAGGCTCATTGTATAATTCAACAAATGGCCATGGCGCTTAGAATCATCGCCCTGGAAAACGAAAGCGCCAGGCGCCTTGATCTCCCTCACCTTAATTTTCTCGGTTAAGTCTGAAAAAAGGTGCGCTTTGCTGCTTTCACGATAATGTAATGACTGAATTAGACTAAGGATTTAAAAAAGTATGACTGTTGAAAAACGTTCCATTCGCCGCCGCGGAATCTATTTATTACCTAACTTATTTACCACGGGAGCGTTGTTTTCAGGTTTTTATGCGATTACTTCAGCCATGGGCGGACGTTACGAAACGGCGGTCGTGGCCATTTTTGTCGCCATGATCCTGGACGGACTGGATGGCAGAGTGGCGCGTTTAACCAATACCCAGAGTGAATTCGGCGTCCAGTACGATAGCCTTTCCGATATGGTGTCGTTTGGCGCAGCTCCGGCATTGGTCATGTACTTATGGGCTTTTTCCAGCCTGGGCAAATTGGGTTTATTTGCCGCTTTCGTCCATATGGCTGGCGGCGCCTTGAGATTGGCACGGTTTAACACACAAGTTGAAACGGCCGACAGGCGCTACTTTCAGGGCTTACCCAGTCCTGCCGCTGCCGCCATACTCGCCGGTTTCATCTGGATTTCCGTGGAATACGGCTATGACGTGCAAATACTAAAATATCCGGCCCTGTTTTTGACGGTCAGTACGGGCCTGTTGATGGTGAGCAATTTTCGTTATTTCAGTTTTAAAGGCATCGATTTGAGAGGCAAAGTGACCTTCTTTGTCGCCATCAGCGTCATGCTCGCGATTGCGTTTATCATGGCTCAGCCGCAGACAATGCTGTTTTTGTTGTCTTTGGTCTATGCGATTTCGGGACCTGTGGTGACGCTGGTCATGCGCAGACGCCGCAGATTAACAGCCCGCAAATCGTAAAAATATGCTTGAGGATGCCTTTGGTTTGGCGTATAGTCGTAACATGTCAATGCGATTCATTATGCAGTCATCTATCCACATTGCCGGCCAGTCGCCTCTGGTTGCGGCATCGTTTGCCTGGTCAACTCTGCCTTTAAGATTCCTGCTGCCCTAAGGGGCGACAATCTTTTCCTAATCAAATCAATATCCACTTATTACCCTGTATCAACGCACGCGTTGATCGTTCTCCATGAATGGAGTTTTTTATGAAAGACAGATTAATTATATTTGATACGACCATGCGTGACGGCGAGCAAAGTCCGGGCGCATCAATGACACGCGACGAAAAAATCAGAATCGGCAAGGCGCTTGAACGTTTGAAAGTCGATGTGATCGAAGCCGGCTTCCCTGCCGCAAGCCCTGGCGATTTCGAATCCGTACAGGCCGTCGCCAATGTCATCAAGGACAGCACCGTTTGCGGTTTGGCCAGAGCCCTGGAGAAGGATATCGATCGCGCCGGCTTGGCGCTGAAGGGTGCCAATCGCTCGCGCATACACACATTTATTGCAACCTCGCCCATTCACATGCAGATGAAACTGCATATGCAGCCGGAGCAAGTGATTGAATATGCAGTCAAAGCGGTTAAACGCGCGCGCCAGTATACCGATGATGTCGAATTTTCCCCTGAAGATGCCGGACGCTCCGATGAAGACTTTTTGTGCCGGATACTCGAGGCGGTGATCGACGCCGGCGCCTCCACACTGAACATACCCGATACCGTCGGCTATAGCATCCCTCAGCAGTTCGGCGCCACCATCGCCAACCTGATCCAGCGCATACCCAATTCGGATAAGGCGATTTTTTCAGTTCATTGCCATAATGATCTGGGCCTGGCGGTTGCCAATTCATTGGCAGCGGTAATGAATGGCGCCCGCCAGGTTGAATGCACCATCAACGGCCTGGGCGAACGTGCAGGAAACGCTTCCCTGGAAGAAGTGGTCATGGCCGTCCGCACCCGACAGGATGTATTTACCTGCGATACCGGTATCGATTCTCGTGAAATCTTGACCTGTTCCAAACTGGTCTCATCTATTACGGGCTTTCCTGTGCAGCCTAATAAAGCCATCGTCGGCGCCAATGCCTTCGCGCATGAAGCCGGCATTCACCAGGACGGCATACTGAAAAGCAGGGAAACTTATGAAATCATGCGAGCCGAAGATGTCGGCTGGTCGGCAAACAGGATGGTACTGGGCAAGCATTCCGGCAGAAATGCCTTTAAAAGCCGCATGACCGAATTGGGTATTGAATTTACCTCGGAGGAAGAGCTCAATGATGTTTTTTCCCGCTTCAAGCAACTGGCCGATAAAAAACACGAAATCTTCGATGAGGATTTGCAGGCGTTGATTTCGGAAGCCGGTTTTGAATCGGAAGATGAATATGTCAAGTTGATCTCCCTGAAAGTCTGTTCGGAGACGGGAGAAGTGCCAAATGCCAAAGTCACCTTGCGAATCGACAATAAAGAAGTAACCGGATCTTCCGATGGCGGCGGCGCCGTCGACGCCAGTCTGAAAGCCATCGAGCGTCTGGTGCTGTCCAATGCCATTCTGGAGCTCTATTCGGTCAACAATATCACCAACGGCACCGATGCTCAGGGCGAAGTCACCGTCCGTCTTGAAAAAGCCGGCAGAATAGTGAACGGATTGGGAGCGGATACCGATATTGTCATCGCTTCGGCCAAAGCTTATATTAACGCGGTCAATAAGCTGCAAAGCCCCGATCAGCGTCGACATCCGCAAAAAGGGGATGTTTGAAAAGAGCAGGTTCAAGTTGCAAGGTTCAAGGCTAAATATTAACACCATGATGTCTTATTTTCGCCGTCATAGCGTCAGGGAGAACGAAGCGAGGGTTGACCGTTCTATCCGGCACATCGGGATGAGTGTGAAACATGCCGTCTTAGGTTTCCGGCAATTCCCTTGCACCCTGAACCCTGAACCTTTTAAACATGATGATGGATAACGCGAAACGCCTGCACTATCTCGAAGCGATGGGCATTGATGTCTGGGTATCCAGAAAACCGGCAGCAGGCATGCAGGCGTTAACGGCTGCAGAAAACGAGGATGACACTGGCGGGGATGTAAAGCCCGGCGAACAACAACCGATGCAATCCTTATCCGAATCGGAGCAATGGGAACACCTGCAGGCTGAGGTGTCAAAATGCAGAAAATGTTCATTATGCGAAACCCGCACACAAACCGTTTTCGGCTCGGGAAACAGGCACGCCGACTGGCTGCTGATCGGCGAAGCGCCCGGGCAACAGGAAGACCTGCAAGGGCAACCCTTTGTCGGCAGTGCCGGATTGCTGTTGACGGAAATGTTAAGGGCAATCGGCCTGACCAGAGACCAGGTTTATATCGCCAATATCCTGAAATGCAGACCGCCAGGCAACCGGGATCCCAGGCCGGATGAAGCGGCCAGTTGCAGAGACTACCTGCAGCGGCAGCTGGCGCTGATTCGTCCCAAAATCATCCTGGCGGTCGGGCGCATAGCGGCGCAAACCTTGCTGAATACCGACGAACCCTTGTCCAAACTTAGAAATAAAATTCATACTTTTAATGAGACGCCGGTTGTTGTAGTCTATCACCCGGCTTATCTGTTACGCTCATTAGCGGACAAGAAAAAAGCCTGGCTGGATTTACAATTTGCAATGCGCGCTTATCAGAATATAAAAGGTTGATCATGCAAGGGTTACTGGAAAAGATAAAAAATTTGGTCATGTATGATGCCGATAGGGATTTTTATGCCAGGGTCTTCCCGGACTCGGTATCAAGAAATGATCTTCTGCGGATACGCCGGATGTCTACTTCTGATTTACCGGAAGTGTTGCGAATTGAAAATCAAAATTATCAGTTCCCGTGGGGCGAAGATATTTTCAGGGACTGCTTTAACGCAAATTACGACCTCCGGGTTTGCGAGGAGATGGACAGAATTTTAGGCTATTGCATCTTTTCCATGGCCGTCGGCGAGGCGCATATATTGAATATCAGTGTCGATCCCTCGGAGCAAAAACAAGGCATAGGCCGAAAAATGCTGGAACATCTGATCGATCACGCACGGGGTAAAGCCGAGACCATTTTTCTCGAAGTCAGGCCAACCAATACCGTCGCGATTTCTCTTTATAAAAAAATAGGTTTCAATGAAATCGGCATCAGAAAAGGCTATTATCCGGCAGAACATGGCCGTGAAGACGCCATCATGCTGGCATTGGAGCTGTTTTGACGGGAGCAAGACAGCAGTAAAGTCGACGCACAGATAACCGGGAGGTTATCGATCCATCCATCAGCGATGTGTGAGGTATATGATGACATTAAAAAATACTCAGCTACAGAACAAAGACAGACAAAACAAAATTGTGACCGAAGCGCGGCGCAATCAGGAACTCAGAGAACAGTCCTACCGCGGTCAGGCGCTAAAACTGTATCCGTGGGTTTGCGGACGCTGTGCACGAGAATTTGATCATAAAAATCTGAGCGAATTAACGGTGCACCATAAAGACCACAACCACGACAACAACCCTTCCGATGGCAGCAACTGGGAACTTTTATGCCTTTACTGTCATGATAACGAACATTCGCGTTATGAAGAAATGCGGTATGGCAGTTCCGTATCGACTAAAACAAGTACACCGACGGCAACCCATAATCCTTTTGCGAACCTGAAAAATCTGCTGGAGAAGAAATAGGCCGACAACTAGCCGCCAGTTGTTTTCAATGCAGCGCCGGTTAGCATCTTGTACTCGGCCAAACGGATATCGTATTTTTGCAATTTGCCATAGACCGCGCGCGTGGTTAGCCCCATTGATAGAGCTACTTTTTTGACATCGCCCTGAGACTCTTTTAAAGCGGCTTCAAGATACGACCGTTCAATTTTTGCCGCCGCGCGCTCCTTGATGTGTTTCCAGTCGTCAACGACGCGGGTCTCGGAGAGCTCCAGATCCAGTTCGGTCATTTCCCTGCCGTTCGCAAATAAAATGCTGCGTTCGAGCACGTTTTCCAGTTCGCGGACATTGCCCGGCCAGGGATATGCTCGGATTTTCCGCATGACGTCGCGGCTGACCGACTCCACTGCCTTATTATATTTCTTGCTCAACCGCTGCACGATCAATTGCACCAGATAAGGCAAATCCTCGGGCCGTTCGGACAACGGCGGTACGCGCAGGCGGACGACGTTTATCCGATAATATAAGTCGTTACGGAACCCACCCTGTTTGACCAGTTCCTCGAGGTCATTATTGGTCGCGGAAATGATTCTAAGGTCGACTGGTAAAATTTGCTTGCCGCCGACCCGCTCCAGTTCGCCTTCCTGAAGCACGCGCAGCAAACGGGTTTGCGCGGCCGGCGACAAGGAATCGACTTCATCCAGAAACAGAGTGCCGCCTTCGGCCCGTTCAAAATAGCCCTGATGGACTTCGATGGCGCCGGTAAAGGCCCCCTTCTCATGCCCGAATAGGACGCTTTCGATCAGGCTTTCCGGAATGGCGCCGCAGTTGACCGGGATGAACGGTTTCTGGCAACGGTCACTCATCGCATGGATGGCTTTGGCGATCAATTCCTTGCCGACCCCGGTTTGTCCCTGAATCAAAACCGTCGCTGTCGTCGGCGCGATCACTTCCACGGATTGCAATATTTTCTGCATGATCGGAGATTTGGCGATAATCGCCGGCGGCTGATGTTTTTTTGCCTCCGGCTTGGACTGCTTGCGCCAAATCTGCCGCATACTCTCTTCAATACGGGTATGCAGTTCATTGATATCCAGCATTTGCCGGACCGGCGTCGTATCCGTGTATTCCATTCCCGGGCGCCCATTGGCCGCATCCGGATTGGTGTATACGCACACTTCGCAACCTCCGTCATGACGAGCAATGCTTTTTTTGATTTCCACCTTGGCATAGCCGAAATTCCGGGCTGCGATACCGCCGAAGACGCTGGAGGTCATTCTGCATAATTCGGGAAATTGGGTGACCTGATCGCCGAATGGACAACAGGAATTGGTCACCGTGACGCAATCCTGATTGCTGGATGCCAGCGAAAATTTTCCGCCGATACTGTTCTTGAGGCCGAGAATCAGTTCGGTGTAGCTTTCTGTATCGAGGGCTTCGCTTTGATGGGTCTCTTCCCGATAGGTTTCCTCAAAAAAGCAGCCGGCAGTTCTGGCAATATGTTCGATTAACTGTTCACAGTGCTTCTGCCCCAGTTGTTCGTTGGCATGCATCAGTTCCAGTATAAAGGTTTGCAGAAAAAACACCGGCGTCACGCCGGACAAGGAGTAATTGCTCATCATTTAGTTTATGAAATAATTTTTCACTCATTGAAACATATTTTCATTATTACAACAAGGTTAAAACACCAACCGACTGATATAAAAGACACTTTTTAACAAATTTTGTTGGCATAACACTTGCTCAATAGTAAGCACCGTTAATGCACCACCCACTAATGAGCACAAAAGTCATGAAACTAGACCACAAACCTCCTTTAGATCCGCATCCGTTAAGCGAATATGTCGCCTGGGCCGGTTCCAGAAACCGGGAACCTCTGTTAGGCGTATTAAAGGAAAAATTGCCCACAGCTCCCGGACGCGTGCTTGAACTCGCCAGCGGCAGCGGCATGCATATCAATTACTTTGCGCCGAATTTCGAGCATTTGCACTTTCATCCTTCGGATAAAGACATCGACGTGTTTGATAACATCAAGAAACTGTCGATTGATCATGCCAACGATAATATCGCGGACCCAGTCCATCTGGACCTGACCATTCCCGACACCTGGTTTAATCCAGGTCCTATACACTCGTTTTCCGCTATTTTCTGCATCAATATCTTTCAGGTGGCGCCTGTATCCATTGCCAATGGCATCATGGGATGCGCGGCTTATCTGCTGAATGATGACGGATTTCTGCTGATTTACGGCCCATTTCAGGTGGAAGGCAAATTTACCACCGATTCCAACAAGGCATTTCATGAAACCTTAAGTTCCGCCGGTGTTTCTGAATGGGGTTTAAAAGATGTGGCCGATCTGAAAAAAGCGGCGGCAAAATACAATCTGGAATTGAAAGAAATTATCGATATGCCCGCCAATAATTTTTCCCTGATCTTTGGCAGAAAATAAAATCAAATAAGTCATAGGCGAGGACGTCCTGTTGCAACTGGCAGCCATCGCCGAACCTATCGGGCTATCCATCAGCAGCACCCCAGCGCCAGGACCCATGAACCGGATTTGAGGCCGTTCAAGGAACCATTTTAGGGGAAACTGATGCCGCTATCATCAATATTGCGTTATAAATCGGCAAAAACCGTTTTTCTTGTCCGGAGCACCTTGTTGTTATCCGCTTTTTACGCTAGCCTGTTAGCCATACCGGTTCACTCCTAATAGGATGATTAAAGATTGTCATGAAATTTTATACATTACCTGCTTTTTTGGTTTTAATACCCGCCGTCATTGGCGTAGCCAGCGCGACCACCTATACCCTGCCGGTAAACATCAACGATAGCGTCATAACCCAATTTAATGACAATGTGCCGTTAACCCGAGCCGAACAAAACGAAACCTTGCTCGATGTGGCGCGGCGATTTCTTCTGGGACAGACCGAAATCGTTCGCTTGAATCCCGATGTTGACCGCTGGCATGTCAAAAAGGATGAAATTATCCGACTATCCAACCGGCGGATATTGCCGGACACGCCCCGCGACGGCATCACCCTGAATATCGCCGAATACCGGATGTATTACTACCCGCCCGTTCAAAAAGGGATGCCGCCACAGGTCTTGTCCTATGCACACGGCATCGGCCGTCAGGATTGGAAAACGCCGCTGGGGAAAACCCGGATTGACAGAAAAGTGAAAGATCCCGCATGGCATCCGCCGGAATCGATCCGGCGCGAGCATGCGGCGAATGGCGATCCTCTGCCGCCCGTGGTGGGCCCCGGGCCTCACAATCCGCTCGGCGCCTATATGCTGCATCTCGCAGTTCCCGGCGGCTATTTGATACACGGCACCGATATCGACAAGATCTACGGCATTGGCATGCAGATCACGCATGGTTGCGTCCGTATGTATCCGGAAGACATCGAGGCTTTATACCAGTCGGCTCCGGTCGGCACACCGGTTTACATCGTCAAACAACCGATCAAGGTCGGCTGGCTGGACAATACCCTCTATATTGAAGCGCATCCCGAACTGGAGGGCGAAACCATGACTCCGGATGAGCGCTACGTAACGGCTTTGAATCTGATTCAAAAAGCCAATGACCGGATAGTACCCGCATTTGACGAGCCAGCCCTGAAACAGGCGCTGCTGAAGCTGGACGGAGAACCCGTGCCTATTTATCAAAGACCATTCCCGATAGAAACCCTCCCTGAGCCGGCGCCGCTAAACCAGGGCTCTCGGGACGGCTATCATCATCCCTCCTAGGAAAAACTATTGATTCCGTTCGTGGTAATCTTGCCGAGCCATGAGCAGAATCAACTCATTCAAAGTCCTTAAAATGGTTTAAACCGGTTCGGCGAGCAGCCTGACACCCAACGCCTTGCAGACTTTGGATATCGTGTCAAAACGTGGGTGCGCGTTGGGGCGAAGCGTCTTATAGAGTGCTTCACGTGTCATTCCGGCCGCAGGGCAATTTCCGTCATGCCACGTGCGCGCGCAATATCGCCGAGCGCTGCCGCCAAAAGTGCGGAATCATCTTCGGCGATGATTGCGGTCAAATACTCGGCAATCGCTTGTTCGCTATCCAAATAGCGAGAAGCATCAAACTCGGGCAAATCGGCAATGCTAATTTTTTCGGTCATGTTTCAGCCCTCCAATTTAACTGTAATCGTTCGATTACACCTTGTCAATGTGGTTTTTTGCTATTGCCTATTGCTTTTGCTATACCCGCTTACATCAAAAGTAGAGAACGGAATAATGGGAATAATGCATGCCCTTATACACAAGTCCGTCATTCCGGCAGGGATTGCCGGAATCCAGGCTCCAGGGACGTTTAATACTTGCCATCCATGGCGATGGATACCTGCTTCCCGGCGGGTATGACGGCATTTATGTATAACGGCATGGGAATAATGGGCTAATTTATGATAATACCCTTAACTTTCTTTGGCCGCCCAAGCGGGACAATTTTTGTGCGCCGCTGCAAAATGGTTTCGATTTCATCCTGAAATTTAGCTGACCCAAGCACACAGCCTTTGTTCAGATGCGTCCGAATCGCTTCAATTTCATGTGCTGACAACGCTTGTGTAAACAGTTCCTGATAAGCCAGCGGCGGGCCTTGAGGCTCCCCGCCAAACGGCGATATTCCTCAGGTTCCGACAACCAATCAATAGTGCTTACCGCAATATGGTGCCGGTGACTTGACCAACGGTAGCCTTCCGGCTTAGTCACCATGCCTGCCCGGACTGGATTAAATTCGATATAGCGCATACAGGTCAACAGATAACACTCGCTATCGACCAAACTGGATTTGAAGCGCCCTTCGAATAAAGTCCCTGTCCGACAGTACAGGCCATTGACATAACGCACATAGCGGCGGCCCACCGATTGCATTAAACCGGAAACCCCGGAGTAGGTTTCGCCTAATGCCAACAGGTGAAAGTGGTTGGTCATCAGGACAAAGGCATAAAGCCGACAGTAACGAAATTTGTTTTCCAAAACTGTTTACTTTGCCACCGTCATAGTATTACCATTTAAGTATTACTTTTTACCTGGTAATCATTATGCGAGTCACAAGCAAAGGCCAAGTCACTATCCCCCAAAATGTGCGGGAAAGCATGGGCATTCTGCCCGCTGAAACCGAGATCGAATTCGTGCAGGATGAAAACGGGCGCTGGTATATCGCCAAAGCCAAAAGTAGGCCCCAAAAAGCCAGCCGGTTCCGGACCGCCCATAAAACGGCGAAATTGACGATGAACACTGACGACATCATGGCCTTGACGCGAGTCGGATAATGGCCGTCATTCTAATAGACAGCTGCGTGGTCACCGACCTGTCCGACCCTGAAAGCGCCTGGTTCGAATGGAGCGCTTCGACGCTGGAACAACTCGACCATGCCCATACAATGGTCATTAACCCGATCATTTACGCAGAGTGCTCGATAGGGTTCGAGCGTATCGAGGAAGTGGAGGCTCTGTTCGTGCACCTGGGCTTCCCCATCCAGCCAATCCCGAGAGAGGCCCTGTTTTTGGCGGGGAAAGCTTTTTTGCAGTATAAGCAGCGCAAAGGCGGCAAAAACAATGTGCTGCCGGATTTTTTCATCGGGGCGCATGCCGCAGTAGCAGGCTACCGGCTGATTACGCGGGACCGGGGGCGTTTCAGCACCTACTTTCCAAGTGTCGAGCTGATCATGCCGAATTCGGCCAGTGGGTTGAATTGATATAGTCGTCAAGAAAGCCGAATTGCTCTTTCAGGCGGGAGCCCTGGAAACAGCGGTCATAAAGAAACACGGCATTAAAGCCGGCTGGTTGGTCACGCTGGCCGGCAAGCACAAGCTGAATCCGGCGCTAGAGACCGCGCGCGGTCATGTGCGCGTGTTCAAGCGCTTGGATGCGGCGGTGGGGGTGCTGTTTGAGCTGGGGTTCGAGAAGATTAATGTTGTCCGGCGCAGCTAAGCGGTACAGCGCAGGCCTCAGCCGACGATAAGCAAGGCCACGAAAGGCACGAGATTGAAAATAAAGATGCCAATTTTGTAAACCGCCATGCCCGCGTAGTGGATGGCGTCGAATTGTTCAATCGGCAAACGAAACCATCGACCGTGTAACCGATGCATCCAGTCGTGGGCGGTCATAAATACCAGCGCCCAAAGAAGTAGCACACCGTAATTTATGATGGTGCACCATAAAAAGACATCCCGCACTGATTCAATAGTCATGAACGAGTCTCCCGAGTAAATGACAGGTATTTTCTAAGATTGCATAATAACTGATATTCTCCTGCGACGATTACGCAATAATGGAGTCAGGTTAATTCATGATAATACCCTTAACTTTCTTTGGCCGCCCAAGCGGGGCAATTTTTGTGCGCCGCTGCAAAATGGTTTCGGTTTCATCCTGAAATTTAGTTGACCCCAGCACACAGCCTTTGTTCAGATGCGTCCGAATCGCTTCAATTTCATGCGCTGACAACGCTTGTTTAAACAGTACCTGATAAGCCAGCGCGCTGGCCTTGGGGCTCGCCGCCAAACGGCGATATTCCTCAGGTTCCGGCAACCAATCAATAGTGCTTACCGCAATATGGTGCCGGTGACTTGGCCAACGGTAGTCTTCCGGCTTAGTCACCATGCCTGCCCGCACTGGATTAAGTTCGATATAGCGCATACAGGTCAACAGATAACACTCACATCGACCAAACTGGATTTGAAGCGCCCTTCGAATAAAGTTCCTGTCCGACGGTACAGGCCATTGACATAACGCACATAGCGGTGGCCGACCGATTGCATTAAACCGGAAACCCCGGAGGAGGTTCCGCCTAATGCCAACAGGTGAAAGTGGTTGGTCATCAGGACAAAGGCATAAAGCCGGCAGTTGTTCTTTACCAAGGCTTCGCATAAATATTCAAGGTAAACGCCATAATCACCTTCGTGAAAGAAAATGGGCTGACGGTTGTTGCCGCGCTGCACGATGTGCTGCGGCACATGCGGCAAGTCAAGGAGAGGAAGACGGGCCATAGCTGTTGGGCAGGTAGCAAGAAACTGTCTTCATTATAAACCCTACAATTTAACCTGACCCCATTATCGGACCCCATTATCGAAGCTGTGTGAATACCCCACTGGACAGCTTCCCTGCTGTATATCGTTTATCAATGCTCTCGGGCCTCGTGACCATGAAGTCCACTGGTTCAATAATATGATGGGTTTAAAGTAAGGATGCATTACCGAAAAAATCGAATTTGCCCGAGGGATTTTTTTGGCTTATTGACTACGGTAGGCTAATGGGTGCCCTTTTACTGCTAAAGCTATTTATCAATGAGTTTGCCCCTTTTGATATCTCATCTATTATGGAGTATTACTGACTTCTTCAATAGCACTACACTTTTTGAACATGTATGAACCATCGTTTTTGGCATCAAAACAATCTTTAAATTCATTAATCTTGTACCATTCAGAGTCATATCCAATTTGTTTCTTTTTCTCTTTAGTCTCTGAGAGGCGCTGAAACACTGAACTATGTACTCTAATCTTATTGTATTCTGAAAATTTTTTATATATTTTTATGATTTCATCCCTTAGATTCAATCCATAAAGAGGATCATTATTTTCAGCATCATGGACATATCCTAAAGGGTTTTCGAAGACTCTTGCATGTTTTGGTAGCAAATAAGGCGCATCTTGTTTAATTTTTGACATCATCCAATTAAGCGAGACACCTGAAATTGAAACGTCTCTATCCGTATAATCGCCCTTTTTATTGTTTTCATTCTTTTTGTACCCCCCCCCCCGACATCGGCATGTGCACCAGAAAACCAAACTTCATCTACTTTAGTAGCTATTGAAGATTGTTCTGCGGGACATTCAATCGTAACATGTTTATTACTCATAATAATAGGCGTGAAAACATTAGCGCGATTATCATCCAACGAAAGGGCGTGGTATATCTTCTTTATGTTACAAATCTGATCCATATACCTTGCATTTGGGTAAACGAAATTTTGTGGATCTTTTTTTCCAAGAATCTTTTCTAGTAAAGCTTCAAAGGTAGGAATCAAGCCAAGAGCTTCAACTGTATCCCACAGCCCCATAATTTCTATTTTAACATCATCATACTTCTCAATTCTGCTCGTAGACTTCGTATTGGCAAGCTTTTTTTCCCACTTTTCAATAATATTGTTAGCAGATATTTTAATATCTGATATTTTCTTATAT
>CAZMRW010000079.1:0-20497 GCA_964568805.1 uncultured Methylococcaceae bacterium | reverse complement strand
GATTGTTTTTATGAAAATTCGCCAATTTTTGGCGACATTCGGCAATCATATCATTCATGCTGTGAACTGCCGTGCCACCGGGTTCTGTTCGCGCCTGAATAGCTAAATTGACATCCAACGCAGATTTAAGCTGCTGTTCAGTCAGTGTAATAGAGTAGCCAATTACGTTTTCTGAGGTCTGCATTAAAGTATTATGGTCGAGTTCCATTATACTTTTACCCTGGTGTTTGCTAGCCAGAAAAGCAACCAATTGATGTGCACTTCTAAAATCCAGTCCGCATTCCACTACCAATGCTTCAGCCAAATCGGTGGACATTACCCATCCGGATGCCACCAAAGTCCTGCCTCTATCGGCATTGAATGTAATATCTTCCAGCACTTCTGTCATCAAAGACGCAGCATTATTGACTGTTGTTATCGCATCAGGTAATTCACCGTAAATCAATAAGCGATTGTCCGGTTGACCTGATGGAGTCCTGGCTGATGCCGTAACCGTGGCCATCATTCCGATCATTTTATTGGCAACGCCGCGAATATGCGTCAACGCAAACGGATTCTTCTTTTGTGGCATGATTTTACTGGCGCGGGCATGGCGGTCATCCAATTCCACAAGGCCAAACTCCTGAGTGCTGTAAACTTGTAAGTCTTCCGCCAATCTACTGAGATTGATGCTGCTCGTCGTCAGAATTGAAGCGGCTTCTATGAACAAATCAGCTTGCCACATCGCATCACGGGCGTGAGGAACTACGCCGTTAAAGCCTAATAAATCCGCTAATGATTGCCTACCTTGCCTTAACCGAGAGCCATTCGTACTACCGCAACCCATAGGGCTGAGGTTAAGTCGTGCAAAAAAAGCCTCTAGCCGTTCCAAGTCACGCAGCAACGGGTAAGCGAAGCCCAACAAATAATGTCCAAACGTAGTCGGTTGCGCCGCTTGCAGGTAAGTGTAATCCGGCATGATCGATAATGAATGCTGTTCAGCTTTACTTACTATGGTCGTAGCCAGTCTTACTAGGGTTTCGATGAACTCCACCAGTGTTTGCCGCAGGACAAGGATAAACGCAGTAGTCGTCGCTTCCCTGCGGGCGCGGCCTGCACCCACCCAGCCCATTGCCTCGGTTCGCTCTGCCAGCCAAGCTTCACGATTGGTATAGATATCTCCTCTGTCCGGAGTCATTACGAACGATTCCGGTTTGGTTTGCAAAGCCAATAATTGCTCTAGCAAAAAATGACCTTGGGATTTCGGGATGGTACCTAGTTCGATGGCAGCCAAGGTATGGGCGATATCAACCAATCCTATCGCTTCAAATAATTGCACCTGATGGCTTAATTCATCAGCAAACGCAGACTTGACCATTCTGTCCGATGGTGGGCTTTTTAGTCTTGTGCCAATTTCCAGGACTTTTTCCTGTATTGAAACAGGCTGGCGGACATCGTTACCTGTCATGTCGTCGTGCCATTCGGAGTCAATGGCGGACTATTCGCACCATTGCTTTCTACTTCGTTGGGATCCCAAGTTCCTTCGCGCAATAACTTTCCCGTTACGCGGTTCAGTGTGTCAAAACGCAAGCCGTTACGCAACGCTTCGACGGCAAGAACCTGATCTAACGGGATATTGCCGAGCCCGGCATTCGCACCGAATTTTTCGATGAAAAAAGCCTGTTGGGACTTGAGCGGTGTTTCCCAGATCAAGGATTTGGATTTATCGCCGATCATTCCGATAATGACATCGACCTCAAATTCATCAACATTACCCGAATCATCAAACACGCCTACACTATGACCACTTTCTCGTCCTTCGATAATAACCCAGGCGGCGCCCCATTCCAGGTCTTCTCTTATCTCTTCGGCAATTTGTTCCGGTGTAGGTTGCCTTTTCGGGTCTTTTTTACCGACTTCGGTGATGGGAATCAGTCCGGTATTTAAGGCGCAGTCTATAATCCTCTTACGTCTGAACCTTGGTATTGGGAGGATTCCGTCAGAAATTTCAACGGCTGTAAACCCTAATGCTTTGGCATGAGTCATATACACCCGGCAATGGTGGGTAAGCAACGCCACTTCCAACAATGTACCGCCAGGAAAAGTGAGAATATTGTGCGCCGCCAGTGTGTGCAGCTTATCTTGCAGCAATCGCTTGTCCATAAAAGCGGATGTGCCAAAGCCGAATTTCCAGTGATCGATATAGTTGGCGCAGGCTTGCAGGATGCTTTGGGTTTCGTGCAATCCTTTTCCGACATCCATCACCATCGTGCAACCGCTTTTGCGAGGTTTTATCTCTCGTGAATCTCGCTGATTTGTTATGATATTTTCCCAAGCAAGTTCAGTCATGTCTTGAATTCCCAACGAATAATTGACGTAAAGCCTTTTCAATCATGGCCAAATCTGTTCCCCACGGCACGGTTACGGTGTTACCTTCTTGTTCAAAATCATATTCCAGTAGACAGCACTTCAAAATGGTCGTTTTTTCGTCTGACTTTATCAGTTTACGTGGACACATTTCCACACGGGGTGGTTCATCTCCATAGTAATGCCGATGGAATTGCAGGCTACGCTCACAGCCGAGCAAAGTCCACTGCTGACGTTGTTCAGGGCGTTCGTCCAGAAAATAAACCGGTGCACTCAAATCAGTAAGCCCGCCAGAGCGGCATGGCACTAAATAAGCTTCTGGTGTTACCGTTTTAGCAAGATCACGCAGGTCGATCGTTTCTAATTTCAGGACGATAGGCGGTAAGTCGGCATAACTTAAAACCTGTTCAACCATGTGATAAAGTTTGGGCGGTTCGGGCGGAATGACTTCGATGACCCTTAACTCAAAAGGGTTGGGATGATGGATAATGTTGACATGATCAAACGCACCGACCACGATTGCTGTCTGTTGCGGTGAAACATGATGTTTTATCGCAATTTTGGCTAAGGCCGAGCGGTTACCCGGATCGGTGTCAGGATCGGTAATAAAAATACAATCCCCCGGCAAAGCTAAAACCTCCATTTTTTTAACAGTAGTGAATAAAGTTTCCGAGCTGGTTCGTTGTACGGCGACTACGGCATATTCTTGGCGGTTATTGTGCAAAATAATAATGTCCGTGCGCCGGTATACTTCCCTAGCCAACACATATTGCTCGATTTCGTCGGCACTCATTTCGCCATCATAAGGCTGGAAACTGACGCAACGATACGGTAAAGGCACAAAGTTTTGCCTCAGTTTTAAATCACCCACTTGAAGAATTGCCCCGTTCATTTGCTAAGCCCGATTCAGTTCAAAAGTTCGCACTCGATCATCATGATTGAGTTCGCGTTCATGAATTTTTAGAGGATCCAGACGGCGGATAAATTCGATCATTTCCGGTTCAGGCAAAGCGGCTAGAGTTAAATTGTCGGCAACAGGAAATTCAAATCCGGTATTTTCGGCAACCAACTCAATACTGGTATCTGGATAAAGGGAGCGTAATTGAACATGGCCTTCATGATTAAAACCGAAAATGCCCAAATCAGTCACTATGCAATCCGGCCCACTGCCAAGATAAGGCATACTTGAGCGCGGCAAGCCTTCTGCCGTGCGATGTCCCACACTGGTGACAAAATCACAACGGTTAACTAAGCGGTAACGGCGGCGGCCTTTTTCATCGGCATGGGTGCGATGTGCCGCTGTCCATATTGTGATATGACCTGAGTCGCAAGACAAATTGCAACCTCCACCGCCGCCGGGCAGTTTTAACGTAAGCCGGTCATTATTTCCCAAACGGGTGACATTCATGTTGCCCCAACGGTCAATTTGCAAACCCGACAAAAACATCCTGCCTAATCGTCCACTACCTGCAAGGTCAAATAATTCTTCAATCGATAAATGACACTCAGCGCCACGATTCATTGCGAAATCATTTGTAGTTGGCGTTAAAAATACCGGGTTCGGATTGATGCCATACGTGGCACCTGCAACCAAAACCAAATTGGGCGCATGATAACGTTTTGCCAGGTGCAAAGCTAACTGCACCAAGGGTGATCCAAAACCGTGAAAAGCTAAAATCCCATCTTCTATCGACAGTGCGATTTGATAAATCATCAATTCGCCGAATGTGCAGGTTTTTATTTTTGCTGCCTTATTCATAAAGCTGCAACCATTGATCAATGCCACCACTCCAATGTTCAAGGCGAATAAGTCTGGCTTGACCGCCTATCAAACTTATATAACTGGCATGGTCTTTACAATCATAAACAAAAGGATTGAGGTAATTCTCACGAAAATTATCACTGCCGTTTTTTGATGCCTGGTAATAGAGCGCCGTATGCTCCCTATCATAAGCATAACGCGGGTAGCAGGATGTCGGGTGGGCGCCATAGGCAACTTCGCAAATGGCGGTGACATAAAAATAGGGAATCGTTACGCCCTTGTTTGCCAGTTCCTGATGAGGGATTATTTCTTCAACCGTAGCGATGACTTTTTTGGCTGCTTTAGCAAAAAGAATGTCGGCCACGGGAGGCCCTTCAATATGCAAATTGCCATGCTGGTCGGCATAATGGGCATGGATAAGTGCGACATCGGGTTTGAGCGCAGGCACTAAAATTAGTTGCTCGCCGGTAAAAGGACAGATCATCTTTTTAAATTCAGGATGCAGATTAAGGAAGTCTGTCCCTTGTACCGAACGGATCGGCATAAAAGGCAATCCTTGAATAGCTGCGCGAAGTTGCTGGACTAAGGTATAACAGCAGTTATCTTCTACTTTCACGACACCCGTTTCACAGGCTCGACGGTAGTTGATCGCCATCCCAAAATCTTGCTCAAATCCGACATATGATTCCGCACTGGTGGCAACACTTCCTGCACCACACAAAAGATCAACATCGATGCCATGCGCCGAACCGACAAGTTTAAGGTCTTTAATGCTTTGCCGAATCAACTCCCGTAACGCAGCCATCGGTTCGCGCCAGGATAAGCCGCCGCCAATAGCCAAACAATCTCCGTTTTGTATGTGTGCGGCAAGTTCAGTTAACGAACATCGTTTATCGGCTTGTGTATACATATGTTTTAACCTTACAGAGCTGTCATCGCACCGTCTATAGTAAATGCCGAGCCGCAGACAAAACTGGCTTCATCAGATGCCAAAAACAACACCCCTGCGACAATTTCTGCGGATTTACCGAATCGTCCTATCGGATATTTACTTATACGTAATTTCATCATTTCTTCAGACTCGTCGGTTGCGAGAATTTGCCGTCCCATGTCAGTATCGGCAATCATGCCTGGACAAACACAGTTGACACGGATACCCAGCTTTGAATAATCAACCGCCATTTGTTTGGTCAAGCCAATGACTGCGGCTTTGGAAGTGCAATAAGCAGCCATATTAGGAATACCCACCATACCAGCCACTGATCCAAAGTTAATGATGGTTCCGCCGTGTTGTTTCATCGCTGGCAATGCGGACTTTGAACACAGGTAGGTACCGTTTAAATTGATTGCCATGACCTTATTCCAAACTTCGGATTCAGTGGTTTCAACGGACCCAAAATCAGCAATACCGGCATTATTAATCAAAATATCGAGTGTCCCATTAAAATCTGCAATCAGTTGGGAGAAGGTATCAGCAACTTCTTGAGGGTCGGAGACATCAAGTTGATAAACCTTAACAACTATGCCATCAGCACAGAGGGTTTGGGTTGCATCAGATAATGCGGCCTTGTTAATGTCCAAAATAGCAAGCGAAGCCCCTTCCATGCCGAGACGTCTGGCTATGTCATAGCCCATACCGGTAGCGCCACCGGTTATAACTGCTTGTTTTCCTTGAAATCGATTGATCATCATCGTATTAAATAGTTATTGAGGGATCTACATATTTTTAAAATGAAGATCACCTGCACGCAATCGACATAATTGAATGAAATAACTGGGGCTAATAAATAATTCGTCCATATCGGCCAAATCGTCTATCGTCAACCCCTGCTTTATAAGGTGGTTCAGGTACTGAAATCCATCTTTTGCACCGTAGCCAATATGAATGGCGCCTAAAATTTTCCTCGTGTCGCCATCGATAATCAGTTTTTGAAAACCTGACATGCGCGGCTTCGCCATTAGGTACAACATCATCCGATCTCCTGCCGGTAAGCCTACATCAAGGCCATTGGGGTTGTCTGGCGGTAATTTCATAATTTTTACATTGGCATAGTGTTGACGTGCTTCTTCCTCGCTTAGTCCTAGCCAACAGACCTCATAATGCGTATGCATAAAATCAGGGTAATCAGCCGCTGTATATTCGCTCACTTGCCCCATGATATTTTTAGCGGCGCATACACCTTCCTTCCTGGCTTTAAACATTTCCATCGGCGGCCCGGTCACGTCACCGACTGCATAGACATGGGGTATTGAAGTTTGCATGCGGCGATTAACTTTGATGAAGCTTTTATCGCCCAATTCCAAGCCCAATGTTTGGGCAACCTGTTCTGAATTGGCCTGTTCGCCTAGCCCCATAAAAACAAAATCGGTATCAACATTGATAATGTCATCGGAAGTTTTTATAGAAACCGACTTCACCTTGCCTTGCGCGTCCCCCTGGATACCCAATAATTCCGCATTTTCCCAAAACTCCATGCCTTGCTCTTCCATCATAAGGATGGCGTAGGCACGGGATTCGGCATCTTTAAGCATGGGCATTATTTGATGCCGTGCAACAACAAGCGTACGCCGTCCTGTCGCATTAAAAAAACAGCCGTATTCAATCGCCGATTTCCCCCCGCCGATGACGACTATAGTATTACCCGGTTCATAATCCAGGTTTTCAACCAGGGTTTGGGAATTAAATACACCTTTTAACGTCGCGCCGTGAATGTCAGGTACGAAGGGCCGCGCACCCAAGGCTAATACCAGATTTTTAGCGTGGAACTTACGGTCGCCAATTTGAACAGTTTGAGCATCGGCAATTGTGAATTTTGTATTTAATACAAATTCCAGGCCGAGTTGCTCCTTACTCTGGTAGTTCATCACGGCATGAGGGCCAACGCGGCCACAGCGGAAAAGCTCTATGATTGATTTAATCGAAACAACTTTGTCTTTGAACTGTTGAAACCAAAGTTGTCCTGAAAAAGTGCGCTCCAGCATTAGTTGCGCTGCGCAGTCTGAAAACAGATGATGGGGTACACAGGCTTGATGGGGACAGGAACCGCCTAGAAATGGCCAGCGATCGATAATCAGCACACGCCCACCAAGAGCCCGTAAATAGGCCGCACCAAAACGTCCAGCGGCACCGCCACCCAGAAAAATAGCGTCAAATTCGCGGGTTTCGTTCGGGTTTATGTTGAAAATAGGTGTACCACTGTCGGATTCCAGTGTTTCGGCCACAAAGTGCTGCCACTTTGCGATGGTAAAGTAGTCTCCCCAAACATCCATTGCAGTAGCCGTCAAATGTAATTGTTAAGATAATTTCATCTTTGAGTAAACCAGCTTGATCTATCTAGTTGGCTTAGTTTTTTTCCAAGCCAACTTAAGACCCGAGGTGCATTTATTTCGCTAGTTCATTACGGACTATTTTTGCCCCCTCGACTAATGCATGCAGCTTGTCTTGGCAGATATAGCGTTGCAGCAAGATTAGCCCACAGTCAGTCGTGACACCCAACTGTTCTGCCGGAACCACGGTGAGTAATTGGCGAATTTTTGCCGCGACCTGTTCGGCGGTTTCGGTGACTGTGCTTTTGACATCGATAACACCGGCCCAGAACATCATGTTCTTCGGTATTGGATGAGTTTTAAGGAGTGCAAGCCCTGATTCGTCGAACGACATGCGGCCGATGCCTTCAATGTTAAAAACATCGATTTTCGCCTCATAAGATTTTGGGACCACGGATGATGTCGGATTCGGACTTTTAGCGTCTTGGGCGCGTTTTGTTAAATCAAAAACCTCACCGGCACCTGCTGTATCATCAGGGTAATAAGCAGGCGTACCGCCCCAATTACCCCAACAGATATGGCAAACAATCTTGGCGTGTTTAACACCCGCAACGGCGCGGTTAAACGCTTCGATTGCCCAATCTTCATAAAAATAAGGCCAGGTAAATTCGTCAAGCTGAATATAATCAACACCCAATTCGTCAACCGCCAAAATATCTTCATTAATAGCAGCTGCAATGGCCATCGCACGATCGCGGCTATTTGAATAATGAAGATCGTTGGTGCACTGCGCTAAGACCTGAATTCCTGTGTACTGAACCTTCACGGGTTTATTGGTCGCCCGCTTGAGGGCGCGGGCTTGTTCGACCATGATTTGACCACGGCGCTTTATTTCCTGCGTGACCGTCGCTGAATGCAATCGGCTATAGATCGGAAAACCGAGATGGCTTCCAGTTAGATCATAACCTAATCGATTAAAATAGTAATAAAGTGCAGCATCGGCATAGTTGTCGCTCTGTAATCTCCCGTCTGCAATAATATCGAGGCCGGCATTAACTTGATCGGTCACAATAGCCGCCATTGCATCCTCCAGCGCCTCCCGCCACATGGCATCCGGCGGCTGTCGATCACCCTTGAAATGCCTTGCAAAATCAGCATCCCACCATCTTGGATTGGGATAATTGCCTACCATACTTGTCGGAATCAAAACTTTGTTCATTTTGCACCTCTTTTTATAGTTATTTTGACGGTTTTATGGCTCTTGAAGTGGCTAATTTTATTTTCGGATCAAAGCCAGATGCGCCTCCCTTAGAAAAAAATCATTTGAATTATAAATGGTTAGATTTTTTAAATTTAACCAATAGCACCTTAACCATTAGGTGCAAATGAAGATAAATATATTTTAGGTCATCTAATTAAAGTTTCATCCCTCCACAACATGGGCAACCTGCGCCATGGTTATTTTCCAGTGGATGTACATTGTCATATTGATGAATCGGTTTGGCTTCGTGACTGCCACATTGGGAACAAACCCATTCTTTAGGTTCCTGAGTATTTGCCAATACCAATCCTTTAAATTGATGATTACACTGAGGACATTGGAGTTCATAAATTGGCATTAGTTTCTCTAATGATTAGTATGAAAAAGCATTCGAGTAGGTAATAGGGTTATAAACGTCCATATTTCTGCCAATGTTTTTCAAAAAGATAAATCTCATCAAGTGGTCTGGATTTGATTGGCCTTGAAACCCATGTCAGGTTAACCATGTGACGGGCATTAACATTTTCCGTCGTAATATTCCTACCCCATGTCCCGCAACTTAAGCTTAAGGTATAAGGCAGTCCGTTTCTCGGGCTGCCTGCACCTTCATTCAAACTCTGATTGACCATAACCCGCGCGGTTTTGGTTTGTAACGCAAGCGCTAACGCATGATCATCATTGGTTGTATGGATGCCGCAAGTGTGGCCCTGTCCCTGATACTCCGTAATAGCGTTAACTTGGCTTATGGCGTTGTTAATATCACCTACATATTTATAAAGTGCTAGCACTGGCGACAGTTTTTCCCCTGAAAAAGGATGCTCAGAGCCAGCGCCATTTTCCTCCACGATCAAACAACTGCAGTCTTCGGGGACATTGAAGCCAGCCAACTTTGCGATATGGTCTGGCGATTTTGCGATTACATCAACGCTTGGAATATGGTTTTCAGGCGTGGGCCACATCAGCCGTTGTAATTTGTCCTTTTCATCCACGTTACAAAGATAAGCGCCCAATTTTCGCAGGCGTTCGGATAAATCATCATAAATCGACTCATGTGCAACTACCGAATTATCGGCCAAACAACTGGTCGCGTAATCAAATTTCTTGGCTATGACAATCGTATTGGCTGCATCGTCCAAATTGGCCGTTTCATCAACCACATGGACTGAATTACCGACCCCGACACCATAAGCCGGTGTGCCGGAACTGTAAGCTGCTTTCACCATCGCGGCACCACCCGTTGCAACGATCAAGTCTGCTTGCTGCATCAATTGTTGTGTTTTTGGAAGTGACGGTTTTTCAATGACTTGCACCAAATCGGCAGGTGCGCCGACTTGTTCACAGGCTTCGCGCATGAACTTCACGGTCAGTTCAGTCGTAAGTTGCGTCCGAGGATGGGCGGCTACGATAATTGCATTGCGGCCTTTCAAAGCCAGCAGCGTTTTTAAAGGCGGAGTCGCGTCAGGGCCTGTCGTAGGAATAAGCGCAGCAATAACACCCACCGGTTTGGCGATTTTAATCAGTCCTTTTTCGGGAATTTCCTCAATAATACCGACTGTTTTCACTTCCTGCATATCACGCAAGGTTCCCATACATCGGTTACGAATCTTGCTCATTTTATCGTTATAATTGCCAAAACTTCCCTCATCAACCGCCAGATTCGCCAATTCTTTTGCCCGGTCTTCCCGAACAATAGCCCAACAAACCGCCGTCACCAATTCATCAACCTGGTCTTGGGTGTAATTGGCGATCTTTTTTTGGGCAGCGCGGGCTTTTTGGATGTAAACCGCTATTTCATTAAACTCTGGTTGAGTATTTGCATTCATAAACATTCCAATGAATTTGAGATGATCTGCATGAATTAAAGCTACAACTTGTTGCAGCTTGCGTCAAGCGGGATATGTTTTTAATGTTATGATGCAATAATATTATTATTTCGTGGATTCAATTTGTTAACTTAATTTGCTCCAAATTGCGCCATTCTTGTCGGATACTAACTTAAAGCAGCAATGCCAATCACCTTTTACCATGCAACTATGTAGTTTGATTTGCTTATTATTGATACATGATAATAATTCTGCTATGAAAGCCGAGTCAAAGACGCATATTTCCTGGAGTTGTTGAGAGATGCCATGATAGGCGAGTTAGCTTTGAATCAGAAAATATTAATCGTTTCATAAGTAATCGCATGCCGCGGAGTTTAAAAACATGTTTTTTGACTCCAATGCTGGAATCGGGAAAATGCAGAAACTTATGGGACGATTAATACTTGAGTGCTTGTAATCAGAGAGTCCTCGAATTGAATGTCTGTTAATCCACACATTCAAAGTCAGCTTTCGGAAACCTCGAATGGCTGTTATTGGCCGTTATGCAAAGCTTTGCATAACGGCCATTATGACAAGTATCCTTTTATGTACAATACGTTGCTGCGAGCGAGATGCGGCCTGGGTTTGAAGCATATATTTCGGTCGTGAGCTTTACATAATTTCCACGATTTCAAAATAGGCAGCAAAGACTTGGCAGCTCAATACCGGCGTGTATTCATGTCGAGCTCATCAAAACTATCCAGTTCTCATTTTTTACATCGACAAATCGGCTATGTAAGGCGTGATGGTCTTCGTGCAGCCAGCAATCGGTAGCCGGAAAAGGTGATTTGTTGAGCAAACGACCGTTTCCGGAAATGGACCAAGGAATGCCCACTCCAGACGACTGTTAAAAATTATGTCCAGCCTTTCAGTCAGGATACTATGCTCAAACCGCAGAATACCGGCTATAAATCATTCAACACTAAGCCACTGTGCATAAAAAGACACTTGTCATAATGGCCGGTTTTTGTCACCCAACTAACATGTGCTGTCAACCCGACCCTTGTTGGACTATTGGGGATTAAATGTAAATCCTCAAAACCAGACATTCGACGTTATAATTTGGTTTTACACGAATAGCGTTTTATGGAAGCTTGGGTCGGTGTATTGCCCTCATATTTTCGGAAGATTTATCAACTGGGAAATTGATTCTGAATGCAGCTCCCGGCTCTCGATTAGCTACATCAATTTGACCGTTCATGCTGACTGTCATTTGATGAGCCAAGGCTAGCCCTATACCGGTCCCGACGGTTTCGCGCGTCAGTTCATTTTCGGAACGGTAAAAGAGCTTGAATATTTTTTTCAGTTGGTCTTTGGCGACACCGGGACCGTAATCACGCACTTTGAACTGAATACGGGCGCTGCCTAATCGATGACAAGACAATTCGATCATTTTTGTGTCTGCCTTTGCGGAAAATTTGATGGCATTATCGACCAGGTTAATCATGATTTGGATAAACCAGTCGGGATTCACCTTGATTTTTGCCTGAGCCGCATCTTGATCGCATGACAGCTTTAAACAAAAGCCTCCCCGCTCGATTTGAGTGGAAATTTTCGATTGCAGGCTGTCCATTAATTCGGCGGCCGTCAGGCTTTTCAACTCCGGTTTTTTTTCATTGCGGGTCATTTTGGCAAGCTGCAGCACATTATTAATAAGGCGGGTCAGGCGCTCGCTTTCATCCAGGATAAAGTCGTAATAGGTCTTTTTCTTGACTTCATCCACCCAGCCTGCTTGCAGTATCTCGGCATACATACGGATCGAGGTGAGGGGCGTTTTCAGTTCATGGCTGACCGCCGAAACAAAATCCTGTTGTTGATTGACCAGATTGATTTGGCCGACACCGAGCCGGTACATCAAATAAAAGCCGGCCACAAAGACGACGCTCAGCACGATGGTCAGCCAAATAATCACCCATCCTCCAGGCCCCACCGGAAGCTGAGTAATACTGAAAACAAGCTGTAATTCGCCAAAGGGATCAGTCAACCGGTCTTGATAAAGCAACTCGCCCTCCAGTTCGGCGGCGCTCGACTGATAACCTCGCTGAGTGCGGCCGGCAACGGCAGACAGGACATTGCCTTGAAAAACCACCAATAAATCGCTCATCTGCGACAGAGTGGTCTCTTGAAACGCCGCATTGATATTCCCTTGCAGAAAAGCATCTTTATCAATCAACAGCCCCTGGATATAACGCTGGCCATTCAGCCATACTTTCCGGAACAGGACAAACTGGCCGCTATCCAATTGGCTGAATTCAAAAGGATCGACGGCGCTTTCAAAGGTGCGGATACGCAAGGCTTTCACCGCTGGCTGCACTGCGGAAGTTATCGGGAGATGGCTTTCTTCCAACGCATAGCCGGATGGTTCTTTTGCTCTCCGGATCGACTCGGGCAATGCACTCTGTTCGGTTCGCGCCTTTTTTGGCATAGTCTTTAGCGTCTTTTTGTTACTTTCTTCATGCTGTAATTGAGCGGCTTCTTTCTGGAAGGTTTGCCTTAATTTGATATCCTCTAAGCGGCCCAATTTGTTTTCTTGTTTGCTTTTCGCAGGAGATATTCTTTTAAGCTCATCAAAGACCGCCTGGCCTTCGCTTGCAGAGGGGGCGGCAGGTTTCTCAAGCTCGCTGTCTCCAATGGATAGATCATGGGAAACGGCATCTTTTTCATTTTCAACTAATCCGTTGTCTGTCCGGTCAGTCAAATTGTCTCGCGCATCCTTATCTTTTTTTCCTGCAGCGACATTCTGATTTTTAACCAGACGGTTCTCGTTCAGTATTTGCTGAATCCGATTCTGCAAGGCGGTTCTTTCAGACAATTCTTGTTCGGCAATGCCGTAACTCTCTGCTTTTTCGATATCTTCAGGAATAAAAGGGGTTAATAACCTGCCGGCCGCATCCACCTGAAAATAACCGATTAAACCGGGTATTTCCGCTTGCACCGGGTACCGGGAAAGCGGCGAGCGTTGTAAAAAATTTGCCGTTGGAGCGCCAGCCACATTCAAAAAGGAATAATCGGTGAACGGACGCTGCTCTTCGGTGTTAATCAGCCGTATCAGATGATGGTTGATCCGTTGGGTTAATTCCCCGGCCATTAACTGATGCTGATGAAAAGTCTCCCATTTCAGGCGGCTGTAGGATTGTTGGATCAATACCGCCGTGGGTATCGCGAGGCTCAGGAAAAAAAATAACAGCCACCATCGAAGTCTTTGTTTATCCAAACCTTTCAGGCGATTCCGTTTCATTGCATTTGCCCGATTAGTCGGTAACCGGCGCCGCGCACGGTAATCAGAAACCGCGGTTCCGCGGGATCGGGTTCTATTTTGCGGCGCAGTTTGGCAATATGGATATCGACGGTACGGGTTTCAATGTCGAGATGATTGGCATAACCCCACACTTTACTCAGCAATTCTTCGCGCGGAATCGGACGATTCGAATGACTTTGCAGATATTGCAGAATCTCGATTTCGCGCCGAGTGAAAGAAAGCGCTTGCGACCCGCGCCTTCCTGCCAGATTTTGGCAATCAATCGATAACTCGTTTCCCAGTTGTATCAAAGAATTTTGCAGTAATCCATTACGGGTTCGACGCAAGACAGCCTGTACCCGGAGTACCAGTTGCGCCACCGAAAACGGCTTGGCGACATAATCATCTGCGCCCAGCGACAAGCCTTCAATAATGTCTTCATCGTCACTTTTTGCCGTCAGCATGATAATGGCCTGATCGCGGTTCTTTTCTCGAATCCGGTTGCAAACCTCAAAACCGTTCATGCCCGGCAGCATGACATCCAGCAGGATCAAGTCGAATTTACCAGTTAAAGCCTTAGTCAAGCCATCCACGCCATGGCCGGAAAAATCGACGTCATAACCGTGATAGACGAATACATCGATCAGTCCGGTACGGATAGCGGCTTCATCTTCAATAATCAGAATGCGTATTTTACGGGACATCGCAACCCTCAGGTCGAAAAACACGGACAGTGTAGCAAGCTTATGAAATTTAACAGCAACCGAAGTGTAAATTTTTTGTAAAAACTGCACCAAACGTTTTACCAAACCGTGTCTGTTTATAGTTACTCCTCACGCATAGACTGTGACCCGTCAATCATTTATACAAGAGGTGGCAGTATGGCTCTAATTACAAGACTGGCAAGACTTTTCAAGGCCGACATTCACGCGGTACTGGACAAAATTGAAGAACCCGCTTTGCTGCTCAAACAAAGCGTTCGAGAAATGGAAGAATCCATCGCCAATGAGGAGAGGCAAATCCGCTTATGGGAATACGAACAACAACAGATGAGCAAAAAACACGATCAATTTGCAGAAACCTTAACCGATCTGGAAGAGAAGTGTGCACTCTGTTTTAAATCCCATAAGGACGATCTGGCACGGTCGCTTATTAAATGGAAACTGGAAACGCAACACGCGAAGCAGAGGCTGGCAGAAAAGATAACGGCCTTAACGGAAAAAACAACCTGTTTAACAAATCAGCTGACGGAACACCAAGCGCAATTAACGGCGATGAAGCAGAAAGCCGAAATCTTTCTGGAAGAAAACCGCGCTAACTCAACCAACTGGGAAAATCCATCGGTTACCGTCCGGGATGAAGATGTGGAAGTTGCTTTCCTGTATGAAAAACAAAAATGGAGCGAATCATGAAAAAGCTAACATTTTGGGAAGGCGTCGTTGCTGCCTTGCTCACCAGCGTAACCGGCGCTATCGGGTTTTTTGCCCTATCTTTCCTGTTTACAGAAGAAATGGCCATCCGCCTGGTCATCAGCGGATTGGCTTTTGTCTATAGCCTTTATTTACTCAGCCGCAGCAGGGAACGCATAGGCCGGATTACGGTGATGCTCTCATGGTGCATCCTGTCAGCGGCTGTCTGGCTGTTCGATCCGCCCCTTACCCTGTTTTTAATTTGTTATGTTCTCTCAATCTGGCTGATTCGCTCGTTGTATTTTTATAGCAGCTTGTTTCCATCCCTTGCCGATCTGGGTTTATGCCTGTTCGGCATCGCGTCGGCATTCTGGGCGCTGTTTCACACCGGCAGCCTGTTCTTAACGTTTTGGTGTTTCTTTCTAACCCAGGCGCTATTCGCTGTCTTTCCCGCCGGAAATAAGCAAACGGTTGCCGATAAGGCAGGCATCTCAAACAGTGAAGCCGAATTTAACCGCGCTTATCAAACAGCGGAAGCAGCCGTGCGCAAACTTGCAACTTTTAATTAGGAGAAGATTATTATGAAAACCAAGCTATTTGCAGTCGGACTTTTTGCCGCAACCGCTACGACGGTTGCCTTTTTCCCGTCCGTCCGGCAGGCCGTCGCCACGGCGACAAAAATGATCAAAACACCTCCAATTGCGGTGAATCTGCCGCCAGCTGTCGCTAATCAACATCCGCAGATTGAAGTCGTGTTCGTGCTCGACACCACCGGCAGTATGAGCGGACTGATTGCCGCTGCCAAGGAAAAAATCTGGTCGATCGCCGGTACAATGGCATCCGCGCAAACCGCGCCGGACATCAAGATGGGGCTGGTTGCCTACCGCGACCGCGGCGATGCTTATGTCACCCAAACCATCCCTCTCTCCGGCGACCTGGATTCCATGTATGCCAAGCTCATGGATTTTCAGGCCGATGGCGGGGGCGACGGTCCTGAAAGCGTTAATCAAGCCCTTCACGATGCCGTGAACAAGATAACCTGGAGCCAAAACCCGAATACTTACAAAGTCATCTTTCTGGTAGGCGATGCGCCGCCGCACATGGATTACCAGGACGACATAAAATACCCGGTTACGGTAGCGTTAGCAAAACAAAAAGGCATCGTCGTCAACGCCATTCAGTGCGGGAATGATGGTAGCGCCACCGCCGATTGGCAGCAAGTCGCCAGTTTGGGGCAAGGCAGTTATATTCAGGTCGAGCAATCCGGCAACGCTGTCGCCATCGCTACGCCGTACGATAAAAAACTAGCGGAGTTGTCCCGCAAATTGGACAAAACTCGCCTCTTCTATGGCAATGATGAAGAAAAGGCAAGGCAGGCCGGCAAGTTGGCCGCGACCGAGAAACTGCATAAAAAATCCAGCACCGAATCGCAAGCGCGCCGGGCAACCTTTAATGCCTCTGCAAGCGGTAAAGCCAATTTTCTCGGCGAAAACGAACTGGTCGATGCGGTCGCCAGCGGTCGGGTCAAGCTGTCCAGTCTGCCGAAAAAATCCCTGCCTGAAAGCCTGCAAGCCCTGCCGCCTGCCGCTCAGGAAGCATTTGTCGGCAAAACGAAAAAGGAACGGAGCGAACTGGAATCCGAAATCAAGAAACTATCCGAACAGCGTAACGATTACTTGCGGCAGAAAGTTGTTGCCGAAGGCGGCAAAAAGGATTCGCTGGATGCCAAATTGTTCGGCGCAATCAGCAAGCAAGCCAACGATAAAGGCTTGGTTTATGAAGCTGACAGCGCTAAATATTAAGACTTTAGCTACTGCAAGCGACTGAAATCTTAATGACTGTCTCAAAGCCTGCTGAGATTAAAACTTTATAGCAGGCTTTTTATCTCACTTTTAAATCTTAAGGCACAAATACCTCAAGAGTCGCTCGCTCGATATTTGCAAATGGCAGCCGCTTAACAGAAAGCGGACAGCCTAATGCTAACAGAATAGCAGGGCGTTTTTGACTACTGTCTGCTGGTTGATGGGCGAAACCCCAACATTTTGACCCATTTGGGTCATGACTTTAGCACAAGAAATTAGTATTTTCTCTGTTCTGCGTTAATTCTATCAGGTTTGACCAAGCGTAAAACTTATACACCCTATCGCAGAGGACTTTATCATTAAAATTACCCGCATACAGTTATCGCGTTAAGTTAGCACATTTGATGATGATTGGTTAACCGTCATAATAACGAAGGAGGACTTTGCATGAAAACGATATCGATTTGTCTGTTTATTGTCTTGGCCTCGTTGTCGATGTTCGTAGCGACTGCGATGGCCGAAACTCCATATGAAGTTTGGGGCATCGACCAATCAAATTCTCCAGGGAAGACCTATGGTGGAACGGTGTATATTTATGACGGCAAAGATCTTGAGCGTGGCCATCACGCGGCCGAAGCAGTCCCTGAGCGCATTGATCTGAGCGCGGCAGCGTCTGCGCTTTGTCTCGCACGAACCGGGGCCAACCCAGTGCGTCCCCACATGCTTGCCGTGAATGCGAGTCAGACCCATGCCATCATCTCATTCGTCGCTTCCGGGCACGTTTTGATCCTGGATGCCAGGACGCGAGAGCCAATCGAATGTATCCGAACGTCGATAGGGGCGGGCGGCGCTCGGCAGGTCCATTTTGCCATCCCATCGCCGGACGAGTCGTACATCGCGGTGGCAAACCAGAATGGCAAGCTTTTTGAGCGCATCGATACGGATTACGCAACCAATACCTTCGTATTGAATACCGGGGCGATGATTAACCTTGCCACGTGCGCCACGCCGAACGGTGTTATGCCAGGATACTGCGATACGACCAGATAATGCCCCGATCTGCCCGAGTATTGATTCGACGAGCCGCTATGTGTTCGTGACTCTGCGAGGAGGCGGACTGTTTGTCGTTGATGCTAAGAGTACCCCAATGCAAATCGTGGCCGAGTACGATCTGGAAACTGTGCATCCCAATGGCTGCCTGGGCGTTCAGGTGGATCAGAAGATGTACGTGGATTCGGGCGGCGGGACGGCTTCGCACCTGTTTGGCGCCGATATCTATGCCTTTCCTGTGACGGGCTTTTCGCCGCTCAACCCCCCGAACGTTCCTGCACCCGCCGTGGTATTGAGCGATACGTCCGAGGAAGCCGACGCGCATGGGGCAGCGTTAACTAAGCATCAGCACTATCTCTGGGTTGCCGATCGTGGTAGAAACTTTATCTGGGTTGTCGAGACGCAGACGGACGAAGTCGTCAATGAGATTCTGCTCGCCGGTCATATCAGCGCCGATCCGACGCCTGATCTATTGGCCGCTTCGCCCAACGGCAGTCACGCCTTTATGTCGCTGCGCGGCCCCAACCCGCTTACGGCCGACCCCCATGTCAGCACTGGCAGCACGCCCGGTATTGGTGTAATCAAGATACTTGAGGGCGGTCGAAGCGGGATATTCGAGGCCTTCGCACCTGTGACCAATGTGGATCAGGTCGGTGTGGAGCGTGCAGACATCCATGCGCTGACAATTCGCTTGAAGTAGGCTAAATATCCTGTTTGGAGGGAATAAAGAGGTTAAAGGCAGCTTGCTGCAATTCAAGCGGTGCCTGGCGAATATCAACTATTTTAGCAACGGTGATGACCACTTTCGTGCCAAAAAAATTTACATAGAGTCCGGCAAGCCTAGCGATGGCTGGCGAATTTTGGCTGCTTCGCATCCAATTAACTACTCCTTATTCAGGTAGTGTTTTTCCAAGAATTCGGACCTGAAATTTTGCGGCGGAGTGGGAATGTCTGGCCGACCCTCTGGCGTAAAGTCCATGAGATTCCAATACGGCCACACCGTGTCTAAATGATTCGCCGACAGTTCAGTTCCCCAGAAATGAAAAATCTTTCCACCCTGTCTCCTAAATACATGCATCACCGGCCATTGCATATCATCAGCGTCTCCCTGGCATTTGTAATCAGCCTGATACGCAGAATCCAATCCGGAAACCAGCGCAATCTGCGACCATCCGCGTTGTTTGGCCCACGCATTGATTCGATCGGCCGGGGCTTTGGCAATGGCGGCAAACGCGGCGTCTCGACTGACCTGATACCAGGTTCGATCAAACCCATCGACCAACGACGTACAGGAGGGACAAGGCTTGTCCCAGCCCGGACCGTACATGAATGAGTAAAGCAGCAGGGTGTTTTTGTCCGCAAACAGCTCGGAGAATTTCACACGCTTCCCTACTTTCCCATCGTTAGCCCATTGGAAGACGTAGTCCTCTTTCAACTGCCCGCCGGGAGGGAGATTGCGGCGTCTTTCCGCCACAGCTTTTACTTTGTCGATAAGATCTTGTTCGTCTTTAAGCAATAAATCGCGCGCGTCGCGATACTCTCTGCTTTCGTTTGGATACCGTAGTTCACTCATGTTCATCTCCTCTTTGAAACTGGTATTCGAGCGTACTCTAGTTGGCCGCTTGGCCGGTTTGAAACAGCCACAAAACGCTAATGTTTACCATATGGGTGTCCGCCAGCGGAATGGCGCTGCTAAAATATTATGCTCTGATTGGCGACAAATTTAGACTCTCTTTACCGGCAAATATTAGATGCCGTTTGACTGTTCCTAGGCTTTATACCGATAGCGGCGGGCTGCAACGGTGATGGCCGCTGCACCAAATAACGGTAACCAGACCCAAAGAACCTCGGACCATAGGACGGCCACACCCTTCAGCGACAAGAAGCGGGAAAGACTAAGCGGAGCCACTTCGATTGGCTGAACAGGCGCAAAAAAACGCTCACCCGATAAAGGCCAGAAGAAGGCGATACCCAGTCCGCCGTTGGTAAAAGCGTCAAGGATGCCGTGTGAGGCGATGACGACAAACAGAAACCAGAACGACCGCAGTGGGGTAGAGCGCAGCCGCCGTGCTAAACCGGCTCCGATGACGGCAACAATAAGCGCGAACAGCAACGAGTGACTGAATCCACGGTGGCCAAACTCAGCGGCATAAGGAATGCCTAGAGGGAAGGCTAAAACATCAAGGTCGGGGATTATCGAGGCAACTACTCCGGCAGTCAGCAGGCGCTTGGAAATGACTTCACGCCCAAGACCCCAAGCCATGGCTAGAGGAACAGCCGGATGGGTGAATATGGTAGGCAAGATCGAGCCCTCAAAACTTATTATCTAGGTTTTGCTAAACATACAGCGTTTTTTATTTGGGTGTCAAGATTGCCGCCTCAACATAGCCGTTTTAAACAGAATGACCAGCTTAATAAGCTGGATAAACGGCTCGGGATGACTCCAAATGTTCGCGACTTTCTGTTGATTAACACAAAAAATTCTAGAATAAAACTGACT
>CAZMRW010000078.1:0-20593 GCA_964568805.1 uncultured Methylococcaceae bacterium | reverse complement strand
GGAGTCTTTATTAACTTACACCGCTTGCCGGTCGATAATTTTGCAAGTGGCTCAGACGAATAACAGTAAATTCTGTACCGCGAAAATAGGGAATCTGGCGTGCTCGATAGATGAGCCGGTGATTCTGGTTTATGAAAACCAGAGGCCATACTTCGCTATTATCCGGCATATACGGAGTGAAGCGGGCATCAAACTAAAGACTATTTTGATGGAAATCATCGATGGCGTGGTTTATCCGGTAGAAATTGACGGGAATCAGGGGTTTGTCCTGATAGGCTCCCACGGGAAGGCCGAATTGTTCCTGCCACCGGCTAATGGTCTTATCAATAATTCGGCATTATTTTCCGTTAAATTAATTGCAGACAAGACTTTCAGGATAGAAAGATTTGTTGAAACGACGGCCTGTTTTTCGCGTTATCGAGCAAGCGTTTGCTAAACTGATAAATCTGAAAACATAGCATTTCGATTTGGAAGTTAGACGAGCGATTGTAGGGGCGAATTGATTCGCCATGGACGACTAAAATCGCCCCTACAATAGTGCTGTTATTTTAAGTCAAATACTCAACACGGGTTATCGGCCTGGTGTTTTTTTCAGTTATCTCCGGTGGACAAAACCGCGCTGCCCACCCTGCTACTGTTTTTGTTTACCCGGTCACGGAGCCTCAGCGTTCGATATCTTCAAGCATATCGCAGAGGATGTGGCCCATCATGATGTGCATTTCCTGGATGCGGGGCGTCTCGTCAGACGGCACAACCAGACGGTAGTCGCACAGCGGGGCCAGTTTGCCGCCATCGCGCCCGGCCATGGCAATGGTCGTGCAGCCGAGTTGTTTGGCGGCCAGAACCGCCTCGATGACATTTTGCGAATTACCCGACGTGGAAAGGCCGACCAGCACATCGCCGGCATTCGCAATGCCCCGGACTTGCCTGGAAAAGATGTCATCAAAGCCGTAATCATTGCCGACCGAGGTCAGGATGGAGGTGTCGGTGGTCAGCGACATGGCATGGAAGGGCGCGCGTTCCTTTTTAAAACGGCCGATGAGTTCGGCGGCAATATGCTGCGAGTCGGCGGCCGAACCGCCGTTGCCGCAAAACATGATCTTGCCCCCGTCCAGCAGCGCCTTCCGGATCGCCAGACCGGCGCTGACGATGGCCGGCGCCAGTTCGCTTCGGCAGCTGTTCAGGACCGCTTCATGCTGGGCAAACGTCTCCTCGACGAGTTGAAAAGCTGTTTCGTTTAAATGTTGCAAAGGACATTCCTCGTTTAATCTGTTAAAGGCCGAATCCGTGTTGATTGCCCGACCCGCCCGCCAGGACGCATTCTGCCGGTCAGGTTTCGCTGGCCGGGCAAGCCAGGCTTATTCTATAGGTAAAGCATAAGAGAACTTCTAAAAATTGCACTTCGACAAGCTCGGTGCGAACGGTAGCCTCATAAAATCAGTAGTCTATCCGTTCATGCTGAGCCTGTCGAAGCATGAACGGATAATTTTTAGAGGTTCCCATAAGTAAAGCGAAGAGAAGACTGCTAGGCCTGTTCGATGATTTCCACCGCGTTGCCGTCGGGGTCCCGGCAAAACAGGGCTTTCCGTCCGGATATGCTCAATGTGTAGCGAACACCCTTGTTATCCAGTGATTCCCTGACAGGCGCCAGCGATAGCACAGTCAGTGCAACATGACGATCCCGCCCGCCGTGTTCGGGGCGGCCTGTGGTCGGGTCCGGATTATTCAGTTCCAGCAAATGAATCTGCTGGGTGCCGACCTGCAGCCAGGCGCCGGGAAACCCCAGGTCCGGCCTTTCGATCTGTTTCAATCCCAGAACCCCATGATAAAATGCAAGCGAAACGGCGGTATCGGAGACAATAAGGCTGGCATGATGGAGGGCAGTAAAAGTAATCGGCATTATCTGGCGTATATTTAGTTATAATCAATGGAATTATACCTTTCCGAACTTATTTGTAAATCAAGTTCCAAGGCATTTGACTTAGTTCTGTTCCAGCATTTCCGGCGAAGGTAACTATCCATGCGTAAACGAATCATTGCCGATCAACAAGACATCCTGCCTGCAGATCATAACTGGCTGGATCTGAACGATTTAGCGGAAGTCGAACTGACTTCGGAGGACCCCGGTCATCCGATCGAGTCAGCCTTGCTGGCTTGCCAGGGCTCGGGCTGGCGTGCCGGTGCAACGGGAATGCAGACGATACGTCTGATTTTTCGGGAATCGCAAACCATTCGCCGGATTCGGCTGGTATTTACAGAATATGACATTGATCGAACCCAGGAATATGTGCTGCGTTGGTCCAAGGGAGAGGGGCAACCATTCAGGGAAATTGTTCGCCAGCAGTGGAATTTTAGTCGGGAGGGGTCTCAAATCGAAACGGAAAATCATGGAGTCGAACTGCCTGGCGTCAGGGTATTGGAATTGATGATTGTCCCAGATATCCATGACGCTAATGTACTGGCTACTTTAACGCAGTTGCAGGTAGCCTGATTTAAGCGACATTGGGTAACGCGCTATCTGAATTTAGGTACCGATAAGCCGCTTGCCTGCATTTTTTAAATTTTACAGTTTTTCAATTTTATCCAGTCCGCTGTTCTTTTCGGCATCGGCAGTAAAGCGGCTTGCGCTTTCTGCGCTACGCACAAACAGGCGCGAACTTAACAAACCCAGTTCGAATAACATCCACATGGGAATGGCCAGCAAGGTTTGGGAGATGGCGTCAGGGGGCGTCAGTACCATTCCGACAATAAAAGCCCCGACGATGACATAAGGCCGTTTGTCAGCCAGATCCTTGGCGGTAACCAAACCTGTCCAGACCAATACGATGGTAAATATCGGCACTTGAAAACAAACGCCAAAGGCAAAAAACAGGGTTAGTACAAAATCCAGATATTTGGTAATGTCGGTCATAACCGCGACACCGGCGGGAGCTGCGGCAGTCAAAAACCCGAATATCAGCGGAAAAACCACAAAGTATGCAAAGGCAACGCCCAAATAAAATAGCAGTGTACTGGCGAACAGCAACGGCAATATCAGCCTGCGCTCTCGCTTGTACAAACCGGGAGCGACAAACGCCCAAAACTGGTAAAGAATATAGGGGATGGAAATAAAAACCGAAACAACCAGCGCCAGCTTGAACGGCGTAAAAAAGGGTGATGCCACTTCAATGGCGATCATCGTGCTGTTTTCCGGCATATGCTTCATCAATGGGCCGGCAAGCAGAGCATAGAGTTCGTTGGCATAGAGCGCCAGGATTAAAAAGACTGCCAGCACACAGAGAACGACGCGCAGCAAGCGGTCGCGCAGTTCAATCAGGTGACTGATGAAAGGCTGTTCCAAAGCCTCTTCGGGGTCAGTTTGATTCATGCTCGTCCGGGACCTGTTGAGCGCTTTCTTTGGTTATCTGAGTGACCGAAGATTGAATGGAATGGGCCGTATCGGTCGCCTCATCGAGCAGTTGCCGAAACTCTTTCATGCCGGATTCCTGTTTTAAAGCCTGGCGTATTTCTTCAGAACGAAGTTCTTCTCTGATTTCAGCCTTAACCGAAGCGAGCATAGCCCGTGTCTTGCCGACCCAGAATCCGGCAATACGGGCGGCTTTCGGCAACCGTTCAGGTCCTATCACCAACAAACTCACCAACGCGACCAGGCAAAGCTCGGAAAAACCTATATCAAACATAACGGCATGTACGGCATAATTTTGTTAATCATTGCGATGTGTTTTCAATAAAGTATAAATAGCGTTGATAGCCAACCAGTTAATGGCTGCGGCACTAGCTCTTGTCGTTTTCACGTGAAACGATTTCGCCTTCAATGGTTTTGCCGACATCTGATGACGATTTTTCCTGTTCGGTCTCTTTGATGGCCTTGCGAAAGCTGTTGATGGCCCCACCTAAATCGGAGCCGATGTCGCGCAACCGTTTGGTGCCAAACAGCACAACGGCGATGACGAGTAAAATTAACAGTTCACTGATGCTGACGCCCATAATAGATTCCTGGATTGACAAAAAATGATGGAAAAAAGCATTCGCTCGTCGGAAGCAAATTGCTAATCTGATTTACGATTGGCGTCATAAACAATTCTGAAATAATGCTCATCAAATTAAATCCATTAGTTTCAAAAATTTATTTTTTACGTTGTGCTTTTTCTTCCAGACCGGACAAACCAAAACGGCGTTGCAACTCATTCAGCACATCATCCGGGCTCAAGTCTTGCTGAGCCAGCAATACCATGGTATGAAACCAGAGATCGGCGGTTTCGTAGATGATTTGCTTTTTATCCCCGCTTTTACCGGCAATGACTGTTTCTGTCGCTTCTTCGCCGATCTTCTTGAGAATTGCATCAAGTCCTTTTGCATAAAGACTCGCGACATAGGATTTATCGGCTGATTCCAGTTTACGTTGCTCGAGTATCCCGGCTAATTGGTGTAAGACGTCGCTCATTGCTTTGTATATATTTCTTTGGGATCTTTTAATACCGGCTCCGCAATGTGCCATTGGCCATTCAGCAAGCGTCGGTAAAAACAACTCTCTCGACCGGTATGACAAGCAATGCCTCCTTCCTGTTCAATTTTTAGCAGAATGACATCTTCATCGCAATCAAGAAAAAGATCGGTGATCTTCTGCCTGTGTCCTGATTCCTCGCCTTTGCGCCACAATTTTTGGCGTGATCTCGACCAGTAAACGGCATAGCCTTCTGCAACTGTCAAGCGCAGTGACTCACGATTCATCCAGGCGAACATCAGGATTTTTCCGGTGTCCGCCTGCTGAACAATGGCCGGAATCAATCCTTCGTCGGTCCAGTGTATTTCATCAAGCCAGGAGTCGCTCATGTCAGGCGCACCTCGATACCGCGGGCCGCCATGTATTGTTTCGCCTGCAGAATGGTGTATTCGGCAAAATGAAAAATACTGGCGGCCAATACCGCATCGGCTTTGCCTTCGATAATTCCGTCGGCCAAATGCTCAAGACAGCCCACTCCGCCCGATGCAATGACAGGAACAGTCACAGCTTCACTGATGGCTCGGGTTAACGGCAAGTCGAAACCCTGCCGAGTGCCATCCCTGTCCATGCTGGTTAACAGGATTTCCCCGGCACCGTACGCCACCATCTTTTGCGCCCATGCCACCGCATCGATTCCGGTTCCTTTACGGCCGCCGTGCGTAAAAATTTCCCAACGGTCCGGTTCTTTGCCGGTGCTGACCTTTTTGGCGTCGATCGCCACCACGATACACTGTGAACCAAAACGTTCAGCTGCATCGCGGACAAATTCGGGATTAGCGACAGCCGCGCTGTTAATGCCGACTTTATCAGCGCCTGCATTAAGCATGCGCCGGATATCGTCCAGGGTTCTGATGCCACCGCCTACGGTCAACGGAATAAAAACCTCGCTGGCGACTTGCTCGACCACGTGCACCAGGGTTTCACGATCATGATGGGTTGCGGTGATATCGAGAAAGGTGAGCTCATCGGCTCCTTCACGGTCATAACGCCGGGCGATTTCGACCGGGTCGCCGGCATCTCTGATATCGACAAACTTCACGCCTTTTACGACACGGCCGTTATCGACATCCAGACAGGGGATAATGCGTTTTGCCAGACTCATTAGGAAAAGGACTCGGCCAGTTTTTCCGCTTCGGCGAAATCCAGCGTGCCTTCATAAATGGCCCGCCCGGTAATGGCGCCCATGATGCCGTCGCCAGCAACGGCGCAGAGTGCTCTAATATCGTCGATATTGGTAATGCCTCCGGATGCGATCACCGGAATACGAATAGCGCGCGCCAATCTTGCCGTCGCCTCCACATTGACCCCGGCCATCATGCCGTCCCTTGAAATATCGGTATAGATAATGGCCTCGACGCCGTCATCTTCAAAATGCTTGGCCAAATCAATCACATCATGCCTGGAAAGTTTGGACCAGCCGTCAATGGCGACTTTGCCGTCTTTTGCATCCAGCCCGACGATAATGCGGCGAGGATACTCTAATGCCATGTCCCTGACAAAATGCGGCGCATTAACCGCCTTGGTGCCGATAATCACATATTCGACACCGGCATTCAGATAAGCCTGGATGGTATCTTCATCGCGAATGCCGCCACCAATCTGCACGGGAATATCGGGATAAGCCGCGACTATGGCGTTAATGACATCGGCATTTTTGGGTTTGCCGGCAAACGCGCCATCCAGGTCAACCAGATGTAATCTTTTGGCGCCGGCTGAAACCCATTTGCCTGCAACAGCAACCGGATCATCTGAAAATACCGTATCATCGTCCATACGCCCTTGCCGCAAACGGACACATTTGCCTTCTTTTAAATCGATTGCTGGTATCAGCAACATATCACTATATCCTCAACAGCTGAACAACAAAAAACCCCATTAGTCATTTGTATTTAAAACCTGTCCATCCCACAATAAAAAGTTTTTCAACAATTGTAAACCGGCTGCCTGGCTTTTTTCAGGATGGAATTGCACGGCAAACACATTATCCTCAGCAATGGCACAGGCAAATGCTTCGGGGTATTCAGTAGTCGCAGCCACCACCGACGGGTCGTCGGGTTGAGCATAGTAACTGTGCACAAAGTAAAACCGGCTGTCTTGCGGAATGTTACGCCATAAAGGGTGCGGTATCTGGTGAACCCGATTCCATCCCATATGGGGAATTTTAAGGGCATGTCCGCTTTCATCCTTTAATGTTTCAGCGAAACGAACGACACGGCCAGGAAAAACGTTCAAACACGGGGTGCCTCCGTTTTCTTCGCTCTCGGTCAATAAAGCCTGCATGCCTAAACAGATGCCCAGCAAGGGCTTCGATCGGGCCACCTTTTGTATGACTGTGGACAGACCTGATTGATTTAAAGCATGCATGCAGTCCCTGATAGCGCCTACGCCGGGAAATACTACCCGATCAGCTTCGAGGATGGCGTCAACGTCGGCAGTGCTGATGACATCGGCTTTAGGCGACGCATGCTGAAGGGCCTTTACGATAGAATGCAGATTACCCATTCCGTAATCGATTACAGCAACAGAAGTCATAAAAGTTGGGGTAAAGTTTATATAAGTATAAGTTCAGAGACTGCCTTTGGTGGACGGCATTATTCCAAACATGCGCTGATCCCTGGCAACGGCCATTCGTAGCGCTCGTCCCATCGCTTTAAATACGGTTTCGGCAATATGATGGGCATTGACGCCTTTTAGATTGTCGATGTGCAAGGTGATGCCCGCATGATTGACGAATCCCTGGAAGAATTCACGGAACAAATCGACATCGAAGCTGCCGATGCTGGCTCTTGGGAATTTTACGTCATAAACCAGACCGGGACGGCCGGAGAAATCGACGACGACCCTGGAAAGAGCTTCATCCAATGGAATGTAGGCATGTCCATAGCGAACAATTCCTTTTTTGTCGCCGATAGCGATTGCAAATGCCTGGCCCAGCGTTATGCCAATATCTTCAACGGTGTGATGGGCATCGATGTCCAAATCGCCTTTGGCGTCAATTTCCATATCAATCAAGCCGTGCCGGGCAATCTGGTCCAGCATATGATCGAGGAAAGGCACGCCTGTAGAAAACGAAACCTTACCGGTGCCATCCAGATCGATTTTGATTTTGATTTGAGTTTCCAGCGTATTTCGCTCTACTTGGGCAGTACGTTGATTCATGACGACATCGGTAAATTAGTAATGCATCATTCTACTATGAACTTGGATCATTTTGCATTGAATGTTATTAATAATATCTATAATCGGGAGCTAAATAGGCGAGTGTTGAAATGGTCTTAAGGACAGATTCCCTGTCGTAATTCTGCTTTTACATACATTTAAGTTTTGGCTGACAGAAATTTACGCATTAGAGGGCAATTTTTAATTAAAAAGTTGCCATACTATAACCGTCGCCGAGACCAGAAAATGGATTTTGAGGATTTCAACAGGATGTTGCCACGGATGGACGCCCCAAGCCAACCAAGCAGGCGACTTAAGCCCCGCTACATCTAATGTACTGGGGCTTTATTTATTTCTTCGATTGATCAGCGAACTGAACGTTAGTATCGTAAAACAGAGCATACGATATTAAGGAACGTACCCGTATTGATTTGCGGCGCAGAAAAGCTGGTCATTCAAATACGTTTGTTTTTGCCTGCACATGGCGATCAAAGCGTCCGATCGCGACGACATTGCCCGATCGGTTGTCGACAATATTAGATCCCCACATTATCACGGATTATTGCCTGCATTAATCTAATCCATCAATCCCTCATTCCTGCTATTGATCGTTGGCGAGCAAGCCAGACAACAGTAAATTCATCAGGGCATTTTTTGTCTGTGTATAATATGCGGCAATCACACTGCCTTACAGCATGTTGAAAACACCGTGTATTATCAAATTCCAAAGAACAAATGACTCATACAACCAAATTCTGGGGTGTCGTGCCGGCTGCCGGCGTCGGTAAACGCATGCAATCGGATCGCCCCAAGCAGTATCTTGATCTGGGCGGAACAACCGTGATAGAGCAGACTCTGTCACGATTGTTACTGGCCAATGTTTTCGAGGCCATCGCTGTCGCCATTTCCATTGAAGATCCCTATTGGCCCGAATTGAGCATTTCCCGGGAAAAAGCCATTATCACCGCGGCGGGCGGTAAGGAACGCGCTGATTCGGTGCTGTCAGCATTAAACTCGATCAGGAATAACGCGGCCGATAACGATTGGGTGCTGGTGCATGACGCCGCAAGGCCTTGTATTACCGCTGAAGATATCCATAAACTCATAGACACTCTGGCTGATGATGAGGTGGGCGGAATACTGGCCCTGTCTTCTCATGATACCCTAAAAAATGTCCAGGATAACCGTATTGCCGGTACTCTCGATAGAACCCATATCTGGCGCGCATTGACGCCGCAGATGTTCAGGTACGGCATGTTAAAAAACGCACTGGAAGCGGCACAGGGCAATTCTGCGGTAACCGACGAAGCCAGCGCCCTCGAACTTAAGGGATTACAACCGAAGATTGTCGAGGGCAGGCCCGACAATCTCAAAATTACCCGCCCTGAAGATTTGGCATTAGCGCAATTTTATCTGGAGCAACAATGATTAGAGTAGGACAAGGTTACGATGTGCACCGGTTTAATGAAGGTGATTACATCATTTTAGGAGGCGTCACCATACCCTACGAAAAAGGCCTTGAGGCTCATTCCGATGGCGATGTGGTTCTGCATGCCTTGTGCGATGCCTTGTTAGGCGCGACTGCCTTGGGCGATATCGGCAAGCATTTTCCTGATACCGATCCCGAATTCAAAGGCGCCGACAGCCGGGTCTTATTACGCCATGTCTATGGCATTGTGCAGCAAAAAGGTTACCGCTTGGTTAATGCCGACATCACGATCATTGCTCAGGCCCCTAAAATGGCGCCTTACATTGCCTCTATGTGCGAACTTATTGCCGATGACCTGCAAGCCGATATCGATTGCATCAATGTCAAGGCGACCACGACAGAAAAGCTGGGGTTTGAAGGGCGTAAAGAGGGCATTGCCGTTCAGGCTGTTGTGTTAGTTGAAAGGTGAATTTTAGGTTCAAGGTGCAAGGTGCAGGGGCTAAGCATAATCTTGCTACTCGTCTAAGCTTATGAGCGTTATTGAAATTCCCGTCTGGCCGTTTGTGTATGGCCAACCCAGCGACCAGGGCAAAATACGCACCGTTCCGGAAGATTTCATCGTCAGTGAAAACCTGTCATTCGAGGCTTCCGGCGCCGGTGAACATGCCTTTCTGAGAATCGAAAAAACAAATGAAAATACCGATTATGTCGCCCGGCAATTGGCCCGGTTTGCCGGCGTCAGGCAGCGGGATATCGGTTATGCGGGTCTGAAAGATCGGCATGCCGTCACTACGCAATGGTTTAGCGTCTGGCTGCCCGGAAAACCGGATCCTGACTGGACGCAGTTTGAGACTGACAACATCAGAGTGTTGCAGTCTCTACGTCATGCCAGAAAATTGCAGCGTGGCGCGCTATCGGGCAACCGTTTCAAATTGATTATCAGGGAATGGCAAGGCGATAGCGCCAAAACCAATGAGCGACTGGAATTCATTAAACTGGGCGGCATGGCCAATTATTACGGCGAACAGCGCTTTGGCCATCGGGGACAGAATGTCAACAAGGCGCTGAGCCTATTTCAGGGCCGGAAAACAAGACACGAGCAACGCAGCCTTTATTTATCGGCGGCCCGATCCTATCTGTTTAATCATATTTTAGCGGCAAGGATCAAACGGAAGAATTGGAATCAGGCAATTGCCGGCGATGTGTTCGCCTTCGACTCTTCCCGGAGCCGGTTTAAGTCAGATCAGCCGGAACCGGACATCATCAGCCGGGTGAATGCAGGAGAAATTCATCCTACCGGGGTGTTATGGGGCAGGGGAGACGCGCTGGCCTCAGCCGAGGCTCTGGCCATTGAACAGGCGGTCATCGATGACTACGCCGAAATCGCCGAGGGCCTGGTTCAGGGGCGGGTCGATGTCGATCGGCGGCCCTTGCGGGTCAATATCAGGGACCTGCAATGGCAGTTTATCGGTGATTCAGAACTGGAACTCAGATTTACCTTGCCGGCTGGCAGTTATGCCACGGCGTTGTTAAGGGAAATTATTGTTTTGTAAAAGAAATAAAAATTACTCGGTCGACTCTTTAGATCGAAATTTTTCCGATAACTGCAATAAAACGAGTACAGCCCCGGCTCCTCCGTCTTTAGGCGCCGCCGAACAAAACGCCAGCACGTCCTTGTGCTGTCTAAGCCATAAATTAAGGTTGTTTTTGAGGATAGGGTAGTTGTCGGTTGATCGATAGCCCTTGCCATGAACGATATGAACGCAGCGGCAACCCTCAATAACACAGCGATGTAGAAAATTCAGCAGTTGTTTTTTAGCTTCTTGACTCGTGAGTCCGTGCAAGTCGATTTCCGCATCCAGGCCAAAATGTCCCTTTCGCAGTTTTTTCAGGACATTTTTTTGCAGGCCCGGTACGGTGAAATACAACGTGTCTTCAGGACTGACTGTCTCAATTTCGCATGCGTCCGTGGCGATCAAATGCTCTTCGATATTGTTGACCACCGGTTTAGGAACCGGCTTAGGTTTATCCTGTTCCCGCAAGTGTACTTTATCGTTATTGATGGGCCGGACTTTCCCAATAGAATTGCGAAATAATTCGCTGTCTTCTGCTCGAACGATTTTTTTTGTCACGATTGCTGATTTTGTGGTGTATTGTTGCTAAGATTGTTGATTTTATAGCTAATTCAGCTTCAGGGCGAATGATATGCACATTTTGTTAAGTAATGATGACGGCTACCTGGCTGAAGGGCTCGCGGCATTGGCCGGCGCATTGAGCGAACTCGCCGAGATATCGGTCGTTGCTCCGGATAAGAACCGAAGCGCCGCAAGCAACTCATTAACGCTGGAATTACCTCTGCGTGCTCATCTAGCGGATAACGGTTTCATTAAAGTGGATGGCACGCCGACCGACTGCGTGCACCTGGCCATCACGGGATTGTTGGCGAAAGAACCGGATATGGTGATTGCCGGCATTAATCATGGCTCAAATTTAGGAGACGATGTGATTTATTCCGGTACGGTAGCCGCTGCAACCGAGGGGCGTTTTTTAGGGCTGCCGGCCATTGCCATATCACTGGCTTCGACGGACGAGCCTGTCCATTTTGATACGGCGGCCCATGTTGCCGTAATCTTGCTTCAACAATTAATCGATAAACCCTTGCCTCAGGATATCCTGCTTAATGTTAACGTGCCAGATATGTCGCTTAAAGACCTCAAGGGTTTTCAATCGACCCGTCTGGGGCAGCGGCATAAATCGGAACCTGTAATCAAAAATAAGGATCCGCGCGGGCGCACCATTTATTGGATCGGCCCTCCGGGAGCCGAACAGGATGCCGGACCCGGAACCGATTTTTTTGCAATCAATACCGGTTACGTGTCCGTTACACCGTTACAGCTTGATTTAACCCGATATGACAGGATAAATTCAATTAAAGACTGGTTGCCAGAGGAGATTCCTTTATGACACACAGTTTGCAAGGAATCGGCATGACTTCACGGCGCACCCGCGAGCGCATGGTCCATCGTTTGGAGGAACAGGGCATTACCAGCAACAAAATTCTCGATGTGATGCGGAATACGCCCAGACATATTTTCGTTGATGAAGCGTTGTCGAGCAGGGCTTATGAAGATACGGCTTTGCCCATTGGATTTAACCAGACGATCTCTCAACCATACATTGTCGCAAAAATGACTGAACTGCTGCTGGAATTTGGCCGTTTAACAAAAGTACTTGAGATTGGCACCGGTTGCGGTTATCAGACAGCGATTCTTGCGCAGCTGGTTGAATTCGTCTATTCCGTTGAAAGAATTCTGCCTCTGCAGAAAAAGGCTAAAAATCATTTATGGGATTTGAAGCTTAAAAACATCAGCTATCTGCACAGTGACGGCGGCTGGGGTTGGCCGGAGCATGCGCCTTATGATGGTATCCTGGTTGCCGCCGCACCGTCGGAAATTCCCGAAATGCTGCTGGAACAAATGGCGGTCGGCGGAATCATGGTGATTCCGATCCGGAAAGGCAGCGGGCAGGAATTGCAGCGCGTTATCCGAACAGAGTGCGGCTTTGAGATAGAGGCGCTGGAACCGGTTACCTTTGTGCCTTTTTTATCGGGCAGGGAATAAATCAGCCGGCAAAACGGCCGGCAGGATAATTTTTAGTGCAGGCGGTCGTTTTTTGGTAAAAATTTAACCAGTTTGACGGTATTCTCATCCCGTTTCAGGATTTCCAATGGGTATCCGTGCAGCATGATTCCGGTTCCCGGATCCGGTATGGTTTCCATAAATTCTATGATGAGACCGTTCAGGGTTTTAGGGCCTTCTGTCGGTAAAGACCATTGGGTCACACGATTTAATTCTCTGATCGTGATGCCGGCATCAACAAGATAACTTCCATCCTGCTGTTTTTTAACCGCCTCATCGTCGGTCATCAGTTCACCGACAATTTCTTGCAGTAAATCATCGAGGGTCACCAGACCTTGCACATCTCCGTATTCATCCACGACCAGGCCGATACGAATTTTTTCCATCTTAAACCGTTGCATTTGTTTATGCATGGGAGTGCTTTCGGGAATAAAGGCAGGTTTGCTGAGCAGGTTGATGATGGTTTGTTTGTCAAATTCCTGATGATTGATCAGCACCAGAACTTTTCTGAGGTGTAAAAAGCCGATCACCCTGTCGATACTTTTTCTGTAGACCGGCAAGCGCGTATGCGGACTGGCTTTAATCTGGACAATGATTTCTTCGATGGACGATTCCAGATCGATGCCGATAATTTCATGGCGCGGCGTCATGATGTCTTCGACCGTCGCCGATTCAAGATCAAGTATGCCCAACAGCATTTTTTGATAACGGGGAGGTATCAGGCTTTCTGCTTCAGTGACAATGGTTTTCAATTCCTCTTTATTGAGTATGTCCTTGTCCTGTCGATTCTTGTTGACATTGACACCGACAATTCTGAGCAGCAAATTGGTAATCAGGTTGACCGACCAGACGATCGGATAGAAAATTTTTAATAAAGTGGTATATAGCCATGCCGACGGGAAAGCGAGCAGTTCCGGTTTAATGGCCGCCAGTGTTTTAGGCGTTACTTCCGAAAAAATCAGGATGACGATAGTCAGGATGAAGGCGGCAACGGTTATCAATGATTCGTTGACACCATAGAGTCTGATGGCGATGACCGTTGTCAACGATGAGGCAAAAATATTGACAAAATTATTGCCCAGTAAAATCAGGCTGATCAAACGGTCGGGCCGTTGCAATAATTGCTGAGTTTTTATTGCACCGGAATGTTTTAGTTTAACCAGATGTTTTAACCGGTATCGATTCAGGGTCATCAAGGCCGTTTCGGATCCGGAAAAAAAAGCAGACAGAATCAGCATGAGGACAAGCGTACCAAACAGTACACTTAGGGGCAGATCGTTCAAAGAAAATTCACTCCGGGGTTGTTAAAACAGCTCTAGTCTCTACCATGAGAAAAATTTGTCAAGCGCCATTGTGTGCTCAATAATGAAAACTTCAATAATTTATGTTAAATAAATACTGGAATTACCTGAAATAAAATATATTTTGCACCAACGTTTTTTTGATGGAAAGTTTGATAAATTAAATAAATAGGCAAGTTGGTCTATAGTTAACTCCATATTGTGTATAGTTTGATTATTGATGGTGCTGCGTTCTTGTTACCGGCCGGCACACATCCTTTGGCGTTAGTTAGAAAATGAGCGAAAATTTCAATCCTGATTCTGATTCCGGCACCCTAATAGTATCTGCAGCAATGAATGACGATTATCCTTCAAATCGAAGCTCCGTAAGATTATCGCGGATTCGTCTGGCAGGCCTGTTGGCTGGACTGAGCATCGCGGCTGCGGTAGCTTTGGCAGTTTGGGTGCAGACAAGTCCGGATTCGTTGCTGTCAAGGCACATCGACGGCAACAAGGCAGCCGATATGCTTGACGTGTTGGATGCGTCCGGCGCCAGCTATGAAGTTGACTCCGATACCGGAAAAATAGTGGTGCCCATAGACCAGGCTGATCACATAAAGTACCGATTATCGGCTTCAGGATTATCCGATGACGATAACCCTCGAAATAAGCTGAGCCCCCAACACCACCTGGAAAGAGAAATCGCTCGTTCCATTATGTCGATTCGGCATATCAAAACCGCCAAAGTGATCTTGGCCATACCTGAACAGACAGAAACCGTCACGTCGATCAGCAAGCCCAGCGCGTCAGTAATGATAAATTTAGAGCAGGGGCAAACTCTGAAAAAAAATCAGAAAATGGCCATTATCCAACTGATTTCCGCCAGTGTGCCGAAGCTTGAAGCTGAGCAGGTAACGATGGTTGATCAGAATGGCCGTTTGCTAAGTCCGAACGGCTCATCGGCGGTATCCGATTTAAATACCAGGCGGACTGCCTATAAGGAAAATCTAGAAGAAGATCTGACGGCTCGGATTACACAAATCTTATCCCCTTTTGTCGATGCCGACGGTCTGCGCGTGCAAGTTTCCGTGGATCTGGATTATTCCGGAACCGGCCATTCTCAGGAAAAAGGCGGTGCTAAATTACCGGATTCAATTAACAAGCAGTCAGCGATAGAGCAAAGAGTCTCGTCATCGGGATTGACGGAGCTGGTCAGTACATCCGAATCGGTTAACGTAAATGCGCAATCAGCAACTCCCGCAAATTCTGCAAACAATTCAGTAGCGCCACGTCGGATAGCTAAAAAGAAAATAGCTAGGCATAATGAAGTACAGGCTGCTGCGTCTGCCAATGATATAAAGGCGTCGTTACGCAGGTTGTCCGTTGCTGTAGTTGTCGACGATCAAAAGCTTACCCGGCCGGATGGAACCGTAAAATCTCAGTCGATGGGCCAGGATGAGTTCGACCGTTTCAGTGGTCTGGTGAAACAGGCGATCGGTTTCGACAGTAGCCGGGGTGATCAGCTGACATTGACTCATGCCGCCTTTAAGCAACCGGAGCAGGTGCAAGTCAAGCTTGAACCGCCGTTTTGGAAGCAAGTCTGGTTTTACCTGATGTTAAAACAATTGACAGTCTTGTTGGCGCTTCTGTTGCTGTTTTTGGGCATCATTAACCCCCTCATCCGTTATGCGCTCGGCTTGGATGGCGATATCCTTAATAAAAAAACGCCGGCCTTGAAAGGATCAAAAAACAGGGATGCGGACAAGAAGAATGATATGCGCTACGATCAAAATGGTCCACCTGCTGCCGGATGGGACGAATTACAGCAGCCGATACGGGCCAAGCCTGGCGATGTCTCCGACTTGCTGCTTCTGGATACGCCGCAAGATTACCAGCATCGATTGGAGTATATGAAAAAAATAACCGATGCGGACGCCAGACTGGTTGCGGAAGTCATTAAATCCTGGATAAATAAAGATGGATAAGGAACTATATCAATCGAATAAAGCGGCTTTGTTGATGCTGTCGCTGGGTATAGACAGGGCCGCGAACGTGATTAAGCACCTGTCTCCGCGAGAACTTCAGAAATTAGGCTCGGCGATGGTGCGCGTCGAAGATATGTCTATCAACGCCATCGACAAGGCCTCTGAGGAGTTTATTGCCGAGCTCAAAAGTCAGAGCAAGTTGATCATCGATAAAGATAATTATATTCGCAAGATGATGACTGCAGCTCTGGGTGAGGATAAAGCCAAAAGCATGATTGATAGAATTTTACCCGGCGCGTTGACAAAAGGAATAGAGCAGTTTAAATGGATGGATAGCCAGTCAATTGCAGATATCATAGGCAAGGAACATCCTCAGATCATCGCGATCATTTTATCGGTGCTGGATAGCGGACACTCCGCCGAGGTCATCATGTCTTTGCCGGAATCCATGCGTTCCGATGTGTTGATGAGGATGGCGACGATGACTGGAGTCCAGCCTGCGGCCTTGCAGGAACTGGATCAAATAATCGAAAAGCAGTTGCCGGGCAATGATCTGAAAAACTCCGCCTTGATCGGCGGCATCGATTCCGCTGCAAAAATTTTGAATCATATCGAGAGCAGAACCGGCGATATAATCCTCGGGCAGATAGCCGATCATAGTGCAGAGCTGGCTCAAGATATCATCGATAAAATGTTTGTTTTTGATGATCTTATTCATTTGGATGCAAAGGGTATGCAGACTTTGCTTCGTGAAATTTCAACCAGCCAGTTGTTAATGGCGTTAAATAACGCCGGAGAAGGCTTAAAAGAAATGATTTTCAAAAATATGTCAAGACGCGCAGCGGAGATGATGCGTGAAGATTTGGCGGCGGCGCCACCGGCTAAACCCAGTGAAATTGAATTTGCCCGGAAAGATATATTGAATACGGTTAAAAAACTGGCGGATGCGGGCGAACTTAGGTTAGACCTTAAAAATACTAATAATATTTAACAGCGAATACACACGGCTTCGCAATAGATTCCAACCCGCAATCCAGGGTAAATAAATGACCAGACTGTACCTGGGCGTTATCTGGCCTTGGTTATTGCCTGTTCAATAGATCAAGATATCAAATCGCCAATTCCTGACTCGGTCAGCCGTCACATAGGTCGATGATCACCGCGTAAATAGTCTTAAATCAATCGCATCGGGAACAGATGCGACAGTTCTTATATCATAATGATTAAATATGATCGATATCGTGTTATTAATGCTAAAGGCTGTAAAATTGAACAAAGAAGTGAAGATTTTTTAATACTGATCTGGAGCGCGAACATGACTGAAGTAAATCAACAACAAGATGTAAAAGAGGCCGCCCGGGAAGCAGTTCATTCCGGATTGGATATCTATCAACAGATTAAGGAGATTACATTAAAGGCGCTGACGAAACGGCAACTGGATATGGAAAATATCAAAAATGTATCCGATGCCGTCTTAACCGGAATCACCGAGGGAGTCTCGACTCAGGGCGAGCATGCGAAAGACCGGTTCGTGCAGGCCGCCTCCGCACTGGATGATGCGCTGGCCGTTGCCGCGGAAGCTTCAAAACTGGCTATTGAAGAGGCCGCATCCCGGGTTAATGATTTTTCTCAACAGGATCTGAATCAGGCAACCGATGATTTAAAGAGTATGGAAGGCATGCTGCTGGATACCATGGAGAAAGTGGCCAAGAGCAGCAATCAGGTTGTTGCCGACATTGGCAGTGATTTTATCAGCCATGCACGGCAAAGCGGAACGGCAGTCGGCAAGCAAGTATTTAGCGCTCTGGAAGCGTTGAAGGATATGACTTTTCACGGCGGAGAAACCCTTATCACCGGGGCGGTGACAGCGACATCGATGTTAGCTCAGATCGGCAGCGGCATCTTGTTGGGGATCGCCGAAAGCTTGCAGTCAACCCAGTCCAAAAAATAGAATCCGGCGCACGCCATGTTATGGGAAATGTTAAGCGTGGCCAGGGATATCGGCAGAGTTCAGGATATTGCATCGATATTGATACGCTATGGTTTTGGCGGTTTTGTCCGGGTGCTGGGCATGGGCAAGGCGCTGGAGCGCGCCGGTCGCGTGCTGCATTGGCAACATGCGGAGGAATATGTCAATCTCGATACCCCGCAACGCATACGCCGCGTACTGGAGGAACTGGGGCCGACTTTTATCAAATTAGGGCAAATCCTTGCGACGCGCGTCGATGTATTTCCGCCGGCGTTTATTGCCGAATTTGAGAAGCTTCAGGACCAGGCGCCGCCGATACCGTTTGACGATTTGCTGGCTCAAGTTGAAGAAGATATCGGCGGCAGCATCGATGAAATCTTTGCTGAAGTTGACCGGGAGCCTTTGGCGGCGGCGTCGATTGCCCAGGTTCATAAAGCGGTGCTAAGGGACGGAACACCTGTTATTTTGAAGATCCGAAGGCCCGGATTGCGTAAAATAATTGAATCGGATTTGCGTCTCTTGCATCGGATCGTTGAGATTGCCGAATCCGAATCGCCTGAGCTGCGCCGATTTCATCCGAGAGAAATCGTCCGCCAGTTTAACCAGTCGTTGCGCCGGGAACTCGATTTTGCTGGGGAATGCAGGAATGCAGAACGGATAGCCGCGAGTTTACCCGCTGACTATCATGTCAAGATTCCTAAAGTCTATTGGGAGTGGACCGGCGAACGCATCAATGTCCAGGAATATATCGATGGCATCCAGGGACGAGATATGGAGGCGGTGGAAAAAGCGGGACTGGATAGAAAATTACTGGCAGACCGGGGTACCCGAGCCGTGCTCAAGATGATTATGGAAGACGGTTTTTTTCATGCGGACCCGCATCCCGGCAATGTGTTTTATCTCAAGGATAATGAACTGGCGTTCATTGATTTCGGCATGGTCGGCCGGATCACCGAAGAGCGCCGGGAGCAGGTGGTCAGCTTGCTGTACGGCATGGTCAACCATGCGCCGGCTAAAGTGGCGGAGATACTTGAAGACTGGTCCAATCATATTTACAGCGACGACCAAATGTTGATCGTCGAGATTGAAGCATTTGTCGATCAATACAGCTCCTTAGCATTAAAGGACTTGAGTCTGACGGCGATGTTGAGTGATTTGATGGCCTTGTTGCGCGATCACAAGTTGATTCTGCCGGGCGACCTTGCGCTGCTTATTAAAGCCTATATTACCCTGGATGGTCTCGGCAGGCATCTCAATCCGGAGTTTAACACGCTGGTGTTTGCGGCGCCCTATGTCCAGGAAATCATGTTGGAACGCTACCGGCCCGAGGAGATTGCCAAGCGCGGCTGGCGTAATATGATCAGCCTCGTGGATCTGATCTCAAGCTTACCCAAGGATCTGCGCAAGCTGTTGCATGCCACCAGAAAAGGGGCTTTGCAGGTAGATATCAACGTCACTCATCTCGATTACTATGTGAATCGAACCGATAATGCCGTCAGTCGTCTGACGATGGGCATCATCACCGCCGCGCTGATTATCGGTTCATCCATTATTATGACGGTAAAAGGCGGACCGGAAATATTCGGATTGCCGGCATTCGGTTTCTTGGGGTTTACTTTCGCCGCCATCGGCGGAATCTGGTTGTTGATGTCTATTTGGCAAAGTGGCAGCAACCGACATTAGTGATATTTAGTCCTGAAAAAACCTGAAACGATCAGCTGTTTTCATTAATCAAAACTTGAGCAGTCAGGGGTATTAATCGTCTCATTAGGTCTCGTATAAACATATTATATTGCTCACAGGGACAAAGCCGGAAAAAAAGTCAAAAAACCCCATTGCTTCCTCGAATGCTGGAAAATACGACTGCTCCATTATCTCCACCGCATTCCCGATGCGGATCGGGATTTGTCGGGCTGGAGATGTAACGGCCAACGGGCCGCACCTCCTTAAGGTCACCCGTGGCGTCAAAGAGACGATGCTCGCCCTGAATGACCAGTGTTTTGTTGAGTGCCTTATGTCTGTGCAGAACGATGGGTTTGTGAGGTTCTAACTTAAAAATCACATCGGCTATTTTGTTTTCCTTATCGATATCAAGTATGGAAAAGACAAAATGCTCGAAATCTCCGAGCTTGGTCCAATGAATGTTGCGATCATCAAAGGGATAGGGCTATCCTCCAGGTTAGGTTTAAAGCTTATTCAAATTCAAAACCCGCTTTTTTCCAAGAATGTGCTCCTCCTTCAAGATTGGTCAGGTTACGGTAACCTAAATCATAAAGAGTCCTTGCAGCGGCATTTCCCATGGGTCCGCCTTCGCAATACAGATAAATGGCGGTATTTTTATCCTCGGGGAATTTGTCTTTGTATTTCTCGATTTCGTTGTATGGCGCATACAGATCCGTGCCTTTGATGTGCCGCTGTCTGGGCGTGTGCACGTCAACAAGGAAAATATCCTTCTGCTGCATGATTCGGTTTAATTCGGTGGCGGTGATCGTATGCAGATAATCCGGTTGTTGAAACATACATCCTGTTATGACGAACACAAAAGTCAAGATGGAGATACGTTTTTTCATAGCTATGTTAATTCTACTTTGTTAAATTAACAGGGAATTAACACCGACCTAACCTGTTG
>CAZMRW010000077.1:0-21325 GCA_964568805.1 uncultured Methylococcaceae bacterium | reverse complement strand
TTCAACAGGTTAGGTCGGTGTTAATTCCCTGTTAATTTAACAAAGTAGAATTAGGTGCATATTAATTTTCAATCTCAGGTGTATAACGCAACACCGGAAATCCATTTTATCAGATGCTATAAGATTTAATTTTTGATAGCAACCTTATGCAGAAAATAAAAAACACACCTTCAATACTTCAAATCCACATAAAATCGGTGAGTAAAAAAGTATCGCCTAATGCGCCTACTTTTGGTTCCCACCTGCGCGACTAAGCCAGCTTGGCCTTCAAAAATTCAATCACTTCCGCCATCGGAATTTCCTGATTTTCCTTCGCCGTCCTGGCCTTGTATTCGACGGTACCGGCATCCAGGCCGCGGTCGCCGATGATGATGCAGTGCGGAATGCCGATCAGTTCCATATCGGAAAACATGAAACCGGCACGCACCTTGCGGTCATCAAACAGCACATCGATGCCGGCGTCCTGCAAATCCCGGTACAGTTTTTCCGAAACTTCTTTGAGTCGTTCGGATTTGTGCATGTTCATCGGGCAGATGGCGACCTGAAACGGTGCCAGGCTTGCCGGCCAGATGATGCCCCGATCGTCGTGATTCTGCTCGATCGCCGCCGCGACGACGCGGGAAATGCCGATACCGTAACAGCCCATGGTCATCGTCTGGTTTTTACCGGCTTCGTTAATGATCGCGGCTTTCATCGATCCGCTGTACTTGGTTCCCAACTGGAAGATATGGCCAACCTCGATGCCGCGGGCAATGGTCAGTTCGCCCTGGCCGTCGGGGCTCGGGTCGCCGGCGACGACGGTGCGCAGATCGGCAATCTCATCCGGAACCGGCAGATCGCGTTCCCAATTGACGCCGCTGTAATGTTTGCCGTCCTGATTGGCGCCACAGACGAAATCGGACATCAACACGGCGCTGCGGTCCGCGATGATCCTGACATTCAGGCCGAGCGGACCGATGGAGCCCGGCTTGCAGCCGCAAACGGCCTGGACTTCCTGATCGCTGGCGAAGGTCAACGGCGATAGAACGCCTTCTATTTTGGCAGCCTTGATTTCGTTGAGCTCGTGATCGCCTCTCAGCAACAGGACCACCAGACCATCCTCTTCCCCTTTGACGATCAGCGTCTTGAGGCATTGCCATGCTGGAACATTAAAAAAACCGCTGACGTCTTCAATGCTGTGCTGTTGCGGCGTGTCGATCAGCTTGAGTTCCTGACCGGCTGCGCTTCTTGAACCGGAAGGCATCAGCGCTTCGGCTTTTTCGATATTGGCGGCATAATCGCTTTGGGTCGAAAAGGCGATGGCGTCTTCGCCGGAATCGGCTAGCACGTGGAATTCATGCGAGACCGCGCCGCCGATCGAGCCGGAATCGGCGATGACCGCGCGGAATTTCAGGCCGAAGCGGTTGAAGATGTTGGTGTAGGTTTGATACATGACATCGTAGGTTTCCTGCAAGGAAGCCTGATCCAGATGAAACGAATAGGCGTCCTTCATGATGAATTCGCGGGAACGCATCACGCCGAAACGGGGCCTGATTTCATCGCGAAACTTGGTCTGTATCTGGTAATAGGTGATCGGCAACTGCTTGTAGCTTTTGATTTCATTACGCGCCAAATCGGTAATGATTTCCTCATGGGTGGGACCCAGACAGAAATCGCGGTCGTGACGGTCTTTCAAACGAGCCAGTTCCGGACCGTATTGTTCCCAGCGCCCAGTCTCCTGCCACAATTCCGCCGGCTGCAGAGCCGGCATCAGGACTTCCAGCGCCCCCGCTTTGTCCATTTCCTCCCGCGTGATCTTCTCCACCTTGCGCAACACACGCAGGCCCAACGGCAGCCAGGAATAGAGGCCTGCCGCCAGCTTGCGGATGAGGCCTGCGCGGATCATCAATTGATGGCTGACGATGACGGCATCGACGGGAGTTTCTTTTACGGTATTGAGTGGAAATTGGGAAGTACGCATTCTGTTTTTTACAAGTTAGAAATTCAAAAGTGTTAGTTTACCGATTCAATTCTTTCCGTAGGATGTGCTAAACGCAGTGAAGCGCATCATTGCCTCTCTGATGCACTTCGTACCTTAGAACACCTTCTTAAAGGATGGATCAGGATCGATGTTGTCATTTTAACCGAAGGTTTTTCGGTATCGAATCCGGAACAAATTATCCGATTAGCTCCTGTCCGCCCATATAAGGCCGCAAGGCATCAGGAATGCGGATTTGCATTTTATCGTTCTGATAATTTTCCATGACCGCAATCAGCGTTCTGCCTGCGGCCAGGCCTGATCCGTTCAAGGTGTGTACCAGTTCGGGTTTGCCGGTTTCGGGGTTGCGCCAGCGAGCCTGCAACCGGCGCGCCTGAAAATCCTTGAAATTACTGCAGGAAGAAATTTCCCGGTAAGCGCCCTGCCCCGGCAGCCAAACCTCCAGATCATAAGTTTTGGATGACGAAAAGCCGGTATCGCCCGCGCACAACAGCATCTTGCGGTAAGGCAGATTCAATTTTTGCAGAATCGCCTCGGCATGGGCGGTCAGTTCTTCGTGCGCCCGTGCCGAATCGTCGGGCCGGGTAATCTGCACGATTTCCACTTTTTCGAACTGATGCTGACGGATCATGCCGCGCACATCGCGGCCATAGGCGCCGGCTTCACTGCGGAAACAGGGGCTGTGACAGACAAATTTCAACGGCAGGTCCTTGGCATCGACGATGACATCCCTGACGATATTGGTGACCGGCACTTCCGCCGTCGGGATCAGGTACAGGGCCGGGTCCTGGCTGGCTTTGAACAAGTCGGCCTCGAACTTGGGCAATTGCCCGGTGCCCCGCAGGCTGTCGGCATTGACTAAGTAGGGCACATAGGTTTCGCTGTAGCCGTGCTCGCCGGTATGGGTGTCAAGCATCAATTGAATGATCGCCCGCTGCAGTCTTGCCAACGGACCGGTCAGAACAACAAAGCGGGCGCCGGAAATTTTTGCACCCAGTTCGAAATCCATATTACTATTTTTTGCGCCCAGATCGACATGGTCTTTCGGCTCAAAATCGAAGGATGGCGGTTCGCCCCAGCGGCTGATTTCAAGATTGCTCTCCTCGTTCCTGCCGTCCGGCACGCTGTCGTCCAGAATGTTGGGGATGCCTTCCATCAGCGCCGTCATTTCGGCCTGAATATCCGATAATTCGGTTTCCAATGCCTTCAGTTGATCGCCCAGATGCTGGACCTGGTCCAACAGAGGCTGAATATCTTCGCCTTTGGCTTTGGCATGTCCGATCGTTTTGGAACGGCTGTTGCGTTCATTCTGTAATTCCTGGGTTTTCACCTGGCAGTCCTTGCGCCGGGCTTCCAGCGCGGAGTAATGCTCGGTATCGAAGTCGAACGAACGCCGGTTCAACTGTTGCTTGACGAAATCAAGATCGGCTCTGAATAAACGGGGATCTAACATAAAACGTAATGACCTAATATTAATAATTTAAGAATTTGAATCGATCGAATAGGCCGTTGCCGGCCAGCTGACAATGTGTTTGAATTCGAGTTTCGACTGCAGCGCAACAATTGCTTTTTCGACTTTGACGGGCTCATCGTAAAACTCGATGACCAACGGCAAATTCAGGGATAAATCCAGCAACGACGATGTATGGGGTTCACCCGATGCGCCGATGCCCTCAATACCTCTGATCACCGTGGCGCCGTTTATATCTTCATCACGAAGGATAGCCAGGGCCTGATTCAATAAATCATGCCCCTCCATCGAGTAAATTCTGGCTACGGTTATGTTTTTTGAACTCATATCTGCTTACCTGCCAAATAACCCATCCAAAGCAAAAAAATGCACATCAGTCCATTACTGGCAAAAACGCCCAACATGATAGTCAAATGACTTTCAAAGGAATAGCCGTGTTCGATCAAATAAAGAATCACATATAAACCGGCCAAGGTTAAATAGGCGCCGACGATCACCACCATGATCGCGGCCCGATGTTCCATCGACATCGTAACTTTCTGGAATAAAATCGCCCCGACGAGACCTATCAAAAAGGCGAGTACACAATTAACAATTACCAGCGCGAAAGGAAACATTCCGTCCTCCCACCGAAAAACGCCATCCGAATAGTACCACAGTGATCTGCCCAGCAGCAGGCCAATCCAGACCGCAAACAGACAGGCCGCAATACTGACTGTGACATTGAGCGCCGCTTTGGTCCATGCGCCCTGTTCCATCAGATACAGGGTTTCCAGAGAAAAGCTGGAAAATGTCGTAAAGCCGCCCAATACCCCGACCAGGATGGCGGCCCGGTATTCCAGGCTAAAAGTGACGCGTTGAAGAATCAGCGCTTCGGCCAGCAATCCGATTAAAAACGAGCCTATGACATTAACGGCAAGCGTTCCGTATGGGAAAGCCCGCCCCAGCCACTGATAAATGCCCGAGGAAACCATAAATCGCAGCACCGAGCCGCAGGCACCGCCCAGAGCGATGACAATCAATTGATTCATAAGCCAAAAATCTAAATCATGCGCCCTTTCGCATACTTGTCTGCAATAAAGTGTTCCCGGTAATAATTCAGTTCCTCGATCGATTCCTTGATATCGTCCAGAGCCTGATGAGCAGAGACCTTGTTAAACCCGTTTTTCAGTTCCGGAGCCCATCGCGCGGCCAGTTCTTTTAACGTAGACACATCGATATTTCGATAATGAAAATAAGCTTCCAGTTTCGGCATATAGCGATAAAGAAAACGCCGGTCCTGGCCGATGCTGTTTCCACACATCGGAGACGTATTTTCCGGAACCCATTTTTTTAGAAATTCGATCGTCCGCCTTTCCGCTTCGGCATCGTTTATTTCGGAATATCTTACCCGCTCGATTAAACCGGATTGTCCATGATGTTGCTGATTCCAGTCATCCATGGCTGCCAATGCGGCATCGGATTGATGAATCGCCAGCACCGGCCCTTGGGCAAGAATGTTCAGGTCCTTATCGGTAACAATCGTCGCAATCTCAATAATCAAATCGGTATCAGGGTTAAGCCCGGTCATTTCCAGGTCTATCCAGATCAGATGCTGAGAATCCTGCGCCATTTATTGCCTCCGTTATGTAAATAAAGATGCGTTTAGTGTAGCATTGGCACATCTGTATGGCTAATCCTAAACATGTTGTGTCCGAACCATGAATATATTTACTATTGTCTTCCTGTTTGCCCTGTTTATTTCCTATTCGATACAATTCTGGCTGTCCAGACGGCAAGCGGCTTATGTAGCCGAACATCGTTCAGCTGTTCCGGCTGCCTTTGAAAGCAAGGTCTCATTGGCCGCTCACCAGAAAGCCGCGGACTATACCATCGAAAAAAACCGGCTGGGCATCATCGACAATATCATCGGGGTCATTGTCCTGTTGTTGATGACTCTGGGCGGCGTTATCAATTGGGCATTCGAATTTTGGCCTACGATTATTTCCTCGCCCTTGTGGGCCGGCGTAGCGGCAACGGCCACTATATTTGTGTTGATGATGCTGATAGACATTCCGACCAGCCTGTATCAGACTTTCGTGATAGAAGAAAAATACGGCTTCAATAAAAGCACCGTCAAACAATTTATTAAAGACCATCTTCTGCAATTGGCGCTTGGCGCCGCGATAGGTCTGCCATTACTGGCGTTGATTCTATGGATCATGGACAGCGTCGGCTCGCTGTGGTGGTTATGGGCCTGGGGCGTCATCATGGCGTTTTCGCTGTTGATGAGCTGGCTGTTTCCGACCGTCATCGCGCCCTTGTTCAATAAGTTCACGCCGATGGAAGAAGGCTCATTAAAAGACCGCATTCAGAAACTGCTGGTGCGTTGCGGTTTTAACAGCAAGGGCATCTTCATCATGGACGGTTCCAAGCGTTCCGGGCATGGCAACGCCTATTTCACGGGTATCGGCAATAACAAGCGTATCGTATTTTTCGACACGCTGGTCAAATCGCTGGATGACGCGGAACTGGAGGCGGTACTCGCGCATGAACTGGGCCATTTCAAGTGCAAACACGTGATCAAGATGCTGATCGCCACATCGGTCATGAGCCTGATCAGTCTGGCCATATTGGGCTGGCTGATCGACCAGAGCTGGTTTTATCACGGCTTGGGCGTGGAACAACCCTCCAATGCGGCGGCGCTCTTGTTATTCATGCTGGTTTCGCCGGCCTTCACGTTTTTTATGCAGCCCATCAGCGCCTATTTCCAACGCAAGTTCGAATTCGAAGCCGACAGCTTCGCCGCCGAACATGCCGAAGCCGCCAAAATGATCAGCGGCCTGGTCAAACTGTATGAGGAAAACGCCAGCACATTGACTCCCGATCCCTTGTATTCGGCATTTCATTACAGTCATCCGCCCGCGGCCATCCGTATCGCTCATTTAGAAACCAAAATAACGGCGGCATAGTGTCTGCGCGCAATGAAGGCCTGGTCATAGCCCATCTAGGCCAGGGTATTGCCATTGAAAATGAGGGCAACATTATCCTGTGCCAGCCGCTCAGGCGGCTGGAAACCGTCGCGGTGGGCGACAAGGTGCTATGGACTCAATCCGCTCCCGGACAGGGCCGCATTGATGACATTTTACCCAGGCGCTCGTTATTGATACGCCCGTCCCGAAACGGCAAAACCCGTCCGGTCGCCGCCAATATCGACACGATCTTTATCGTCATTGCCGTTGAACCCTATTGCGACTTTTTGCTGATAGACCAATATCTGGCCATTTGCGAGAACAGCAAAATCGCAGCGGCTTTAGTCCTCAATAAAACCGATCTGCCACAGGCCGAGGACCTTGAAAATGAGCTGCTCATCTATCAGAACCTCGGCTACCCGCTGTATCGGGTCAGCGTCCGGACATCGGCCGGATTAAACGAATTACAACAAGCCTTAAAAAATCAGGTCAGTATTTTTTCAGGGCAATCGGGCGTCGGCAAATCCTCGTTAACGAACGCCATCATTCCCGATAAGGAACTTAAAACCAATGCCATCTCGGCATCGAGCAAACTGGGCCGTCACACCACCACGGCCGCCACGCTGTATCATCTGAAGGACGGCGGCGACTTGATCGATAGTCCCGGCGTGTCGATTTTCGGACTGGCCGATCTGTCTGAGTCCCAGCTGGCCTACGGTTATCGGGAGTTTCAACCGCTGTTGGGACATTGCCGGTTTAATGACTGCAGTCATGGCCAGGACAAGGGCTGCGTTATCAGAGAAGCGGCGGAGAATAGCGCCATTCCGATGAGCCGATACCAGCGATTTTTGAAGCTTAAAACGAAGATACCGCTGAGCAATTGATCAGATCCCAGACATTTCCATCGGCTGACGAGAAAATCGCTGATTAATGATCCGGTCCTGTGACGAATCTATTCAGTTCGCGTTGAGCAGAACGGTTTCAATCATCCGGCCGAGCCATTATCACAACGATACAGAGAGGAATCGATGGCGTCATCAGCCGTTGCCGATCACTGGTTTATTGGCTTCGGCATCCCTATGCCTCCGGGGCATAATGTAACGGTGATTTTACGACTACAATGCGAGGCTGCGCAGGATGAGGAAATACTATATCGGCTTATCGGTAACCTATCATGATTCGGCTCTGGCTATCGTCGACGATCAGGGAGAGGTATTGTTTGCCGAGGCAACCGAGCGTTTCCTGCAAAACAAACGCGCGTTAAACTGCGAACCCGACCAGTTGTTTCACGTACCGGACTTGCTGGAACGCTATTGCCCGGATGCGGATGAATTCGTCATCGCCATTAACTGGAGCAGAAAACGTCCTCTCTATGAAACCATCGTGTCCGGCTTGGGCATTCTGTCAGCGCCCGGTCTATTGAAAACCGGCATTAAAAAACTTCGTTCGCCTCTGAGCAATTACCAACTGCATCACATGATGGCGTGCCAGCGAAGCAGTATCGTTCGTGCCGGCATCAATCTGGTGCGTATCATCCGGGAAAACTATCCTCAAAGCCGTCTTTCCTTTGCTGATTATGATCATCATTTGACCCATGCGGCAAGCGCCTGTTACAGCAGCCCTTTCGACCAGGCCGCCTGCGCGGTCATCGATTCGTTCGGAGAGCGGGGCGCCATGGCTTTTTACCGGTTTCACAATCAAAAACTGGAACGCCTCCATGAAGCCAAAGGAGCGGCTACCGCCAGCCTGGGTTTATATTATATGAAATTCACCGAACTCTGCGGATTCGACTGGCTAAAAGGCGAGGAATGGAAGGTGATGGGACTTGCATCCTATGGCAAACTTGATCATGAACTTTACGATCTGTTCAGTTCGACCCTCGTTATTGATGGCTTCGATTGCAGGCATTCGTCCAAAAACCTGTTCGAACAATTCGCCCGATTGGACCGATACCGGCGGGATAAACAGAGCCCGATCGAACATGCCGCCGATATTGCCTATACCGGCCAATATTTTTTTACTGAAACGGTGAGCCGATTATTACGTCATCTGCATGAAGTGACCCAATGCGATAATCTGGCGCTGGCCGGAGGCTGCGCCTTGAACTCCTCGAACAACGGCGGAATCACCAGTATGACTCCTTTTCGGCGGGTGCATATTCCTTCCGCACCGGCTGATGACGGCTGCGCGCTGGGCGCCGCATGGCTTTCCTATCATGCCGATTATCCCGAACGCCGCACGCCGCCGATAGTATTGACGCCTTATACCGGCACTGCGATTGCCGATGAAACCATTCAACGATTAATCAAATACAATCGATCGCTGCAAATCGAGCACTTGCCCGACAGTATTGCCGACGCCACGGCCAAACTGCTGGCGCAAGGTCAACTGGTCGGATGGATACAAGGCCGGGCCGAATTCGGCCCCAGAGCACTGGGAAACCGTTCGATTCTTGCGGACCCGCGATATGCCGCCACGCAGGACAAAATTAACGAGAAAATCAAATTCCGGGAGTCTTTCCGTCCGTTTGCACCGTCGATTTTGCACGAATACGGACCATCGTATTTTGAAAATTATCAGGAATCTCCCTATATGGATAAAACCCTGATCATCCGCGAGGAAATGCGGGATCGTATCGCCGCCGTCTGTCATGTCGATGGAACCGGGCGCCTGCAAACTGTCAAAGAAGAGTGGAACCCGCGTTTTTATCAATTGCTGACATGTTTTTATCAGTTGACTGAGATTCCGGTTTTACTGAACACCAGTTTTAATGTCATGGGCAAACCCCTGGTGCATACGCTGGAAGATGCGCTGGCGGTTTTTTTGACCACCGGCCTGGATGTATTGGTGATCAATGATTATCTCATTAGCAAACCCCGTGGCGACTAACACTTACCACCCTTTTGATCCGTCCCTGCGGCCGGTTTTTTCCGGCGATGCCGATAGGGCCTCGCTGACCTATCGGCGTGATAGCCGAGAGCTGTTTTATACGCTCATGCACATCAGCGAGCATGATGCGGTTTATCCGGCAGCCTATGATTTCATCAAACGGCATTTGCTCGAAATTCATCAAGGAAACCAAAATCCAAACGTTAAAGCATACCGCCCGGATAAGATAAGCGCTGAGATTGCGGCCCTGCCCCCGCTTTCCGGCACCATTCAGTCATCTGATGACAGCCTTCAGAACTGTTTACTGCAATTATCGCCGATTATCCTGACCGAACCTTGCTGGCTGCAATTCATCTCGCAGGCTGCCACCAGCGAGCATCCGTTGGCAGTCGATCTGATGGCGATCTATCTGGAATTCACTCGCGAGGACAAAAACAGGAATTTATTCCAGGCGCTTTTGCTGACATCGGGACTGGATCTGCCCGATTTAACCAGCCGGGCGTTTGCTCAACAGGAAAATATCGGCGAATGCATGTTCGATTTCGCTGCTATCCAACTGGCTTTATTCTGTTTTCCCAGAGTGTTCTTTCCGGAAATCCTGGGCTTTACCCAGGCTTATTGCCAGTCTCAATCGATTCTCGAACATTTCCGTCAAATCGATAGCGCTTTCAATCCGAGCCATTTCCTGGACAAAAGGCGTCATGCGCTGGCGTCGGCCATCCCTGCCCTGAATAAAATTATTGATACCTATCTCTGCTCGTTTAGCGGACAGGCCGATGCCTTATGGCAGCGAATTCAATCAGGATTCGGCTTGTACAGCCAGCTGGCCGACCGTTGTTGCCGACACCTGCATCAACAACTGGAACATCCTCCATCAACCTGTCACGAATTGGTAAAACTGCTTCAACGCAAAGCGCCCGCTGCTTTCGGCCATCACAGCAGAATCAAACTTACCGGTAAATCGCTCGACGACTGGTTTGCACAAACGCCTTTTGACAGCGCAAGCTTTTTGTCCGCATTAAAAAGATCATCCTATATTGATTCCGATCATCCCGGCAACAGCCTGCTGCTCAAGCTTTTCGATTTCGGTGGCCCCATGTTCGGTGTACTCAGCAACGCCGAAAAATGTATTCTTGAAAACTGGCTGATTTCCGAAAAAGCAGACATTCAAAATGCGCCCTCAGCCTTCCCGCAGCCAGTAAATAAATCAGTTGCGGACGATGCGCAGAACTCTTCCGCGATGGACTATTCGAAACTCACCAACAGGGAATTGTATTACTATCTGGTTAATGCCGACATCTATCCGGACGTATTGGCCACAGCCAGGAGCAAAGTTCATAAGGTCCTGCGTTCCGCAAAGCGATTTCAGCGATTACCTTTCAAACAGTATCAACATCAGGTTTTCGAGGATTATCTGGACCGGCTTTATCAGCGCGAGGTCAATGCTTACCAGCCGATTAAAGCGGCTCCCAAATTATCGAAAAAGGCATATGTATGGGGGATAGAGCAGTTTGCACCGACGATATTGACCGATGGCTGCTGGCTGCAAAACGCTGGCCAACTGAAATATTACCCAAATCATGCCATCGGCGCCCTGTTGTTCAAGATATTTGAAGACGAGGCCGGCAACGGCAAACTTGAACAAAATCACCCCTTCATCTACCGGCAATTATTGGACAGCGTCAATATCAGTCTGCCGCCGATAGGCAGTAAAGAATTTATTGGTTACCCGGGATTTATCGACAGCGCTTTCGACATTCCGGTCTATCTGTTATCCATTTCAAAATTTCCAAGCGCCTTTTTGCCCGAGTTATTGGGCTTGAATATGGCCATAGAATTAAGCGGCCTGGGCAAAGGCTATCTGCAATTATCGGATGAATTGAAGTTTTGGGGCATAAACCCCGCTATCGTCGATATACATATTTCAATAGACAATATGGCGTCAGGGCATGCTTTTTTGGCGAAAAATGCGATCCAGCACTATCTGGATGACTGTGCCGCAAATTTGGGCAATGAAGCCGTACAGGCTCATTGGCGGCGAATTTTTACCGGATATTGTTCATTGCAAACAGTTTGTAGACGGTTTAAATTAGCATTGGTCTTCCGATATTTGTTAAAAGGACTGACTGGAGGGGATCATCCTTCCGGCAGTTGTCATTTAGGTTAAATGTCCAGGATGTTATACCCCTTAAACCATTTGCTTTGCTTTATTTTGCCCGTCAGCACATGCCTTTTTTTATGGAGCGGCCCACATGTTATCGAGGATGCGCTGGCATGGACATTCCCGTTCTGGATTGTGCTGCTGGCCGACTGGCGTGGTCCGAAAGTAAAATACCGGAAGGACACGGGGGTTTCCGGGCGCTATTACGATGGAATCCTTTACGGACTGACCTTGTTGCAACTCGTCAATCTGGCCTTAATGCTGGATTATGTCAATCAGTTAAGCTGGCAGTCTTATCACGATACCATAAACGGCCTGGTGAATCTGATCGTCATCAGATTCATGGTCGGCACCAGTTCCGGTACGTCGGGTATCGTCGTCGCCCATGAATTGATCCATCGTTCCCAATGGCTCATGCACCAATTAGGACGTTTATTGTTGTGTACGGTCTGTTACGAACATTTTGTCATTACCCACAAACTGGGCCATCATAAAAACCTCGGGATGCCCGATGATATTGCCACTGCGCGTCTGGGTGAAAATTTTATTGATTACTGGAAAAGGGTTTATCCCGGCTATTTCTGTTATGCCTGGCGCTCGGAGCTGAACAGATTAGGTATCGCTCAACGCCCTTTTCAGTTAGAATTGTTGAAAAGCCAGGTATTCCAGGGTATGGCGGTTGAATTGATATTGCTGATCATGATACTGACTGTTTTTGGCTGGCTGGCTGCTTTTATGTTTCTTTATCAGGCTTTTGCCGCTGTCCGCATACTGGAAGCCGTCAATTATTTTCAGCATTGGGGTCTGCAGGAAGGTCAATTCGGCAATAGTTTCGGCTGGGTTACCGATTCCTGGGTTACCCGATATGCCCTCATCGGCCTTTCCAACCATATCGGTCATCATCAAAATGAAACCCGGCATTTTCATGAAATTGCTTATTCCGATCAGGGCCCTAAACTCCCTTATGGCTATTTTGTCATGAATCTATGGGTAAAACTGAATAATGCTTCATTTCAAAAAATGGCAATGCGCGAACTGAAACATTTCCGACAATCGAAATGACCCTAATGCAGTATCCAATCATACCTATAATTTTAAATATCCTATACTTTCATTTGGTTATATCAATTTAAAATCAGCCTGGAAGAAATGCTGAATTTTCCGATAGGATTTAAATTAATCTGTTTTTTCGATAAAAAAAGAAAGCCCACAATGAATCGGAACCATTTAACTAGTCGCAAAACAATGGCCTATTTGATTTCTTTATTTTTTTCTATTTTTTTAGTCAATATCGCCCATGCGGATCACGGCGACGGACTCTTTCTTCACCAAAGAAAATCCGTGCAATCGGTAGAATTAACCCCCAAGGAAAAATCCTGGCTGGCAAAACATAAACTTCTCAAGATCGCTTTTGACGATTCATTACCGCCTTACAGTTTTATCAATGACTCCGGACAGTTTGAGGGCATCGCCGTTGATATTATCGGTGCGCTGAGCAGAAACCTTAACATCAAATTTAAAACCTATTCATACTCAAACTGGAACGAATTATATAAGGCAGCAGCCGTACGCAAAGTTGATGTTGTCGCTACCATGGTAAACCGTCCGGAGCGTAGTTTCTGGTTCAACTTTACTCTACCCTACATCAAAAAATCATTGGTCATTATGACCACTAAAGATAATTCTTCCGTCATCAACCGTTCCAATCTTTCGGGGAAAAAGGTCTCTCTCGTCAAAGGTTATCAGTATGGCTATCAGGTTAAAAAAGAATTTCCTTCAGTTAAACCTTATTTTGTGAATACGACTCTGAACGCCCTTAAACTAGTCAGCAACAGAAAGGTGGATGCAGCGATTACGTTTATGGCGACCGCTAATTATTTGCAAAACCAGTATCAAATTGATGACCTCAAGTTCGCCGACTTTTACGATCGGAACAGCAGCGATGAAAGTATCGCGGTCAGGAAGGACTGGCCGATACTGGCGGCTATTTTACAAAAGGGGCTGGACTCAATCAGTGAACAGCAAATGAATGACATCTATTCCAAATGGGTTGCCCCGACGAAACTTGAAAAGATTGTGCAGGCGCCTCTTTTAGCAAGCCAGATACAACAGCCAAAGCCTTATTCGTTTAAATTAAAACCAGCAAATCCCAGTTTAATATTGTTGGCGGTCATTTTGTCCTTAATGCTTTTCCTGATCAGACGTCAAAATAAGAAAATCAAGCAAGCAAATCATGAGGCTCAAAATGCCCATGTCACAGTAAAGCAATTGCAAAGCGATCTTCAGCGTTTGATATTAAACCGGAGCGCCGAGCTGAATTCCAATGAAAATAAATTTCGTCATCTGGTCGAAAATCAGAATGCCGAATATTTTTTCTACCAATATGACTGTAACGGCGTCTTTACTTATATCAGTCCCTCGGTTACCAATGCAATTGGCTATACCCAGGATGAGTTTATGGCCCATTACCGCGATTATCTTACCGACAATCCGGAAAATCTTAAAATAAAAGAATACATAGAAAAATGTACGCAAGGCATCCCGAATCCGCCCTATCAAATCGAAATCTACGATAAAAAAAATATCGCCCGCTGGTTCGAAGTCAAGGACTCACCCGTATATAACGATTACGGCATTTGCATAGGTGTCGATGGCGTCATGCATGATATCACTGTTCGTAAACAAGAAGCTGACCGCTTGCTCTGGATGTCATATTATGATGAGTTGACCGGGCTGGCCAATCGCCGATTATTCATGGACCGGCTCCAGCAGTCCATCAATATGACCCTTCGAAAAGGCTTGTCATTTTCCCTGTTTTTCCTGGATTTGGATCGCTTTAAAACCGTCAATGACACTATGGGACACTCGATAGGTGACGATGTGCTTAAAGAAGCGGCCAGGCGGCTCCTTTCTGTCCTGCGGGATTCCGATATAGCCGCGCGCTTTGGGGGCGATGAGTTTGTATTGTTGCTGCCTGAAACCGGTAAAGAAGCCTCTATACTAGTGGCTGAAAAAATCATCGCAGCACTCAGAGATACTTATGTGCTGGATGAACAACTGGTTAATTTGGGCGTCAGTATCGGCATTGCGGTATATCCTGAAGATGGAAAAAATTGTGAGTCCCTGATCAGGCAAGCTGATTCGGCAATGTACTATGCCAAGAAAAAAAGCATAGGATTTGCTTTTGTTTCCTGATCAAAACGGGCACAATGCCTGTGATTGTTTTGCTTCTTGCCTCCGGTAAAACAATGACGGTAGGATAGCCTTCATTGAATTGCTTTGAGTTGATAACAAAACGCCCGGTCCATCATATAAGCCGGCCCTAGCAGGACTGCTGAATTTTCAATATCCTTGCTGTGCTTAGCCATTTGCAGGTTAAAAACAGCAACTGCCGGTTATATACGAAATCCTGCTTAGGGGTGTATTTGAGCGATATAATCTTTTGAGTTCGAAGCGATGGTCACTTTAGAGAGCGAATGTTCATTAAGATTATTCGCTGGTCTGTTCAGTAAAGGCGACAGAGTCGGTTTTAAAAACTTCACAATTTGCACGGGTAATGAACTGGTAAAGTGATATTTTTCCGCTTCATCGCCGGAGACATAGGCCGTTATGACGCCAAAAAAACGATCGCCCAGGAAAAAGGTGAACGTAGCGGCGCGGCTGATGAATTTGGATTCAATCAAACGCCCCCCCTCTCCCCATACTTGCTGGCGATGATCGCCGGTACCGGTTTTACCGCCAACCGCCAATGGTTTACCATCGGCATCGGTATAAGCGCCTCTAAGCCGCGACGCCGTTCCGCCCTCGACGACACCGATCAATGCGCCACGCGCGACTCTGGCAATTTCAGGCGCAAACACGCGCTTGCCTTTATCGGGCGATTTATCCAGTAATGTTTCATAAGGAGTCGCTTGCGCATAATGCAGGCGCTCAAACCTTACAATCGGCAATCTAACTCCGTCGTTCTGGATGACACCCAAAAGCTCCGCCAATGCGGCTGGTCTATCGCCGGAAGCACCGATAGACGTCGCATAAGAAGGAGTCAAGCTTCCGAACGGATAGCCGACGCGTTTCCATGCCTGATGGATCTTTTTGAAAGCTTCAACCTCCAGCAGGGTCATGATACGCCGTTGTTGCTTTGCTTTTCGTTTGCTTTTAAGCAGCCAGCGATAAACATCCTGACGTTGACCTGCACTGGCCGCCATGATTTCATCACGCGTTGCACCCGGATTTTTGGACAAATAACTGACCAGCCACAATTCCAGGGGGTGTATTTTGGTTATAAAGCCCTGATCTTGAAGATCAAACTTCTCAGCGGAGTATTTCTCGTACAAACCATAGATATCTTCTTTAGCCAAGGCCGCCTTACTTAAATGGGCGCTGAGAAACTTATTGAGCTGAGTCCAATCATGATCGGGGTATATAGCCCGATATAACATGGCGAACCTTGAAGGCTTGGCCATGACCCGTTTGCTTAACATCGATAAGGCTTCTTCCGAACTCTTGCCCTGATATCTTCCATAAAAACGACTTAAATAGACCCTGCCTTCAGTATCGGCAAAGCGAGCCAGATATTCCTTGTGTCTGGGATCTGCCGGATTTTCCAACCAACGCGCGACCCCTTCCGGCTTGTAAAGATGATGGTAGACAATATCCCGCATCAAGCGGATAAACACCAGGTTGACGGAATCCCGCAAGGCATGCCGGACTGACATAATTTTGGAATTTTCGCTCTTATCGAAATTATTGAAATGATGGATGCCCCCGCCAGTGAAGAAATTTTCGCCGGGACTGGCCGAATATTTCCTATCCAGGGCCAAATTTAGCAGGTCCTCCAGAATGATCTTGGGCTGCGCTTTAAGCTGACCAATGACCCATGCGGATATATAGTCTCGGGGATGCAATTCAATGCGATTGAGTTCCTGGACTGGCCGATCCTTGTAAAGCTCATAAACATCGGTGACCAGTTCCAGATAATGCACCATCGTCCTTAATTTGGATGTAGAGCCAAGATCCAGTCTGATGCCTTCATTAATATCAAGAGGTTGATCAAAATTATCGGTTTGTACGCGCAGAAGATTGCCGGTTTCGCTCCGCTCGAATAACATCAGGCTATAGACGACAGGGCTCAGATCAGTATTTTCATTCAACAACCTGAAGCCCAAAGCGCCAGCCGCGCGTGCTTCAGCCGGGTCGCGCAGTCGGCGAAGAGCGGCCGTGACGGCTTGCTGTGTGTCAAAATCCAGAGTCGTTTTTACGGTGAGGTCCAGCCGATCCAGATCGTAAATGGTTTTGACGTTCAGCGTTTTGGCCAGCCGGGTTCTCAATACGGCCTGTGTTTTCTTCTCTGTCATAAACATCGTCGGCGGAACATCAGCAATTAGCGGCCGCACGCTGGATGCCTGTAATGCAGCATCCCTGAGTGATTTTGAGATAACGCCCTGTTCCGCCAATAAACGTAAATAACTGTTGGTCAGCGTCTGCAGTGCCTTGTAGCCTTCGCCTAAAAAATAAGACGGCCTTCGTTGCGACAGCAATATACTCAGAACCTGTCTGTAAGCTACTGCCTGCTCCTGGGTGATTTTTTCCGCAGAATTGATGATGCCGGGGCTGAGAAGTTTATTGACTTCGACGAAATCTGCGCCAAACCAGGCCATGAGCCCATCACCCAGGCCGTGCACTTCTCCTGCTTTAGGGGTCGCCGATAACGGCATCGAATTCAGGTAGGACAACGCGATTTCGCGCCTCATTTCAAGGGTCTCCGGCCCCATTAAATAGGCGCGTATCGACGCGCTGCCCATTTGCCGGAACTTATCGATTACCGAATTGGTGTAACCGTTCTTGGAATGACGATACTTTTCAATTTGGGTAGCCAGGGTGCTGCCGCCCGGTACATTACTGGTGAATCCAATCTTATTCGCCAGCATTTGCAAGCCGGCATATCCCAACCGATCCCATTCGATTGCCGGATTAACGTTGGTTCGGGATTCATCGAGCAATTCCCGATTTTCAATAAAAAGCAGGGTATAGAGCACCAACGGCGGAATCGCTTCAAAGCTGGGATAACCGTGGACTGGATAAAGATTGCTGAAAATGACTCGATCGGCCTGATCGACGATTCGAAGGCCGGCCTGGGTTTTTTCATGATAGATGTTGAACAGACCGTCATCTACCAACTGCATCATCATCGGCGAAGAAGCGGCTTGCGAAGTAATTTTGAAACCGGCGTTCTGCAGACGGGCAATGGCTTCTGGTATCAGAGTATAGCCTAGCCGCTGGTCGTAGGGACCATACTCGGGATAGCGCACCGATGAACTTGCCCCTTGCTGGAGCTTGAAACTCAATTGCTTGCTGATTTCAGAAAGATAGCGTGCTTGATATTTGGATGTTCTCACTTCCTCTGTGACGATTCCGGTCAAAATAATGCCAATGACTACCAATGCCGCAGCCAGGCCCACCAACAGAGCTTTGGGCACCAACGACCTACCTTTTTGCATAGCTGCCGAACTCGCTTAAAACGTGAGGTAACTTATCATTTATCAACAGTCTGCAACGCAGCCGAACCGTCTTATTCAAGTTCTTATCCTTCTATTTGCTTGGCAAATCAATAATGTGGCTCTTTGATTAATGTTATGAATTGCAAGTTCCATACGACAAAGGCAAATCTTAATGAATTTTTAATAATTCGAATTATAGCAAGTTTACAAGATAAATCAGAGTTGGATAGGTTCAGACGCATAAAAAATAAAACTATACTGCTACAATGGCATCGTTTTACATCCGCCCGGTATTTTTGTGTGTACCCGAACAGTACGCAAGAGCCAAGTAACCGGTGTGGAACACGTATAAATCTATCAATATATCCCCCTATTAATGACTGATCGAAAAATGGACGTAATCCAACGTATTGCCGAAGAATTATCTGTTAACCGCAAACAAGTCGACGCCGCGGTTGCCTTGCTCGATGATGGCGCCACTGTCCCGTTTATCGCCCGCTACCGTAAGGAAATGACCGGAGGGCTGGACGATACTCAATTAAGGACGCTGGAAGAGCGTTTATATTATTTGCGCGAACTTGACGATCGCCGCAATATCATTTTGAACAGTATCCGGGACCAGGGCAAACTGACTCCGGAACTGGAAAAATCAATTGCATCGGCCGACACCAAGACCCTTTTGGAAGACTTGTATCTGCCATACAAACCCAAACGGCGCACAAAGGCCCAAATAGCCCGCGAAGCCGGTCTGGAACCCTTGGCGGATCAGATTTTGAATGACCGCAACCTGGTTCCTGAACACATTGCAGCCGCTTATATCAATGCAGAAAAAGGCGTGCCCGACGGTGCAGCCGCACTCGATGGCGCGCGGCAAATTATCATGGAACGCCTTTCCGAAGACGCGGACTTGCTGGCTGAGCTGCGTGAACGTATCTGGCAAAACGGCATATTGCATGCGGTGGTAGCGACCGGTAAAGAGCAGGAAGCCGTCAAATATAAAGATTATTTCGATTACCAGGAAGCCATCGGCAAGATTCCTTCCCATCGCGCCCTGGCGCTGTTTCGCGGGCGTAATGAAGATTTACTGACGTTGACCCTGAAAACCGCAACTGAAGACAAGGAGGGGCATGAACTTTGCGCCCAGTTTGTCGCCCGCCGTCTGGGTATCAGCGATAACAGCCGGCCTGCCGATGCCTGGTTAGCGGAAACAGCACGCTTCGCCTGGAAAATCAAACTGTTCACACGGATTGATCTGGATTTAAAACAGACATTACGGGAATCTGCCGAGGTGGAAGCCATTCGGGTATTTTCCAGCAATTTAAGGGACTTGTTGCTGGCTGCGCCGGCGGGCGCCAAAACAACGATGGGACTTGACCCCGGCATACGCACCGGCGTCAAAGTCGCTGTCGTCGATGCAACCGGTAAATTGCTTGCGACAGAGACGATCTATCCGCACCCGCCGCGTCAGCAATGGGGCGAATCCATTGCCCTGCTGGCAAAACTGATCGAACGACACCATGTCGAACTGGTCAGTATCGGCAACGGCACAGGTTCACGGGAAACCGACCATCTGGTTAGCGATTTGATGAAACGGCACGGCGAACTTAGATTCAGCAAAATGACCGTGTCCGAGGCGGGGGCGTCGGTTTATTCGGCATCCGAGCTGGCTGCCAAGGAATTTCCGGAACTGGATGTATCGTTGCGGGGAGCCGTTTCAATCGCCAGGCGCCTGCAGGATCCATTGGCCGAACTGGTCAAAATCGAACCCAAGTCTATAGGCGTGGGCCAGTATCAGCATGATGTCAATCAGGTGCAATTGGTTCGGGGATTGAATGCGGTCGTGGAAGACTGCGTGAATGCAGTCGGCGTCGATGTCAATACGGCGTCAGTCGCCCTGCTCAGACAGGTTTCCGGTCTGTCCCCGAGCATCAGCGACAATATCGTCGCCTTTCGCAATGAGAACGGCCCGTTCAAGAATCGGTCGCAATTGAAAAAAGTCCCTCGCCTGGGCGAGAAAGCCTATGAACAATCCGCCGGTTTCCTGCGCATCATGAATGGCGACAATCCACTGGACGCCTCGTCAGTGCATCCCGAAGCATACCCCGTCGTCAAGGCCATCCTGGAAGACACCGGCAAATCCATACGCGACCTTATCGGCCAAAGCAGTTTTTTGCGCAATCTTAACCCTGCAAAATACATTAATGACCATTTCGGCCTCCCTACCGTAAGCGACATTCTAAAGGAACTGGAAAAACCCGGACGCGATCCCAGACCGGAGTTTACGAGCGTGCAATTTAAAGCGGGCATCGAAAAAATTTCCGACCTTGAAGCCGGCATGATCCTGAACGGCGTCGTTACAAATGTCGCCAATTTTGGCGCCTTTGTCGACATTGGTGTGCATCAGGATGGTTTGGTCCATATTTCGCATCTAGCGAACACCTTCATAAAAGACCCGCGCGATGCCGTTAAAACCGGTGAAATAGTCAAAGTGAAAGTACTGGAAGTCGATATCGAACGCAAACGGATTTCTTTATCGATGAAAATGGATGCGGAAGTCGCAAAAACCAAACCCGGATCACAAATTCGCAATCAAACGAACAAACCGAAACAGCCTATATCCGCTCAAGGCGCGATGGCCAATGCATTTGCCAATGCACGGTCAGGTAAATAATCCAAGCTCTGCTATACTCATTTTCATTAATTAACCAAGCAGCAGGATTAGATATGATTACCCCTCATCGTTTTAATGTTACTTTGTTATATGTCACTCTGACAACGGCCGTTGTCCCTATTGCCGAAGCAGAAACTATGCAGCAAGGTTACGGTGGTTCTCAACAGCAATTTTCAAGTAGCGCGCAACTGCCGAATTTCACCAACACGCAGAATCCGAGCTATGGCAGCGAAGTCGGCGCTAAAGCCCTCAACGGCTTTACCAACCTTGCGACCGGAGCACTCGAAATTCCTAAAAACATCATCAACACCAGCAATCAAAGTAATGTTTTCTACGGTATTATCGGGGGGCTTTTTAAAGGCATAGTTTATACAGCAGGTCGTCTGGCAGTCGGATTGACCGATCTGGTCACGTTTCCGCTGCCGACCAAACCTATCGCACAACCACTGTATGTTTGGGATGACTTCGATGTGGATACCACCTACGGTGATGTGTTCCGCCTACAGGACGCTCCTGTCGAAGAGCCGCCGGTCGCACAGGCACCGCCGCCTCCCGTAGCCGCACCTCAACCGGCGCCGGTTCAACCGCCGATCCAGTACTCGGATACTAATAGAAAACTGGATACCATCTTTAAAAAGAAAATGATGAAATAAAGAGCCACTTGCAAAATTATCGACCGGCAAGCGGTGTAAGTTAATAAAGACTCC
>CAZMRW010000076.1:0-22244 GCA_964568805.1 uncultured Methylococcaceae bacterium | reverse complement strand
AATTACATTTCAACGAGCTATATCAACTTCCTCTTTTTTTTGTCATGTACAGAGATTTTTGGATTATTAAGTGAATTTTTAAGCAGCGCCAATTGAACCGGTCAAAACTGTGACCATTATCCCAGTAAGTTATTAAATAAACAGGTATAACATGCCGGGATGCGCCAATTTGGTTTATAGTGTATCCAATTACTTAAAATTTAATAAACCTGAGGATTAAATGCTATGCGTAATAAAATAATAATCAGTTTGCTCATCGGGACGGCCATCAGTGGTTTTGGTGACCTGGCCATGGCCAAAAAACCAGGTGGCGGAAAAGGTAAACCGACTTACTGCGACGGCCAGCGTGTCAACGTCAAAGGAACCAATAAATCCGACACCATCATCATAAACGACGATTATACCGCCACCATCAATGGCGAACCACCAGTAGATTTTACCCCCCCGGCCGTCGTCTCCGGCGGTAATGGCAACGATAGAATTACCGGCAGCGTTTTTGCTGACATTATTTGCGGCGGTAATGGCCAGGATACCATCTCTGGCAAAGACAGCATTGACGGTCAAGATCGGATATTCGGCCAAAACGGAAAAGATACGCTATATGGCGATGACGCAGAAAGTAGCTGCGTGGCAGTCGACCCGGCCGGGGAAGATGGAATTTTTGGAAATGAGGATGATGTCCCTCCTAATTGCAATGATTATATCGAAGGCGGCAATGGCAAAGATGTCATCGCAGGCGGTGATGGAGACGATATATTGGATGGGGACAACGCTCCCGATGAGATTAGCGGCGGACCAGGTTCCGATACCATTATCGGCGGCAAGGGTAAAGATACCTGCTCTTATTCTGATTCTGGCGACTTTGATGATGCCGATGAAGAAGCGGATAGCGAAGACAATGAATGTGAAAAGTAAACATTAATTTACCCGCATATTAAAAACGCAGGCAAACTCCGGCACGTTAACGGCCGTAATCCGGTTGGAGCCTTGCAGAAACCCAGCGACCGGCCTTTGATGCTGGGTTTCCTTTGTCTAGCCGGTCAAATGTAACTTTTTCCCCTGGGCGATAACATGCGTAAGGCCGCTTGATTACTGGATGATTAGTTACAATCCCGATTCATGAGCCTGTTGCCCGGGATGATAAACGGTGTAGACATAAATAGGAATATCCAGACCGCCTAAAATATTTTCAATCAACGGCAATACATCATCCCAGTCTAAATCGCCTACACCGGTTGCCAGTCGCGGTAATGCGATCGACGAAAATTTCTCGGTTGTGATCATTTTAAGCAGAGCGCCTAATGCGTGTCTGACATTACTCAGCGTAGCCTTACCATGCCGATGATCATGGCTGTCCATCCCTTCCTGAGTAATCAGATTGACAATACGGACATTGTTGGGACCGCCCCACATCCAGGCCTCGCCTGGTTTGGTATTATGTTGATGGCACCAACGATGAAAATCCTTATGCATGGCGGGATATTTGTTGTGTAGTTCCAGCGCCAACCCTTTATCCATGGGATCATTTATGCCGACCCCGTGTGCAATGACATGGGCTTTGCTCAAAAGAATATCACCTTCGACTTTGTATATCATAATGTTCTCATTAATCCGCTTAATTAAAATCATTGAGCCAGACCGGTATATGTCTTAACTCACGATTATTTTTTATTGATTGCTTTTTATTGTATTTTTTTAAAGCATTTCCAAACCACCATTATATTCTGCCAAACCCAACATCAAAAATAAACCGGACTAAAAAGTCGCAACCGGGCTATTCAGCCCAGGCAGATGATGCTGTCGCCCTAAAACAAGGATAAAATTCCCGAGAATCGGGACATGCCTGGCAGTTCGACAAATGATCGCTGAATCGGCCATCAGCCTCATCAGCATTTTTTCTACACATTATTATCTCTACCACTTGTTCCAATCACTTTATGACATGCACCCGTTCTAAAGTTCCCGACAAGGTTTTGAAAATCATCCGCTAAAACGCGTGGTGCGGATATAATGCACCGAACTGGTGGTTAGTCTCTTCACCCTGCCGTACTATTGCCGGGCATGGCAACGAATCGGGACTGAATTTTTGATGCACTTTTATACTCTAACTATTCTAATTTTTTTACATGCTTTTGCAGGCCAGCGGCAGTTTGCTCTTCGCATCATCCCTGCCCTTATAGGCAATGACCGGCATTGAAGAGCATTGTTAAATTGCAATCAGTCTATCCTTGGTTTTTTCCATCATCTTTCCTAAAGAGGCCCGAATCCATGAAGTTATTATCTTTCAAACCCGTGCTTTTTTTGACGGCGGCTTTAAGCATTATGCCGGCGGTTCACGCTGAACAAGCAGCTAACCCATCCGGCGGCAAGGCCTTTCATGTTACGGTAATCTGGCTAAAGCAACACGGCGACCCCGCCGCCAGACAAAAATATATCGAAGCGAGCAAACGTCTGTCCAAATTGCCCGGTGTACTCAGTTACAACATCGGCACGATGACAACGATAAAGCGCGACAAGCCCAGCCACGCCGTCGATGACAGTTACGATATCGCCATTTCCAGCACCTTCGAAAGCAGAGAAGCGCTGGAAAATTATTTAAAAAATCCCGAACACCATAAAATCGTCTACGACATATTAAAACCTTTGGTTGAAAAATATAGAGTTTACGATTTTGTCGAATAACGGCCAGTATCAGAGCGAAAGCAAGAGACCAGTCCTAGCCCATTGTTAAATCCAGGAATTGCCATGATAAAAACACCCGCCTATGCCGCCGCTGATGCACAATCCCCATTGACGCCCTACTCCATTGACCGCCGTGAGCCCGGTCCGCACGACGTTTTGATCGAAATATTATATTGCGGCGTCTGCCATTCCGACATTCATCAGGCCAGGAACGAATGGGGCAGTTCCATTTACCCGATGGTGCCCGGCCATGAAATCATCGGTGTCGTGCAGCAGACAGGAGGCGAAGTCACTCGATGGCATGTCGGCGATACCGTCGGTATCGGCTGTTTCGTCGACTCCTGCCGCGAATGCGAAGCCTGCCGTTCAGGCGAGGAACAATATTGCCATCAGGGCGCCAACTTCACCTATAACAGCCGCGAACGCGACGGCATTACGCCGACCTACGGCGGTTATTCGACGCGTATTACCGTCGATGAATCCTATGTTTTAAAAATCCCCGAAGGCATCCCTCTGGACCGGGCGGCACCGCTGCTGTGCGCCGGTATTACCACGTATTCGCCGCTGAGACATTTCGGCGTGAAGAAAGGCGACCGCATCGCGGTGGTCGGGCTCGGGGGCTTGGGCCATATGGCGATAAAACTGAGCAAAGGGATGGGCGCTCATGTGACAGTGTTGAGCCATTCGCCGGGTAAGCGCGACGATGCGATCCGACTGGGTGCGGACGATTTTATCGTGACCCGCGACCCGGAGGTTTTTACTCACAACGCCGGACGCTTCAGTTTTATACTCGATACGGTATCGGCTCAGCATGACTACAATGCTTATCTCGGTCTGTTGCGCCGTGATGGCACGCTGGTATTGGTCGGCATGCCCGATCCTTCGCCGCTGGCGGCGGGGCCTTTGATTATGGGGCGGCGTCGTCTGGCCGGATCGCTGATCGGAGGCATCCGTGAAACGCAGGAAATGCTAAATTTTTGCGCCGAGCACGGCATCGCATCCGACGTCGAGGTGATACCGATACAGCGTATCAACGAAGCCTATGAACGCACATTAAAGAGCGACGTGCGGTATCGTTTCGTCATCGACATGGCCAGTCTTAAATAAAGTCTGTTTCGATGATCAGCGCAGTTCCGGCAATCTTGTTAATAAAGAAAGTTATCGGCGCTCGCTGTTATTGAAGGGATCACAATTTTTTCTCCTGCAATTCACGATTCAGCATAATATAGAGTTTGCTGGTAATGATTTCGTTTTTATGGAGTTCGCTTAAGGTATTCATCTGCACGGCCTTTATTGAAGCTGCGGCGGCATCTTTGTTTAAACGGTTCAGCAGCAACAGATTTTTTTCAACAGTGATTCCATTTTATGTACCGTATTGGCTTCCAATGCCTGATAAAGTTTAAGCAACTCTTCAAGGGCGGAGCGGTCTTCGAAAATTTCACTGAGGCTGAACAGCGATAAAAATACATCAGGATTCATGTTAGATCCTAATGAACAACAATTTCAGATGGGCTTAAGAAAAGCTTTTCGGCTTTCATGATGCCAAAGCTTGTTTCGCACAACAGAGTTTATAAATAAAAAAATTTATTGATGCCCGAGGGGGGTATTTGAGGTTTGTTCCGAATCAGATAAATAACGGAACATCCCGATCCGCTGCTGTCTGCCGAATATCAGGAAAATACCTCATTTTTCAAACGGAGTTAATACCTGCCCAAATCGTTAATCGCATCCATCACCATTCCCGTCCCGATGGCAATCATTAAAATATCGGATGCGACGCGCACAAAGCGATAACCGGGAGGTGGAGGCCCGATATTAACCAGCACAGCCGGTGGTAAATCATAGAAAATTACATCCCTCGGCAAAGGGCGGCCTATGGCCCATTTTTTCGCTTGCCCCGGCGGCATGCAGCCGTTGCGCTTCTTGGCTAAACCCGGAGGACAATGACCAGTCCGGTAGGCATCGGCATAATAGTCGTGGATAACCGTCCGATGCCGGTCGATGAAATACCGGCCACCGCTAAAACTCGGCCTGTCCCGGTCCTGATAGGTTCTGTCTCCTCCGTAAGCTCCTTTCCGGTCATCACGATCCTGGTGCCGTTCCTTCTGATGTTTTTTTTCATGCTTGCCGCCGCCGGCCCATGATGGCTTGTCTGCAATTGCCGGGACTGCGGTTAAAGTCGCAACGATAAATAAAACCAGCCTGGATATTATTGAAATCTTAACTTGAACCATAATCTACCGCCTTAATGTAAGTGAAAAAAATTACACCTTAATCATAGCTAAGTATGATCTTTGTTGATTTTTTAAGTTCAGCTATTACGATGCCTATTCTTCTTCTCTGCTAGATTGGAGTTAACGTTGTAATTGTCTATGGATGCGTATTGTTAGGTTTATTAGGTGCGTATTTCAATAAGTGCCTGTCCCGTTAGCGATCCAGTCCGCACATTCGGAACCCAGCTTCTGCTGCGCGCAGGCTACGTATTCAGCGACGTCATCGGATGTGAGCGTATCCACCCATCTGCCGTTGATACCTTTGTTGATAAATACTTCGGCGCCGCCCTCCCAAAATGCGCCGCCAAGGGGCACGCTGTTTTTAGCATTCTTTTTCATCCAGTCAAAAGTGCAGTATTGGACAATGTTTGTCCAATACGACTCGGTAACCGGGATGTCCAGAAACGCGGCGATGGAACGCATTTGACCCGCCATATCACGTTTAAGATCATTAAAATGAATGAGTTTAACGTTGGGCAGACTGCGAATGTCCCACCAGCTTTGCACATTTTCCCAATAGGACCAGAATGGATAGCCATCCCGTTCGAACCAGTCACGCCAATACTGACGAACGTCTTGCGGCGGCGGTGCGATCGGCGGCCCTATGCGTCCGGGCGTGTCATTCAGAATATCGTACCAGAGCTGATTCGCATTCGCGTGATGGTTGTACATGCTCCAGACAACATCACGGCCATCGCGGCCAAGATAAAGGTATTTCGCCTTGGGCGAGAACACCAGTGCATCAACCGGAAGATGGGTTTTGAGAAAACGCCGGTGGCTCTGAGCTTCCACAGCGGGTAACTTGATATCTTTGGGCGGAAACCGCAAATCCAGCCAGGGCGAAAGCTCCGCGACGGCCAGATCAGGATCGCCTCCTGCCAGGAGCTGAGCCACGATCTGTTGCGTCCAGGTCGTGCCGGACTTGGCATAGCTGGCAATGATAATGTCATCGTCCCGAAATGTCAGATCGTTCCAGATCGTAGAGTCGAAATGATGGTTGTGAATCTCGCGTTTCTTGCTGGGCCAGGCATTATTTTCGTGCATAAAATTCTCCGTCGGGTTTCCCATCGTATTTTTAAATCGCCGGTTACAAATGATCGATGCCAGAATCAACGTTCCAGCATTTAGAATTTCAAGCCCCTTCTTCTTTATCATCCTCGGCATTGGCCATGTCGGAAATCTCTCTTAACCTGGAAATGGCTTTAAAATTAATGCTGTTTTCCGGGTAATTGCCGAGGTGATCCACTGTGCCGGCCGGTTGTCCGGTCAACAGTTCCAGCGTTTCATCGACCGACGATACTGCATAAATCGAAAACAGGTCCTTTTTTACCGCGTCGATGACTTCCTGCTTCAGCATCAGATTGCGCTTGTTGGCGGCAGGTATAATGACGCCATGTTGTCCGTTCAGACCGCGCGCCCGGCAAAGCCGGAAATAGCCTTCAATTTTTTCATTGATACCGCCGACGGCCTGCACCTCGCCGTACTGATTGATCGAGCCGGTAATTGCCAATGATTGCCTGATCGGTGTCCGGGTCAGTGCTGAAATCAGGCAGCAGAGCTCCGCCAGCGAGGCACTGTCGCCGTCGATAACGCCGTACGACTGTTCGATGGCAATACTGGCCGATATGGCCAGCGGAAACTGCTGGGCGTAAGTCTGTCCCAGATAACCGGTCAGAATCATAACCCCTTTCGAGTGAATGGCCTGACCGAGTTCGGCTTCCCGCTCAATATCGACGATGCCTCTGGAGCCCGGATAAACGGTAGTGGTGATGCGCGCCGGCGCACCGAAACTGCTGCCGCCGACTTCCAGCACGGTCAGGCCGTTGATTTTGCCAATGGCGTCGCCTTCGGTGTCCATCAATATGGTACCGTCGAGCATTTCTTCGAGAATGATCTCGGAAATTCTGCCGTTACGGTGTTCCCTTGCCGCCAAGGCCTGCTCGATATGCTTTCGGTCAATCTGACTGTCAGCGGCCTGTTTACAAAACAGATTGGCTTCGCTGATGATATCCAGAGAATCATTGATACGAGCGGAAAAATGATGCTGATTTTCCGAAAGCCTGCAACTATGCTCGATCAAAGCTTCGATAGCGGATTTTGTCAACGGCTTGGCGCCGGAATCTCGCGCCTGTTTAGTCATCAGGGTCGCAAACTTTTGCATCGAATCATCGGTTCGCGGTATATAACTGTCAAAATCGGCCAGAATTCTGAACATCTCGTTAAACTCATTATCCAGTTCTTCCAGCAGATAATAAATTTCGCGGGACCCCACCAGGATTACTTTGACATTTAGCGGGATGACTTCCGGTTTGAGCGTTATCGTGTTTATCCCCAGGTCCGAATAAGGCGACTCGACCTCGATACGGCCCGACTTCAACGCGCGTTTGAGACCTTCCCAGACAAACGGATAGTTCAGCAATTTTTCCGCATCGAGGATCAGATAACCTCCGTTTGCCCGGTGCAATGAGCCGGCGCATATCCGCCGGTAATTGGTCACCAGCGTGCCCTGTTCGCTGACATATTCAATGCGGCCAAACAGATTTTGATAAATCGGATGCGGTTCAAAGATCACCGGGGCGCCATTCTCCAGTTTGTTATCGACCAGAACATTGGGAGCATACAGTTCCGTCAGCATCAGACGTTTCGTAGTATATTCCCTGGGTTCCAGGGTCCGCCCCGGCATTAGATAATCGGCGATGGTATTCGTAAGATTTTTTTTGATCTCCGCCAGAAAAGTGATGACGTCATCGATATTCAGATATTTATCATTCAGCTCGACAAACAGAGGTTCAATCGCCTGGCTGATGGTATCGTTATCAAGCTGCTTGATTTTTTCCACCATCGTCCTGCGCCATTGGGGCAATTCCAGCAATACATCGCTCAGATATTCCTCCAGTTCTTCAACATGCTTGTGAAATGCTTCCCTTTCCGCTTGCGGCAACTGCGTGAACTGGTCCTCGTCCAGCGCTTTATTGTCCCGGATAGGCGCAAATGTAATTTGTTCGCTTTCTCTGAACAAGGCGATATTCATCGCCTGGGCTTTTTTATCAACCAGATCGATCGCATTGTTGTAGTACTGGTTATAATAACGTTCGATGGCCGTCTTTTTTTGCTGATAGGTCGGACTTTCAAAGGCGGCCGGGAAAGTCGCCAGTAAATTATCGATCAACTGTTCTATGTCCTTGCTCAGAACTTGTCCGTGTTCGGGAGGCAGTTCAACCGCCACCGGTTCTCTGGGATTGTCGAAATTATCGACATAAGCATAGGATGGCGGAGCCGGCAGGGTTCGCGCCAAAGCGTCCAGATGCTGGGTGATCATCGATAACCGGCCTAATCCGGGCTCGCCCATGACAAAAATATTGTAGCCGGGATTAGGCATCGCAACCCCGAATTCCAGTGCCGACTGGGCCCTGGGTTGCCCGAGAATGCTCGGTTGCAGCCTGGGCGCTTCCTGTAAATCAAAACCGGTCAAATCGGCATTCAGTTTCAGGGATTCAATCGGCAGTTTTAACGACATAGACATGGCTGGGCAAGATGACCTGGAATTCACGCAAACGCGCATTCTATCATTTTTACCGTCATATCTGATAATCGTCAGCAATCTTGAGTAAACTGCGGCTGAGCGCATGTCATATTATTGACACATAGCGGCTTTAAACTAGCCCGATAATTAAACAATATCGAAGGTTATGCTTATGTCGCTTGATAAACTCAGAGAACTTGCCATGCTGCTGTGGATGCCGAATGAAATTGATTTCATGGAGGCTGAGATCGGTTATGATGGCGTCTTGAGACCCGAAATCATCGGTATCCTGACGGGCCATGCGCCCATCGGGCAGCCGGCAGTATCAAATGATCAAGCTGACAGGAGGCGTCTGGTACTGGATGAGCATGAACTGGCAATCGGTTGAATACTCTTTTTGGCATCATCAATTGCACCGGTTCAGTTTAAACGATGTCTTACTTTAACAGCATTGCTGTCAATTGCATCAGGTTTTCGTAACGCTTTAACCTTCCGAAAATCACTCCATTAGCCGATTAATGCGCAACCTGAATCGAAACTGCCGGTACACGGGAGCATTTAGGTGATTCATGAGATCGGACAGCCGCGGACTTTCGAAAAGGCTGCACAGACTGCATCCCTTCGGTCCATCGGATCTATCCTAGCGCTTGCGCTTGTCTGACTCCTTGCAGTATGGCGATAATGACCCTGCTATAATCATCGGCATTGACATTAACTTAACGGCACTGCCACATGCACCCGGCCTTAATCGACCTTGAGAAAAACTTCAATCCGTCGATACTGACTCGAATCGACGACCCCTTGCTTGATGAACACAAAATCGAATTGTGGATGAAGCGGGACGATCATCTGCATCCCATTATTTCCGGCAATAAATGGAGAAAGCTTAAATACAGCCTCGATCATGCATTGTCATTAGGGACACATACGCTCATCAGCATGGGTGGGGCCTACTCCAATCATCTGCATGCGCTGGCTTATGCCGGCAAAGTCCTGGGATTGAAGACCATAGGAATTATTCGCGGCGAACAGCCGGAATCGTTAACGCCGACCTTGCTGGACTGTCAAAACTGGGGCATGGAATTTCGATTTGTATCCCGTTCCGATTACCGGCAGTACAGGCAGTATCGTGACTACCATGATTTACCGGGGATAGAACCCGGGCAATACTGGCTGCCCGAAGGCGGCGCGCATGCCTTCGCGTTACAAGGCATTGCCGAACTGGTTGACGAAATCGATGTATCCTATGACGTCCTTTGCCTGCCCTGCGGGACCGGCGCAACCTTGGCGGGCTGTATTGCCGCCGTTACCGGGCCAATTTCGGTCATCGGCTTTGCGGCGCTAAAAAATGCGGTCTTCTTAAAATCCGATGTCGAGACATTATTGCCCAGGACATATTCTAACTGGAGCATAAACCCTGATTATCACTTCGGCGGCTTTGCCAAAACCAAACCCGAGTTAAACGAATTTATCCGCAATTTTGAATTAAAAACCAAAATTCCGCTCGAACCCATCTATACCGGAAAAATGATGTATGCTTTATATGAACTGATTGCAAAAAGCGACTTTAAACCCGGACTTCGCATCATCGCCGTGCATACCGGCGGCTTGCAGGGCAACAGGGGATTCAATAAAGCTTGATTAATAAACCACGAAAAGGCAGGTGAAGTTACGGTTAGCCTCCCTAACTTGGCCTGCCATGCTTAATGCACTATTTTCAACATGATGGAAAGACAATTAGAGCCCGAATTGATGGAAGATGCCGATCAGGTTAAGGCCTACGCCGAAGCCGATTTTCAGATCCCGCACAATCAATTCATAGAACGATTACAAGCTTTCGTCGATCAACCCGGCTTTAACGGGACGGCACTTGATTTGGGTTGCGGCCCCGGCGATATCAGCATCCGCTTCGCCACGGCATATCCGCTCAGTCATCTCGATGCGGTCGATGGCTCCAGGGCCATGATCGATTATGCACAGGCATTACCCGAAGCGGTCAGGCAGCGGATTAACTTCATTTACGGCAAGCTGCCTTTTGTCGTATTGCAGCGTACTTACTATGATATTATTTTCAGCAACAGTCTGCTGCATCATTTGCCCGACCCGCAGATACTGTGGCATTCGATAAAAACCTACGCAAAACCGGGAGCCCGCATCGCCGTGATGGATTTATTACGGCCGGATTCCATCGAAGCGGCACAAGCATTAGTCGATACCTATGCAGCCGATGAGCCGGATATTCTGAGACGAGATTTTTATTATTCCCTGCTGGCGGCCTTTAATCTGGAGGAAATCGGAAACCAGTTGGAGGATGCCGGTTTGAATTTCAAACTTGAGCAAATCAGCGACCGTCACGTTTTTATTAAAGGCATCGCCGCCTGACACCAGAACCTAAAGATACAACATGGACACATCCACCCTATTTGAATCCATCGATCTAAAGAAACCCGAGCTTTATATCAACCGAGACGTCAGTCTGCTGGAATTTAATAAACGGGTGCTGGCGCAGGCAAAAAATGAGAGCGTGCCTCTGCTGGAACGGCTGAATTACTTGTGTATCTCCTGCTCCAATCTCGATGAATTCTACGAGGTCAGGGTCGCCAGTATCATTCAGATGGCGGCTATCGATCCCAAAGTCGTTGGTCCTGACGGTCTTACCCCGAATGAACAACTGGAACGAATTTCCATTAACGCCCATCACTTAGTAAACGAACAATACCAAGTTCTCAATGAAATTCTGATTCCAAAACTCAAAGAGCAAAATATTCGTTTTATCCGCCGCAGTAAGTGGACGGAGGCGCAGCAACAGTGGCTGCAAGGGTATTTTAATGAGGAGGTTCTGCCGATTTTAACGCCGGTCGGTCTGGATTCGGCTCATCCCTTTCCCAGGATACTCAACAAGAGTCTAAATTTTATTATCTCGTTGACCGGTAAAGATGCTTTCGGCAGGAACAGCGGACGGGCTATTCTGCAAGCGCCCAGAGCCCTGCCCCGGATCGTGCAACTGCCGCCCGACGAAACCCAGGGCGGTCCGCACGATTTTGTGTTTTTGTCATCCATTATTCATGCATTTATCGATCAGCTATTCAATGGCATGCACGTCAAGGGCTGCTATCAATTCAGGGTGACCCGAAACAGCGATTTTTTTGTCGATGACGATGCCATCGACGATTTGCTGCTTGCCGTTCAGGGCGAACTGGCCATGCGTAATTACGGCGATGAAGTGCGGTTGGAGATCGACGCCAACTGCCCGGAGGAAACAGTCAGCTTTTTATTGGGCCGTTTTGAAATGACCAAGGATCATCTGTTTTTAGTTAACGGACCGGTCAATCTGAACAGGCTCCAAGCCATTATTGAACTGGTTGACCGCCCTGACCTCAAGTTTATCCCGTTCAAACCGAGCACCCCCCCGCAACTGACGCGCAACAAAGACATCTTTGCCGCAATCAGACGCCATGATATATTGCTGCATCAACCTTTCGAATCGTTCTCGCCGGTAGTCGAATTTTTAAGGCAGGCGGCGGTTGCTCCCGAGGTGCTGGCGATTAAACAGACGCTCTATCGCACCGGCGCCGACTCTCCTATCGTAAATGCCCTGATCAAAGCCGCGCGATCGGGCAAGGAAGTCACTGTCGTCATCGAATTAAGGGCCCGCTTCGATGAGAAAGCCAATATCGATTTGGCCTCAAAATTACAGGAAGCCGCGGTTCATGTCGTTTATGGCGTCGTCGGCTATAAGACGCACGCCAAAATGTGTCTGGTATTGCGCCGGGAAGGGAAGGATCTGCGGAATTATGTCCATCTCGGCACCGGCAATTATCATCCCAAAACGGCGCAGATTTATACCGATTACGGCCTGTTTTCCTGCGACAAGGAATTGGGAGAGGATGTCAGACGGGTATTTGCGCAGCTGACCAGTTTGGGTAAAGTGACCAAGTTAAACAAATTGCTGCAATCGCCCTTCACCTTGCATAGCCGTCTGTTGGAAAAAATTGAAAGAGAGATCAATCATGCCCAGGACGGCCGGCCGGCAAGAATTATCATTAAAGTCAATGCCATTGTTGAGGAGCAACTGATACAGGCTCTCTACCGCGCATCCCAAACCGGCGTCGAAGTTAAACTGATCGTACGCGGCGTCTGTTGTTTAAGGCCGGGTATTCCGGGCGTCTCAGAAAACATTGAAGTCCGTTCGATTATCGGACGTTTTCTCGAACATGCGCGGATTTATGCCTTTGCCAATGACGGCAATCTGGAAGTCTATGCTTCCAGCGCCGATTTGATGAACCGCAACATGTTCCGGCGCGTTGAAATCTGTTTTCCGATTGAAAATAAAAAACTGGTAAGCCGTATCATGCACGATCTGGAACTGTATCTGAAGGATAATACACAGGCCTGGCTGTTACGGCCCGATGGCAGCTATATACAATTGCTGCAAACCGGAAATGAAGAACCGGTAGAGGCGCAGACGATGCTATTGAATGAATTGCAGGCTTGATTATGAATGACACTTTATGCGAAATCGCCCAGTTAGGCGCCAGGGTACTGAGACAGAAAGCCGATGCCGTGGATGACGTGCGAGGCATCGAAGCCCGGCAAATCATCGAAGCGATGCGGAACACTCTGGCGACTACCCAGGGCGTCGGACTTGCCGCCCCCCAGATTAGCCTATCAAAACGGATCATTATCATTGCATCCCGGCCCACGCCTCGCTATCCGAATGCTCCTCTCATGGACCCGAAGGTAATGATCAATCCGAGCTACCGGGCCTTATCGGAAATCAAGGAAAAGGATTGGGAAGGTTGTTTAAGCATTCCGGGCATTCGCGCCCTGGTGCCCAGATACAAGGAAATAACGATTCAATTTACCGACGAACAGGGCCAATTGACCGAAACAATGCTCGATGGCTTTGTCGCCAGAGTTTTCCAGCATGAGATCGACCATCTTGACGGGTTGGTATACCTGGACAGGGTCGAGAACAATCGGGATATCGTTTCCGAAAGCGAGTATTTGAAACTGTTAAGTTAGTTGCGATAGCGGCGAAAATACCCGCGCTTTCCCGAACCGCTTGCAGGTTTGCCGCTAGACCTTTACCCGATATGCAAACTCAAAACGACGAGACAAGTTGAGTAGCGGCCGCTCAATCAGCCGGAAGCTGGCCATGCCCATCGCCAGCACGGAAACAACCATGACAGCTAAAACCAGACTGTTCGTCCAGGGGCCGACTGCGCCAAATTTCTCCCAAATACGCCCAATTGAGGCGATAACGAGCAGATGAGATAAATAAATCGAGAAAGACGCATCGCCTATCCAAATAAGCCAGCCCGGCAGTTGCCAACCGGAAGATTTTTCAATGGCGACAAATGCAAAGACCGCCATTGCCGCAGGACAACCGTATAAAAGCACACGCAGCCAACCTGAAGACTCCGGCGTCAAGCCCATTTTAACGCAAATGCCATACCCCGACAGCCACCAGGCAATGGCAAGAATCAAAAAAAGCCGCCCGTTACGTGACGCTGACTTCCCGGAATAATGACACCAGGCAATCATTCCTCCGGCTATAAATTCCAGCGTAAGAGGATTTGTAATTAGCTGGACGAGCGGACTTTTGACCGGAGAGAATAAGAGCCATCCGATAATTGAGGCAGCCCCCCATAACAACATTAAGGGTAGTAACCATCGCTGAGGAAAAGCCAGCAATACGGCAAATACCAGGTAAAAATATATTTCGTGAACCAGGGTCCATCCCACGACCAGCAGCGGCAACTGAGGTTGCGGCAACAGAAGAAAGGATGCTGTGATGTCGACCATTCGGGTGTTGTGTCCCGTTTCCCGCTGAAGCCAGAACACCGCCAGCATTAATAAACTGTAAAACCAATAAAGCGGGTAAATTCGCGTCAGCCGATGATAAATAAATTTGCTTATCGCGCCTTTTTCTTGGAAACTGCCGCGCGTAATCGTCACCATGACGAATCCGGATATGACAAAGAAAACGTCGACTCCGGAACTGCCGATGGCAAGAAAATCAGGTAGAACGGTATAGCCATGCGCGAATTTTTCTTCATTACTGGTCAGATGCAGGGCGATGACCAAGATGACGGCCAGGCCACGTAACGCCTGAATATTCAGAATTTTACCGGAAGGATATTGCACAAAATCGCCAAATCAAAAAGCCTGACATAGTACCCCTAAAGCTCAGTAAATAGAAGGTCCCAGGCAAAACCAGCGCCTATTTCAATCAAATTGAAAGCATCGTGGAACCCCCAAGCTACTGAACCTGTTAATAGCCAATTTATTCTCCTATAATTAAATTTCTATTCCTATCGACAACGCCTGGGAGATTTGCCCGTGAATGATGTTTTTGGATTTATTGTATTTCTCGCGGCAATAATACCCATCGTGCTGATAAGCATGTTGTCCAAGTTGCTCGGACGGCAGCGTCAATACGGCGATCAAATCCTGGCCGCACTGCAAAAAGCCGAAGCCGTTCTGGAAGAAAACCGTAAATTGATAGCGGCGCTCAGTAATCAACCGCCATCCGAAGAGATTCCGGCGAGCATTTCGGCATCTGCCGCCGCGACTCCTGACGCGGAACTGCCACCAGCTGAAAAACAACCGGAAGACTGGGAAAGCGCATCAGAAGCAACAGCCATCTTCACCGGCGGCGCAGAAAAATCAGCGGAAATAGCCGCTGAAATTCCGCCCGGCGGTTGGGACAGCGCTGATTATATACAGCCTGAACCTAGCCGTTTTGAAATTGCGGCGAAAGAAATCCTCCGCGAAATCTGGAACTGGATCATCGTCGGCGAGGGGCATCGGCCAGAAAACGTGTCGATGGAATACGCGGTTGCCAGTAACTGGCTGTTGCGCATCGGCGTGGTGATCCTGGTGACCGGCATCGGTTTTTTTCTGAAATATTCCATCGATGTCGGACTGCTCGGCGAACGCGCACGGGTAACGCTTACGTTTTTAGCCGGTATCGGCATGATCTCGGGCGGTGTGCGGCTTGTGGGAGGGAAATACCATCTGCTCGGCCAGGGTTTGCTCGGCGGCGGCATTACCGTACTGTATTTTGCGGTCTTCGCCGGCTTTAATTTCTACCGTTTATTCGATATGTATACGGCCTTTGCCCTGATGGCGCTGGTGACGGCCAGCGCCGGAGCGTTGGCGGTGCGCCTGAATTCGATGCTGGTAGCGATATTCGGCATCGTCGGCGGCTATTGCACACCGATCCTGCTCTCCACCGGCGAGGTCAATTTCATCGGCTTATTCGCCTACATGCTGCTGCTCGGGATCGGCATCATGGGCATCAATTGGTACAAAAAATGGCATCTGCTCAACTTCCTGAGCTTTTTCTTCAACTATGTTCTGTTCTTCGGCGCGATGCAGAGATACACCGTGGAGAACTTTTGGCAAGTCATGCCGTTCCTGATCGCCTTCTTCGTGCTGTATTCGACCACGGTGTTTTTATTCTGCCTGGTCAGCCGCAGCAAGTCGAATTTGCTCGATCTGCTGGCGCTTATCATCAATGCCGGCATTTTCTTTTGCACCGCCTATATCCTGGTCAACGAGGCCTACGGACGGATATGGGTGGTGGCCGTGTCGCTGGGTCTGGCGCTGTTCTATGTCGGGCATGTGTATTACTGCCTTGCTCGCCGGGTCTTGGACCGCGAAATGCTGTTGAGTTTTATTGCGTTGGCCGCCTTTTTTGTCGCGGTGACCTTGCCGCTGGTATTTTCGAGCCAGTGGATTACCGCAAGCTGGTCGCTTCAGGCCCTGGCGATGCTGTGGATTTCCGGCAAGCTGCGCAGCGAATTTCTTCGCCAGATCTCGTATTTACTGTATGCCATCGTTTTGATCCGTTTCTGTTTTTTCGACCTGCCGGGACAATACGGTGACGGTATGGACACGGCTCAGCCGTTCTCGAGTTTCCTGCTGGGTCTGGTGGAGCGCTTGTTCAGCTTCGGCATTCCAATTGCCTCGCTCGGCCTGGCATTCAAACTGATCGAATCGCCGGCGAAAGCCGCACCGCTCGCCTGTGACGCCAGCAACGACATCGGCCAATGGCTACAGGAACGCTGGATATTAAGAGCGTTATTGATCGTAGTCATCGGCATGGTGTTCATCTTCCTGCAATTGGAGTTGTACCGCACGTTCGGCTACCTTTATTCGCCGTTGCAACTGCCGGTTTTGACGGTAGTCTGGCTGGCGCTGGGCCTGGGCCTGCTGATTCGCTACCTGGCCCAACCCGGCGAATTTTTACTGCGCCTATTACAGGCGGTGATCGCCGCCGTGCTGATCAAACTGTTTTTCTTCGATCTGGCTTCCTGGGATCTGACCGTGGGAAGTGTGTGGAACGGCAGCGATTCCTGGACGATGGGTTATGGGGGCGGTTATTCATTCCGCCTTGCGCTGATGCGTCTGTTGGATTTCGCGGTGATTATCACGTTTTTAACGTTCGCTTTTTTGCGGTTGTCGGCAGCCGCTCCGGATACCGCCGCCATGCGCCAGTTTTTGGGCGGTGCGGCCCTGGTTTTGCTGTTCATCTTCCTGAGTCTGGAACTGAACAGCATGCTGCAACAGTATGTACCGGGCCTGCGTTCAGGCGGTGTTTCGATTCTATGGTCGCTGTCCGGGCTTGCCCTGGTTTTCTTTGGCATAACCAAACGCGTATCGGCCTTGCGTCTGGTTGGGCTGGGACTGTTCGCCGTGGTCGCGTGGAAGGTTTTCTTTGTCGATCTGGCGCAGCTGGAACGGATTTACCGTATCATCGCTTTTATGGTTCTGGGCATCCTGGCTCTTGTCGGGTCGTTCGCTTACATGAAATACTGGCAATCTTTCACCTCCGACGACGCGGATGAAATCAAACAATGAATAAAATAATGTTGCTGTCGGCATGCCTTCTTCTTGCCCCGACGATTCTTGCCACACCCGAGGCCTATCGTTTTTCCAGAGCAATCGAATGGAGCGGGTCAGGCCGGGAAGAGATGCTCTCCATCCCGATGGACAGCCGCATCTATGCTGCAACGCGCGACGGTTTCCCGGATCTGCGCATTGTCGACCAGGATGGCGTCGAGACGCCTTATCTGCTCGCCAAAGCCGTCGAAACCAGGACTGAAACCCGGAGGCTTCCCGGCAAAAGCGAAACGATCGCGCTGAAGAAAATGGGCGCCAGCGGTATCGAAATCAGCTTGCGTCTGGACAAAAAATCCCCTGCCGCCGACGGCTTGACCGTTCATACTCCCTTGTCCAATTTCGAGCATACGCTGCAAGTTTTCGGTTCCGATGACGGGAAAAACTGGTCGCTATTGGTCAAGGATGCGGAGATTTTCGATTATTCGCGTTACATGCCGGTCAGCAACCGCGATATTGCGCTGCCGCCCAATACATTTCGCCAGTTTAAAGTGCTGATCGAACAAGCCACGCAAACGCGCGAGGCTGAATTGTTGGAATTGACGCGAAAATTGCAGGGCGACAGGGAGGAAACGAGAAGCGAACGCATCGATCTGCAGCGAATTCCGCTGCAGATCGACCGCATCGAATTCTGGAGCAATCGTACCGAAGTATTGCCGGACGTGGATATTAAATTCGATTACCCTGTTGCCGAATTCAAACTGGCGCAAGATGAAAAAAATCAGGCAACCGTGATCGATGCCAACACGCAGCGGGAACCGTTGACCGGTTTCAGGCTGCAAACGGCATCTCGCAACTTTAATCGCGAAGCGGCCGTGCAGATTCCTGTGCAACACGGCATCGACACGCGCATGCAGCACATCGGCGCGGCTACGCTTGAGTCAGTGCATTTCCAGGACATCAACCGCGAGCAAAACGCCCTTGCATTCCCCGAACAGCGGCAAGGCCGTTACCGGATCGTCATCCGCAACCATGACAATCCGCCGTTGGACATTCAATCCATTTCCGGAATCGGCAACGGTTATCATCTGGTATTCCTGCCGCTTCAGGGAAAAACCTACTCGCTGCGCTATGGCTCAAAACAAGCCAAGAATCCCAACTACGATACCGCGCCGATCCGGGAGTTTCTGCGCCGAGGCTATAAAAGTACAGCTGCCGGCCTGGATCCGGAGGCAGCCTCCGCCCCGGTTCCGGAAACGATGGATTTCGCCAGACTGCTGAACAGCAAAATTTTTCTCGGCGCGGTTATCGTGCTGATGGTCGCGGTTCTGTCCTGGAGCCTGATCCGCGCCGGAAAGCGCATCGATCAGTTTCCGAAGGACTAATTGAATTGCCGTATCATTGGAGAATTGGGACAGTTTTCGAATCGACGTGCTACTTATTTAGACCTGTTTTTCGGTTTGACCCAGGAGTTTTAGGGGTGTATTTTTATTTTAAATAAAAGTTTGCTATCGATACTTAACTGCTATAGCATCCGGCCTAACAGATTGCAGGTACGGCTTTATACACCTGGGATAGAAAATTAATATACACCTGAAAAGGTGTCTACTTAACGTTGGGCACCACTATCAACAATTACTTCATGAGACATATTCAAAATGGAACAAAGACCACCTATCACCATATCCTCGCTTGATGCGGCGCGCCTTGAAAAAATGCTCGATTCACTTGGCGGCAAGCAAATTCCAAACAAAGAGGATCTACTAGCCGAGCTAGACCGGGCCAATATTGTGGAGCCGGAGGAAATGCCGCATGACGTCGTCACAATGAACTCAACGGTAGTCTTCCGGATGGAATCATCTAGTACGGAGTTCTCCCTGACACTTGTCTATCCAAGCGACATTGACGAAAGCACGGGGAAAATATCGGTTCTTGCCCCTGTTGGCAGTGCACTTCTCGGATTACGAGAGGGCGACGAGATATCCTGGCCCAAGCCCGGCGGTGGATTGCTCAAAGTGCGCATCCTGAAAGTTGTATATCAACCTGAGCGCTCCGGTGACTTTCGGCGGTAGCTGCCACTTGGAGAATCTGTGTCGTCGCCTAATCGGGTAAGGGCGAGTTTCTCTCCCGCCCTCCCCACACCACCTAGCATGCGGGTCCGCACTAGGCGGTTGAAACAGGGTAATGAAAACGGACCCACTGGTCTTTGATCGACACCAAGCCCTGGGCTTTTAACCACTCGTTGTTCATCGCCATTTGCGTGATCGGTGTCCGCGACATGGCGTAAGGCCCTTTCGAGCTAACGCCGGTTTTGATCGCTTCCTTTAAGCTGACGCCCAAACTGACCAGGTGGCTAATCTTGGTTCGCGGCCATCGCCACTATTTAAACGCCAAGGATGGCGTGAATGCAGGGCCGTAGGATGCGGTGAGGTACGAACCGCATCATTCGTGTAATAATGACATCATAAAACTAAATTATGACAAATTACCGGCGCATTTATTTTCCCGGAGCGACATGGTTTTTTACCGTCAATCTTGCCGAGCGTAAAGGCAATAGTCTTTTGGTAGATCGAATTGATGTATTGCGCGAATCTTTCATAAAAGTACGGAACAATCACACTTACCAAATTGACGCCATTGTGATCTTGCCCGATCATTTGCATTCGACTTGTATGTGCAAATATTTGCTCCTGCAATATCTGCATTCACCACATCCCTGTGGATTATGCAAGAGGTAGAGCAACGCAGGGAGCAGTTGCCGAGTATTCTAACGCTTCCTCCCGGTGACAAGGATTTTTCCACGCGTTTGGGTTTACTTAAAAGCTATTTTTCTCGCAGCATTGAAACAGGTGAGCGAGTTTCCGAAAGCCGCACCAAACGTGGCGAACGAGGAATATGGCAAAGGCGCTTTTGGGAGCATCTTATCCGGGATGAAGCGGATTACCAGACACATATTGATTATATTCATTGGAATCCAGCTGGTACGAAGCGTGGCGGATTGGAAATATTCCAGTTTTCACAAGTTTGTAGAGCGTGGACTGTATCCGGTCAATTGGGGAAGTGATATCGTCTGTATGGATAGAGTTGCGGGAGAGTAACGCGAGCGATGCGGTTCGTTCCTCACCGCATCCTACGGCCCTGGATTCTATTCAAGATTTCCATCACATACAAAATATAGTCTAACAAAACGGTCAAAGGGACATGCCGGTCTGTAGTCGTTTCAAAGGATTGTGGTTTCATTAGGTTCGGTGGCATCGCGAAAGGTTCGTACCCGATACCCGATGCGCTCCTTAGGTTTAAGTTAGGCATCAGAAGACCAAAGCAGGAGATAATATAAATATGCATGAAATTGATTGGACTTCAATCTTCATTCCAACTTTAAGTCTGATAGAGATAGTGATAAGAGGTACGATCATCTATCTTGTGTTATTTTTCTTTTTGCGTCTTCTTCGCCGTGATACAGGTTCTATCGGAATTGCAGATCTGCTTGTGGTGGTGCTGATAGCAGATGCCGCCCAAAATGCTTTGGGCAGTAAATATGAGTCGATCACGGAAGGCATAGCACTTGTTGGAACAATTCTTTTCTGGAACTATACCCTGGATTGGCTGGCGTATAAATTCCCTGTGTTTCAAAGATTAGTCAGACCGAAACCACTTTTATTGATAGAGAATGGTATGTTAATGAGGCGAAACTTGCAGAAGGAAATGATAACGAAAGAAGAGCTGATGAGCCAATTAAGAGAGCAAGGGATCGAAGAAATTAAAGAGGTGAAGGAGTGCTATTTGGAAGGTGATGGAAAAATAAGTGTAGTTGCCATTCAGCAAAAATTTAATTTTCATGACTGATAGACATCACCGCGATTAACAGAAAAATCATCATCAGCACCGGCCAGAAATAAGGCGCCAACATGATACAAACCGTTAAAGCGATAAACAGGGCGCCCAGAAACATGAACACGCCGATACCCAAAAACAGCATGATCGTCAGGATAACGGCAAGCCCCATAATCACCAGAAATGTTGGGATGGCGGCAATGCGGACAAGCGGTTCCGAGATCGGTTGACCGTTGATCATAACGCTTAACTGCCCAACTTCCGGATGAAACAGGTAGCTAAGCACGGCTATGGCCGCGCCGATGATAAGAACTTTTGTTATCAGCCTGATATTACGCTTTTGTGCCATAAATAATTACCCTCGGAAAGTTGAAAACGGCGGCGGCAAGACCTGTAATACTTTATCCCGAAAAAAATCAATCGCCGGAATTTTCCAGATCCATGCCCTTTAAAAGGTTGCCCGCTATTTTTGCAACATAGATCAAAGTTGCGATTAAAGTGATTAAACCAAAGACCAGCAGGGAATGTGAAGCGATGCCGGTCTGCGGTGCGCCACGGACCAGACCGGTCAGATGTTTGGTGGCATAACCGAAATAAACCAGGCTGCCGTTGTAAACCAAAATGCCGCTGGTTGCGGCCAAATAAGGCCGGAATTTAACTTGCGTGACCGATAAGGCATAACTGAGCATGGCAAAAGGAAGCGGTGTCAGACGCAATAATAACATCAGCTTGAAGGCGTTATCGCCGCTGATTGCCTTATCCAATGCCGCAAAACGCTTATGTCCGGCAATAAATGCGTGGACTCTTTCGCGCATAAAATCCCGGCCCAGGAAGAATATCATTGCAGCCGACAGATAGGTAGCAATCACTACAGTCAACTCGCCGGTAACGATCGGAAATAATACTCCCGCCGCGAAACAGAGCGCATCGACCGATACAAAAACGGGTGAAAGAACCGTAAATAAAAAGATAAAGCCCATCGGCGCAAAAAATCCCAAGCCCTCGATCCGGACTTCCAGATCAGGAAGGTTAAAGTGGACCCCATTGTCCAGACAAATTATTACTCAGTTTAAGATAGAGCC
>CAZMRW010000075.1:0-22327 GCA_964568805.1 uncultured Methylococcaceae bacterium | reverse complement strand
TTTGACCTCCATAGCTCTAATTCCGCTCGCTTTATTTAGTTTTGCAAGTTCCTCAGGAGATTATTTTAACAAATTGAAGGTCGATAACTTAAGGGAAAATAGCCTTATAGCTCAAATAAAGCGCGAGCAAGCAATTGCCGATCATATCGGGTTGACTAATTCTACTTTGTCAGATTTGTTCAAGACCGTCATGCTCGCCGGGATACCCTAAAGGGCACAAGAGCTGACATCCAGTGCCATGGATGGGAATCTCAAATCCGTCCATGGAGTCTGGAACGACTGCTTAAAAATTCCAACAGCCACTATCTGGGGTTATAATTTCCGGAAACAAGCTTCACAGACTTCACTGTGTTGAACAATGGCCGGTTTTCATAAGGAGCAGACGATGAGCAATTTTCCCGAACACGACGAGGTCCATGTCATATCGGATATCCATATGGGCGGCAAGCCCGGCTTCCAGATTTTGCGGGAGACCCGGCGCCTTGCCAACTATATCGGCTGGGTTGGGAAACAAAGGCCTGCCGGGCGCGTCGCGCTGATCCTGAACGGCGATGTCTTCGACACCCTGGCCGAAGACATACACGGTTATGTCGCAGTCGATGAAGCTGTCGCCACGGTACAGCGGATCATGGATGATCCGTCATTCTCCGCTATCTGGAAATCGCTTGCGGATTTCGTCAAGCTGGAGGGACGTTCTCTCGTCATCGTGATCGGTAATCATGATATCGAAGTTGCTTTTCCGACCGTTCAGCGCCTGATTGTCTCGCACTTGGCCGGGGATGACCTCAGGTCGCGCGCCCGCATCGAATTTTCCACGGCCGGCGCGGGCTATACCTGTTTCATCGGCAACGCATGCATTTATTGTACTCACGGCAATGAAGTGGATGCCTGGAATTACAACCGCTACGAAGATCTGGCGAAAGTCGGGCGGCGCCTGAATGCCGGCATCTCTCTCGAACCCAGCGAATGGTATCCGAATGCCGGGACGCGCATGGTCAAGGAAGTGATGAACGAGGTAAAGCGCAAGTTCGCCTGGATCGATCTGCTGAAACCGGAAACGTCTGCCGCCGTCGGCGCTTTGCTGGTCTTGGATCCGTCGCAGGTGAAAAAAATCGGCAGTCTGCTGTCGATCGTCGGAGAAAAGGTGCAAGGCCAGAAGCAGGCCGACCAACGACTGTCGGCTGAAGGCTTTCAGCCCCCGGAACAGAATGTCGCCGTACCGTTCACGGTCGATGGTTTATTGGGGCCTAACGTCAAAGGCGGCGTACTGGGCGCTCATGTGTCAGGAGGGCGCAGCGCCGACGACATGCTGCTGGACGCGGAAGAGCATTTTAACCGTAAGGATGCCTTTTCGGCAGAAGCGGACAGCACCTTGGGCACGCCCCAATTGATCTGGGACCGCTTGACCGGCTGGATTACCGGCGTCGGCAAGGACGAAGCGCTGCGGCGGGCCATGCTGGACTGGCTGGCGAAAGATAAAACCTTCGATATCACCGACGAAGATGATACCTTCAAGCAGGTCACCGCCGCCGTCGGACCGTCGATCGACTTTGTCGTGACCGGCCACACCCATCTCGAACGCGCCGTCAAAATAGGCGCCGGACGCTACTACTTTAACTGCGGGACCTGGATACGCCTGCTGCAGTTTACTCAGGAGATGCTTAAAGATACGGCGTCATTCAAGCCGGTTTACGATGTGCTGGTCAATGGCAAAATGCAGGCCATCGATAATGCCCAATTTAATGGCAGACCGTTCGTCATGGATCAGACCAGCGCCGTTTCGATCAAGGAAGAAGATGGTAAAGTCGTGGGCAGGTTGACCCACGTGATCGGAGACGGTTCAGGCGAACCCGTTGAAATAAAAAAATTCCCGGAGTAGTGATATGAACGCGTCCCCCAGCAAGGCCATCCAGATCGTCAAACTTGAATTTTTAAGACCCGGACCGCCGCATAATCAATTGCTGTCTCCCCTCACCCCTTACATCGCATTATGCGGCGAGGACGGGCCGGTGACGGTCCAGATACCTTTCGAACACCGCCAATTACTGATGCGTTTGCGCCGGTTAAGATACGAGTCCAATAAACCCTCCGAACTGGACGAACAGCGCCAGGCTGAGGTCAGGGATATGGGCGAAGCGATCGGAAAGGTTTTCAGTCAGGTACCGGCCTTGCTTTCGGAATTGGGCAGCGTTTTTGGCGAAACCGGCAAGCTCGTGCATTTAGCCCTTTCCCTCTCGGCATTTGAATTAGGTATGATACCGTTCGAGTTCGCGATCGGCATGGATGGCTTTCCGGGTTCCGGCTCGCCACTCTTTCTGCAAACGCGCACGCCCATCACCATCACGAGGGAAATCCGCCGCGGCTCTCCTTTGCCGATCAAATGGAACCGGCCGGTGCGCATCCTGTTCGCCTTCGCCGAGCCGGGTGGCCTTAATGTGCCGGCCCAGGCCCACCTGAATGCGCTGCGAATGGCCATTGAACCCTGGGTCAAACTCAGAAATCAGGGCATGGCCTGGGAACGGGTTCAGGATGTAAAAAAAATACTGGCCGTGCTGCCGAATGCCAGCCTGAAAAAAATACGCGAAGCATGCGCTTCGACGGAATATACCCATGTTCACATTCTGGCGCACGGCGCGCCGCTGGAAAATTCCGGTGATAAACGCTATGGCGTGGCCTTATGCAACGACATCGATGAGAGTCCGGACATCGTCGACGGCGAACGACTTGCCATTGCCCTGACCGCGCACGATGCCTCGGGCAACATGAAGTTTTGTCCAACGATGGTGACTCTCGCCACCTGCGATTCAGGCAATATCGAATCGGTACTGACACCCGGCGGCAGTATCGCCCATGAACTGCATGGAGCCGGCATTCCCTGGGTCATTGCGTCCCAATTTCCTCTGTGGATGCGCGCTTCGGCCATCGCCGCCGAAGTGCTTTACAGCCGTTTGCTGAACGGAGCCGATCCGCGCTGGGTCATCTATGAGTTACGCCAGCGCTTGCGCACCGATTCTTCCGGCACACACGACTGGGCCAGCATTGTCGCCTATGCCACCGTTCCCGCGGACTTTGAAAATCAGGTCGATGCATTTCGTGATAAACAGATGCGAGCAAAACTTGACATCAAGTTCGATCGCATCGATGAACTGGTTGGCGCCAATGAGGATATCATAACAACGGCTTCTATCCCGACCGGTTGCGACGAAGAGATCGAATCGCTGTGCAAGTCGATTCGGGCCGATCTGAAAGCATGGCGCGAAGAACCGGCTGCCGTCGCCTCTGCCAAAGTCAAAGCTGAGCGTCTTGGCATGAGTGCAGCCAGCGAAAAGCGTATTGGTATTGCCTATGCTCTGCTTGCCGATAATCAACCTGCAGCCTCTGATAAAAACTATAATCGAGGCGTCAGCAAGAAAGCTTATCAAGCTTCCGGTGAATTATACCGAGAAGCACTGGAAGCCGAGCCTCACAACTATTGGGTCATCACGCAATATCTTTCGATAACGGCAACCCCGGTTTTAGCCGATGAATCGGCATTTAAAGCGTTATCAAAAAATTATGGTCTGTGGTGGGCCGCCGCCCGGCAGATTACCGAATGGCAGATGCAGCAGTCAACCGGGGAAAGCAGGGCATGGGCGCTGGCGACTCTCGCCGAACTGGCCTTGCTTGGCATTGCTTACGGCGGACCGGGATTCGGCCATAAACAGGCCAAGGAAGAAATTTCAAGATATTGTAAGGAGATGCGCACGCTGCTTGGACCCGATGCGTTTCCGATCTTTTCCACGCTGCGCCAATTCAGGCGATACATTAATTACTGGCAAAGACCTGAATGGAAGGATCTTCCGTGTACGGCCTTGGAGGCATTGGGCGATAAATCGATAGAAGAGCGCCAGGTTACGCCCTCTGCGAAGTCGGGATAAATAATAACGCCACCAGTCTAATCGAGTGGAATCCGGTACGGCTCCATGTCTATGCGTTCAACCCGCCGGCCTGACATCATGCAATAGCCGTGGTAGCGTTCATAGCCGGTCGCTGAAAATTCAAACAGATATCGGCGCCGCATGCATATTTTTCCGGTTTTATCCCTGCCCAGCTCGAAGGAGGTCAGGGCGACATAGTCGTCCAGCATGTGCACCTCATTGTTGGAACAATGGGCCTTGGTAGCATCATGCGCTATTTCCCTGACTTTCTGGGCATCGGACCAGTACAGACAGTAAGCGATTATCAAGCCGATAAAAATCATATGGACCAGCATGTTCAGCGTTTCGCTCTCGGTATTGGCTGAGGAATCGTCGTGAAAGGGGTATTGTAGCCGGATTGCAACGGTTAATCCTTAAATTATGTCGTGGAACCAGCCGTTTTTCTGCTGGTCTTACGGCTACAGGCCAGACAATGGCATCAGGAGGTGTGTTATGAAACCGCATCATGCTAAAACCGTATTCATAGTCATAATCGTGACCGTTGTTGTCTTACTGTTTAGCGCCGCCGTCGCGGTAGGACGGGGATAGGACGCGGCTCACATGTGATCTATCAATCCCGATTGACAAATCACGGCATCACCAGCAATTCAAGTTGCACGCATCTGAGCCATCGTTTAAGCCGGAACTGATCTGCGTCAGTGAGGCTGATGGCTCGACCCTTCATCTACGAGCATTCGGACGCTGAATATTCCGGCATCCAGGGATGAGATTAAATATATACCCCATCTGGCTCCTTAACCGTTTTCCGGTTCATTGAACGCGTCCTTGTGTCTTGAATAATCTATCGAAGACTTTCAAATGGACCAGCGCCGCTATCCAGCCGATCAGTCCGATGCTTAGCCCCACGACCAGACGTCTCGGTATGTCCTTGTAGTCCAGCAGCAAAGTGGCCAGTTTGCCTTGCCTGGCGCCCGCTGCCGCTGTGACAATATTAATGATCGCAAGCATCGCAAGTGCTCCCAGAATCACACTGATGCTCAATTGGTTCCCGATAGTGGATAACAGCGGTAAAAATGGCTTAGAACCTGGTTCTGTAAACCAGATGCCGATTAAAATCAGGACGACGAAAGCCATCGAAATCCTCGCCGTTATTTTTAAAGGCTCATACAGTTTCCAGACTTTGCCGGTCCGCATTGGCGAAACCCGAAGATTGGCTTTCAGCCTCTGCAAGTCAGGATCGTCGCCATTTTCCTGTTTCATGGCGGCTTCGACTTTCAAAAAAGTCCAGTCATGTTTTTTTGCCGTACCGAGAGTCAACAATTGTCGCTGTTGTTCATCCTGCAGCCGCGATTCCATCGCATTATAGCCGCTGGTCATTAAGGCATAGGCCTCCAGATCGGAAAATGAATCCAGATCGGTCCTGACCGCTGACAGCAATTGCTGGATATCTTTGCGGATGCCGTAAGGAGTAAAAACGTCGTCATCTTTTCCGTCATCCTGCGTATCAGTACTGTTGACCGTTTCGACAATCCGGCTTTCCAGCCCCTGTTTAAGATGGACAGTGGTAAAGCCTTTCAGTATTCCGGAACGCATCCTGGCCTTCAGGTCTTCAAACTGGTTACAGCGCACGCGTTCCATGACGGTATTATTAGAACGCAGTAACGGCCTCACTATGCCGCCGCCCGGATCTTTTTCGGTGGACAACTGCCCCGAGGCATCGCTGCCGATCATCACATTACAGCCTTGCTCCAGCAGACTTTCTATGCCCTGATTATCGAAAATACCGCCATCCACCAGCCGGACCGTCGTATCCCGGTACAATCCGGGCAAAATCAGCGGTTCAAACAAACCCGGGACGCACGACGATGCACCGACCGCACTGCCCAAACGCACATTCTTATAGGCATCCGGCGCTTCATGATAATATATCCGGCGATAGCGGTCATTGCTGTCATAATCGATATCGATCGCCGCGGGCGACTCGCCCATCCAGGACGCGGTAAATTGCCAGTTATGGCCGGTATTGAGCGTCGTGGCATTGAGCACCAGTTCGGGTACCTTGCATTGCCGCGACCAGTTATCGCGCCGCGGGAGAAAATCCTTGTTGCCTTCAGGATAAATATACAAGCTATTTAACCAGCGCTCGCCGTTTCCTTCGCCATCTGCTATCCGGCTATAAATCAACTCCTCATAAAGCTCACCGAGTCGCTGGGTACGGGAATAGCTGGGTGAAAATAATAATTTCAGATTGGTCCAGGGATTCGCCAGCAACCTCACTCTTGGATTTTGCTGAACGCCGGCAAGAAAGCTGACGGCTATCGTTTCGATCAGTTTGAGAAAATCGTCACGACTGATCGAGCCGTCGGTTTTTTTTTCCACATGAAAGAGACGCCTGAGTTCCAGGTAGTAATGTGCGCCGATAATGGAACCGCCGGAAACGCAGGATAAGACTTCAATATGCCGTAACAGGTCGTATTCAGCCAATTTGGCCAATACGCCGATATGATAGAGAGACGCCCGGAAACCGCCGCCTGACAGCGCCAGGCCGATTTTACCGCGGATCATCGAACGCAGCGCATAGGCTTTGCGTCCGACAAACTCCAGTAACATTTTCCAGGCCGCAGTTTTTTCCAGTTCCTGCTCCGAGACGCCGGGTTTCGACTGAAACTGCACCAATTGCACCAGCTGTTTTGCCGTGCTGATAATTTGCCACTCCGGAATGGCAGCGATTTTTTTTACCTTGCGCAACCATTTTCCGGCTTCATCATAATCACCCAGCCCGAAATAGGCCTCCATCAGGGTCGCAACCGGCCAATAATTATTTTCGAGGTCTTGGTCATTCAAGCTATCAAGATTGACGGATAACGATTGCACGATGGCCGTTCTTATTTTTTCCGCCTCCTTGCGATGTTTAGCGGCTGTAGGGGCATCCGCACCTACCTCCTGAGCCTGTCTTTCTTCAAGATGGGCCAGAAGATCATGAACATAGGCGGCATTAATGGCCGTATAACCGTCATCCTTGGCTATGCCGGTTTTATAACCCCGCTCATAATAGATGAGCGACAGTTCCAGATGGGTCTTGTTACCATCGAGCTCCCACAGCCGTTTATAAACGGCGCCTGCAAGTCCGAGCGTTTCCTGATCCTTAACTGTTTTGAGGTCGAACGATTCCCGCAATATCCCGATTGCCTGATTCAATGCCAATTCAGGATTTAACTGCGTGTCCTTATAAGTCGCCAGCGCCCTGTTTTGCGCCATCTTGTCCTTGAGTTTCCGGTCGGTTATATCCTGTTTTAGCGCTTGTTCGAGCACCAATCTTGCCCAGCCAAATTCGTCGAAGCCGATCAGATTCTTGGCTAATGTCAGCAACGCCTCGGGAGGCCTGGATGCTCCGTTCAGGAAAGCTTTAGCATCGGAAATAAGTTGGTGTTTTTGTTCTTGATTATTGCCAGCCATTTTTCTCCCCTTGCGATGGTTCATTGTTATTATTGAATGCTAAACGGCAAAACCGGCCCACACCGATTGCTTAATACGACTGCTTCAAAAACATTTTCTTCTCTTTGTTGATCAGGAGAATTATTCGAAGGTCGAGCAGCATACGGCCTTCAATTTCACTACGAACTTTGCCCGCCCGCCTTCTGCAAGGCGCCGAGCAATTGCTCAAGCCAGACTTGATCGTTTCCTCTCGCCTTGCGCGCATCCTGAATCATTTTAAGGTTGTTGGCAGTGGTCAACGGCTCCCACGGTTCCCGCACGGCAGCGAGCGCATCGCCCAGATAACGCAGCGCACCTTTTTGATCATCGGCCAGCACCGCCAGCTCCAGCAACGTCGCATGATCCCAATAATCCGGCTTTGTCGAGGCCAGACGGCGTTTTACCGCGTAACGGACAACCGGCAACAACTCGGCCTGCAATGCCAATGCCTCCGCGTCACCCTTGATATCGAGCAGGGTAACGGCATTAATGCCGGGATAGGCATCGCGGAAATCAGTCTCAAAGCCTTCCCGGTAAGCCTGAATCGACTTGTCGAGATAGCCCGCGGCCAGAAAATCGTCACCGTTTTTCTTGGCATTCTGCCATTGATCCTTATAAATCCGGCCGATCAACCCGCAGGTCTCGGAACTTCGCCCCTGTTCATCGATGACCGCCTGCAAGACGTCCAGCGCCTCCGCGCGTTGACCCAAACGGTTTAATGCAAAACCCAACTGCTCGCGCAACATCACCGCACGTTGCAGTACCACGGGCAGTCTTTTATATAAATCGAGCATGGCTTGAAAGTCCTGCACGGCCCGGTAGCTCAAAAACAGATCGACCAGCACGCCGGCTTCGGTCGTCTGCAGGTTACCGCCCAGGGATTCTTCAATCCGGTGGACAGCTTCGGCATTTCCTCCATTCCGGGCGCGCGCCATACTCTTTTTGATATCGGCCGCGTACTGCGCCTGATCGCGGAAGACATCGGTCTTCAACCTCGAAATGTCCGGTTTGCCGTAATCCTGCAACAATTGAAAGATGGGGCTGTCCTGCACTTCGCCCTGGGCTTGCAGCTTTTTCAATTCGCTAAGTTTGGTGCAGATATTTTTTACCAAATTGGCAGTTTCCTCAGGACTGAAGCTATTATCGGCGCCAAGTGTATAAGGCAACGCGCGGATAAAATTCAGGTCGAATGGAATTTTCTGATTAGCGGCAAAGACAGACAAGGTTGTTGCCGGCCTGACCGCATGACGCACGCCGAGCTCGTAAAATACGTTGGCATTGGCGGTGGTAAGATCGGCGACGGCGAAATCGCAAAGCATCAGGCGTTCGAACATCGGTTTGTGAATGATCCCGCCGGTGCGTTCCTCATCGGCTCGGATCGGCTCCATCCCCGCATCTTCAATGCCTTGCCGAATAGCCTTTTCATAAATGGCATCGAAATCGATGTTCATTCCGTTGACCGGATCTTTTTTAACGCCGAAAGGCATCAGGACAAAACACAGCGGTTTGTTGAACGTAAAGGAATCTGTCACACGATGTCTCCATAGTCGATAGATCAAAACGGGATGTGGTCCAGATGAACTTCGCTATCGGTTGGCCCTTGGTTAACCAAGGCCTTATGTGCACACCGGATACATCCGGACTTCCCGCTTCACGCTTATCACCTTGCAGGCAATACTATCACATGAATTATAAAGTTAGAAACGGCTGCTTTAATTTTATCGCCGTGAGTTTGACTGCAGATGTATGTATCGGTAGACATATAAATCGGCATACCGTTTTAGTGCTCTCGATGCCATATTAAACGGTCGTTCTGATAAATGGCTTTAACCCGATGATAGGGCACAGAATGCAGTTCGCCCTCCTGATCGATCACGTCAAATGAAAAATGGTCATCTTTGGGAAAGATGATTTCCTTGAAGGCGACAACAATGGCCTGCTGCTCGACCCGATCATAATAGCCGATCTTGAAATCATCTTCCGCCAGATTCTTGTCCCAACGGATGCGGTTGAGTATGTCCTGTACTGGCTTCATCGTGTTTCGCAAATTTAAACCGGCACTGAAAACTGATTAGAAGTTACACTCATTTTGGCAAAATCATTCAATTACCGCCAGCGAAATTCAAATGCATGACGTTTTTCGAAGAAAGCTTTGCAAACGCCGCTCGATCAGAGGATTTGGGGCAATCCTAACGACAGGAATAACTATTGCCACCGACTTGGGTAGCACTGGTTTAGATCAAATACAACTCTACTTTGAGCCCGGTTGTTGCTTTGGTCATGAATAACTCTTGATCGCGGTTGGAGATAGCTATCCCAACACAAATGGGGTGCATTTAATAAACCTAACGTCGAGGAACAAGGGGAGCAACGTCAGGATTGTCCTTCCTGCTTTTATCAGGCTGAAATTGCTGTAACTGCGGTGTTTGATGGCGAATAGACTGTGAGTAGATAATGAACTTGAAGGGATTGAACTCCTGGTATTTCTCTTTCAGTCTCAGGAAGGCATTTTCCTTAAGCGTTTGTAATTTTTTGTCAGCCGGAAATTGCGTCAGCGCCCAAGCCGTCATGCGCACAGCGAGCTCATGGTCGCCGCTTTCCAGCATTTTTTCTATCGCATCGGCCAAATCTTCTTCTGAAAGATCCAGGTAGTGTGTCAATATCGATCCAAACTCTTTTTCGCTGAGCATGTCCATACCGTGCAAACCCGGCTGCCAATACCCGAAATTCTGATCGTAGAGCCGATTGATGACATTTTCGCGCATGAGAAGATAGGGCAGTTGTACTTCGGCATCTTGATATATTGACGGCGGTATCAAGTTCTGCTGTTGAATCGCCGCACGATCCATCCACGTCCAGATGCCCTTCAGAGCCTGAGATTTAAGCCATTTGAGGTGATTTTTGAGCTTTACGAGAATCGCCGGCGAGCGAAAAATACGGGTCAACGGTTCATGCCCATGGAGCATGCGTTTGGGTTTGAGAGACTCTATGGTATCGATGGCCTCAAAAAGCCCCGTCAGGTTGCCTTCCTCAACAAACGGCGCCCCGATGTACGGCATGATGAAATCGCCGACGAAAAGAACGTCATGCTCGGGTACATGAACGAACATGCCGTCGACCGTTTCTCCGCCCGGCACAGGGATGAGCTCAAAATGCGTCCCTCCGACGATCAGCTGGGTACGCTGACTAACGGCGACATCGGGTTTGAAATCGTCGAGAAATTCCATCTTGAAGCCAGTGCCAAAAAAGTAGGTATTCGGAAATTTCTGGCCGCCATTGCTGATGGTATCCAGCTCCTTACGGAAATTGTCTCTGGCGTAGAACTTGACCGGCGTGCCCAGATGGCGAAAAAAACGGTGACCGCCAACATGGTCCCAGTGGGCGTGGGTCACGAACACCGTCGTCAATGGCGGCAGGCCGGGGACGCGACTGCGCAGGAATTCATAGGCCGCCTGCGCCGAGTCGGGCCGCGTTCCGGCATCGATGGAGATCAGTTCCTTGCCGTCCATGGAAACGATGAAGTTATACTCGGTGAATTCGAATCCCGAGAGGTTGAAGACCTTGCCGGGAACAATTTCTGTCAGGCGTTTGGGATAAAATGTATGGCCTTTCGCGGCGTTGACCGCATACGGCGTCGTAAGAATAATGGTTTTGTCGAAGCCGGGATAGCCGCTCGCCTGCAGGTAGTCCTGGGCCAGCTTTTGTTCGCCGGTTTTGTTGTATAGCACGGCCAACTGATAAAAAACCTCCCGTAGCCAGCCGGAATGAGGGGCTTTAGCGATGTTGTCCACACACCATTGAAGATCGGCAAAGGCCGCATCGGTCTTGCCGAAGCGATCGGGGAGTTGGGCATAAACAACGCCGGTCATCCAACGCACCAGGAAGCTGTCGTTATGAGTCAGCAGCCGCGCGTTTTCCAGCATTTCGATGATCTCGTTCACCCAAGCGCTTCGTTTGAGCAGCGGCACTTCATCAGCACGGGAAGCGCGCAAAACACCCACAGCACTCAGGTATAAGGCTTTTTGCTCAGGAGAGAGACGGGACTCGTGTGTTTGCTGCAGGGATTCAAAAAACTGGATGCCGTCTTCGAACTGATTGGCATTCATGAACTGCTGCATCAGGTTAGCGCTAAGCTGAGCATCCATGACTGGCCCGGCTTGGTGCAGCGCTTTCAGATATTCCAGTTCTGCATGGTAGGTTTGAGACGGCGAAGAGGTTTGGATTGCACACCCGTTTCCAAACAGGTTGACCGTTATCAGAAACATGCAGGTGAACATGAGAGAATGGCTATAAATTGTCGAGCATCTTCTGTTCGTTCTTTTTCGCATTTCTTTCTCCCATGTCATGAGGTTACCGCCTAACTTAAAGCTAACGGGATGTAGTCTGGAAATCCGGAAAAACAAAACCGCATCATAACCACACAGGTGTCGAACCAACCCAAAAGATCCTGGTCTGTTCCGCACCCCCGGAGCAAAGATTGCCACAGATGGTTGTGCGTATCGATGAAACCCGGCATCACGATCATCCCGCTGGCATCCAAGACTTCCGCGCCGGTATCTTGCATCTTTTGGCCGACGGCCGCGATCTTGTCGTTCTCGACCAGAAGGTCGGCGTCTTTCATCATGCCCATGACACCCTCTCCAATCGAGGGATCCATCGTCATGAGAAGGGAGGCATTTCGAATCAGGATCTTGGCTGGATCAGCCAGGGACACCGAATAGAAAAGGTTCGTCCAAACAATCAGGAAAAAGACTATGATCGTCAGACGAGTGGGGCTAGATTTTTCCAACATGATTAATCTCCTGCACCAAAAATGAAGCGCGCCCCGATGATTCACTCGATCCGGCGTGGCAAGGGAAAAATTCATAGTACGGATTAGGCTAAAGCCGTAATCAGCCAGCCTGGTCAAACATTCGTAGAATTACGCTTTCGCTTTTTCCCTGATCAAGCTCTTATCCCAGTTATTCAGAGGACACGCCGAATGATGCAGATGACGGAGGAGGCAATTCAAATCGGGTAGTGGCCTGAAAGAGCCGGCCACTGCCTCCACAATCCATACATCCCTCCGCCTATATGGCTCCTTTGTTCGTCCTAAACTTTTAGGAAAGTATGTTTTGTGAAAGTAGTGGCGCCTTGCGAGATGACTACGGAGAATCTTTGAATTCTTTCCAAAAATTCGATGGGAGTCACCGATTTTTCATTCGAATCAGGATGGAGGAAGTATGGGTTGGGGTTCTCCATAAATAAAATCATCCATCACGACAATGTCCTTGCGACGTCCCGTAATGGGAGGGAAAATTCCCCCGGTTGATTTCAAAAATATGTTGCCGCTGGTGATCCTGACCAAAAATACGCGTTCGCCCTCATCAAACCCGACTCCCAGGAAAGAAAGGCTTTCGCGCTTTGTGGTTCCGGGCAGGACAAAGCGACTGAACAGCAGCGAACCGTTAATGTCGAAATACTCGATTTTGGTGATATTGTTACGATTCACGTCGGTGAAGACCACACCAAACCCATCGACCGTAGCCGGCATGGAGGTACCTGGCACGAAGAAGAGTACTTCCGTGATATTGCTGTCCAAGGCAGTGAAAAGCCGCTGGGGACTAAAGGTCCTGAAGAGTTTTGGAAGCTGCTTCTTGATATTGCCAAATTCAATCAGGGTGTTCGTGGGATTAGAGTCGTCTGCACTTACCTGGAAACCCGTTCCCGGACTGAAGAAAACTGCCCCGCGCGGGGAATTTGCATTAAAGAAGTTGGCCGGAAGGTTACTGGGGGCTGAGAATGCATCGGGTACGCCATCCCAGTTAATTTCCCGACGACCATCTGGAAACGTCCCCCCCACACCATTATTGTCTCCGAGAAAAGTTCGAAAACCAGTCACGGCAGCATCAATCTCGGCGGGTTCACCACCCGGAGCTTCGTACACCACCGGTGCGGCAATCGTCATCGCCGGCACCAGTAGCACCAGCATAGGTAATAAAAAAGTGACACGCTTTAACATAGTAATCTCCTTTTAGTAAGAGTTGAGTCGCTGACACCAGAGGCAAGGCGCTCTAATCACTGCTATCAAAGAAACGAAGACGGCGTGTGGCCATGAAAAATAGCCCCATTAGGAAAGTTGTAATCAGTAATAAACCCCATCACAAAATTCTATTTAAATATGCAAGAATTGACTTCGTCATCCACACAAACAGCGTTTTCAATTAAACCGCATCGAGTCCGGTTATCAACCTAGCCTATAGAATAATGAGTTCTTGTGTTAAAGTCATGACCCAAATGGGTCAAAATATAAACAAAAACACCGAGACACCATGCCTACCCTCCACTCGCCGCCTATGCTCAAGGACATTTTGTCGAAAGCACCCGGCAATCCGGTGCTTTGGCAATTATTTTTGGCGGAATTAGCCGGTGCCATGCGTTGCGGCAGTGGTTTCCTGGCGATCGTCGGCCTGGGCCGCGGAGGCGGGGTTCATCACTTGTACCGTTACAATGTTACGGCGGATCAGGAATCTCATTTCGAGCTTAACCTTCGCGAACCCGACAGTTTTGACGCCATCGTCATGAAACATCCCTATCGGGTTTTCTGCTCCAATAAGCTGAGCGAAACCTATCGCCCCATTGACAACGGCATCGGGCCAGACGCGTCCGGGGAACGTTGCCGTTTCGGCGTGTCGATTCCGTTAAATGACCGCTACGCCTATTGCTTGTATCTGAATGGCAGCCGACCTGCTGCGGAGCCGGAATTGAAAGGCAATGTGAAAAGGCTGCAATTGCTGCTGCCGCCGTTGCAAAACGCCTTGGAAAAAGACCAATGGCTCAGTCTTTACAGCCAAATTATGCTGCTGACCGGTAAGCGCATTGCCGCTTACGTCATTGTCGACCGCAAACTGAACGTGCTCTTTTCTGACCCGGTTTTCACCCTCGTTATCGAGGCCATGGATTGTGTCGAGATTCGGGGCAATCGCCTGGCTTTTTTAAATAAAACGACCGAACAGCGTGTTTTGGCGGTGATGGCGGGGATCGGTTGCGATACCGTGATCATGCAAAACCAGTGCGCTTCCTGTGCCATTACGGTCATTCCGGCGCGTACTCTGGATAATTTGTATGCCTGGGAATTTTATGAAAAAGGCGTGGTGCTGACGTTTATCAGCGATCATGAAAACAATCCTGCGCAGGTTCGGCTAATGGCGCTATACAACTTGACTCATTGCGAAGCTTTATGCGCGCTGCAATTCATTGCGACGCCGTCAATTCCGGGCATCGCCGCAAGCACTCACCGGTCTACGGAAACGATTAGACACCACATCAAAAGCATCATGCAAAAACTTGACGTGCATAATCAAGGCGCTCTGATGAAAAAACTGCTTGCCATTGCGGCTTTGTAATAAAGAGACGCTGCGGTGCTTAAATTTCTATTTGGAATTATCGTTATTCAACTGGTCACCGCCATCTCGGTGATGGCTGCTTTGAACTGGTTGCAGGAACCTCAGTTTATAGCCGTCGTCGTGTTGTTTTCCTTGATCATGGCGGTACTGGCTGCCTTCTGGTTTGTTTATATCGGCCGCGATCTGCATAAAATCGAACTGCAAAAAATGCAGGAGCGGCATGCCTTTGAACGGGAACGAATCCTGCTCAATGCCGAACGGGAAAAAGCCAGTATCACCGCGGAAAGATCAAAATTACAAGAACAGCACGCACGGGAACGAGAACGGATTCTGCTGGCTGCCGAGCGGGAAAAAGCAGATATTGCATTGCAGAGTTATCGAAGACAGGAAAAGGAAATCAGAAAAGCCCATGCCAAAGCCAATTTCAAGGCGGGTGTCATTTGTACACTCGCGGCCGCTACCGGGGGTGTCTTGATCTTCAGCCAATTAATCACGGTCGGCATGATGGTGCTGATAGCCTCGGGCAGCGGTCTTGCCGGCTATCTGGCGCGCGCACGGCATGACCGCTTGTCAAGGGAGAATCGATTGCCTGGCGTCGAGATAAAACTGATAGAAAAACAGATGACTCATCCATCCCGATTGGAAAAAAGCTTGAGGAATGATTCGGCCGAGCCGTAAGATAAACTGCTTTTGATATTGAGTTTATTTGAAAAATGTGTAAAGTGTAACTGCACCGAGAAAATTCTATGGAAAAACATTCATGTAATTACGAAAGAATTGATCTCGTCTGTCTTACTTTACAGTCTGAATTCGAACCCGTTTGTGCAAGTATGTAAAAAAGCAGTTGTCGAGAAAAGCAAAGATCAAACGCCGTTTCCTTCGTGATTGATGTATCAGTCCGGTTGATGGCGGCCACCAGATCCTCCCGATGCAATATTTGTTTTATTATGCCGTGTTTTGCGCTAAACTTTAGTTTCGAATCGATATAATAATATCTAAAACCGGCCTAGGGGTACCACTATGAAACACAAGATGCTTAACTTGCTGAGTATGTTGTTATTCAGCTTAATTGGGTTCAGCTGCATCGGGATTGCCAGTACGGACACCCCCGATTTTGAACAACTCAAGAAAAATTATTATGAGTCGCATCCGGGCAAGGGATCGCACGCCGCTTATTGGGAACCGATTCCCATCCAGAAGTATTGGAACCCCAAGGATTTCTACAAGCCGCCCAAAACCGTTCAAGGCGAATTCGGCCGAAACGACTGCGTAGGCTGTCATGAAGCTTCCAGTCCGGGCGCATTCCATGCCTGGAAAAACAGCGTACACAGTGATCTTGCCGCGATCCGCAATTTGCCGGATACCGATGTCCGCGCCTACAAGAAAGCAAAACTGGCCGAAATAGAAGCCAATCTGGTGAAACAAGGCCTTCTTGAAGAAGGCAAGCAGCTCGATCAGGTGGGCTGTATCGATTGCCACGGCGGCGTCAGCAAAGAAAGCATCAACCATGCCGAGAATCTGGTTATGCCGGATCGCGTTGCTTGCGGCACCTGCCATTTGAATGAATTCGCCGAAGCCGAATCGGAAAAAAATCAGGAATGGCCTCAAAAACAATGGGGCAAAGGCCACCCTTCCCATGCGGTTGACTGGGAAGCGAACGTGGAAAACACTATTTGGGCAGCCATGCCCGAACGGGAAGTGGCGCAAGGCTGCGATATGTGCCATTACCAGCAAAACAAATGCGACGGTTGCCATACCCGCCATAGTTTCTCGGTAGCCGAGGCCCGGCAACCGGAAGCCTGTTCCACCTGCCATAACGGGGCAGACCATAACGAATTTGAAAACTTCATGATGTCCAAGCATGGCACCCAGTATCAAACACAGGGTAAAGCCAAGTGGAATTTTGAAGTTCCCCTGAAAGACGCCATTACCAAAGGGGGTTATACGGCGCCTACCTGTCAGGTTTGCCACTTCGAATACAAGGGTGAATTTTCCCATAACTTGGTGAGGAAAGTCCGCTGGGCATTCAACCCTACGCCCGCCATTGCCGACAATCTTGGGCATCCTTGGTTTGAAGACCGGAAACAGGCGTGGGTCGACACTTGCAGTCTGTGCCATTCGGCCAGCTTCGCAAAGGCTTATCTGGATACGGCCGATAAGGGCACCATTCAGGCTTTGGGAGTAGAGCAAGAAGCTAAAAAAGTAGTCTCCAAACTTTATGATGATGGGCTTCTGGTGGGTCAAAAAACTAACCGTCCTAATCCGCCTGCTCCGGAAAAAGACGCTCCGGGCGGATTCTTCCAGTTATTCTGGGCAAAGGGCAACAATCCAAGCCGCGTGGAACGTATCCATGCCGACATGTGGGAACATGATCTGATCAAGCACTATAAAGGTATTTTCCATACCAATCCCGGTGGCTTCACATATACCGAAGGCTGGTCGGAACTGGTGAAGGACTATACCGAGATCATGGATGAAGACACGCGTTTGCGCGAAGCTGCTGCGACTAAAGCGAAAGCAACGCCTGCGCCGGTTGCAGCCGTAACCTCAGCCAGCAAGGATGACAACAGTAACAACCTGGTCATCAGCGGTTTGTTACTGATCGCGTTCGGTCTTGGCATTGCGTATCTCGTCCTTAGCCCTGCCCGCAACAAAAAATCGGATTCAAGCGAATAGGTCATAGAACAAAAGTGATGTCTCAACAAACAAGGAAGGGACTGCTGCTGTTGATCAGTATCGTGCTCCTGGCAACGGGCGGCACGATACTGTACCAGGGACTGATATCCACGCCTGCCAAGCGGGCAGATGCCGGAAAAAGCAGTGATGAGTTCAGTGTCAGTCACGCGCTGGGATCGCCAGCCGATGTGCAGGGTCATTTCCCTGCGCAGGCGGTTGAACGTTATTCCTTTGAGCAGGACGGCAAGGATTTATTCAATCTGCTGATTGCCCGTTATCAAGACAAGGACGGCATTCAACAGAGCGCTGTGCTTTTTCCCAAGGATACTCAGAGCAGCGTTGTTGCTTCCAGCCCGACCGGGCTGCGCCGTGAAATCTGGCAATCCGCTGCCGAAGTCATTTCCCGCAAGGCACCGGAGAACGCTCTATTCCTGAGCTGGTGGGATGACGGTCAGCGGGTTCATTTTCTGAGCGGCAAAGACGCCTGGCTGCGTAAACCATCCGGAAAAACCTTTGTCGGCCCGCTGTGGAAAGCGCTTCAGCCCGGCCTGCCGGCGGCATCGGACGAAGAGAGCGGGCGTTTAGCCAAAATGGCCCGCTGGCTGACCATGGATTCTGAAAAAGCCCTGGCTGAAATAACCGCGCATTTTGGAACTGCGCGACCTGTCTATTTGCTGGTCGATAATGATCTGTTGTTACATTTGGCCGAGCTATCCGCTTACGGCGGCACGTCCTTGTCGCTCAATTCAAAAAATATCCCCGTCGGCAATGACCTGCACGGTGATATTGCCCAAGTCAGGCGCTGGGCATCCGAAGAGAGTGACGGCAATTATCTGGCGCAGAAAGAGGGCAGTTATTACCGGGTCTGGTCTACGCCTAATGAAAAAGACAAAAACACGCTATTGGTAAGGCTGCTTCCTTTCGTTGATTCCCTAAAAAAATTGCCCGATGGCGTCAGTCTCGTCTATCAAAGCCATTGGGGCGGATTTTTGTCCGTTTACAAAATCGATTTTAAATCCTGACGTTTAAGGAAATGAATTTCCTATCCGAATTCAGAAAGGTGGTTAATGTCGTTGCCGCCGGCTATCTGACGGTGTCGTGTCGAGTGTTCAGGGGAGTCAACTATATTCATACTCTGAACCAGGAGAAAAAGGCGCAGAAAAAGCGAAACACCAAAAATGTAACCTAACCTCTATTTACACGCCTATGGCTTCTTTAATAGCAATCCGTAGGTTCATTATTGACGCTACTGTCGTTGCAGACTCCTCCAGTAAAACTGGGAACAAAATCGTATCTCACTGCCTGATACTGTAAGTCAGTATCGTCGTTCGAATTGTGGAAAAATACGGATGTCGGATTGTAGGGTGTAGTGCAAGAGACCCAGTTTTTAAGGCGGTTGGTTCGATTCCCAGGCCAAGCGCTCGTCCAAAGGCACTTTAAAGCCATTGAGGAATGGTTCGCGCATGTTCCATGATTGCACGTGATAATAGCGGTGGTAACGACCCCGTTGTTAATATGCTGTCCTATCGTGGCACTGTGGTAGGCGAACCCGAATAAAATTCGCTTTTGTTTTATCTGTATCCTGTGGCGATAGCTTTCAGCCTCGAGTGCCAATGGGGCGCTCAATGCCTGATCTGGTAACCCTTCCTCTTTTTCAATAACTTGCGCTGATTCCAAAACTGGCGCCAAGTCCAAAAGAGCCTGTCGCTCGTCAACAAATTGACGAGTGAACTTCAGTTTTCTCAGTGCCTCGATCGCTCTACCCGCCAAATCAAAGTCAGTCTTTGCCTGCGCATCATCTTTGCGTTCTGCAACGGTTTCGGTCCAGGTGTGATCGAGCGGGGTATCGCCGCCAATTTGGATAAGAAAAGGTTCCCTATCCTGGTTCATAAAACGCACGTCAATCTCAAACCTGGGAGTCGCCGGATCTCCGTCTCGGAGGTACTTTGGCGTGCGGGGGCCGCGTCTCGTTTCGAAATAGATGCTCTCGCCGTCTGATCCGTATGAGCCATTAATGCCATTCGGCACCGGGAACAAGGAGGTGAGCCCCTCTCGAAGCTCTTGGCCTGGAGCCAGGACCGTTGAAAAGCGAGAATTTGACGGGTCACTGGCAGCGTTACCTATTGCTGGCGACACTATTGAACCCAAACAAATTAAATATAAATTCGTGATGATGGCAAACCGAATACTATTGAGAAGAGTCGACATATTGATTCCCTCCTGCTGTTTAATTTTAAGGATCAATGCAATCTTCCGAGGTATTTTTAGTGGATGAACAGCAACACGGCCGAACTCTATTGGTTTATGCTAACGGCTCCTACTGTTCACCGATTTGACTATACCTTAGTTATTGTCGACTTGTAATGCTTAACTAAGTTTCAAACATCCAAGAAAAGAATCTGTTTGAACTGCGGGTTTATCTGCGTGACTGGCGCAGCCAGGAAAGGATCATGCGGTAACAAAATCGGCGTTGGGTGATACCCTACAACTCGGCAAGGGGGGAGGAGAAGAGATGATCAACAAGGCATGTATTCTTGCTATCAGTCCAGTAAGTGGCGGCGTGATTGCCGCCACTTAAGGATTCTCGCTTTAAAACCGAACTTGAGCGGACACGGCGCCATGGTCGGAAAACCACAGCGGACCATGCTCTTTGGTTTTTGGAACTTTTTTAGTTTTTACGCGGACGTTGTTGACTTTTACTGGTTCATCCACTGAAAACATCATGTCGATCCGCTCAAACAATGCACTACGCCGATTTGTCAAATCTCCCTTTTGGCAACAGGTATAACCCGGAAAATTACTCCGCTTCAAGTCCCAGATGTCGAAGTACCCTTCCACCTGAAATTGATGGTAGGGCGTGACGATAAGAGGGGCGGGATCTTCTTGTACCGGCGAGGAGTTCATATCGCCGAGCAATAGCACGGATCGGTTCAAAGGGCTTGTCAGGCCGATCGTTTGAATCAATTCAAGCGTCTGCGACGCCTGATAAAAGGTGAATGCCGGATTACCCACATCATCACCCTTGACTTCCAGATGGGTATTGAATATACGGTAATCCTTTCCCTTGACCGTTGCATCAACCGCAACAAAGCCTCTTTCAACATTGACCGGCCCGGCAGGCGTTTGCGCCTCAAAGACAACCTGGTAATTGCAGCCATCAACCGATGGCCTTAAACATCCCTGCAAATCAGCTGGTTGAGCAGCGACACCATCCCTAACCAGAATGACATCCCGGTCCACAGCCACTAACACGGCATCGACACCATTGACTTTAAATGGAATGCCGGGGAGCGGGAAACCGCTGACCTGAATTTTTTCCGTATCCAGATTTTTAACCAAAGCTGCTGTCTTGTATCTGGGGCGCTTTTTACCCTTTTTGTTCAGGGCGTCCAGGGTCAATTCCAGATGATCAACAAAGGCGTCGGCAATCGTTGGATCTTCACATCCGGTAGATGCATTTGAGTCAAAATCCGTACAACGTAAACTCCATACTTCCTGCAATGCAACGATATCGGGAGCTCGGTTCGAAATCACCGTAGCTTGAGCGCGCGCTCTTGCGCGATAATCGCTATGAGCAGTCTGAGCCAGAACAGCCACCAGAGCCGTATTAAACGCGCCGGCATCCGGCTCAGCTAGTATCGGCGTCAAATCGGCGCCCAAATACTGGTTCAGCGTCATCACTTTAATTTTGTCGCCGGCTGATGCAGAGAAGGCAATCAAAATAAAAAAAGTACCGGTAAACCATCGAAATCGCGAGTTCATTTCATTTCTCCTAACTTTAGAAGTTATCTTTCCTGACTTTATTGTGGCGATAAACTGTTTATTATTTTGTTAACTCTCCAAAACTAGGGTGTGCGACCATCTCTTTTGTATGTACAAAACCGACTTCGGGACCAGCAATATCAGTGCACAACGTAAGGTTTTAAACAATTCAGCCCTGTTGTTGCGAAAGCCCCCCGATGCCGACCTAAACCCGTTGAATGTCAGCCAGACTAAACAATGCAAAGAATTCGGGCAAGAATCAACTTTATTAAAAAAATCAATCTTGCCCGTAGGAGGCGGAGGAGCACTGCTGAAAAGCGAATTAAAATTTTACGATTATGTCCGTTGCGAAGGTGAACTGGTCTCCTTTATTGCCGGCATCAAAGGCCCGAGCTTTATCGGCCCAATCGTATCGGACTTCAGGCCGGCAGTCATTTCATAATATCCGCTGGAGCCGTTAAACTTGTCGCCCGGGTCGTTGGCGTTATAGGTCACGCCCGCGTTTATCCAGCCACCGGCCGTTAATCGCAGGTTTTGCATGAACTCGGTTTCGTTGATGCCGCTTGCTTCCAGTAAGCCTTCGGATTCAGAGATAAATTCAGCATGAGAGACGCCCGCCAGCAAAACCAATAATCCGCCGACGAGGCATTTTGTATAAGTTAAAAGTTTCATGCGTATCCTCCTGAATTTTAATTATTATTAAATAGCATTTAATAATAATTACTTATGACTCCTATATAAACCCATTTCTAACTTATTGCAATAACTTTTTTAAAATAATTTTGTTTTTGATATTAGTCTGTAGCGTTTTTTGCCGTTCAAGAGAAAAGCGCGGCGTCGCCTCGAGTGCTGGCAGAATAGCGTAAAACGGGCAGAATAAAATGATATGATTTATGCGGTTAAATTGGCTCCGCCCCAAAAAATTTCATGTTATCGAAATCAGATGGCTTCAAAAATAAGCCTTAACCTAAAAACTTTATGTAATAATGCAAAAACCTGCTTCGTTTTTGAGAATGTGGCTCAAAATTACAAATGGGGTTCAATTAAGTCGAGTCTGGCCCGAATGGCACTTACTTAAGTTTTTTCGGATGCCCATATTTTTTAATTTCCTCC
>CAZMRW010000074.1:0-22358 GCA_964568805.1 uncultured Methylococcaceae bacterium | reverse complement strand
AGCAGATCTGCTCGCATTACATTCTCCTCAATTTTAGGTAAAAAGTTTAACTACAAATTCAAATTATTTACGGTCGGTCGCATAGCGAGCGCTTAACGCCCAAACCAGATCAACGAACTCGGGTTGATTAAAATGCGGTATGCCGAAAATCGCTATGATGAAGCGGGTATTGCCTATAAATAACGGCCAAAATCCGAGCTGGCTGTTTCCGCCGGCATTCACTACCGCCCAGGCGTGACTGCCAAGGCCTAAGTTATTGAGCAACAAACCCGAACGGCGCTCATGGACGGTTGCTATTTCAGCGCCTAATGCGGACAATTCTTCAGCCACTTCATGCACAAAGCCGTGGCTGGCGAGATAGAATCCCTGATTATCGGCCAATAACACTTTCCCATTTTCCGAAATCTTGCTGAGCATGGCGGGCAGCAATTGATCCAGGGCGCCGGCCGGCGATGTTAATGGCTTGTCCAGACCTTGAATTAACCTCATTTTCTGGCAGTGGTATAACAACTCCAGGCACTTTTCGGCATCTTCGGTTTCCATTAGCTGCTGCAAACGTTCTATAGATAACACAGGCGTTTCTGGCAGCTTGAGTAATGCTCTCAGAAAACGTCTGGACTTGTCTTGCTCCTTTGACGATGCGCAATAATAAGCACCCGCGGGAGTCGGATATAAATAAAGCCCATCGGCAAGTCTGTAACCCGTCATATTATTCTTCCAAGCCCGGATCCAATGAGTAAAGCAGTGCCTGGACAAGAATGGAAATGTCGTTTTTCACTCTGGCGTCAACAGAAAAGACCGGTGGATTAAGGCCTATTTCCTTGAGTTTTAGGTGGTAATCGGAAATGGCGGGTTTGTCGCTCAGGTCCATTTGAGTGATGCCGATTGCGACAGAGGTATTGGTAATAAAATGGGAAAATGAATCCAGAAAAAATTTCATATCCAGAAACGGATCGGCACGGGTATTATCCAATAATAATATCAGGCCGATACCTCCCGATGTCAGAATGTCCCACATGAAGTCAAATCGTTCCTGTCCGGGCGTGCCGTAGAGATGCAGTTTCTCGCCGCCGGGAAGATTCATAACGCCGTAATCCATTGCCACAGTGGTGGCGGACTTCCTGTCCTTGGTCATGTCGCTGGCCGACGCATCGGTTTTAACAGGAGGTACATCACTAATGGAATGAATTGCTGTGGTCTTTCCGGCGCCCACAGGGCCTGTAAAAATAATCTTATACTGACTCATGGTGCTTTTCCGTTATTCCTTGTTTGCTCGTAATTTGCTGATTATCCGATTGAACAGGCTATGTTTTTTATTCGGTTTAATTTCTGGCGGCGGCGCGACGGCGGTATCTGCGTTTCTGGTAGTCTGTCCCAGCAAACCGATAGCGAATGCGGCACTGATAAAAATGAAAACATATTCCGGTTTGATGTTTAAGGCTCTGGCGACGCTAACGGCGGTTCTGGGTTTTTCTATGAGTAATGCTGCAATTCTGATGGCATGAGGAGTTGCGAGTAAACGGGTAAAATTGGGCCAATGTTTAAGAAAAACCGGTATATCGATGTCTATCTGCTGCGGATAGCGACCTTTTGACGTCCAGCATGCCAGTTTCCAGGCTAAGGCATCGCTGCTATGGAATTTGTCCGGGTCGTGATTAACGACGGCTTTGGGGTTCAGCGTCGACACAGACATGCTTTTTTGTTGGCTGCCGTTTTTATTGATCGAAATTCCGGCAAAAGCACGTAACTGTTTATCATCGGCATCAAGCCAAATTTCATTGCTGTGGGGGAAAATTAACAATTGTTTCCAGCCGGAATTCAGTTCCAGTACCTGGCCTCTTGCCGACGCAACTTTAATTGCCGACTGCACGTAACCTTGAAAATAATCTCTGGGATTATAGAGAGCCTGTTTTAATTCAGCCGGCTTGGCAAGGTCCAGGGAAGATATTACTCCCATATAGGCGGCGAAGCCTTTTTCATCCATTTGCATCGCTGTCCTGTGCTTGGATGTCTTGTCTTTATCGCTGACATTAAGCGCATAATGCTTTAACGGCGCCGAACCTGCGGCCCCCTTCGGCTCCATCTGACTCTCCGGTGTTACCAGTTGTTCGTCAAGCAGATTGGTATCCACTGGCATTGCAGGTGCGGATATTTTTTTATTGTTTAAAACAAGCAATTTGGCTTTGCCGAGGACATCCAGCATACCCTCGCGGGTAACGGGTTTCTTTAGATAAAGAGTCCTATCTGAGCCGGCGGGATTAATTTCCTTCAGCGACAGGATTATCGAAGGAATATCCGATTGGTCAGTCCGTTTTTTAGCCAGAAACTCTTTGCCGCCGGCTAGATCAAGATCAATAATATCTATATCGGCATCGCTGCCGTCGATTACCTCGACGCCGGCGCTTTTACAAGGCCCTTGTATGAACAGGGTCAATGTTTTTTGGGTCCGGCCATCCATCCCGGGCAGGGCTACTTTTAGCCTTTTTTTGTGTAAGTCTTGCATAATCACAATACTATCTTTCAAAATAATTTTTCAATTGATTCCAGCTATCCGAAATATTTTGGTCAGCCAGAAAGGGATCCAGATCGCATAGCCGGGCAAACATTTGTTCAAACCTGGCCTGTTTGTTCGTCGATTTATAAAGCTCTAACAAGAAATCGTGAAGTTCCATTCGTTCGGGATTTTCGGCAATTGCACTTTCCAGTATGTCCATTGCCTCATCTAACTGGCTATATTCGACAGCATCCTCGGCTAATTTAAGCGGATCGAGATTTGACGATGCTGCCGCGTTCTGTTTGTCAACGAGATTGACGGTTCCGATAAGCCCTTGGCAATAAACACTGTAACAATTGCCGTTAAGCAATGACATATCGCTTATTTCATCGTTTATGGCTGCAGTCAGCACAGCATTCTGCCCGACCGATAATTTGGATGTCGTCCCCGCCATCATCCTGCGGCTGATATGTTTGCCTCGTTTATCAAGTACGATCAAAAAATCAACCAGCGCTGCAAACAGAGGGTCAGTTAAATCTTCCTGATAACAAAAGAAAATTCGTTGAATGTGCGCCTTCAAATCCTTAGGGTGTTTCTGAATTTCATAGACGAGCTCTGTTATCTGTTGTTCTCGATTTTGAAGGGGATTATTTAACAGGTGCGAGGTATCTTTGAAATAATTCCAATAAGATTCATTTGTTAACCCTTGGTCAGAAAGCGGTTGATCGATGAAGATCAAGTCACTGGATGTATTCATTAGCCTCCCCTTAACACATAAGGAAAGGATAGACGAATATTCTCTTTTTTTGTAATTGATTGACTAAATCAGAAAAAAAGGCAATTAATGAAAGGGGCGGCTGATTTTGAGAATGGGCGCCTTGCAACAGTTCGCTGTTCAAGTTCGGTCACGTCAAAAGGGCTCGGTCAGTCAGTCTCGACACCGATTTTCTTAAGCGGATGGTTATTGGCTTGATTCTGCTATCTGGTAACAAAGAACCTCGCAATACTTCTTTTTCCTTCGGATGTTTACTGCAATCGTGCAATAATCTGGCTACGTGCAATACGGTTCTTTCTGCGCAGGATTCTGGTGTTTTTTAAACAAAGAGTCATGAGTTGTATAAATGAGACGATAGATAAATGCAGGCAGGTTATCCCCGGCACTTTCCGTACTGTTTCGCCCGATTTAACGCACGTATTGATGCTGCTGCGCGGCGGGATGGCAAGAATTATCGTGTTGATGTGTCTTGCGCTGGTAACAGCGCCTGTTTTTGCCGAAGTAAACATTTCCTTGTCCGATAGCGCGGCTAAGGACAATGTGCGGCTTAACCTGTCGCTTGCTAAGGAAAAATGCGCGGCGCCGGAATGGAAAATACGCCGCCTGTTTGCCAAGGCAGAGCAAGAGATTGATCCGGCAATGCGGGCTTTGGGTTATTACCATGCTGTCGTCAAAAAATCACTAGTTTTCAAAAAAGACTGCTGGCAGGCCGATTTTGCTGTCGAGCAAGGTCCGCAAGTTCTCGTCAACGATATCCGCATTATCATCACGGGCGAGGCTCGTGATGATCCGGAATTTAAAAAGTTGCGGGACAAGCTGATAAAAACGGGCGCACCACTCCATCACGGGCAATACGAAAAGATGAAACGCCAAATCGAGGCACTGGCGTTGGAACGGGGCTATTTAAAAGGAACGTTTACAGAAACCAGGCTATTGATAGACACACAAAAAAACGTTGCCAGCATTCGGCTTGAGTTCGATGCGGGCAAACGCTTTTATTTTGGCGATGTTGCCGTGCATCAGGATATATTGGATCCGGATTTTGTGGAAAAATTCATCGCCATAAAAAGCAATGATTATTATGACAGTGAACCGCTGGTTGATACCTATAATGCGCTGTCAAAAAGCGGTTATTTTGAGATGGTCGACATTAGGCCAGATACGGAAAGCGGCGATCAGCGAGTGCCGGTTACCATTACGCTGACGCCCAAAAGCAGGCATCACTACAGTTTCGGACTGGGTTTCGATACTGACTTCGGTCCGCTGGCCAGTGCCTCTTATGCCAATCGCCGTCTGAACCGACGGGGGCATTTTTTTACCTCCAATATCGATATCTCGCCGGTTTTATCCACGGTAGATGCCGAATACAGCATTCCCCTGGATAGCCCGGTCAGCGATTTTTTCAGTTTAGGCGCAGGAATCAAAAATACAGATACTGACAGCTTTGAATCCAAAACCGCAAAGCTTTCCGCACGGTTAAAACATGATCTCGACAATGACTGGAAGCAGACGCTTTTTCTCGATTTAAGCTACGAAGATTTCAAGACAGGCACCCTTTCCAATGAAACGCTATTATTGGTGCCGGGCGGAAGCTGGCTGCGTTCCGTTGCAAATGATACGCTGCGCCCGACCAAAGGCCATCGCGTGGAAATTAGCACCAGCGGCAGTTATAAAAACCCTCTCTCCGATGTCAGTTTCATTCAGGGTGCTTTATCGGCCGTGTGGATGCACCCTTTACCCTGGGATGGGCGATTCATCGGACGAACCGAATTGGGAGCAACGCTGGTGGACCAGTTTGACAAACTGCCCACGTCGTATCGTTTTTATGCCGGCGGCATGAAAAGCATACGGGGTTATGACTACAAAGAGTTGGGGCCCAAGGATAATCTGGGAAATGTCATCGGCGGCAGATTTTTAACTGTCGTCAGTGCCGAATACGAACAGGCCGTTCTCGAAGACTGGGGCATCGCGGCTTTTATCGATACCGGTAATGCGTTTAATGCGGAACAAATCAGTTTGAAGACCGGTGCGGGTTTGGGCGTAAGATGGTATTCGCCCATCGGCCCGATTCGCATTGATTTCGCACTGCCGTTGAACGAAGCCGATTCCTCGTTTCAGATACACTTTGCCGCAGGGGGCAGATTATGACGCGGCGCAAGGTTCTTCTGGCCAGTCTGCTTATTGTGCTGATGATGCCGGTTGGCTTGCTGGGACTTATCAGCAGCGAATCCGGCAGCCGCTGGTTGTTGCAACGGGTGTTTTCAATCCTGCCGGGAAAAGCCACGGTGCAAACCATAGAGGGGCGCCTGATCGATCGTATCCGGCTCTCCGATATAAATTATCAAAGCGATACCGAATCGATAGCTATTGATCACATAATTTTCGCCTGGCAGGCTAAAAAACTGTTGCTGGGTACGCTGAAAATTATTGATATTACCGTACAGGGGGTTAACGCCAGCCTGACCGAAACCCAGGAGACTCCGGATCGATCCCCTGTTGAATTTCCGGCCGAATTGTCGTTGCCAATGCAATTGGTTATAGAAAACGTTCAGTTAAGCGATTGGCAACTGCAAATCGGCGATCAGCTTCACACACTGAAAAACCTGCGCATGACGGCAGCCACGGAAGACGACCAGTTGCACATTACTTTGCATGAATTTGATGCAAAACCGCTCGAAATAACCGCACAAGTAAAGATCACACTAGGCAAGGGATTTCTTTTAAGCTTGACGACCGATTGGCAGTTCGACGCCAAAGAAAACGGCCTATGGCGCGGTGCAACATCGATTAACGGCGACTTGAGCAAGTTGTCATTCGATAACCGATTATCGTCGCCATTTGATCTGGTGTTAAAAGGCGACATAAAAAACGTACTGGAGTCCCCTTACCTAACAGCCCGGGGCGATTGGCGCAATCTCAAATGGCCGGTTACAGCCGCAACACCTCAAATTGAAAGCCGACAAGGTTCGCTGGAGCTGACCGGATTGCTCAATGATTATCGAATAACGATGGCAGGGCAACTGGCGCAAGCCAACTTGCCGGCATCCGATTTATCCTTTAACGGAAAAGGCCGGCAAGATGCGATGACTATCGAAAATGTGGAGCTCAAATCGACGGCGGGTTTATTTCAGCTTGCCGGAGAGATCTGCTGGCAGGACTCGCCTGCATTTGACTTGACAGCTATGGCCAGGAATTTTAATCCGGCGGTAGTTCTGCCCGAGATTCCCGGCAGCCTGACGTTAAGTTCGCATGTTAAGGGCAGGCTGGACGGCAAGGCGTTACACCTGGATGGAGAAATTAAGCGATTGTCGGGAACGTTACGCGGCCATGCGGTTGCCGCCAACGGCAGGCTGAGGTTAAGCGGCGACCGGCTCGAGATTGATTCGTTTCGTATTGCTTCGGGTGCCAATAAACTTGCCGTTGACGGCAACCTCGGCCGGATGCAGGACAAACTTGAGATTGCTGTGGATATGCCGAATTTAGGCCAACTGTGGCCTGGTCTCGCCGGCAGTCTGACGGGTCAAGGGCAGTTGCTGGGAGCATTGAAAAACCCTGCGATGAAATTCCAGGCGAATGGCAAACAATTGCTTTTTGCTGAACACGGTGCAGAACAATTTGCGATAAACATTGATTATCATCCCGACGCGAATAAGTCCTCCGAACTTCATCTGTCGGCGAAAGCAATCAAAAGCGGCGGGATGGTGCTGACAAAACTGCTGGTTGAAGGCGTGGGCACGCTGCAACGGCATCAGTTTACAACGGCTATCAATTCATCATACGGCGATTTATCCTCTGCATTATCGGGGAGTGTCAAGGCGGAAACCTGGCAAGGCAGCTTTTCCAAACTGAATTTGACCAGCCTGGATGGGGGGCGGTGGCACCTTGATAAAAACATGGATATCAGCGTTAAACAAAAAGCGGCGGGCTTTGATGCGGTTATCAATGAAAGCTGTTTGATTCAACAAGCCGCTTTTCTCTGTGCTCAAGGGCGTTATCTGGCCGAAGGAGATTTTAATGTCAAACTGAAGGCGGCTGAATTGCCGTTATCGTTGGTACAAGGCCATTTGCCAGAAAAGATGACGTTAACAGGCAAGATTAACGGCGATGCGGACGTGCAGCGGCAGCATCAGCTGCTGACAGGCCGGTATCGCGTTGATGTGCCCGCAGGCTCGACCCTGCAGTTGCAAACTGACCAAAAAACGCAAGAATTTACCTTCGGCGCTTTTTTAATGTCAGGCAAAATCAACCGGGAGATCATGTCGGCAGATTTGAATCTGGCCTTGCTCGGACAAGATTATGTGCGCGGGCAATTGCAGTTGAATACGGGAAAAACACAAGCGCTGTCCGGTCAACTGGCAGCATCGATGGTGGAATTCGACTGGATCAAACCGTTTGTTCCCAAGTTGTCGACTGTAAAGGGCGATTTGAAAGCCGATTTGACTCTGTACGGAACGGCGGTTAAACCCAGGGTACATGGTGATGTGCGATTTCGCGAGGGGGTAGCCGAAATTGCCGGCCACGATATCGAGCATATTAATATCGAGGCGGTTGCAGAAAACAAATCCGATCGGATTCGGCTACAAGGCGCTGCAAATTCAGGCGGCGGGTCTGTCAAACTGGACGGTATTTTCCTGTTCGACGGCGATTATCAATTTGCACTGAATGCACCCGCTTTTCCGCTGACGCTGCTGGAGCCTTATTTACCAGAACAGACCGCGCTAAAGGGGATTATCGATGCCGATGCCGAAATCCGGCAGCGTTCCGGATTAATGACCGGACATTACCGGCTTTTTATGCCGGCCGGTACGAAAATTATAAATAAATCGGAGCTGACGATGCCCCCTATTTCTTTGGGAGCATCGGAGCTGACGGGTCAACTCAATGGTAAGATGCTTACTGCGGACATCGATGTGGGACTGGCCGGAAAGGATTATGTCAGAGGGCAACTGCAACTGGATACCGGCGAGTCTCAAGACATGAATGGCCACATCACGGCATCGCTGGTTGAGTTTGCACCGATAACACCCTGGATACCTGAAGTGACCGATCTTAAAGGCCGATTGCATGCGGATATTACCTTGAAAGGGACGAGCGTCAAGCCGGTTGCTCACGGTTCTGTTCATTTGGCCAATGCCTCGGCCGACTTTGTTGAACTGGGGCTTGGCTTGCGTGATTTCAATCTGCAAGCTCTTGCCTCTGACGATCATAACCATCGCATTCGAATACAGGGCTCTGCGAAATCGGGGGCAGGCGTCGTCAGGCTTGACGGTTTTGTGCAGCCCGAACTTGGCTGGCCTGTTGAATTACGGCTAACCGGCGAGGATTTTGAAGTCGCCAAATTGCCCGAGGCGGAGATTGCGGTTTCACCTGAATTAAAATTGGCAATTGCGGACGGTCGAGGCCAATTGAACGGAAAATTAAATATTCCAAAAGCGCTTATCCGGCTTAAACAGTTGCCGGAAAACAGCGTCAACGTCAGCAGCGATGAAATCATTCTGGGACAGGAGTACATTAAGAAAGAGGCGCCTGTGCCGATCAATATCGGCGTGAATATTGACGTGGAGATGGGCAAGAATGTAAGTTTTGAGGGACTTGGATTAAAAACGAATCTTTCCGGCAGGCTAAGGATTAATCAGGCGGAACAGAAACTGGTCATGCACGGTAATGTTGATATGAGCAAAGCCAGTTACAAAAGCTATGGCCAGGATCTTAACGTACGCAAAGGCCGTTTTTTGTTTAACGGTCCGGTCGATAACCCCTGGCTGGATGTTGAAGCGACTCGGCTTTCCAAAAACGGTCAGGTGACGGCAATCCTGGCCTTGAGCGGTCCTGTGAAGGCTCCGAAAACGAGTATTTACTCGGAACCGTCATTACCGGAATCGGAAGCGCTGGCCTATCTGATCACCGGTCGATCGCTGAATCAAGTCAGCAAGTCGGAGGGCAATTTGATTGCCGGGGCAGCATTATCGTATGGGGTAGGACAAGCTTCCTGGATTGTCGATAAACTCGGTATAGACGAGTTTGATGTCAAGGAGGGTGAAACGCTCCAGGACACATTGGTTGGCCTTGGGCAATATTTGAATCCCGATTTTTATGTAGGTGCGAAAGTGGGTCTATTCAATAAACAGGCCTCATTAATCTTGAGGCATAAACTGACCGACTCGGTGAATGTAGAAACCGAGGCCGGCGAGTCACAAAGAATAAAATTGAATTATGAAATTGATGTCGATTAGTCTGAGAAAAACAGGTTAATTAGCGTATCTGCAAGGAATAAACATGACGTTTGATATGAATCCGCTACGAGCGGAACTAAAAGGCCAAACCGGCGTATTCAATATTGCTCATCGCGGCGCGCGCGCCTATGCGCCGGAAAACACGTTGGCGGCATTTGAGAAGGCAGTTGCCTTCGGTTGCCGTATGTTTGAAATTGATGTTCATATGTCCAGGGATGGGGGGCTAATCGTTCATCACGATGAACAGTTAACCCGCTGTACCGATGTCAGAGACAAATTTCCGGGCCGAAGCTCATATTATGTGTCGGATTTTACCGTCGATGAATTGCGTCGGCTGGATGCCGGAAACTGGTTTGCGCGGCAGTTCGCGCTCCCGGTTTCTCAGCGGGAATGGTTCTTGCGGGCGCTGACGGATGAGGAACTGGAAAGCCATATCAGCTCATCTGACCTGGCGCGATATGCTTCCGGCGAGATCAGGCTGCCGACGTTGGAACAGGCCCTGGAACTGGCAGGGCGAACCGGAATGATGGTGAATATCGAACTGAAAAACCTGCCAAGAATGTATCCGGGGCTTGCGGATGCGGTTGTCGAACTGGTCGAGTCGATGTCAATGACGCACAGCGTGCTGATTTCATCGTTCGATCATGAACTGTTGGCGACTGTGCGCAGGCGTTCTTCCGTGATCGCGACCGGGGTCCTGACGGCCGACCGGCTCGCCAATCCTGCGGCATATTTGCGCTTACTGGATGCCGATGCATACCATCCGGGACTGGACTCGCTGGGTTTTTCCTCCGTGACCGGACGGCTGGAGCCGTCCGGAATCAATCAGGTTCGAAGACAGGGTTTGGGCGTCAATGTCTGGACCTGCAACGATAAGGAAAATATGCGGCAGTTGATTGCTGCCGGCGTTACCGGGTTGATATCCGACTACCCCAATCGTGTCGGCGATGTATTACGGGAACTGGACGCATAGGTCAGCGATGATTTAATCTGAAGGCGGGCGGCTTGCGGTAAAAAACCGCAAGATTTGATAAGACGCGGTCAGGCAGCCGGATCATTCAAAGGCGTAACGATACCTTCTTCAGGTATCGTATCAGTCTGCCACTTTGATTTTTTTTCGGCGATAGTTGTGGCCGTAAAAAATTTCAGTCATTTCTTTACGAAGTTTCTTTTCGATGTCTTCTTTTTCAATATCGGTCAAATTACTTTCTTTAACAAACAAATAATTTTCCAGCTCGGTTTCGTTAAGAAGCATTTTCGTGTGAAAAATGTTTTCGTGGTACACGTTCACATCAATCATTTGATAGCTTTCTTGCGTATCCTTGGCGATATAGTTCTGTATGGACGTAATATTATGATCTATATAATGTTTCCTGCCCGTGATATCGCGCGTAAAGCCGCGGACTTTATAGTCCATGATGACAATATCGGACTCAAAACTATGGATCAGATAATTAAGCGCTTTCAGAGGGGAAATGCGGCCGCAGGTCGAGACATCGATATCGGCTCTGAATGTGCTGATGCCGTTATCAGGATGACTCTCGGGATAAGTGTGAACGGTGATATGGCTTTTATCAAGATGCGCCAACACGGTATCGGGCAATGGGCCGGGCGTTTGGCTATGCATGCTGTGAGTAGGAGACACATCGCCTTCTGAAATCAGCATGGTGACGCTGGCTCCCTGCGGCTCATAATCCTGATGGGCGATATTCAGGATTTGGGCGCCAATAATTTCGGCAACATCCTTGAGAATTTGTGTTAGTCTGTCGGCATTATAGGCTTCGTCGATATAATCGATATAAGCCTGCTGTTGCTCAGCTGGTGCGTAACAAACATCATAGATGTTAAAACTTAACGACTTCGTGAGATTATTAAAGCCGTGTAATTTTAATTTGTTCAATTCATTAAACCTCGATAACTTCAAAATCGTGGGTGATTTCCACTGCTTTGCTCAGCATGATCGAAGCGGAACAATATTTTTCGGCAGATAAATTGACTGCCCTTTCAACTGCAGAAGCCTTTAAATTATGTCCGCTCACAATAAAATGCAGATGTATTTTGCTAAAAACGCTAGGCACGGCATCAACCCGTTCGGCAGTCACTTCTGCGACACATTTGACGATGTCATTTCTACCTTTTTGTAAAATCTGCACCACATCGAACGAGGAACAGCCGCCTAAGCCCAGTAAAAGCATTTCCATCGGACGAAATCCCATGTTGCGTCCGCCATGGTCGGGCGGGCCGTCCATGACGACCGCATGGCCGCTGCCGGATTCGCCGACAAACATTACACCGTCGATCCATTTGACTGTTACATGCATTTATTTTTCCCCGGTAAAAAATGACGCATAGAGTATCATATAAATTCGTATTGACAGAGAATCAGTATTGATTTTTTTGTTAAAATCAAGCATTGTAGAATGAACATGCCGCAAATGGATAACTTGGATGGGTTCGCTATGAAGCAAATATTGCATACAAATACCAGTAATGAGGCTTTAGATGCGTTTTTACAGTATTGCCACAAAAAAAAATATCCCGCTAAAGCAACCGTTATTAGACCTGGCGACACTGGCGATCGGCTTTATTATATCATTGAAGGGTCGGTGAGTATCGGTATGTTGGATGAAGAGGGAAATCAGGAATTGATTCTCGCTTACCTGAATAAAAATGAATTTATCGGCGAGATCGGTGTGTTTAAAGCGACGGAAATGCGAAAAGTGAGCGTAAAAACCCGTGTACCTTGTTATTTGGCAGAAATTGGCTACGACCGTTTTCGGCAAGCCTTAAAAAGAGAACTGCTGGAATATGCGCCAGACATACTTTTTATGTTAGGCGCACAATTATCGGATCGGTTATTAACGACTAGCCGTAATTTCAGCGATTTAGCGTTTATGGACGTAGAAGGTCGAATTGCCAGGACCCTGCTGGATTTATGTAAAGAACCCGATGCCATCACCCATCCCGATGGTATGCAATTGCACATAACCCGGCAGGAAATCGGCCGATTGGTCGGGTGCTCAAGAGAAATGGCAGGACGGGTCTTGAAAGAGTTGGAAGATAAAAAAATGATTACCGCGCATGGCAAAACTATCGTAGTCTTTGGAACACGTTAATTTAACTGGTTGGCAATAGATTGCTAGTAGTCCGCCAAGCAGGTAATGGCGATCAGATGCAGGTGTGAATTCATTCGTACAGCGCGGATAAATCCGCACCTACACTATTGCGCTTCCCGTCAAAATGGCATTGGCGAACTACTAGCCGGTTTTGAATTTGCTCCAAATAGTTTGCAATAGTTTGCGAAACTCCTCCAGGACCAGCATAGACCCGGCAACACAAACTGCGATCAGCCAGTCCGGATACGTCAATGCTGTTGTTCGGAAGATCAGTTGCGCGGGCAGCCAGTGAATGACCAGAATCTGCAGCAGAATAACGCCAAGAATCGATAACCACAGTATCCTGTTAGCAAAGAAATAACCATTAAATGCCGTTTCTTTTTCCGAGCGGGCATTAAAAACGTTGAACACCTGAAATAACACGAAAGTGGTGAAGGCCAGGGTTTTGGCATGATCGGCATTGCCGGTCTGCAAACCATAATACAATACGCCCAGGGTGCCGATAGCCATGGTCAGGCCATAACTCAAAAGATTTCCGAAGCGGCGAAGGGACAGAATGCGCGCTTCCATCGCTCGCGGAGGGTCCGACATGCTGCCTTTGCGGCAGGGATCGATGCCCAGAGACATGGCGGGCGGGCCGTCCATGATGATATTGATCCAAAGCAACTGTACTGCGGTAAATGGCACGGGCAGCGCTAGCAGAGGGGCGCAGGCCACTGTCAGGATTGCGCCGATATTGGTCGACAGTTGGAAACGGACAAACTTGACCATGTTTTCGTAAATGCCGCGACCTTCTTTGACGGCTTTGACGATGGTGGCGAAATTGTCATCAGTCAGCACCATCGTTGCCGCTTCCTGGGCGACATGAGTACCGGAAATGCCCATGGCGATACCGATATCGGCGCTTTTCAGCGCCGGCGCATCGTTGACGCCGTCGCCCGTCATGGCGACGACATGACCCAGCTTTTTTAACGCCCGGATAATCTGAACTTTCTGTTCGGGTGCGGTGCGGGCGAAGACGGCAATTTCATTGATGGCTGCAGACAAATCGCGGTCATCGAGAGCGGCTAATTCATTTCCGTCGATCACTTTCCCTATCAGCCCCAGTTCTTTTGCGATGGCGGTAGCCGTTATCTTTTGATCGCCGGTAATCATTTTAATCCGGATACCGGCTTTATGGCAGAGCTGGATGGCCCGCTGAGCTTCCTGCCGGGGAGGATCCATCAGGCCAATCAGGCCGACGAAGGTAAGGTCCTCGATATAGCGAAACAGGTCGGCGCCGTCGGCAAAAAGCTGCGCTGGCAGGATCCGTTGAGCGACACCAATAACGCGCAGGCCAGTGCCGGCCATTGTTTCATTTTGAAATAACAGTGCATCCTTTTGAATAGGAACACGAGATCCATCTTTACCGACAACGGAGCGGCACATGTTGATCAATACTTCCGGAGCGCCTTTGATAAACACCTTGATCTCATCGTTTATTTGATGGAATGTCGCCATGAATTTGTGCTCCGCATCAAATGGAATTTCTGCGATGCGTGGCCACTCCCTGTTCGCATGATCCCTGTCGATGCCGCCTTTGGCTGCCAGCACGATCAGGGCGGCTTCCATCGGATCCCCTAGCACCTGATTATCCCTTACATGACTGTTATTGCACAAAGCCAGCGGCAGTACTAAATGGGTCATATCCGCAGGCGTAGGGTTGTCGTCGATGGAGATTATCTCGCCGGTAAGCTGATAGCCGTTGCCGGTGACCCGATAGTTTTGTCCCTGATAAAAAAGTGAACGGGCCGTCATCTGATTGAAAGTCAATGTGCCGGTTTTGTCGGTGCATATCACGCTGGTGCAACCGAGCGTTTCCACCGCCGCCAAACGTTTTACGATTGCATGCTGGCGGGCCATACGGTGCAAACCGAGAGCGAGGGTCACGGTGACGACTGTGGGTAATCCTTCCGGTATGGCGGCAACAGCCAGAGCGATGGAAGTGAAAGCGGTTTGAATCAATGCTTCACCACGCAGCAGATTACTGAAAAATAATACGACAATCACCGCCAGCGCAATCAGGGCCATGCGTTTGCCCAGGCTGTCGAGTTGCCGTTGCAGTGGCGTTGCACCGTCCTCGGTCTGCGCCAAAAGTCCTGCCAGCTTACCGATTTCGGTATCCATTCCGGTTTCCGTTACCGCCATTTCAGCTCGTCCCCGGGTGATGGCAGTGTTCATATAAAGCATATTGCAGCGTTCGGCCAGAGGCAGCGCATGCGTTGCCATCGCTTGATTTTGTTTGGCAACGGGAACCGATTCGCCGGTCAGTGATGACTCATCGACTTCCAGTGTGTGCGCGGTGATAATGCGGCCATCGGCCGGTATTTTGTCTCCGGCTTTCAGGATGACAATATCGCCGGGGACAAGTAACTCCGCGGGCAATTCCACATTGCGGCCATCCCGGCGAACTTCGGCTTGTAACGCCAGCATTTTTTTCAGCACAGCCAACGATTTTTCAGCCTGAAATTCCTGATAGAATCCTAACAGGGCATTGATGATGACAACGGTAAGGATGACGATGCCGTCTTTGATGTTGCCGATTGCGGTAGCCAGAGCGGCTGCGGCAATCAAAACCAGAATGAGGAAGCTCCTGAATTGGGAAAAGAATAACAGCCAGGCTGGTTTTGGCGGTTTTTCAGCCAATCGATTCGGTCCGTGACGGTCATGGCGATTGTTTGCTTCAGACTGACTCAAACCGCTGGTTAGATCGGAAAACAATATCTCCGCCACTTTTTGCGCCGTCATGATATGCCAGACGGTGTTAATTTCAGATTCAGAAGAAGAACGCGCTCTTGTTATCGAAGCAGAGTCAGGCGACCTGATGTTAGAGACGTTCCTATCCAAAAAGAGTTGCCTTAATGTTAAACAGATCAATATTCCCAGGATAGCGATCAGAATGGCTGCCGTGAGGACAACTGCCAACGCCGCCGGAATATAATGGGTAAGAGAATCATCAAATAACATCATCATTGCTAATGGTTGATTGTTTGAATACAAATATAGGTGACGATTCCGGCAAATCAGCAAATATAAGCTCTATTCGTGTGCCGCCTTTGGCATTGACGCGACTCACTGTAACCCGGGCATTATGCAGTTCGGCAATTTCCTGAACAATAGGGAGACCCAGGCCGCAGCCGCTGCCCTGGCTGCCGGGTATACGATAAAACCGTTCGAAGACCTTGTTGATTTCGTCGTCCGCGATTCCGGGGCCGTCATCTTCGACCGTCAATCGAGGTGTAGGGTTGGCATCAAGCCTCACCAAAATATTGCCGTGTTCATTACCGTAAGTGATGGCGTTGTCCAGCAGGTTGTCCAGCATTTCCCTAAGCAGGATTTTATCACCAAGCACCCAAAGCGCCCGTTCGGGCCCTTCATAACTCAACTCCATTTTTCGCAGCAAGGCTTTAGGCACCCAGTCTACACAAATCTCCCGGGCCAGTGCGCAAAGATTTATCGGATTCAACTCATGACTTCCGGCAATGGGTTCGGAACTGGCCAAAACCAGCAGCTGCGTCGTCATATGAGACAGGCGGTCTGCGCAATCCTGAATTTGTGCCAGAGCCGGCTTCATTGCGGTTATATCCTGTTCACGCTGAGCCCGTTCCGCCTGTAATTTCAATCCGGCCAGGGGCGTGCGCAATTGATGAGCGGCATTGGCGATGAATCGCTGCTGACTGGTGATGGCCAATGCCAATCGTTTGAATAAATCGTTGATGGTATTGGTGAGTGTTTGCACTTCCAAAAAAACATGAGCCTCAGGAATCGGCTCCAAATCGGTCGGTGACCGCTGAGCAATTTCATTGGCTAATGCATGCAGCGGCTTCAGCCCTCTTTTGACGCCAGACAAGAGATACGAACTTGCCGTCAGGATCAGCAGTATTTGTGGCACCAGATCGGTCAAGAATATGTCTCGCATCATTGCGCGGCGCTTGTTTAACGTTTCGGCGACGTGGATAAAAATCTTTTCCGGAATATCGCCTCGCTCGACGAGCATGGCGACGACCCTGACCGGCTCTCCTTGCATAGTATCTTCAAAAAAGATGGGGTGTGACCAGTCTCCATTTGGCAACGGCGGATCCGGGACCAATGCGTCTCCAGCCAGGATTTTTCGATGTTCGGAAATAATTTTAAAATAGGTCTTGTCTGACTCGTCCCATTTAAAGATCGCCAGGGCGGCAGGGGGAAGCTCCACAAATGCACTGCCATCCCGTACCCTGATTTCTTGTGTGACAGACTTGGCTGAATCAAGCAGCCACCGGTCATAGGTTTTATCGACATAATGCAGCGTGACGAAATATGTTAACACGGTATCGACGTTAACAAAAAAAATGAGGGGTAAGACCAGTCTGAAAAGTAATTCATGTTTAAGACTTCTGATTTTATGCATCTTCTGAGGTCTCTAATAAATAACCCAGTCCACGAACCGTGCGAATGATGGCGCCGTATGGCCGGATGCGCTTGCGTAGCCGATGAACATAAATTTCGATGGCATTGTCGGTCAGAGCATCACCGTCGGCCGACAGGCGCTGCCCAATACGGTCTTTACAAACGACCTTTCCGGCTTGCAGCAACAGGATTTCCAATACGCTATACTCGCGTCTTGATAACACAACCGGTTGGCCATCGGTTAATACTTGATGGTTTCGGGTATCGAGCGTCAGTTGTCCGATCACGATATCGTTGTTAAAACCGCCATAACAGCGGCGGATCAAGGCTTGCATCCTGACCTCGAGCTCTCTGAGATCAAAGGGCTTGGTCAGGTAGTCATCGGCGCCCTGTTCGATGCCCCCTATTTTATCGTTCACCTTATCGCGCGCAGTCAAAATCATAATCGGCAAAGGAATTTTCCTACGCCGGAGTTTGCGCAGCAACTCCAGTCCGTCCATATCGGGCAAACCCAAATCGAGTACGATAAGATCAAAATCTTGCGCAAGCAGCAAAGACTCGGCATAAGCGCCGGTTGTCGCAGGCGTTACCTGATAACCGTTTCGGCTCAGCGTATGAATCAATCCGTCAGCCAAAACGGCATCGTCTTCAACTAATAAAATTTTCATGGATTCGAAGGTTTTGAAAGGTTCATGAAAGCTTAAGCAACTAAGATAACATTACCGGCAACTATGAACAGAGAAAATATTAGGGCGGCCAGTGTTGAATAGAAACAATCTATGCGCTCCAGCAAGTTTCCATCCAATGGTGCGATTGAGTTATCGCTGCAGACGGATCTTGGCGGGGATGGTATTGGCTGTCCAGAGCAGGCATTGATCAATAGACTAATATATTAATCGTCCCATAAGTTTCTGCACTTTCCCGATTCCAGCATTGGAGTTAAAAAACATGTTTTTAAACTCCGCGGTATGCGATTACTTATGAAACGATTAATATATAGCATGAAGGCTGCCAACTTTTAGCGAAACTCTTTTAATTTAAGGATTTATAGCGTGCTTGAATTCAATTATAAAAATCTGAAAAGTGATTTACCGGCGGCAATTGCCGTTTTTGTAATTGCTATTCCCCTATCCTTGGGCATTGCCCTGGCATCCGGTGCGCCGTTATTCTCAGGATTGATCACCTGTATCATTAGCGGACTTATCATAGTTCCATTAAGCGGATCCTCGCTAGGCATTAGCGGCCCTGCAGCGGGTATTGCGCTTATTGTCGCAACGGCCATCCAGGAACTGAGTTTTAGTGGTTTCTTGCTGGCTGTCGTTTTGGCCGGAATGCTGCAGATCGTGATGGGAATGATGAAAGCGGGCGTTATAGCCTATTATTTCCCTACCTCTGTTATTAACGGCATGCTGTCGGGCATCGGTATTGTCCTTTTTTTAAAACAGTTGCCGCATGCCGTCGGGTATGACCGTGATTACGAAGGCGATCAAACCTTTTTTCAGTCGGACAGCTACTCTTCTCTTTCAGAATTACCCCATATGCTGGAGTTTATGTCGCCGGGAGCGATTCTGATAGCGGTTATTTCCCTGGCTGTCCTAATGCTATGGGAGCTGCCCTTTATGAAAAGGCATTCATTTTTTCTGCTGCTTCAGGGCGGATTAACGGCGCTTATCACGGGCGCGCTGGTCAACCAGATTCTAATCGCATACTTTCCTGAACTCGCGCTGGGAAGCAATCATTTGGTGAGCATTCCGGTATTTGGAAATACGGCCGACGTGCTGAGTCAACTCTATCTTCCCGATTATTCCCAGCTCGGAAATCCAAAGGTCTATGTGACCGCATTCGCATTGGCGATCGTGGCCAGCCTGCAGACGCTGCTTGCAGTCGAAGCGGTTGACAAGCTGGATCCTTATAAGCGGGTCACACCGACAAATCGGGAACTGGTGGTGCAGGGTATCGGCAATATCGGCTGTGGCTTTATCGGCGGCCTGCCGATGACGCAAGTGATAATTCGCAGTTCCGTCAATATCCGGGCTGGTGCAAAAACCAAGGCGGCCGGGTTCATGCACGGCGTGTTGCTGCTCTTTACCGTGATTTTTATTCCGGCGATTTTCAATAAGATTCCTTTGGCGAGTCTTGCCAGCGTTTTGCTGGTTGTCGGCTATAAACTGGCCAACCCGGAGATTTTTAAATCCATGTACAAAGCCGGGATGTACCATTTCATACCTTTCTGCGTCACCATTTTGGGTTTGGTGTTTACGGATATGCTGGTAGGTATCTTCATAGGCCTGACGGCAGCTCTGGTATCGATATTGCTGGAAAATTATAAAGGTGCGTCATATTTTTTCGAGTCTCATGTCGGCAATAAGACGATCATCCGGTTATCCGAGCAGGTATCATTTTTAAACAAGGCTAATATTCTGCAAACCTTTGAACAGATAGCCCCTGGTTCCGAAGTGGTTATCGATGCCACCCGGTCGAAATATATCGACTACGACGTTTACGAAATCATTCAAAATTTCAGGCGTGAGGCCGAACTCAAAAATATCAAGCTCATTATCGAAAATCTTCGCGGATACGGTACGTTGCCCCCTGTCGATAACGCCCGTCCGCAAACCTATGATTCCCAGCAATCGATAACGCCGGCAAAAGTGTTGGAGTTGCTGAAAGAGGGTAATGAACGATTCGTAAATAATTTGAAATCGAACAGAAATTTGCTGGAGCAGGTCAACGACACCCGGACGGGGCAATTTCCGATCGCCATCATACTCAGTTGCATCGATTCCCGCACCTCCGTGGAACTGATTTTCGATCAGGGCCTGGGTGACGTATTCAGCGCAAGAATTGCGGGCAATATCGTTAACGACGATATTCTGGGCAGTATGGAATTTGCCTGTAAACTGGCCGGAACCAAGTTGGTCGTGGTTCTTGGTCATAGTCATTGCGGCGCAATAAAAGGCGCTTGTGCCAATGTCGAACTGGATCACTTAACCCCTCTCCTGGGCAAGATTAAACCGGCCGTCCGCTCCGTACGTGAACAGGAACCCCCGGAAGCTATTGAAGACCCAAAGGTTCTGGTGCAAAAGGTTGCAGAAAGAAATGTTCAGTTGACCGTTGCAAATATCAGAAAGCAGAGCGCTCTGTTGGCTGCCATGGCCAAAAACGGCGAAATTGGCATAGTAGGTGCTATGTACGATATAGAAACCGGTAAAGTGGCTTTTTATCAGGACTGTTAATGAGCCGTTAGTTAAAACGCGGGGCATTGAGGGGCAAAAAGCTTAATCCTCGCACCGTATGAGGGCAGATTATGACTAATTTTCCGGGAAAACTTGATGTAATTCGTGTGGATTATAGAAAGCTGGCTGTTTACTGCATTGTTGCAGGCATCATTTTTAGCCTGTACGATGTTTTGTTCGATCTTGTACTTTCGTTCCTTCACACGGTCTTCGATCTGGCGCTCTCGTTCCTTCATTCACTATTCGAATGGCTTGAATATGGGCTGGAGGAACTGATCGAGCACATTTTTCATACTACCCGTCAACAAACCCAGGCGATCGTATTTTATTTATTGTTAGCGGTTGGCGCCTTTGCCTGCTATCGCCTGGGCCTCAAATTGCAAGTTCTCTATCGACAGTTGAAAACCAAAACCCTGACTGAATGGGCAAAGGTTAAAATCCGAACATCACTTTTTTGGCATCATCAATCAAAACTGGAGAAATTCAAACTGATTTGTTCCGGTTCGGTTGGCATTATGATATTAACCTATCTGATGTTCAGCTGAGAAGGATTCGATCAGTATACGCACCTGATACAGCATAGTTGTTAGAGTCGCGCTGACTAAGGGCATCCTGGATTTTCAGCAATTGCGGCAGCAGACCAGGTTTGCCGTTGCATTACAAAATAATGGATGCAGCATTGACTTTGGCGCTGGTATTCGCAGATTCAATCAGAGTTTCCTAAGGCTTATCAGCAGGTTGTAGAAGTAAAGCTCATGTTTTAATATGGCTTCGCGCGCGATGCAGTTCATGAACATATCCCTAAGCCCTGCATAATTGGAAGGACAAGGCTGCATTGTGTCAACCAGGACATCATGCGCAAGGCATAGTAAGATACTATAATGATCTTTTTAGATGTCTGCTGATCTTCATGCCATGACTCCCAGCTTTTCCATCATTCGTATTGCCCATTATCTTTTTTTCATCATCCTGATCGCGAGCGTTTACTTTCTTTTTGGTTTATTCGGGATGCTGTTCCGCGTGCCTCCCAGCAATGCGGGCGGGCTTTGGCCACCCGCCGGAATCGCGCTTGCTGTCATGTTGTTATCAGGTAAACGGATTTGGCCTGGAATTTTTATTGGCAACTTTTGTATTTGCGCCTATGCGTTTGGATTTAGCGGAGAATATACTCGGATTTATGTTGCTACCGGCATAGGCGCCACCTTAAGCGCCTTAGTGGGGGCTTATTCGATTCAGCGTTTTGTCGGATTTCCAAATCCTTTAACAGACGACAAAAGCATCCTGACGTTCATGTTATTGGGGGGGCCATTGAGTTGTTTAATTCCTGCCACGGTTGGAATGACCGCCATGTATATGGAAAGCATAATTTCCATTTCGGAAATTCCTGCAAACTGGTTCAGTTGGTGGGTAGCCGATACGATCGGTGTGCTGGTCTTTACACCGATAATGCTGATCGCTTTTGCGGAACCTCGGCAAATTTGGCATGAACGCCGATATTCCGTAGGCTTGCCGCTCATCTTGACGTTTATACTGGTAGTAACGCTCTATATGTTTGTGCGGCATATCGAATATAAACAGCATCGGCAACAATTCAAGGATCAAACAATAACCTTGTCACAAGCTTTGGTCAATCGTCTTCAGGGCAATTTCCAGGCAATTAATTCGGTAAGAAATTTTTTTTACGGCTCCCAAAAAGTCGAACAAGATGAATTTGACCTGTTTACCAAACAATCACTGGCGTTATTTAAGGAAATAAAGGCAATAAGCTGGATTAACTACAATAAAAACGGCGTTGGCAAGATTGAATTTACGTCAACACCGGATGGCAACAGAGAAAGCAGCGCTGCTTTAAGCCAACAATTGCCTCAAAATTTCATCAGATTCTTCAAAGAGACCCCGTTATCTCCTGATGAAGCCTACATGACCACTGATGATGACAAAGCCATGCTGATTATCCCTGTTTTTACAGAAGCAGAGGCAGCCAGTCCTCATTTGTTGGGACTGCTATTGACGTCGATTTCAATTAATGAAATGGTTAAAAAGGCATTTGACGAACTTAAAACCGAAGGCTGCCTG
>CAZMRW010000073.1:0-22786 GCA_964568805.1 uncultured Methylococcaceae bacterium | reverse complement strand
TTCCTGCAGGATCTTCGACAGACAAAGCAAATTGATATTTTGAGCGGGCACTAATGAATTGAGAACACTGGATACCTAAGGCGGCACATAAGTTAATCGTCGGAAGTCTGCCTTCAACGTCTTGCATCGGTTGTTATAAACGGTTATTCAACCGGAAAATTAAAATAAGTATCGGGAAATGGTTCGTTTGCCAGCGTAAAGTGCCACCATTCATAGGGGTAGGGCTTGAAGCCGTGTTTTTGCATGATCGTAGCGAGCAGCAGGCGATGCGCACGTTGTGCCGGCGTCAGGGAAGGGGCGTTCGGCCAGGAGAGGGGGTCGAAGAGATCGAAGGGCGAACCCATGTCCAGTTCGGCCCCGGTTTCGAGGTCGACGATCGTCAGATCCACCGTGCTGCCGCGAGAATGTCCGGAACGTTTGTCGATATAACCCAACTTGAACAGCTCGCTCTTTTCCACATGGGGATAATAAGCCTCTTTGGTTTCCGTTGCCGTTCTGTCCTGACTCCAGCGGACAAAATGATCCACGCTTTGTTGCGGACGGTAGGCGTCGTATAGCTTGATGCCCAGGCCGAATGGCTTCAGCTCGATTTGCACATCGGCCAGCGCCCCAATCGCCCGTGAAGTCAGGATGGCGCGATTCGCATGATAACCCTCGACGGGTTGCCCGACGAAATTGCCGGCTGAAAAATATCTCAGGTCGGTCATCAGCCCCGGAATGTGCCGGTCGGCATAATCGAATCCTTTCGGCAATTCCGAGGCGTTGCCGAGCGGGCTGAACGGCATCAGCATCAATAACAAAAACAATGATAGTGCTATCTGCATTCGTTTATCTCTGCGAGCCATTTTTGCCGTCCGTTTAATAATAGTCAAAAATTATGTGGATTTGTGTTTTGTAAGGCTCACCAACGACAGCGTATTGCGCCGCAATGGTGGCAAAAAGGCAATTTGATATGTCGTGCGTGCTTCTGATCGCGACTTATGGTCTGATCGAAACTTAAAAGTCGTATGAGACTTCTATTAATCCTGTATGATGGAGATTGGAAGGCATCGGCTTTTCAAGTATTTATTACCGGACTTTATCCGGTAATCCTACCAAGGAACTTTATGAATATCATCAAAAAAACAGCGCTAACCTTCTTTATGGCGCTTTCTTTAGGCGCAATCAACCCGGCAGTCTTCGCCGAATCAGCGACTGACAGTTCGGCGTCCAGCCTCAATCAGACTATCGCGCATGTTGAACAGGCTTTAACCGAAGTCAACAAAAGCGATTTTGCCGCCGCCAATATCCATTTAAAAGCGGCGCGCGCGTCTTCAACGCAAATTACAGGCAATGCAGCCATCGTGGAACAGGCCAACGCCAGCGTCATTCAAGGACAAATACAATCCAATCAGGGCGAAGTCGAAAAATCAGTAGCCTTATTAACTAAGGGATTAGAGCTGTATAAATCGCTGTAAATCCGGCAACTTTGACAGGGTGAAAGTTTTTTCGCCCTTGTCTCTTCGCATAATCCAGCCCGCTGAGGGGCGCATAGGCTTTTTTCGTAGCTAGGGAGAAGAGGGATAAAAAGCCATGAAGGTTTTTTATAACGAAAGACTCGGCCATGCGCTCGATATTTTTCCCAACCGGTGCTTCTTGTAAACAAGCTTGTGCCATTCGTATCACTCCCGGAACTACAAGGTTTATGATGCATCGGCATCGATGTCTTCATAGGCTTCGTTGGTGAAGCGGGGACTGCAAATTGCGAGAAAAACAAGATCCTCGTGACCTGTATTGGTGATCCGTTGGCGGCAGGACGGGGGAATCAGTACGACATCGCCGGTTTCCACGATTTGAGGGGACAGGTCGCCGACCTCTACAAGACCTTTACCCGATAGGATGAAATAGCGCTCCATGGTCTGCTTAACGCGGTGCCAGCGCGTCGTGATTCCAGGTGCAACGCGCGCCCGTGCGATCGATACCTCAGGATCGTCCTGCGTATTGGATAACTCGATGATGAAACACTGCTCGGGAGTATAGAATTCCTTGCCAGGATCAAAACGTTTGATGGTTTTGTTCATTTTATCCTCCTATATCCGTTAAACGTGAACAATCAGCGGCAAACAAGACGGGACATCATCATTTTGTAGCTCTGGTACACATCATTAAAATAAACTATCCCACATCTCATCGACTTTTTTGACCACCTCTTCTGACATTGCAATCGGCCGGCCCCATTCGCGGCTGGTTTCGCCGGGCCATTTGTTGGTGGCGTCGAAGCCGACCTTGGAGCCCAGTCCTGACACCGGCGAGGCAAAATCGAGGTAATCGATCGGGGTGTTTTCGAGTATCGTCAAGTCCCGGGCCGGGTCCATGCGCGTGGTGATGGCCCAGATCACATCCTGCCAGTTGCGGACATTGACATCGTCGTCGACGACGATGACGAATTTGGTGTACATGAATTGACGCAGGAACGACCAGGTGCCGAACATGACGCGTTTGGCGTGGCCGGCGTACTGCTTTTTCATGCTGATCACGGCCATGCGGTAGGAGCAGCCTTCGGGAGGCAGATAGAAATCGACGATTTCCGGAAACTGTTTTTGCAGGATCGGCACGAACACTTCGTTCAGGGCGACGCCGAGGATTGCCGGTTCGTCGGGTGGTCGGCCGGTGTAGGTGCTGTGATAGATCGGGTTATGCCGCTGGCTGATGCGTTCGATCGTGAACACCGGGAATTCATCGACTTCGTTGTAATAGCCGGTATGGTCGCCGAACGGGCCCTCCGGCGCGGTTTCGCCGGGATAGATAAAACCTTCGAGCACAATCTCGGCGCTGGCCGGGACCTGCAGTGTATCGTTGCTCAAACACTGAGCGACTTCGGTTTTGCTGCCGCGGAGCAGTCCCGCGAAGGCGTATTCGGACAGGGAGTCGGGCACCGGCGTCACCGCGCCGAGTATCGTTGCAGGGTCTGCGCCCAACGCCACGGCGATAGGAAAGGGCGTGCCGGGGTAGGCTTTCTGCCATTCCCTGAAATCCAGTGCGCCGCCGCGATGGGCCAGCCAGCGCATGATGACCTTGTTCTTGCCGATGACCTGCTGTCTATAGATGCCGAGGTTCTGACGGTCTTTATAAGGACCTTTGGTAATGACCAGCGGCCAGGTAATCAACGGTCCGGCATCGTCCGGCCAGCAGGTCTGGATCGGGTAGTTGCCTAAATCGATGTCGTCTCCTTCGAGGATGTTTTCCTGACAGGCGGGTTCCTTGATCAGTTTCGGCGCCATGTTTAGCACCTGCTTGAACATCGGAAACTTGTCGAAAGCGTCCTTCATGCCTTTGGGAGGCTCGGGTTCCTTCAGGTAGGCCAGTAATTCGCCGATGCCACGCAACTCGTCGACCGATTCGGCGCCCATGCCCATCGCAACCCGGTGCGCGGTGCCGAACAGGTTGCCCAGCACCGGAATTGTCGAGCCGGCCGGATTCTCGAATAGCAGGGCCGGACCACCCTGTTTCAGGGTGCGGTCGCAGATTTCGGTCATTTCCAGATGCGGGTCGACAGAAACAGTGACGCGTTTGAGTTCGCCCTGTTTTTCCAGTTGCGCGATGAAGTCACGCAAATCTTTATACTTCATGCCGCAATTCCATTATGCCTGAGTAAGGCGTCAATAGTGGGTTTTCGTCCCCGGAACTTGACGAACAAATCCATCGCGTCCTCACTGCCGCCTTTTTCCAGGATGTTGATCAAAAAGGCCTTGCCCGTTTCCGGATCGAAGATGCCTTTTTCTTCAAACAACGAAAACGCATCGCTGGATAAAACCTCCGCCCATTTGTAGCTGTAATAGCCTGCCGCATAGCCGCCGGCAAAAATATGAGAAAAACCGTGCGCAAAGCGGTTGAAATCCGGCGGCTGCACCACGGCGACCTGTTCTCTGACCTGATTCAGGGTTTCGTAGATGCGCCCGCCCCTGGCCGGGTCGTAGTCGCGGTGGATGCGGAAATCGAACAGACTGAATTCCAGTTGCCTGACCATGATCATGCCGGCCTGAAAGTTTTTGGCCGCCAGCATCTTGTCGAATAACGCATCGGGCAGCACTTCGCCGGTCTGATAATGACCCGACATCAGCGCCAGGGCTTCTTTTTCCCAGCACCAGTTTTCCATGAACTGACTGGGGAGTTCGACGGCGTCCCATTCGACGCCGTGGATGCCGGAAACGCCGAGATGATCGACCCTAGTCAGCATGTGATGCAGGCCGTGGCCGAATTCGTGAAACAGCGTGGTGACCTCGTCATGGGTTAGGAGCGCCGGATCGTTGCCCATCGGCGGCACGGATTCCCGACCCGTTGCCGCACTTCCACCTTCCCTGGTGGTCGGTGGCGTAAAATTGCAAGTCAGGTACGCGACCGGCGTCTGAATGTCGCCATCGATTTTTTTCCGGCTGACGCAGTCGTCCATCCAGGCGCCGCCGCGTTTTTTCGGGCGCGCGTAAAGGTCGATGTAAAACCGTCCTCGGATGTCGCCGTTGTTATCGGTGATCTCGAAAAAGCGCACATCGGGATGCCAGCTGTCGAAGTCGAATTGTTCGGTGATGCTCAGTCCGTAAAGTTTATCGACAACGGCGAACAGGCCAGGCAGTACTCTGGTTACCGGAAAATAGGCTTTCACTTCTTCCTGCGACAACTGGTAATTATGCTGGCGCATTTTTTCGGAATAGTAGCCGATATCCCACACCTGCAAATCGTTGACGCCGTAGTGGGTGCGCGCGAATTCACGCAGTTCCGCCAGATCCCTGCGCGCCTGACGCCAGGATTTGTCGGCCAGATCTTCCAGGAAATGCATGACATCATCGGTTTTTTCCGCCATTTTGGTGGCCAGTGACAGCTCGGCGTAATTGTTGAAACCTAAAAGGCGGGCTTTTTCATGGCGCAGAGCCAGAATTTTCTCCATGATCTCGCTGTTATCCCAGCGGCCGGCATGCGGCCCCTGGTCGGACGCGCGGGTCGAGTAGGCTTCATAGTGTTCCCGGCGCAGTTCCCGGTTATCGGCATAGGTCATGACGGCATGGTACGACGGAAACTGCAGCGTGATCATCCAGCCGGTTTCGTTGTTCATCTCGGCGGTTTGTCTGGCTTGCGCCAGCGCCGATTCGGGCAGGCCGGTCAGGTCGAGCTCATTGGTAATCAATTTCGTCCAGGCGTTGGTCGCATCCATGACATTTTCTTCATAATTGCTGGCAAGACTCGACAATTCCTGGCTGATTTCCTTGTAGCGCTGTTTTTTCTCGGCATCCAGATCGATACCCGATAATCTGAAGTCCCTTAGAGCATTCTGGATTATTTTTTGCTGGGCCGTGTCCAGAGTCGGGTATTCATCGCCGTCGGCAATAAACCGGTAGGCTTTGAACAAGTCCTCGTTTTGCCCCATTTCGGTCGAGTAGGCGCTGAGTTTCGGCAGGCAGGCGTTATAGGCCGTTCGTAGTTCATCGCTGTTGACGACGGAATTCATATGACTGACCGGCGACCAGGCTTTATTGAGCTTGTCTTCGATAATCTCTATCGGTTCGATCAGGTTTTTCCAGGTATAGTGATCGGTTGACTTAAGTTGCTGTTCCACAACGGAACGGGCTTCGGACAGGAGTTGATCTATCGCCGGTTCAATGTGTTCCGGTTTGATTTGAGAAAATAAGGGTAAAGGGGTATCAGTTAATAAGGGATTTGTCATGGATGGTCCTGATAAAAAACTCGTAGCGGGGCGTCTGGCGAAAAGCCGGACAGCGTCTTGGTAATCTCCGGGGAACTACAGGCTGTTATGGATAATTAACTTAAGCGCATGCCTCAATTCTTATGATACCATGACGGGACACGATATTGAGCGGGTGTTCAGTCATCAAGCGCTTCAGCGTCAAAAAATAAGGCTGTGCGGGAGAGATAATCATGCCAGCCGAGCCGGTTTTTATCAATCAGTATCCAAAAGAAGCCCAGTCCGCCCAGTCCAAGGGAGCCGATAGCGGCGATAAAGCGGGTCAAGGCCTGAGACCAGGTGATTGGGTTCCGGTTGAATGTCAAAACTTTTATTTTCCAGGCGCGCATGCCCAACGTTTGGCCGCCATGTGTCCAGAACCAGGCGTAAAAGAAAAAAGAGACTATCAGCAGATAAAGGGGATAGACAAATTGCTTCGATGTGAACGCCGCGCCGGAGTTGAAAGGAAGCAGAAGATATGTCGCGACAAATAACAGCGCGAATAACAGAAAAAAATCGTAGATAATCGCCGCCAACCGACGAAAAAAACCAGGCATCGAACAGGATTCGCCGCCTGATTTTATGAAATTATTTTTCAGACGTGACAATTATTCTTTGAAAACGGCTACTTTTTGTCCGAGATACATGCAGCATACTGCGAGTCCTCCGAGCATCATCAAGGAGAATAGGAAAGGCGGACGATGAAAGAGGAGAATCATAAAATCGACAACAAAAATGCTGGTTACAATGGGGTGATCGATAAAGCCGTTGATAATTTTTTTGTACATAACAATCCCGTCTCGCACGTACATCATACGTGCAGGTGAATAAAAAAGGCGCCTGATCTTTTATCTGGTTAAATGGGTTATTCGATCAGGATTACTTGTATAAATGCAGGAATCAATTTTACTATATACAGTGAGTGAATGTAAAAGAATCATGGCGATTGGGCTACATTACTCGAAATGTTATGATTACTACCATAAATATAATCTGGGGATTAAGGTCATTTTAAACTTTTTAAAAAATCTTTTTAAAACAGCCGTCAATAAAACGGAGGCCGAGGTGCCGGAACGAAAAATTTATCTGCGTTCCGAACATTGTATTTCGCGCAGCCAGATCAGTGAAAATGCGTTGAAAGTTTTGTACCGGCTGCAAAAATCAGGATTCGAGGCTTATCTTGTCGGCGGTTGCGTACGCGATTTGTTGCTCGGACGAGAACCGAAAGATTTTGATGTGGTTACCGATGCCGATCCGGAACAAATCAGGAAAATATTCCGGAATTGCCGTTTGATCGGTCGCAGGTTTCGACTGGCGCATGTTTATTTCGGCAGGGAGGTGATCGAAGTCGCCACTTTTCGGGGCATGGGCGATGAGCAGAATGATAAACAGATTTTGGATAAGGAAGGGCGCCTGCTGACGGATAACGTTTATGGCACCATTGAAGAGGATGTCTGGCGCCGGGATTTTACTGTTAATGCGCTTTATTACAATATCAAGGATTTTTCGGTGGTGGATTACACCGGCGGTATGGCTGACCATAAAACCGGCACGTTGAAACTGATCGGGGATCCGGCAACGCGTTTTCGCGAAGATCCCGTGCGTATGCTCAGAGCGGTGCGTTTTGCCGTGAAACTCGGTTTCAATCTGGATCCCGGCTGTCAAAATACCATTCATGAGTCGGCTGAACTTTTATACAGCATTCCTGCTGCTCGGCTTTATGACGAGGTTATCAAGCTGTTCTTGTATGGCCATGGTCTGCAAACCTTTGAAATGCTGAGGCATTACGGACTCTTTAAGGTCCTGTTTCCGGACACCGAGAGCAGCCTGTCGGTTGAGGAAAACGGTTTTCCTAAATTGCTGCTGATGAAAGCATTGGAAAACTCCGATAACAGGATAGCCGAAGGCAAAACCGTGACGGCATATTTTCTGTTGTCCGCATTTTTGTGGGAGCCGGTGCAAACGCAGACGAGAGCAAATATGTCGCAAGGTTCGGTTGACTATATTGCATTTCAGAATGCCGCCAGCGAAGTTATTTCGAGGCAGATAAAAAGCACGGCATTTCCCCGGCATATCAGCCTGGCGATCAGAGAAGTGTGGAGTTTACAGCCCAAATTTAACGTGCGCACCGGCTCCAAGCCTGCCCGTTTATTAATGCATCCCCGTTTCAGAGCAGCCTATGATTTCTTCTTGCTGCGTGCGGAAACAGGAGGCGCTGATCCGGATATAGCGGCATGGTGGGCCAGATTCCAGGTAGCTGACGAGAACGAACAACGAAAAATGACACAACCGTCGCGCAATTTGGGCAGAAACAGATCGGGAAGAAAAAGGAATTATACGAGAAAAGCCAGTGAAGGAGCAGGAAAAGAGGGAAGTTAACTTTCATCGGACATGATGGTGATCAACATCGGGTTTCAATGCTGAACTTCTTGAAATTTGAAGCGCTATGAAAATGGCGAATAAAGCCGATCGATATGCATAAATAGGATTTAAATCAAATTAGATATGACAGACTCGGTGAACGGAACGATAACCGCCTATATTGGCCTAGGCAGCAATCTGGCGGACCCTGTTGCACAAATCAAACTGGCGCGTACCGACTGCGCCGCGTTGAAGGGGGTGCAAGAGCTTGCCTTTTCCAGTTTATATCAGAGCCCGCCGATGGGCCCCAGGGACCAGCCTGATTATGTCAATGCTGTGATGGCGGTGGCGACTGAATTGCCAGCCATCGATTTACTGCATGCATTACAACAAATTGAATTCAAACATGGCAGAGTCAGGACGGGAGAGCGCTGGAGCGCAAGAACGCTGGATCTGGATTTGTTGATATACGGCGACCAGCAGATTGAACAAGCTGAACTAACGATTCCTCATCCAGGAATAGCCGAGAGAGCTTTTGTATTATATCCGCTCTATGAGATTGCGCCCGAACTGGTCGTGCCCGGCAAAGGCCGTATTGCCGATCTGATCGCACGGTGCCCCTTGAGCGGACTGAAAAGGATAGATTGAATGAATCAGCCGATAAAAGCACTGACTGTCAACGATGTATCCGCAATGAAACAGCATGGCGAAAAAATCAGTTGTTTGACAGCCTACGACGCCAGTTTCAGCGCGGTGATCGATAAGGCGGGTATTGATCTGATGCTGGTTGGAGATTCTTTGGGTATGGTCATTCAGGGGCATGCATCAACCCTTAAAGTAATTTTGCGGGATATGATTTACCATACCCGCGCGGTCTGCTCTGCCCGCAAGCGAGCCTTGGTCATTGCGGATATGCCGTTTATGACCTATCCGTCGCCGCTTGTTGCGGCCAAAAACGCTGCCAGACTGATGCAGGCGGGAGCGCAAATGGTCAAGCTCGAAGGCGCCAGGATTGATTGCGTCAGTTTTCTGGTCGATCAGGGTATTCCTGTTTGCGGACATTTGGGATTGTTGCCGCAATCGATTAACCGGCTTGGCGGTTATGTAGTCCAGGGCAAGAAACCTGCCGATGCAGAAAAAATCATCGCTGACGCCCACAATCTGCAAGAGGCCGGGGCCAGCCTTATGGTGCTGGAATGTGTTCCTGCCGGGCTTGCCGCAGAAATCAGCAAACAGCTTACTATCCCCGTCATCGGCATTGGCGCCGGCGTCGATTGCGACGGACAGGTGCTCGTTCTTTATGACATGCTTGATATCGGTATCAGCAGGCGCCCGCGATTTTCGATGAATTTCATGATTGCTGCGGCCAATGTCGAAGACGCCATCCATGCCTATCATCTGGCTGTCAAAGAAGGCCGGTTCCCAAGCACTGAGCAAAGTTTTTTATAATGTTGCAAACAGTCAAGACCGTATCGGAATTGCGGCGTACCGTCGGAAAGTGGAAATCAGACGGAGAAAGGGTCGCATTTGTGCCGACCATGGGCAATCTGCATCACGGGCATATCAAACTGGTTGCCGAAGCAGAAAAAAATGCCGATCGAGTGGTGGTCAGTATTTTTGTCAATCCTACCCAGTTTGGTCCGGGAGAAGATTTTGAGACCTATCCCCGTACCGAAGACGAAGACCGAAAAAAACTAAGTGCAGCCGGCGCGGATTTACTTTTTCTTCCCGATGTTTCGGAAATTTATGCAGCCGACTCCAAAACAGTCGTCACAGTCGCCGGCTTATCCGACATGCATTGTGGCCTATCGAGGCCCGGACACTTTAACGGTGTGACAACTGTTGTTTGTAAATTATTCAATATGGTGCAACCGGACAGTGCTTTCTTCGGCCAAAAGGATTTTCAACAACTCACCTTGATACAGATCATGGTCAGGGATCTAAATATTCCTGTTGATATTATTCCGGTAGAAACCGTCCGCGAAGCAAGCGGCTTGGCCATGAGTTCCAGGAACAGTTATTTAAGCAGCGAGGAATTGCTGATTGCACCCAAGCTTTATCAAGCCTTGGGCACTGCCAAAGAGTCAGTGCTGGCCAATCGGCAGCTTGCCGACATAGAGCAGCAAGCGTGGGCATTTTTGCTGAGTGCTGGATTTCATCCGGATTATTTTGCGATTTGCCGTCGTCAAGATTTGAAAAAAGCTGAAGTTGAAGACAGGGAATTAGTTATACTGGCTGCGGTCAAATTAGGCAAAACCCGATTGATTGATAATATTTGCGTTAACCGCTAAGCTATTGTTGAAGCTAAAAGGCAGAAAGTCGGCTTATAGTTGCCGGATGGATGTTTATCCGGGATAATACAAGGTTTTTTTAAAGTATTTATAGTGTTTTATTATGCAATCTACGATGCTTAAAGCGAAACTTCATAGGGCTACAGTAACTCGTTCTGAATTGGGTTATGAAGGATCGTGCGCGATCGACGGCTCTGTTCTCGATTTGTCGGGAATCAGGGAATACGAACAGATACAAATTTACAATATCAATAACGGTGCTCGTTTCACAACTTATGCCATTCGCGCCGAAGAAGGCTCTGGCGTGTTTTCAGTCAATGGCGCCGCGGCTCGCCTCGCCTGCCCGGGGGACCTGATTATCATTTGTGCCTATGCCCAATATGATCAAAAGGAGCTTGAAAGTTACAAGCCGACCCTGATTTATTTCAATGAAAAGAATGAAGTGCTGCGCACCGCTTCATCAATCCCTGTCCAGGCAGTAGTTGTCTGATCTAATTTTAAAAAGATTGGTTTTGCCAGTGATTCAGGTTTTAGCTGCAAGCTGTCTTACTAATATTGCAATGATGTCGTTTACTGGGGCGAAAAGAATTGCCGTGGATTTTATAATCGATGAGGTCAGGCTGGCGGACTTCAGGTCTGGAGGATTTAAATCCGACCTGCTATTGTAGGGCACAAGCTATCAAGGGAATGCCTGAGTTAGCCCTTGGCCTTATAATTTGCGTTTTAACTCCAGGAAAGGATTTATGATCAGGGAGAATCTGCTGAAGGCCCTGGCGAGTATCGTCATTTTATTCGTCGCCATGGGAGCGCTAGGCTTTTGGTACGAGGAAGAGCTGATCATAGGCACAAACTGGGTGGTCGAGCGTATCGGGTTTGCCGGACTTTGCCTGATTTTATTGGCAACCGACACGCTGGTTACCCCTGTCTCACCGGACATCCTGCTGGTCGTGATTGCCAAGAGCGATCTTGCCGAACATTGGCCGGCTTATGTCCTCATCCTCGGCATGGTGTCTGTGGGAGCAGGCATGCTGGGCTGGTGTATCGGCCGCTGGCTTGGGCATTTAAGCTTAATCCGCCAGATTTTTGGCCAGTTTAATGAGAACCAACGCGGTTTTGTACGCAAATACGGTTTCTGGGCCATTGTGCTAGGCGCTACCACGCCGCTGCCTTATTCGGTTACCTGCTGGACAGCGGGTATCCTCGGAGTAGGGTGGTCAACCGTGCTTGCCGCTTCGGTGCTGTTTCGAATTCCTCGTATCTTCATCTATTACCTTGTGATTGCATCGACCATCGATCTGTTCGGCTGATGGAAAAAACCCGGCCCATCAAATGGAACCGGGTTTCGGCATGGGGCCGATTTTGCCTATGATTCGGCGAGATGTCGGTATTTCAGCAATGCGGATAGCTACCGGCCAAGGATTGCGTCAGCAGCTTTTTCGCCGATCATATAAATTGAGGATACAATAAAAAAGCCGGGAATTTTTGGAAAGACCGAGGCATCCACGACTCGAAGCCCCTGAATTCCGCGGACTCTAAAATTGCTGTCCAGTACCGCCATCGGGTCGTTATCGGCGCCGATCGGACAGGTGCAGGAAGCGTGATGGCCCCAGGCGTTGTAGCGGACGAAATCGCGCAGTTGCTGCTCGGTTTGCACGTCTTTTCCGGGAGCGACTTCTTCGGCCAGGATGCCTTGTTCGAACAACGGTTTGGTGATGCTGCGCACGAATTTGACGCCCTGGACGACCGAATCGAGATCTTGACCTAGCGTGTCGCTGCCTTCTTCAAAATAGCGGAAATTGATATAAGGCCGGTCGCGGGGATCGCTGGAGACCAGTCTGACTTCGCCGGCACGATTGATGGTATGCGCCTTCAACACGGCCCAGGTCAGATAGTTCAGGCCATCCTTGATCAGTTTGGAATAACCGGGATAATAGCCTCGGAAATGGCCAAGTAAGGCAAAGCAGAACAGATCTGGCAAGGGGCGTTCTTCGACCGAACGCTTGATCACCGCCAGGACTGCGCCATTGGTGGTATAAACGCCTTTGTTTTCATTTTTCCATTCGTTGTATTGCGGATCGCCGGGCGAATATTTGGCGCCTTTCAGAACTTCCCAGTCCTGGTTCATCCGGTTGACCACGCCGACTTCATAGCGGTCCTGAAGATTGGTGCCGACGCCGGGCAGGTGATGCTTGACCTGAATGCCGTGTTTTTGCAGTTCTTCCTTCGGCCCGATACCGGATAGCATCAGCAGTTGCGGCGTATTGTAGGCGCCGCCAGCCAGAATCACTTCTTTCGCAGCGTACGCTTTGCGCAGTTCGCCGGGTTTGTTGCTTGGATTCGCGTGCGCTTTATAAAGCTTCGCGCCTTTCAGATATTCGACACCGGTTGCGCGGTTGTTTTCATCGAGAATCACCTTGGTGACCAGCGCATCGAGTTCGATGGTCAGATTATCGGGATGTTTTTGTTGCACCACGAGCAAGCGTTCGCGGGTGCTGTGGCGCCGGCCGTTTGTGGTCGCGAGCGGTGGATAGCGGAGTCCTGTCGAATTTTCCTGGACCAGTCGCCAGTCGTTCGGATCGGCCAGCCCTTGCGCTTGCCATTTAATCCGCTCGAAAAAATTGGGTAATTTGGCGATCGCCTTCGTCGCAGAATCAAAGATTGCTTCGACCAGCTTTTTGTCCTTGACCAAGGCTTCAAGCGGCAGCGCGGCTTCGGTCTGGAACCAGCCCTTGAAGCCATGGCGCGACGGATTGATGCCGAGCAGAGTAGCGAGCTTGCGCAGGATCGGCCGGTGCTCGCAATTTTCCATCAATTCGAAATATTTGCGCATGTTGTCGGCCTTCCAGGACGCATCGCCGGTGATTTCTGCGACATCGTCCCAGTCGGCGTTATGCGGATAGACCGTGATCATCGCATTGTGCGCGGTGCAGCCGCCGAGGCAGCCGGCGCGGGGATATAACACACCTTTTTCGGCGGGGGTGTATTTGGGATCCTGGGCCTGGATAGCTTCGGTTTCATAGTGGCGTACGAAAAAATCCCAGCGCATCGCTTCGTTTTCGGTCGAAAACGGATGGAAAACCGGCACGTCGTAATCGTCGGGCAAACGTTTTTCGCCAGGGAAGGCCAGATTGTCGCCCTGCAGCTGTTTGGGGTCGCCGCCGGCTTCCAGCACCAGCACTTTTTTTCCGTGTTCGGCGAGCCGCGCGGCGACTGTACCGCCACCCGCGCCCGAACCGACGACGATATAGTCGTAAGTTGCATTATTATAATTATCTGTCATCGTTTGTTCTCCTGATCAAATCAATAAAGACCGCCCGATCGGTTGCCACCGGGCGGTCTCGTTGCGCTATCCCTAATCGTCTGGAGGGAACGGCATCCTGCCGCTCCCTAGCGAAAGCCTGAAAATTACATCGTTTTCAGGAATTCGATCAGCGCTTTCTTGTCGGCATCGCTCAAGCCCGGTTCCAGGTTGGATTCCTTGAAATAATCGGTACCGAAATAATGGCCGCGGTTGACGATATAGTCAGGACATTTGCTGGCGTTGACCAGAGGATCGACCAGATTCGCGAAGACTTTGGCGGCTTCTTCGTCAGTCGCATCTTTCGGGATTGCTTTCAGATCTTTCTTGATCTTCAGCAGCAGTTCGATCAGCTCGGCTTTGTGCTTGATCCGGCTGATGATGCCCTCGCGTTTATCCAGATCGATGTTGGTCAGCAGGTTGACCGGCGTGCCTTTCGGTATCGGGCCAAGTTCCAGGCCCTGTTCGCCGGCAAACTTGCCGCCTTCGATCTTGCCGATCAGCTTGTTCAACAATTCCGGCAGGAATCCGGATGGCACCCTGAGGTAGCTGGTGTCGTAAGTTCTATCGATCCAGCCAGGCAGCATTTTGCCGTTCGCGGTTTGATACTGGATATTGCCTTTACGCTTTTCCGGCCACAGCATTTGTTCGATCGAGTTGTCGAACGATTGCAGCCTGTCTTCGACCGATGGGCTGGGGTTGAACTCGCCGACTGCATTGTTCAGCAGGAACGGCGCGGTTGACCACAGGCTGATCAAGGATGCGGGACGGGTAAAGCCGCGTCCGCCGCCCGGCAGCTCGATTTCTTTGGGTTTCCCGGTCATCGGATGGTGCACGGTGAATTTGCCGACCGACGGCAGATTTTTGTAGGATTGTGACGAGAAGTCGTTCCAGATGTTGCCTTCGATCGCATTGGTTGCCAAGGGACTGCACGCATTCGTTTCCAGCAGTGTGACCGGTATACGCAGATCGGTGGACAAGAAGTTGTCTTGCAGGAAGTCATCCTTTTTGACGATTTCATTGATCGCTTTCTTGAATTCATCCGTTTGCGTCCAGCGCCAGTAATTATCCCAATATTTCAGGTAATTCTTGCCGACACCGCCGTTCGGGAAGAAACTGTAGGCTTTTTCAGGCAGCTTGCTGGAATGGCAGCGCGCGCAGCGTTCACCGAAGACTTCCTTGCCGCGGGTCAGCACAGATTCGTCCTTGCTCAGATGCTGGTCGCCGTCGGGAGCGTTTTTCAGCAGGTCCGGACGGGTGCCGGCGATGAAAAACAGCGCCAGATCCGGCGTTTGGTTTTCATTGGCTTGCCAGTAGGACGAGTTTTTACGCGATTGTTTGATCGGTATCGGGGTGATGGGCTTGCCGCCGACCAACGGATTGAAGTGCGTCAGCCATTCTTCGCTGAACAGGCCGATATTGATGAAAACACGGTTCAATGCGCCCAGCGCGCCGACCGAATCGGACCCGTCTTTCAATACGCGCGGCGTAAACACGGTATCCGGCGCCTTGTAGAATCCGGCCAGAGGCGAGTCGGCAGGCACATAATCGTTTAATTGCCTGTTGTTCAAGCTGCCGCCGCCGAGTTTTTCCTCACCGAATTTTTGCGCGTTCAACAAACGAGGCACCAGATTATAGACCGCGTTCATCGTCCGAGGATTATTGATATAGTCGCTCGATATCAGCGAGGTATCCAGCGCGCCGGGACGCGAGGTGGTGAACAGTTGATAAGGGAAACTGCTTCTGTCGGCATCCCAGGAAAAGATCCGGTTGATCCAGAAATATTGCGCGCCCGGATTCGAATTCAGGTTTTCCCATTTCGGATTTTCCGGATCGGCGGGCGGGTTGGCCGGGTTCGGACCAACGTGGCAGAAACCGCAGGCCATGCCGACGCGGTAAGGCCGGACCAAATCCTTGTTGTTGTAATAACTCGGATCGGTGTAGTAGCGTTCGGGATCCCAGTTTTTTTCAGCCTTTTCATCGAAGTCAGGATTGGGGAACAGGCGCACGCCGACGATGCCGGTCGCGTAGCCGTAGTAGGAGCCGGCCGGTATGTTTTTACCGCGAGCGCCATATTTTACGCCGGGGTATTTGCTTTCATTCTCGAACGGGTCGGGTGCGCAGTCTTTCGAACGCACGTCGAGCCAGAGTCCGTAGCGGTCCTTGCGCGGACCTGTCGGTTTTTCGAAGCAGGGTTCGTTGACCAGACCCAGATAGTTCCAGCGGTTGCTGCGGCTGAATTTGAGGCTGGGATGATTGGACAGGGATTTCAGAAAATCGAGTGTGCCGACGCTGCGATAACTCATCGTATCCCACAGGCGGTCGTTGCCCGCGGTCCAGACGATCCAGTTGTTGCGGCCGGTAGCGACGCGTTTGACCGCCTCTTCGGGTGTAATGCCGGGCACGAATGGCGCCAGCGTCTTGGCCAGTTCCTCAGGATTTTTGGTGATGCCGTAATCCATGTCGCGGAAATAATCTTCGTCCGCGCCTTTCAACGTGTCGGCGGTGCGGCCGACGCACATGGCCTCGTCCAGAATCTCGCCCGCTTTGTTTTTACAAACCTTGCTGGTAAAAAGCGCCATGCTTTCGCTGCTGTAGCCGGACAGGCCGAGAAAACCTGCCCCTATCAGCGCGAGAGTGATGGATGATGTTTTAAGTTTCATTGTATGCACCCCTTATTTTTAGAATTATTTGCATTTTTGACTTCGTTCATTAATTACACTGTATAGCTGGCTTTTCCCCCCATGAATATAGTAGTCAGCTTCAGTTGAAGCAGATGACCTTGTTAATAAAATCAGGAAACGAGTGGTTATAATGTGCGGGACGAAGCTTCTCGTGAAAATAACAGGGAGTCGATGTTTGAAGCCAAAAGCGCACAGCAGAAACTGATAAGGTTAGTAAAGGATAGGTCAAATTTCCAGAATAAACCTTCATTTTGCTTCCTCTCATACAATCCGGAGCGATGTTCTTATAATTTCCCGCCAATTAAAGAATGAAATGGGATTATCACGATAATGTTCTAAAATACGCTTCCATTCAATGGAATGCAATAATTTTCTAACCAAAATAGTCATTCAATTTATGTCGACAGGGTTAGACTAAACAACGCTATGGTTAGGTATCGTGGCATTTCAGATCATCAGAATGCTTTTGAATGAGTGGCTTATTAAACGCTATTGGACTGTGGTACAGTCTTTGTCAATGATTGCAAGTCATTGATAAAAGGAATTATCGTAAAGCCGCTTTTGACATAAGCGAGTGGAAAATGCCTATCGATGGATTTATCCAGCATCCGGTAAGGCTTGACTGGAGTATAACAGGAGATGGACAAGCCGAGTTTATTGATTAGTTATTGAGGTCTTGATTAATGCGATTTGTTATACAGTGGGTAGATAATTGCGAAGGCTCCGAGAAGGTTATAAAGATCAGAACACCTGTTGCTAAATTGGTGTTCACCTTTCGGGGAGATGTTATTACCGGAGCCGACTGGGAACCGGATGACGGTTTATACCAGTCCGAAGACCATCCTTTACAGCAAGAATTCGACCAGTTTTGGAAGGATGCCAATCACACCATAACTGTTAAATTGTTAAGGCAAGGCAGTGCTTTCAGGAATAAGGTCTGGGCCGAGCTATGCCGGATTCCCCTTGGCGCAACGACAAGCTATTCTGCATTAGCGGGAAAAATAGGCTCGGCTGCACGTGCAGTCGGGAATGCCTGCCGGGATAACCCTTATCCGCTCATTGTCCCTTGCCACAGAGTTGTTTCAGTTAAAGGCTTGGGCGGCTATAGTGGCCAAACCGAGGGTGATCAACTGGCGATCAAAATCAAATTACTGGAGTTAGAAAAGGTCGGCAAAGCATGAATGCGACACATTTAATCGACCAGTTTCTTGATGCCGTCTGGGTAGAGCAGGGTTTAAGCGAAAATACGCTTTCAGCCTACGGCAGTGATTTGAGGCTATTTGCCAAATGGCTGGCGGGAAAGCCGATGCTGGAAGTCGATACCGGGCAACTTTCGAAATTTCTCGCCAGCCGATACGAAGAAGGCATCGGCAATCGATCCACTGCCCGGATACTTTCAAGCCTGAGACGGTTTTACGGCTACTATATCAGGGAAAACAGCATCAGTATCGATCCGACATCATTGATAGAAGCGCCTCACTTGGGCCGGCCGTTACCGGGTTCGCTGTCTGAAAAAGATGTGGAAATGTTGCTCGATGCGCCCGAGGTCAGCAATGCTTTGGGTTTCAGGGACAAAGCCATGCTGGAAACGCTTTATGCCACAGGGCTTCGGGTATCGGAGCTGGTCAATCTCAAGTTTGAGCAAATCAGCTTCAGGCAGGGTGTGGTCAGAATAATCGGAAAAGGCAGTAAGGAACGGTTGGTGCCGGTGGGTGAAGTCGCAATGAGTTGGCTGGAAAACTATATTGGCCAGGCAAGAAAAACGCTGCTGGGCGAGAGGCAGTGCGATTATTTGTTCGTGACCAACCGGGCCGAACCCATGACCCGGCAGGCCTTTTGGCACATAATCAAACGCCATGCAAAGAAAGCCGGAATTGGCAAAGATTTATCGCCACACACCTTAAGGCATGCGTTCGCTACTCATTTGCTCAATCATGGCGCAGATTTGCGGGTGGTACAATTATTATTGGGGCATTCGGATTTATCGACGACCCAAATCTATACACATATCGCACGCGAACGGTTAAAAGATTTACATTCGAAATTTCACCCAAGAGGATAACAAAATGGTTCATAACATTCACCCGACTGCCTATATCGCAAAGGATGCCATACTGGGAGACAATTGTACTATCGGGCCTTTTGCCGTTATTGAAAGCGGAGTCGCTTTGGGCGCCAACTGCCAGGTGGGTGCGCATGCGGTCATTCAGCCCTATGTCAAAATGGGTGACGGCAATATTCTGCACGCTCATGCTGTGCTGGGCGATTTGCCGCAGGATGTTGGTTTTAAACCCGAAACCGTGTCCTGGCTTAGCATAGGCGACAACAACGTATTCAGGGAGGGTTTCACCGCCCACCGGGCCACCAAAGAACATGGCGAAACCCGAATCGGTTCCGGTTGTTACTTTATGAACAATAGTCATGTCGCTCATGATTGCAGAATCGGCAACAAAACGATCTTTGCCAACAATGTCGCCATAGGCGGGCATGTGGAAATCGGCAATAATGTGTTTATGGGCGGCGCCGTGGTCGCGCATCAATTTTGCAGGATAGGTTCCTATGCGATCGTTCAGGGCACAACGGGTTTAAATATGGATGTCATTCCCTTTATGCTGATCGGCGGGAGGCCGGCACGGCATTATAAATTAAATACCGTGGGTTTACGGAGGGCAGGCATTACCGGAGCACGCTACAATGTGCTTGCAGCGGCATTCCGGTTGCTGAAGAACAAGAAAAGCCTCGATTCCTTGGAAGAAACCGAAGAACTAAAACTTCTGAAAGACTGGTTGGCGGTAAAGTCAAAACGCGGAGTGCACGGGTTTATTGATGTGACGATTTAACTTTTATCGAGAGTAGATTTTACGGTAATTTGAGTTTTTAGCATCAAGGCTAGCGGCGTTTGTTGTTGGCCCCCCACTTAAATTAGCCATCAAAGTCCGAATATGCGCAGGCATGCTTGACAACAGCCGCCTAGTCATTATTTCCAAATATTTACCCTCATTTATACAAAATCGCCGTTAGTCATCTATAGTGTGTAGGTAACCTCTGAATGATTAGTAACCCAATGATGAAATGGCCAAATCTTACTCTGGAGTCATCTTAAGACGTTTGCATTGTGTGGCCTCTTTGCTGTTCACACTAAGCAATGCGACAGCCGCCGTCAGTATAGAAAAGACATCGATAATTGGTAGCAAACTGGATTATCCGCCTTTCGCTACGGGCTCTTCAGATGACAAGACGGGGGGATTTATCATTCCCAACCGTGACCTGGTCGACGATGATGCCAAGTCGCTTGTCAAACTGAATCAAGAATTAGCTTTGACCAAGGTCAGCGAAGTTCATGATATGTCTGAGAAGCAATGGTTTGGCATATTTAACGAAACGAAGACTTCGGGTAAAGAATTGTTGATCTATATGGCGACTGTCGCAGCAGGGCTGTTGAGCCTGGTCGCATTTATCTTTTTTAATCGGCAAAAAGAACGCAGCCGGATCCAAACTTTGCTGCAGCGAAGTGAAGAACGGTTCAAGCTGGCCATAGAAAACACTCAGGCAGGGCTTTGGGATTGGAACGTCGAAACCGGAGAACTGATAACGTCCCCTGAGTGGTCGACCATGCTGGGTTATGAGCCGGGCTGCTTAACGCATATTTCCGAATACGAGGCTCTATTCCATCCCGTCGATCTGCCGGAAGCGCAGCGCCGATTGCAAACCCATTTTGACGGCAAAGCGCCTTTTTATGAAATTGAACATCGTTTGCGCCATAAAGATGGGCATTGGATTTGGGTGCTGGGCAAGGGAAAAGTCGTCAACCGTGATAAAGATGATCAGCCTCTACGCATGATCGGAACCAATGTCGAAATTACCGCGCGCATCATCACGGAAGAAAAATTGCGACTGACTCAATTTGCCGTCGATAATGCGTCCGATGAAGTCTATCAGGCGGATAAAGAAGGGCGGATCATCTATGCCAATCAGCAAGCCTGTCGCAATCTAGGCTATGCACAGGACGAACTGATCGGCTTATCAATTCAGGATATCAATCCGGATATATCGGAAGAACGATGGGGGGAATTTTGGAAAAATCTCCCTAATAAGAAAGTCATGTTTTCTGAAACCATACATCGGCGCAAGGACGGTTCCTTGTATCCTGTGGAAGTATCCGCAAACTATACAAAATACAGCGGCAAGGACTACAGTATCGCTTTTATCAGGGATATTACCATACGCAAAGAGGCGGAAGAGGAACTAAAACTTTACCAATTAATGATTGAAAAGAGCAGTGATCCCTTTTTCATCATCGATGACGATTCTTTCCGAATGATCTATGTCAATGATGCAGCCGTCAAGCATTTCGGAGCGCCACGTGAGGAAATTCTGACCTGGCGCATTCCTGACTGGGATCCAGACTTCAGCTATAAGGTACAGTCGAAACAAGTCGGGGAGGTCAAAAAATTAAAATCCCTGTTTTTCGAATCGGTGCACCGCGTTAAAAGCGGCGAACTGGTGCCGGTTGAAATCTCCATTAATCTCATCCAGTACAAAGGCAGGAGTTGTCATTTCGGTTATTTCAAAAATATCACCGAACGTAAAGAAGCCGAGAATGCCTTGCGATTGTCAAAGGAACTCGCAGAAAAATCCGCAAGATTCAAATCGCAGTTTCTCGCCGATATGAGTCATGAAATACGTACTCCGATGAATGGCGTAATCGGGCTGACCGAGTTGGCTCTGGGCCAGGAAATGAGCTCTGATTTGAGAGATTATCTCAACAAAATCCTGACTTCTTCGCAAAGTCTGCTGGGTATCCTGAATGACATCCTCGATTTATCCAAAATCGAAGCAGGCGGGTTGACAATTGTACCAGCGTCGTTTGATTTCGATACGGTAATTGACACCTTGCGCCATCTGTTTGAACAACAGGCTCAACGTAAAGGACTCGCGTTCCATATTGATATCTCCGGCAACACTCCGCTTGAACTGATCGGCGATTCCCTGCGTCTGCAGCAGGTGCTATCCAACTTATTAAGTAACGCCGTTAAATTTACCGAGAGCGGCCACGTTGAATTGAAGATTTCCGTTTTACGACGTCTGAAAAATCAAGTCATCTTGAGTTTCAGTGTGCAAGACACCGGCATCGGTCTATCGCAATCGGATATCAGTAAATTATTCGTCCCCTTTGGTCAGGCCGATGATTCAATTTCAAGAAGGTTCGGCGGGACTGGGTTGGGTCTGGCTATCAGCCGCAACTTGATCAGTTTAATGGGGGGGACGCTCAAAGTGGATAGCGTATTAGGCAGGGGTGCCGTCTTTTCATTTGAACTGACGCTGGAAGTTGCGGGTGAACGTATCGAAAGGCTTATTCGGCATGAATTTTTTGACGCGGATAGACGACATTCTAACCAACAATTTCACACGGTTAACAATTTGATCGGATTGCATTTACTGGTTGCCGAAGACAATCTGGTCAATCAGTTCGTAGCGCATGGTCTGCTCGAACGATCCGGTTTCGTTGTGACCCTGGCCAGCAATGGGAAAGAAGCTCTGGAATTATTGGAAAGGCAGAAATTCGATGCCGTTTTGATGGATATGCAGATGCCGGTCATGGATGGGCTTGAAGCAGTCAGAAGTATTCGCAAACAGAAAAAATTTGCAGACCTCCCGGTCATTGCATTGACTGCCGGAGTGACTCAGGAAGATCGAAATAGATGTTTTGCTGCCGGTATGAATGACTTTGCCTGCAAACCGATAAACACGCCTGAACTCATCGAAACTCTTTCGAAATGGATTAAACAAAAGTGATAATTAAAGACTATATGGCCCCTCTAAGGTAGTCAGTTAAAATTTTTGAAATCGATAGACAAAGAATTCGTTAAACCGCAACCGACAAGGGATGCCTATCATGCATGATGAATTAATAACAATGGCGGAGCAACTGGGGAAGGTTCTGGTCGAACGCGGCCATGTCCTGGCTCTTGCCGAATCTTGCACCGGTGGCTGGATTTCCCAGTGCGTCACCGAAGTGCCCGGCAGTTCGAAGTGGTTCGACCGCGGATTCGTCACCTATAGCAATGCGGCAAAAATAGCGATGCTCGGCGTCAGTGCACTGACCTTACAGCGTTACGGTGCAGTCAGTTCGGAAACAGCAACAGAAATGGCTACGAGGGCTTTGCTTCATAGCGATGCGCACATCGCCCTGGCGGTGACCGGTATCGCAGGGCCTGATGGCGGTACAATAGAGAAACCGGTCGGCCTGGTGTTTCTGGCATGGCAGGAAAAAGGGTTCGATTGCCGTTGTATTGAACAGCATTTCCGCGGTAATCGGCATGAAGTTAGATACCAAACTGTACGCAAGGCGTTCCAATGTTTGCTGGAAAAATAAGGCATAACGTGGGATTCCGTTTAAAATTTAGTCAACGCCGGTAAAAAAGCAATTTCCTTGGAC
>CAZMRW010000072.1:0-24164 GCA_964568805.1 uncultured Methylococcaceae bacterium | reverse complement strand
CAATGTTTTGAAGTTTATTGAGTGAAAATCAAATGCACAATTAAAATTAACTATTAATAAAAAAAAAGCCTGCATACAATACTGACTAATGAACCTGTCATCCATGGAATGTCCGTTCCTGTAAAGGGCAAATCGGCCGGATCAATAGTAATCAAAACGAATGGAAAGAAAACGGCATATTGATCCCGTCGGCTTAACACTAATTCTACACCGGAACATAGCTGTTTTGAGAGATGAATCGGGTTAATCTCCAAATTAATGTAAAAAATAATATCCGTTACTAAAATGATGTCCACGCAGAGATTTCTCTATGAATAATATACCGGTTGATCCTTCGCAACTTTATAAACCTTGCGACCTCTCACAATTTCAATTTGATTCCACGGAAGAACTTGAAGACATCGATATGACTGTCGGCCAGGAACGCGCCATCGATGCCATCAAATTCGGCATACGCATTCATCAAAACGGATATAATATCTTTGCGATGGCCCCAGCCGGGACCGGGAAACTGACGTCGGTCACCCAGTTGGCTGAACATGAAGCCTGCCGGCAGGCCGTCCCGTCAGACTGGTGTTATGTCAACAATTTCAGCAATCCGGCAAAACCTGCGGCAATAAAACTGGAACCGGGCCATGGCCGGGTATTCCAGGACGATATGGAAGGATTGATAGACGAACTGAGTGTGGCGATACCGGCCGCATTCGATGGCGACGAGTATCGTGCCAGAGTCGGCGAATTGGAAAATGATTCACGTCAGCGCGAAATCAACCAACTCAGCCAATTACGGGATGAAGCGGCCAATGCCCATGTCATTCTTACTGAAACACCGACCGGTTTCGCTTTTTTGCCCGGCGATGAAAACAATCAACCGATCAATTCCGACGATTTCAATAAGCTCGATAAAGACAAGCAACACGAATTAGAAAAAAAAATCTTTGACTTTCAGGGGCGTTTGCAGGCATTGCTGAAAAAATTCCCCGCCTGGCGCAAGGAAGCAAAACGCAAACTGCAAGCTCTCAACCGGGAAGTCGCCGAACTGGCGGTCAATCATTCGATTGACGAACTGCTGGAAAAGTACGCCAAACACGAGGTCATACCGGCCTATCTGAATGATGTAAAAAACGATATCATCGACCATATCCGGGATTTTATTCCGCATAGTGAAAAAGTCCTTTCATTCATGGAATTGCCGCAGGAACCGAATCCGTTCAAACGGTACCAGGTCAATCTGATAGCCGATTTTAGCCAGGCCAGATGTGCGCCGGTTATTTTCGAGGATCACCCCAATTACAGCAATCTCCTGGGCCGAATTGACCACCAGGCCTACATGGGTTCGTTAGTCACCGATTTCACGATGATCAAGCCGGGAGCGCTGCATAAAGCCAATGGCGGCTATCTTATCCTCGATGCTCAAAAGCTTTTGTTTCAACCCTACGCCTGGGAAACCCTCAAAAGAACCCTTCAGTCCGGCGAGATTCGTATTGAATCATTGGAACGCGCGCTCAGCTTGATCAGCACTTCGTCGCTGGAGCCTGCCCCGATTCCCCTTCAATTGAAGGTGATCCTTATCGGCGACCCTTATATTTATTATATTTTAAGCGCTTATGATCCTGAATTTCATGATCTGTTCAAGGTTGCCGCAGATTTTGACGAAGTGGTTTCCAGACAAGATAAAAACCATGACTACGCCCGCTTGCTGGCCACGCTTGCCCGGCGCGAAAAATTACGACCACTCAGCAAGAATGCGGTTGCCAGAATCATCGAACACAGTTCCAGAATGGCCGGCGATGCCGAAAAACTGTTAACCCAATTGCGCAGTATCAAGGATTTAATCACTGAATCCAATTATTGGGCGGAAAATAACGGACATACCCAAATTACCAATAGCGACGTTCAACAGGCCATCGATAACAAAATCCGCAGGCTGGATAAAATCAGGGAAAAGTTCTACGAAAACATACATCGCGGCACCGTTTTGATCGATATCGCCGGCAAAGTGACAGGCCAGGTTAACGGACTTTCGGTATTGCAACTGGGGGAATTCAGTTTTGGCCAGCCTTCAAGGATCACCGCAACCACCCGGCTTGGCAACGGCAAGATCATCGATATCGAACGCGAAACCGAACTGGGCGGCGCGATTCACTCAAAAGGCGTGATGATCCTTTCGAGTTTCATTGCCGCCCGCTATGCGCGGAAAAGCCCATTTTCCCTGTCGGCCAGCCTGGTGTTTGAACAATCTTATGGCCATGTCGACGGCGATAGCGCTTCCCTGGCGGAATTGTGCGCCATTTTATCCTCTCTTGCCCAGGTTCCGTTAAGGCAGGATTTGGCTATCACCGGTTCAGTCAATCAACTGGGACAGGTTCAGCCGATCGGGGGCGTCAATGAAAAAATCGAAGGCTTCTTCGATATCTGCGCGAAACAGGGCTTGACCGGCTCTCAAGGCGTGATCATCCCGGCCACCAATCTGAAACATTTGATGTTGCGCTGGGATGTGGTGCATGCGGCCCAAACCCGGCAATTCAGTATCTATGCCATATCAACCGTGGATGAAGCTCTTGAATTACTGACCGGTATGACCAGCGGCGCGGCCAATGAGCAAGGCAACTATCCGCCGGACTCCGTTAATGGCCTGGTTGAAGCACAGCTGGTTCAATTTACCACGATTAAAAAGGAAATTGTCAGCCGACCAAAAAAATCAAATAGCTGACCATAATATAACAATTCCGCCTAACGATGGCTTCGAATGCTTTTATAGTTACTCTCGCAAATAGAGGGCAAAGCGTTTTTTAATATGATCGATATGTGAACCTTGCCAATAGATCTTGCCGCAATCCAGGCAACGATAAAAAATGTCGTAATACTTTTTGGTTTTCGGCTCCAGCAGGTCAAGGACCTGCTGTTTTTCAACGGAATCAATCAAGCCGTTACAGGCCGTACAGCGATGAAATGGCCTGGTCTGTTCGCCCAAATCGAAGCGTGCGATGACTTCCTCCAACTGCAACTTCGGAATGACCGCACGCACCCAGTAGCCGTGCGTGATGGCCTTTGCATACAACAGGCGCCTGTCACGGGTCAGGATGATGCGTTTCTGGTTTACTGAAATCCCGGTAATTTCCTGGTCGCTGTATGAATTGGCGAAGAGCGTATCGAAGCCGAGCAAGCGCAACAATCTGGCCAGTTTTCCCAGATTGACGTCGACGACAAAGGCGATTTTACGCAACGGATTGTCGCGTAACTTGACGACCGAGGTAATATCGATGCCTTTGAATACCGGGAATACCGCAACCCGGTCGGCGTTTTGCAATTTGTAGTCAAAGCCGACGGACTCGCCATTGACGACAATCAAATCCACTTCGGTATGCGGTACGCCGAAGACCTCGATTGGGTCCTTGATTCCCGGATTGCCGTTGAAACGATACGGCAAGGTTTGTTTCCGCCGATCCTGCTGCAGAAAGTCGTTCAGTTCTCCATAAAAACGGAATTCGGCGGTATGTTCATATTGGCGGGGAGTAGAACGCAGATGATGTTTCATGGCATGTTGGTTTAGAGCATAGCGACAGCCGGTCCTGTCCGGACTACCGGCGTAAACCACTTTCTGTTTACGGCGCATCAAAAAAATATTCGTCGCTGGCCATGTTTAATGCCTAAGATGTGTCGTGATCCAATAGCGCAGTCCGCGAGCTAACAAACCCGGGACTGCGCCATTCTATGGATTTTTAAACGGGTCCGCTTCTGTTGCGGATGAAAAGCTGTTTCAGCTTGTAAAACTATAATCACGAACGGGTGTGCAGATTTGCACATGGTACTCGGAAAAAAACTCATCCCGCCCCTGTTGCTGCGCTATTTTATGTTCAGGGTGCTCGCGCCAGGCCTCGAGCGTTTCGAGAGACTCAAATTCAATGATCGAGACGTTCTCCCCGTCCTCTGCCGCAAAATCCTTGTAAGAGAGATAGCCGGGCATGGCGGATGCGATTTCGTACATGCGCGCGCCTACCTGTGCCATTTTTTCGAGCTGTGCACCGGGTTTGAGCCGGGTGCGAAATACGATAACGACCATGGTACCTCCTAAGATTTCGAATGCGGGCGATCATTGTTCAATAGCCCGGCAGGTTTCTTTACTTTCTCACGGAGCAGGAGCTTATAGAAGTCCTCGACCGGCCATAGCGGATCTCCCGGAACCAATACTCCGTGCGATTTTTGCAACAGGACAAGACCGCCATGTTTGCGATGCAGCTTTGCAATTTGAGATACTTTGTGATCAAGCGATGACAGATTGTACTTGAGCGCTTCTTTTGCAGCGAAATTCGTATGCTCCCAAACCATGTACACTTGACCCAATCCTATTAAATCATTTTCCTCCAGCCATTGTCTCGGAATCAGGCATTTCCAGAGATATCCTGAATAAAGATCGGTGCGTTCGATGCTTTCCACTATAGTGCAATGTTCGTCATCATCTTTGAGCCAGACACAATAATCCTGTGCTTGTCCCTTAAACGGTGCGCTCTCCTGAAATTCCTTTCGAGCTTGGCACCGATGGCCCAGTATCCCTGTGATTTCGACTTCAAGGCCGCCCCAGCTCTTCAAAAATTTTTCCCGCCAGACCCTGGCGAGTTTGGGCGGAATAATGACCGCCAGCGAGTCTGCCTCATCGCCATCGGTCAGTTGCGCAATATAGTACGGTTTCGCACCCTGCCCAGTGTCTTCAAAATCCCAGGAGATATCCCATGAAGGCGCCCATAAATCGAACCCTTCAAAAAGCCATTGCTGAAGCCCCTTAAGTTCGCTTTGCCAATTTATTTTGACTTCTGTCCGTACGCTCTCCCACCAGCCTGCACTCAATAGCGCAGCAGGAAACAAGGTACCCTTTACCTTTATAAGCTGAGGTTCTTCGAGTCTGTCACGCTTTTTAAGGGCTTCCCGAAGCTGTTTAACGGTACCTTTGTGTCCTTTCGAAATTTGTACCGGTTCAGGCGGATCAACAAGAAAATCACTGATGTGACCAAGTTTTCTCTCAAAATATCCCCGTGTATCTTTAAGTACTGTGTTAAGAGCGACATCTATGGTCGACTTCCAATCTTCGCCGTATTGCTGCTGCGTTAGAGTTAAGATGTGTTCGCTGACGATTGCCGAGGTCTCTTCGGGTATGTGTTCCTTTTTCAGGTTCAGCAGCATGACTAAATGCGCCTTTTGACTGGGCGTCAAATCCATCAGCTTCTCATACTCGATGGCTTTATCGGTTTTAGCTAACATGGTTCATACTCTCACATGAAATTCGATTTTATGTCATTACAGCATCCAATATGCACGGTCAATCATACCGGCTTGCCGCCCTGGGCAAGAAGTGCGGCGAGTTCCTTCGCCTGACTGGGAATGCGATAAAAAGTCGCACCCGAAAGTTCAAGAGGAATGAGCTTGTCGTCAGCTCCATCGGGTAAGAGCGGAATGAAACGCGTGTTTTTGGCTTGTGCCGAATAAAGTTCATGAGCGATGATGGTGGTTTCCCAAGAGGCACCGCGCCCTATGCCCGGTTTTTCAACACCATCAAAACGGCGACGATAAACATCGTCAAAATAGAGCAACACCCAATTTGCTTTTTCCAATTGCGATTTCATCCATTTTGGCCAGCCTTCGGTCGGTCCCTGGGGAGTTGAAACGTCGGTATCAGCCAGCACATTGAGTCCCTTTAACCGCAATACTTCAATCAGATCGTAAACAGTTTGCTTGTGATCCGGAGACGAATGGGCGTAGCTGATAAAGACATTGACCGACGAGTCGATTTGATTTTCAGTCGCCGGTAAAAATCGCTTTTCCGTAACCGGCAAACTGGCGGGAATTGACCGTTTAATCACCGGCCGGCCAAAGACACGATTAAGAACCTCTTCCAATATTTCCAGCGAACCGAATTTTTGTTCAGCCAGCTTCAAAATCGCCTCTGCTCGTACCGCGATAGCTTCATTTGATGCAGGAAGATAAGCGGAATTCAAATCCAGACGTACCGATATGGCTGTCAATTGAGAGGGAAGACAAGTGATTAGCAAATCGTAAATTTCTTCTCTAGTCATGTTAAAGAGTCCTTTAGATTACTTCAGATAATCAATCAAGAATGATTGAACTCTCCAGTAAATTGCCTGCGAATTCGCAGCTTTAAGAGCCGGCAAAGCCCACTGATCTTAATCAACAAAGAAGTTGCGATTGTCTATGGGTTCTCTCAGTGTATCTAATGCCTCTTTATTCAAGACCCGCTTTAGCGGCGAGATAGCGGGCGGCACCTGAGCCAGGCCTTATCCACAAGGCCGTGTTCTTGTAATCACAAAAGGATAAGCTTCCTTTTTTTGCGGGTCAATCATTTTTCGATGCTAGGCTACATGGTTGACTGAACGAGCCGGAGTAAAGGAAATAGGCTTTGTATTTTTATGACCTCGCTGATCTGACCGTGCAGTGAAAAAGATCGACCTCGCCGTTAGCTTCAAATCCCCGGTAAATTTCCCAGAAGCGGAGATCGACTTTCCGTTCCCGCCTGGAACTGCTCTTTTTACGATAGCGGCTAGTCGCTCCAGGTCCGGAGTTATAAACCGCGTAAGTAGCGCGGGCGATATTGTCAACCCTGCCGGTTTTTTCCTCTTTAACTGCATAGCGACGCAAATAATGCAGGAGGATTTCTATTCCAGCCTCGGCGTTGTAGTGGACATTCCATTTAAGTTTTTCCACATTATAAAATCCACGCCATACATAGGGGTTGACCTGCATTAAGCCAATGCTTCCCGCCGGCGAACGCAGGTAAGTCGTTTTTTCCTGCTTGCGGATAAACTGCCGCAAGCAGCTTTCCTTGAGCGAGGTAGCCCGCACCAGGTTACGGATGAGCGGTTTGTGGCGGGTTTCTAAATTTTGTAATCGGATCTTATTGGCAGGATGGACATACATTACAGCAAAACCTGTACCCGTTTTTGAGGAGATCACAAGCTCCGAAGTTCCATCTTAACCCGGACATTGGCCCGCTTAGCCATCGCCCGATGAACCGTCAAAGATAAATACCGAACAAATTCTGCGCCATTGATATTGGGAGCCTTTATCGGTATCCTAAAGCAAGTGATCGATGGTTATTTTACCATCCGGCCACTGCCCCATTCCTTCGATCCATCATGGAGGGCCGATATGTGATTCGCCCAGGCTCTTAATAATGATAGATTGGACTCTGTAGACCGGGAGGGACAACTTGCCTATTCCTACGAACGTTTCGCACAAGCCAAAGTCTTTGTGTTTCGTAAATGGTGCGAACAGGCTGCCGAGCGACATGCACCCCCTCCAACCGATCTTTCTGGGTCGTGCAAGTATGGAAGCCTGTTTATGAATCGGATTTTCGGCGGGGCGATCTGCGGCCACTATGAGCATCAATACAATATCATCGGGGGGCGAATCGTCGATCTCAGTCACGATGCCTTTGATGTCGGCAGAATCACAAATCCCTACCTTCATGAACCCGAGTTCTTCGCTATCCCGGAAAAACAGGCTTCGCTGAATAGCTGCCTGACGCGCGTCGATCGGTGGATCGTCGAATTCCTAGAGGAAATCGAAATATCCGAAGTTCCAACTATACCTGGAAATTGAACCCTGCCTGCCCCAAAAAACCACCGAAGATAATTGGCGATCTCCGGCGTTCATAGAATGGCATCCAAGCGGGGCGGAATTTGCAACCCCGGCCGGTACGTTTGAACACTACACCAATTTACAAAAAGTAAGAAGCTACATCAACGAAAGATCTGACCATCTTCGATTCGCCAATGTTTCAACTACCCGGCTATATGACAAATGGAATATTCGGCCGGAAGAAAGCCCATGTTTTAAGGTGGAGTATTAGTAGGGTTGAAGTCCAACGGTACGAAAAGTTGATATAGCACGTAACATAATTCGACTTCCAATTAAAACAAGCCGTTTTATTAACGCCCGAAGAGATCTCTATCGTGGGGATGGGCAAAAATAGCCAAAATGTATTTGTAGCTGATGGCGACCCGGAGGACTAACGCGAAAATTATTATCGGGCATGTGAGTGCATATTCCGGAACAAAGTCGCCGACTAAATTATGCATCTTGGCCAACCGTTCCAATTTCAAAGCAGTCACTGGATATTAGTTTTACCGATCGGCAACAGTCGGCCAAAACCAGCCGATTAAAGAGAGAAAATAAACGGCTGATCAATCTCCTAAAGCTGCCTGTCGTATCACAAAGTTAAGGGACGAGCGCCTTGATGGATGTTCAACGAAGCGATTGAACCCGATTCAAAACAAAACCTATAAAACCGCTAACAGGAGACTACCAGCCTGGTGCTTGCCATTTTGCTAGTTTCCATCCTGCTAGGCCACATGGAGCGGCTGCTCTTCTGATTTTAGATGTAGTTGGAATCATGTATCCCTCGATTAACAGCGAGTAGACGAGCTTGAAGCTGTGCGGTATGTCATCAACGCTCAGCCGGACAATCTTATTGATCCGATCCCATGAAGTTTTAAGCAGCATACTTCACCGCCAGGTCTTGAAATCCGATTGCATGATTATGCCAATTGGATCATGGAGGTGACTGACCGCATCTCGTAATTTGGACCAGGTTATCACGGACACATTTTTGCCTGGCGTCGAGTTCAGTTCAGCATTCAGATGATCCTCTGGTTTTAAAGACTATGGCTTGGCAAATCAAAAGACCGTGAGCAGAGGCTCTAAGGAGCCGGATTAATAACATGATGCCTTCGGTATCTGTTACCGGTGCATATGCCCCTGCTTGTGATTTATTCAATAGTTGTTTTCGCCCTCCTAGGAGGTTCAATTCCCCTTGCCGTTCTACCTTCACATAGCTTCCGGCTGCGATCTCCGGCCTTTCTTGCCGACGAACAGCAAGAGTTATTATGTGGCATATATTTTGCTTTGCATTAATCATAAAAGCTCAAGACCGAGTCAATTGTGGCCAGTAAAACCAGGCGAACAACCCTTGTGGATACACAAGAGCGTGATCAACTCAACACTAGGAAATAATGCACCGTTTTTTCGAGCGGTACCGTAAATTTGTACCCATAACAAGACCGAAATCAGAGTTGGAAAAGATGATTGCCGAAGTAAACGATACAGACAAGCAAAATCTCGTGGTTGATATACAGGATAAAGCTAATGAGACTGCAATTGCCTTCGGCCCCAGCCGTCCTATTCTTTTTATACCCAACGAGGGTTCCAAAACCGGTGCGCAATAACTTGGCACGATATTATTCGGAGGGCTTTGCAATTTCTCTCCGCAGACCGCGCTGCGTGTAATCGTCCAGCCCTATCGCTTCTGGGGCCTGCTCGGATTCCCCCCTCGCAGCGCCCGAGGTTTCCGCTGTCGATGTCGAAGTTATTGGAAAGTGGGTTGCGGATGATTCGCTTATATCACTTGGGTAGCGCAAGCTATGATCCAGTGAACGATTGCAAACGAATCTCATGTGAAGTCTATCGCCAAAAGATTAATTTTATTAACAATAATTTTTTTGTTTCATTGTGCCATTAGGACCATAAAAAATGATTACTAAATCATCTCTATTTCTATGTTTAGTCGCCACTCTATTAAGTGGGTGCCATCCAGCGGAAACCGAAAAGAAGGAAGAGGCCCCTAAACTGGAGGCAACCACACCATTTCGTGAAGACACTTCTGTCACGAAAGAATATGTTTGTCAGATTCATGCTATTAGACATATCGAAGTCAGGGCATTGGAAAGGGGATATTTGCAAAATATCTTTGTGGATGAAGGGCAATTGGTGCATAAGGGACAGCCCATGTTCAAGATCATGCCCAACATCTATCAGGCAGAGCTTTTAAAAGCAAAAGCCGAAGCGAACACCATGAATATCGAATACCTCAACACTAAAGGTTTGGCAGATAAAAATATCGTATCAGCCAATGAGCTGGCTCTGGCAAAAGCAAAATTGGACAAGGCCAACGCGGAAGTGAAGCTGGCGGAAACTCACTTGGGCTTTACCGACATCAATGCGCCTTTCGATGGGATTATGGATCATTTGAAAGTCAGAAAGGGCAGCCTTCTCGATGAAGGGGATTTATTGACGACGCTTTCTGACATAAGTGAATTGTGGGTATATTTCAACGTCCCGGAATCCGAATATCTGGATTATAAGACGCATAAAAACAACGATGACCGCAGTAATCAAGTACAACTAAGGATGGCAAACGGTCAAATCTACAACCAAACCGGCGTCATTGAAACGATTGAGGCCGATTTTGATAATACATCCGGAAATATCGAATTCCGTGCCACGTTCTCTAATCCGGACAAACTGCTCAGGCATGGCGAGACGGGTACGATCCTGATGGCAAAGCCGTACAAAAACGCTTTGCTTATCCCGCAAAAAGCGGTATTCGAAATCATGGATAAAACTTATGTCTACGTCATCAACAAAGAAAATAAATTGGAGCAAAGACTGATCAAGATCGAAGCCGATTTACCGCATTTATTTATCGTTAAAGAGGGATTGAGCGAGGGTGACGTGATCTTGCTCGAAGGCTTGCGCAAAGTACATTCCGGAGAAGAGGTGAGGATCGATTTGAGGCCGCCCGAAAAGGTTCGCTCAGAGCTGGAATTATATACAGAGTAACCTTGAAGGATGTGGCTAAACCATGTTTAATATTTTTATCAAAAGACCTGTCATGGCGATCGTGTTATCGCTCGTGTTTCTGTTTATGGGCTTGCTGGCGATCCGATCCTTGCCCATTTCCCAGTTTCCGGATATTGCCCCGCCCCGTGTCATGGTTTCATTGGCGTATCCCGGCGCCAGCGCCGATGTCCTGGTGCAATCGTCCCTGATTACGATCGAACGCGCGATTAATGGTGTTCCCGGCATGAAATACATCGTCTCGGATGCGACCAGCGCCGGTGAAGCGACCATTCAAGTGCTGTTCGATCTGGGCGTTGATCCTAATATTGCTTTGGTTAACGTGAAAACGCGCCTGGACCAGGTCATGAACCGGCTGCCAAAGCTGGTTCAACTGGAAGGTGTGATCGTCGAACGGGTGCAGCCCAGCATGCTCATGTACATCAATCTGTACAGCAAAGATAAAAACGCGGATCAGAAGTTATTATTCAACTATGCGTTGGCCTATGTTATCCCTGAAGTCCAGCGGGTCTATGGCATTGCCCAAGCAAAAATATTAGGCAGCCGCCAGTATGCGATGCGGATTTGGCTAAATCCGGACCGGATGAGGGCCTATAGCGTCTCGATAGACGAGGTGATGGATGCGATTGCAAACCAAAGTATTATCGGTCGGCCAGGTCGAATAGGCCAAAGCACGGGCATTGCCGCCCAGTCCAAAGAGTATGTGCTGGTCTATCAAGGACGATACAACAAGCCGGAACAATACGAAGACATTATCATCCGGGCCAACTCGGAAGGCGAGATACTGCACCTTAAAGACATTGCCAAAGTCGATCTAAGCAGCGAGTTTTATGATATTTACTCGGATAAGGACTCTTTTCCATCTGCGTCCATCGTGCTCAAGCAAAACTACGGCAGTAATGCCAGCAAGGTCATCGAGGACGTGAAGGAAAAATTGAAAGAGTTGAAAAAGTCCTTCCCGGAGGGCATGGATTACGAAATCAACTACGATGTGTCCCGGTTCGTTGATGCTTCCATAGAAAAAGTCCTGCACACCTTAGGAGAAGCGTTCGTGCTGGTATCCTTGGTGGTCTTTATTTTCCTGGGCGACTGGCGTTCTACCTTGATTCCGGTCCTGGCAGTACCGGTTTCGCTGATCGGGGCATTCGCCGTCATGTCGGCGTTCGGGCTTTCCATCAACCTGATTACCCTGTTTGCCCTGGTGTTGGCCATCGGTATCGTGGTCGATGATGCCATTGTGGTGGTCGAAGCGGTGCATGCGAAAATGGAGGCTGAAAATGTTTCCCCCTATGTCGCTTCGAAAAAAGTATTGGGGGAAATCGGCGGCGCCATTGTGGCGATCACCTTGGTCATGACCTCGGTGTTTGTCCCACTTGCCTTCATGACCGGCCCTGTTGGCGTGTTCTATCGGCAATTCGCTATAGCCATGGCCTCGTCGATCGTAATTTCGGCGATCGTCGCTTTATCGCTTGCCCCTGTTCTGTGCGCGATGATCCTTAAAAACACCCATGGCCAACCGAAACGGAAAACGCCGGTAGGTCTTTTCATCAATGCATTCAACGCCGTTTTTGAAAAGGTAACAGGCCGGTACATTAAAGTTCTTAATATCCTCGTCATGAGGCGGCTGCTAACGTTTTTGATTTTGGGTGGGTTTTGCTTTGGTATTTATTCGGTTAGCCTGACGTTGCCTTCTGGTTTTATTCCAGGAGAAGACCAAGGCATGATTTATGCCATTATCCAAACACCGCCCGGCTCAACGCTGGAAGTGACCAACAAAGTGGCGCGGGAAATAGAAGGCATAGCCAGTAAAATTGATGGCGTGCAATCGATTTCTTCTTTGGCCGGTTATGAAGTGCTCACCGAAGGACGCGGTTCCAACGCCGGCACGGTTATTATCAACCTGAAAGACTGGTCGCAGCGTAAACATTCCGTCCAGGATGTTATCCGCGAACTGGAGGAAAAAACCCATGACTTCGGCGCCATGATCGAGTTTTTTGAACCCCCGGCAGTTCCCGGTTATGGCGCGGCATCCGGCTTGGCATTACGCTTATTGGACAAGACCTTAGGCACGGACTACCACGAGTTTGACAAACTTAACCAGACGTTCATGGCGGCGCTACGCAAGCGCAAGGAGTTAACGGGATTGTTTACCTTTTATGCGGCTAATTACCCGCAATACGAACTGGTCATCGACAATAAACTGGCCATGCAAAAAGGAGTATCCATCGACAAAGCCATGAATAACCTGGACATCATGATCGGCAGCACCTACGAGCAGGGCTTTATCCGTTTCAATAATTTTTTTAAGGTCTACGCGCAAGCCAGCCCTGAATTCCGGCGCTTCCCTTCGGATGTATTGAAATACTATGTGAAAAACGAAGCAGGCGAAATGGTGCCGTATTCCGCCTTCATGACCATGAAGAAACGGCAAGGTCCCAATGAGATCACGCGTTACAACCTCTACAATTCTGCCGCTATTCGTGCCGAGCCTGCCACCGGCTATACCAGCGGCGATGCCATCAAGGCGGTCCAGGAAGTCGCAGCCGCCACTTTGCCGCGGGGTTTTGACATTGCCTGGGAAGGTTTGTCTTTTGATGAAGCCGCCCGGGGCAATGAAGCGCTGGTGATCTTCGTCGTCGTGCTAGTGTTTGTCTACCTGGTGTTGGCCGCACAGTACGAAAGCTTTATGTTGCCGTTAGCCGTTTTATTTTCGCTGCCCCCCGGTATATTCGGTGCTTTCTTTTTGCTGAAAACATTGGGTCTTGCCAACGATGTCTATTCCCAGCTGGGGCTGGTCATGTTAATTGGTTTGCTCGGCAAAAACGCGGTATTGATCATCGAATTTGCGGTTCAGAAGCAAGCCCAAGGCATGACGGTCAAAGAGGCGGCGATTGCGGGAGCACAAGCGCGTTTTCGGCCGATATTGATGACCTCCTTTGCGTTTATAGCCGGGTTGATACCCTTAGCCATAGCGACGGGGGCGGGAGCAGTCGGTAACAGAACCATTGGTACCTCTTCCCTTGGCGGGATGATTTTCGGCACCGTGTTTGGCGTCATCCTGATTCCAGGACTTTATTATGCTTTTGCCAAAATGATAGAAGGAAAATCCTTAATTAGTAACGAAGACCTTGACCCTTTAACAGAAAAATATCATTACGGTGCGGATGATGAAAAAGAGTAAACATTTTCATCTTACGGCATTGGGACTGTTGGTGCTGACCTTGCAAGGCTGCGGCATCCCGGCAATGACCGCCAAAAAGGCCGACACCGCTCTGCCGGACAGCTTTAATCATAAACAGGGCATTTCGGAACAAAAAAATACGGCGACCGCGAATTGGGGTGATTTTTTCGAAGATCCCAATTTGATTGCTTTGATCAAAACGGCGATCGCCAACAACAAGGAAGTGAATATCATGCTGCAGCGCATCAGCGTTGCGGAAAGTGAAATTCAAAGGCGTAAAGGCGCTTATCTGCCCTTTGTGAGCATCGGCGCGGGCGCCGGCGCGGATAAGGTCGGACAGTTTACGCGCAGCGGCGCGGTCGAGGAAAATTTGGAGATACGGCCGGGCGAGTCGTTTCCGACCTTGCTCGGCGACTATCAATTCGGACTGTTTTCGACATGGGAGATCGACGTTTGGAAAAAACTGAGAAACGAGAAACAGGTGGCCGTGCTCGAATACATGGCATCTGTCGATGGCCGGCACTTTTTAGTGACCAATCTGGTCTCAGAAGTCGCGCATTCGTATTACGAACTGCTTGCATTGGACAATCAGCTTGAGAACCTGGAACAATACATCGCCATTCTGCAAAACGGCCTGGAGATGGTCAAGCAATTGCAGATTTATGCCCGATCGAATGCCCTCGCGGTCAAACGTTACGCCGCGGAAGTGAGCAAAAACGAGAGCAAAAAATACGAGATCAAACAGCAGATCAGCGTCATTGAAAACCGCATCAACTTTTTGCTGGGCCGAACGGCCGGGCCGATCAAGCGCAACTCGACCGGCTTCATGGACATCAAGCCGAAAATGCTTCAGGTGGGGATACCCTCGCAACTGCTGCAAAACAGGCCCGACATCCGACAAGCGGAACTGGAGCTTTCGGCGGCCGATTTGAACATCAAAGTGGCGAGAGCGAATTTCTATCCGACCTTTGGCATCAAGGCGGGGATCGGCTTTCAGGCTTTCGCGCTCAAATACCTGATCAACACGCCAGAGTCGCTGGCGGCGACCATCGCCGGCGAGATGGTCGCTCCGCTGGTGAACAAAAACGCGATCATCGCCGAATACAAAAACGCCAATGCCAAGCAGATTCAGGCGGCGTACGAGTACGAACAAAGCATTATCAAAGCCTATATGGAAGTAGCCAATCAAATTTCGAACATCGACAACCTGGACAAGAACTATCGGTTCAAGAATAGTCAGGTGGACTCGCTCGTGCAATCGATCGACGTGGCCAACCAGTTGTTCCTATCAGCTCGTGCCGACTATCTGGAGGTTTTATTGACACAACGAGATGCCTTGGACGCCAAAAAGGAGCTCATCGAAACGAAACAGAAGCAAATGGTTGCCATGGTAGACCTTTATAAATCGCTCGGCGGAGGTTGGCAGCAGTAGAGGAGACCCCAGAAAGTTGAACAGCCAGTGGTATTCGAAATTCATCTCTACTAAGTATTTATGCCAGTATTTCTGAAAAGCGGTCTTTTTTAGGATGACAGCGAAGCGAGTCGGTTTAATTACTCGCGGAAACGGGCATCGACGCCCCTTGCCCACCGAACTGCCTTTCCCGAATATCCGCCTAAAAAGGCCGCTCTGAAGGCAGTAGCTGCCGTTCACTGCTTCGGCTCGACCGTCGAGTTTGGGTCGTTTTTTGTCGGTCAATCTGCTTTAGGTTAAGATTACTATTGGCTGCTTTCAAGTAATTCTAGGTGGCTGCCTTGACTGGAATACACAGTAATGAACCGTATAGTAGAAGCTAGCATACAATTTTTTCCTTTTTCTGTGGTCCCCCTAATTACGCAAATATGAAATTCATCTTTGACTAAATTCTATGGCTTCCAATTTCACCGAAAAACAAGGTCAGTATCTCTCATTTATTTACCACTATACGAAACTGAATGGTCGACCACCTTCTGAATCAGACATGCAGCGTTATTTCAGGGTCAGCCCACCAACAGTTCATCAGATGGTGCTAAAACTGGAAAATTTAGGACTCATTGAAAGGGTACCGGGTATAGCAAGAAGTATTCATATCCGTGTTTGCCCTCAACAAATTCCAGACCTAAACCCAAATTTTTAGAATTCCGTTAGCACCCTTTGCACGGCTGATGTGCCGATGCCGAGGGTCTTTCCTATCTTCACCTTACCCATGCCTTCATCCCGGAGCTTTTAAATCTTCATTGGGACTTCCTCCTAGAGAGCGGGCTAATCTGTCCAACTTCCACACAATCAGTATATCTTCTTTTCCTAGGGCCCAAGAGCTTCTGACAGCCCTGCCCGTTCCCTGGTGATACCGCTGATCCCCTGATCCATGAATATGGTTTCACACCCCGCCTCCTTGAGTGAGTCAAGTTGCAAATCAAGATTTTGTTCGTCGATGGAAACTCTAGCATAGCCTATTTTCATGGCGATAATAATGACATGCCATTTTGATGCATTCAAGTGCTTTATTTTTCAATCAGTTACGAAGGCAGAATTTCCATGTCAAAAGGGCTCCCTTTTGGTTTATTGGCAGTTTCGTACGACCATTAACTGTCAATCAATGGCGGCCGCTGAAGGACCGCTTTCAAGGTTGTCCATCCGTTCACTGGAAACTGGTGATGATTTCTTTTTCCTTAGCGACGTTTTTTCAGAAACTCTATTGCGACCTCAAGTTGGAGTTAATTAACTCCCCAAACATGGTATTATTTTTCTCTTGATGAGCGGATTAAATTGATATGAAAAAGCTAGGGCGTAACGACCCCTGTCCTTGCGGCAGCGGCAAAAAATATAAGCAGTGCTGCTTGCGGGCCGCAGAAACCCAGAAAGCGTACGATCAGGCCGAAGCAGGCCCCAAAGCCATCCAGTGGCTTTTCGCGAAGTATCGACAAACCGTCTATGACGCGCTTGACGAAGGCTTTTTTGGTGACCTTGACGACGATGAATATGCCCAGCTTCAGGAGTTGCCCGAAGATGTCTATGCGGGCATTATGGTCAATGCCATGGAGTGGCTGCTGGCGGATGGATTTATCACCCTCAAAGACCAGGAACATCGTGTTTCTGAATTACTACTCGGACGCGGCGGCCCGCTCTTCTCCGCCGAACAGCGACAGTGGATCAAGCTTTTGGCAACGATGCCGCTCAGACTCTACGAAATAGTCGATGTGCGCCAGGGCGCAGGCATGACCCTGAAAGATGTGATAGTCCCCGAACGCCCGCTAGTCATAGTCCAAGAAAAATCCGGATCGCAGCAGGCAAATCAATACGACCTCATCGCGGCACGTATCCTGCCGGTTAAAGATCATTTCGAACTGTCCGGCGCCATATATTCCTTCCCCCGACATCGAAGTTGGAACGTATTAAAAGAACTCAACGACGAACTGGAAGGCGTAGATCAGGATTCGCTCCTCGCCAAGGAAATCACCAGCGTCATCATTCCCTATCACTGGCTTCAGTTATTTGTAGGCTCCTTTGAAATGCCGCAACTGATTGATCATGTGACGGGAGAACCGATGCTGTTCGTGACCGACCATTACCGAGTTCAGGATTGGGACGCCCTGGACCGGGTCTTGTCCGCTGAAGCCAACATTGAAGGCAGTCGTGATGAGGGTTGGAGCCGCATTTTTGCAGGGGAGGATGGCCTCTCACGCCGAAACCTTAGCATTGACGCAGGCAAACGTCCGGATCGGATCAAAGTGTCTTATCATACTCAATTGTACGCTGACGAAGGTCGGCCCTGGTTCGAAACCGTTGCAGGCACAACGGTGGTGTTTGTCAGCCGGGAAATCTCTGATCCCAAGGGGATGCTCGCTAATTTGCAGCCCCATGAGGCGAAAGCATCGTCGGAACCAGCGCCGTTGCCGCCAGAGATAGTGACCGAACTCATTGGGAAAAGAATTCGGGAACTTTTTGTCCATTGGGCTGACGAGCCATTACCGATATTGAACGATCAAACACCGCGAGAGGCGATTCAAACGCCGGACGGACTGAAACAGGTAAAATTCTTGCTGCATACCTACGAACACGAGGAAGCTCAGCAAGCCAAAGTTCAACACCGGCCCCCCGTTTCCTACGACTTTTTATGGCAGTTGTTAGGAATAACGCACGATAGGTAAACCGTCTTCATCGAGGGGTGTCTATCAACGGTTGCTGCTGGTAGCTTTTTACGCAACATTCCCGTTTCCTGCACTAAATAATAACCACAGGTTTGTGACTTGTCAAAATGCTTCCTCCTTCACCGTTAATCCGGAATAAGCGTGGTGATTTACTTTGTGGATATTACCCGTGTCGGCTCCTCGCTGGTTCTATTCCCGCTAAGACCATAGTTTGAAAAATCACCCTAAACACTGAAATTTAATTGAGTTTTTCGCTTGATCGATAAAATCAGAATTTTGCACAAAGCTGCAGAACTGGTTTCATGTTTTTAAGGTTGAATTTAACTTCACATGATAGATTGAAGCTTTGTAGGGAAATAAAGCGGAACTTTGTAACCCCGGTTTCACGCCTCCATTTAATTACTTTTCCATAGTAGAGAGTAAATACATATGAACAGCAAAAAAATCTCGTCCTTGGGAGTAGCCGCGTGTACAGCTGTTATGGGCCTTGGCTCGTCAGCTTGGGCCGCTAATACCACCGTACAAATAGGAGCGAGCGGCAAAACATATGCTTCTAGCACGGTGCAATGTGCCGTTGCCGACCCAACCCTTTACCCGCCAGTGTTAACGCCGGCAGCAGATGCCGGCCTATTTAATCCACCAAATAAAATAAGCGCTGCCGTGTCGCTGAACGGCGCCAATTGGACAACTGTCACTGATGGCAATCCAAGCACCACTGTTTTGCTCAATCATAATTTTGACGATCCATATCCAATTGATAACAAAGTCGTTATAGCGATCAGTAAAAAGATCGCTGATAGCTATTCGTTTAGCGTACCAGAGAGTGCTTGTAACAATCTCGGCAATATAGAAGACAGCACCGGCACCCTGGAATACGCTGCTGCCAGTTATGCTGCTGGGAATTCTTACGCTACAGTGGAACCCGGTTGTGCATGGAATCCCAACACCGGTCTATATCAACGGTATGTAAAACTGTTTGATAATAGCGGTGCTGTGCTCAATATTTCTGTCAATGGCGTCCCACTAACACAGATAAACGGCACAACCCGCCCCGTTGCAACAGTCTATTTGGGCAAAGGATTGAATGTTATCTCAGCCTCCGTCGCCACCAATGTCACCCCTATCCCACCCTTACCGCCTCTACCCATCGACTATTACGTTCGCGACGGTGGTCTTGATGGAACCTGTGTTCTACAACAACCCTAGCATTTTAATGTGTTATACAGGGCGTAACATCTATAGCCCCCTATTTTATGACATGAATACAGGAAATATCGAACGTAACCAGTCAAAAGAAATCACAACATTTTTACTATCAGTATACGTTGACTAGGAACTTCATTTTTCCGCTGCCTTCAGCAAAATTAAATCACCTCCGGCTTTGCGGGGGTGATTTAACTAATTTAAATTAGCGTTATCCACAAAATCTGTGGATAAGCCTGTCATTAATTTGTAGCATTTGATTCTAACTCCCTGCCCTGCCTGGAATTAAGTTAGATTGGCGCAAAAATGGCCGAATTTTATTGCGCTTAGATTCAACTCATAAGTGCAATCGTTAATTTTCAAACAGGAATAAGCCAGTCTTGTTTAGTACGCCGACTGTAAATCATGAAAAAACTCTGCTTCAAACCAGCACCTGCTCCTGCAACGCCTTGAGCTCATCCCTGATCCTCGCCGCCTGCTCGAATTCCAGGTTTTTGGCATGCTGGTACATGGCCTCTTCCAGTTGCTTGATTTTTTTGGCCAGTTGTTTGGGAGTCATGGCTTTATAGTGTATGGATGCTTCGGCGACCTGTTTTTGGGCGCCGCCGTATGTCCAACCAGTTCCCGGAATCGAGGTCTGCATAATATCGGTGACTGATTTATAAATGGTCGCCGGCGTGATGTTATGTTCCAGGTTAAACTGGCGCTGCTTGTCGCGGCGGCGTTCGGTTTCATCGATCGCCTGCTGCATCGATTTGGTGATGCGGTCGGCGTAGAGTATGGCTTTACCGTGCACGTTACGGGCGACCCGGCCGATGGTTTGCACCAGCGATACGACGGAACGCAGAAAGCCTTCCTTATCGGCATCGAGTATCGCGACCAGCGATACTTCGGGAATGTCCAGGCCTTCGCGCAGCAGGTTGATGCCGACCAACACGTCGAACTGGCCCAGGCGCAAATCGCGGATAATTTCGACGCGCTCAACGGTTTCGACATCGGAATGCAGGTATCGCACGCGAACGCCGTGATCACTCAGATATTCGGTTAAATCTTCCGACATGCGTTTGGTCAGGGTCGTAACCAATACGCGCTCCTTTTTCTCCACCCGCTTGTTGATTTCCGATAATAGATCATCAACCTGTGTCGTCGCCGGGCGCACCTCCACTTCGGGATCGAGCAGCCCCGTGGGTCTGACCACCTGCTCGACGAAAACGCCTGAATGTTCTCTTTCGTAGGGTCCGGGTGTCGCCGAGACGTAAATCCGTTGCGGCGATTTGAGTTCGAATTCGTCGAAAGTCAACGGACGGTTATCAAGCGCGGAAGGCAGCCGGAAGCCGTACTCGACCAGCGTTTCCTTGCGCGAGCGGTCGCCTTTGTACATCGCGCCGATTTGCGGGACGGTAACATGGCTTTCGTCGATAACAATAATGGCGTTGGCGGGCAGATAATCAAACATCGTGGGCGGCGCTTCGCCTTCGCCACGGCCCGACAGATAACGGGAATAGTTTTCAATGCCCGAGCAGTATCCCATTTCGAGGATCATCTCGATATCGAACAGCGTCCGTTGTTCCAGGCGTTGCGCTTCCACCAGCTTATTGATCGAACGGAAATAGTCCAGGCGCTGTTTCAGCTCGATCTTGATGGCGTCGACAGCAGACAATAATTGCTCGCGCGGCGTGACGTAATGATTTTTCGGATACACAGTATAACGTGCGACCCGGCGCAGAATTTCGCCGGTCAGCGGGTCGAACAGCGACAGTCGCTCGACCTCGTCGTCGAACAGTTCCACCCGCAATGCTTCCTGATCGGATTCGGCCGGGAAGATATCGATCAACTCGCCGCGCACACGGTAAGTCGCCCGGCGCAAGTCCACATCGTTGCGGGTGTACTGCATTTCGGCGAGACGACGCAAAATGCTGCGCTGATCGATCAGGTCGCCCTTGACCAAATGCAGCACCATCTTGAAGTACGATTCCGGCTCGCCCAAGCCGTAGATCGCCGACACGGTCGCAACAACCACGGTATCCTTGCGTTCGATCAATGCTTTGGTGGCCGACAAGCGCATCTGTTCGATATGCTCGTTTAACGAAGCATCCTTGTCGATAAAGGTATCGGAAGCGGGCACATAGGCTTCGGGCTGATAATAGTCGTAGTAGGAAACGAAATATTCGACGCTGTTTTCCGGAAAAAACTCTTTCATCTCGCCATACAGTTGCGCCGCCAGCGTTTTATTGGGTGCCATGATCATCGCCGGGCGCTGAATCTGCTGAATGACATTGGCGATGGTGAAGGTTTTACCCGAGCCGGTCACGCCCAATAAGGTCTGGTGCACCTCGCCATCGTTCAAACCGTCAATGAGTTTCGCAATCGCCGTCGGCTGATCCCCGGCCGGCTGGAACCGGCTTTGGATTTTAAATTCTTTTTTCACTTAACAGGGTCTCAAAAATAGTTTTTTTAGCAAGGGGTTATTAGCAAGCCACACGACATAGAGTATAATCTGCAATATTTTAGACTTTGATTTTACACGGCGGAACATGAGCATCAAACTTTCTAACAGAGTCCAGTCAGTCAAACCTTCACCGACCCTGGCGATCACGGCCAGAGCTGCGCAAATGCGCGCTGCCGGCAGAGATATCATTGGACTGGGCGCGGGCGAACCCGACTTTGATACACCGGAACACATTAAAGCCGCTGCGGTTAAGGCCCTGGCCAATGGCTTTACCAAATATACCGCGGTCGACGGCATTCCCAGCCTGAAAAAAGCAATAATCGATAAATTTAAAAAAGATAACGGTCTTGAATACCAGTCCAAGCAGGTTCTGGTTTCCTGCGGCGGCAAACAAAGCTCATTCAACCTGACGCAAGCATTGCTTAATCCGGGCGATGAAGTCATCATTCCCGCTCCTTTCTGGGTCTCCTATCCGGATATGGTGCTGCTCGCCGACGGCGTACCGGTTATAATTGACACTACGCAGGCGCAACAGTTCAAGATTACCCCTGAACAATTGCGTGGCGCGATTACGCCTAAAACCCGCCTGATCTTCATCAACAGCCCTTCCAACCCGTCCGGAATCGCCTATTCGCTGGACGAGTTGAAAGCCCTGGGCGATGTGCTCAAGGAGTTTCCGAATATTATCATTGCCACCGACGATATGTATGAACATATTCTTTGGAAGCAAGGAACCTTCGTTAATATTTTAAACGCGCATCCCGACCTTTATGATCGGACCGTGGTCATGAACGGCGTCTCCAAGGCCTATTCGATGACCGGATGGCGCATCGGCTATGCTGCGGGTCCTGCCGACCTGATCGAAGCCATGTGTACGGTGCAGTCGCAAAGCACGTCCAATCCGACGTCGATATCCCAGGTGGCCGCCGAGACGGCACTGACAGGCGATCAAGGTTTTATTAACAACATGTGCGTGGAATTCAAGAAACGCCACGATTATGTGGTGTCGGAACTGAACAAGATCGATGGCGTCGATTGCATGGAAACCGACGGCACTTTTTATGTGTTCCCGAATGTCGAAAAACTGCTGGCCCGTCTGGACGGCATCGATGACGATCTGGCGTTTTCCGAATATCTGATCGAAAAGGCCGGCGTTGCGCTGGTACCCGGCTCTGCATTCGGTACGCCCGGCCATATCCGGATTTCCATCGCCACCAGCATGGCGAATCTGGAAAACGCCCTGGAGCGAATCAGGAACGCGGTTTAGTCCGGCTGCTCGTATTTTACTGCCGCCAATAATAGAGATCACCCCTTGCGGCGGGCTGAATTGCATTGCCCGCCGGTTTGGCTCAATCGATTGCCCTTGTTTACACCATGACCCTGCAAACAAATACCTTGTTGGTAATTGGCCGCAATATTGCCGCCTTTTGCCCCCTTATCCTGGCCAATTTATTGATGTATTATGAAGTCGAGATAGGCGGAAACACTGAAATCTATAGAGAAGATAATATTCTGGAAAATTTGCAGGTCTTGATAATTTTCATTTCAGGAGTCGCGTGTTCGCTGGCAATGTTAATTGTTCAAAAAGACCAAAGAGTTCTGCCCTTTATCGGCGCATTGTTTAGTTTTTCCTGTATTACGCGAGAGTTTGATATTGAGAAGCATGATTTTCCTCAATTGATGATACTCCTCGGTAGCGGTTGGGGCCGAAAAATCCTGGTGGCTAGCTTGTGGCTATCGGTTGCCTTTGTGCTTATTCGAAACCATCAGCGCTATCTAAGCATGGCGGTTAACCTTTTGGCCTCTCGAACCGGCCTGTTTGCGATCACAGGCGGACTGTTTTTGATTCTCGGCACCCTGTTTGAAGAGCAGGTATTTGATGTGACATTTTACGTGCTTTACGAAGAACTTGCTGAAATGAATGGGTACTATTTCATACTATTGAGTTCACTATACCTTTTTTTCGACCTGCAACGCAGCATCAAACCAGAAATTTTCACAGAAAAAACGGGTTAAGATCATTCATACAAGAGACATCACGAGCAGGGTCTCTGTTTTTTTAACTCTTGCCCTCGCCAACTTAGAATCACCAGCTCCCGGTATTGGCCATCGAAACCCAAGGCTCCGCCGGTGTCAGCGGCTCGCCTTTTTGTAGAAATTCAATCGAAATGTTGTCAGGCGATCGCACAAACGCCATGTGCCCATCGCGTGGCGGACGGTTGATCAGAACGCCTGAGTCCATCAGCTTTTGACAGGTTTCATAGATATTATCGACTTCGAAGGCAAGATGGCCAAAGTTTCGGCCGCCGCTATACGCTTCCGTATCCCAGTTAAAGGTGAGTTCGATCTCGGGCGCATGCGTCTTCCTGGCTTGCTGGTCGTCCAGGGGGGCGTGTAGATACACGAGAGTAAAGCGGCCCGCCTCGCTGTCGAACCGGCGGCTTTCGCCCAGACCCAGTTTATTGCAAAAAAAATCGAGCGATTCTGTCAAGTCGCTGACTCTAATTCTACTTTGTTAAATTCAAGATATCGCATAAGTAATTGATTTAAACTATA
>CAZMRW010000071.1:0-25069 GCA_964568805.1 uncultured Methylococcaceae bacterium | reverse complement strand
CATGACTTTAGCGCCTGCTGCCCAGTCTCGGCAGCCGGCCGGCGAGACCCATGGCATGCCGAGAAAGCAGGGATTTGGCAACGGGAAGATGATCCAGTAAGGTCAGGCCGGCATTTCTTGCCGCCGACAGAGCCGCCCGATTATTAGAAAAAATACGAACCAATTGGTCCGTGAACAGGATAGTCCGGTCATGGTCCTTTTGTCTGGCCTCGGCATAGGCTTTTAAAAATCCGTCTGCCCCGATGTCCTTACCCTGCTTGACCTGTTCGACCAGCATCTCGGCGAGAACAACGACATCCCGCAACCCCAAATTGAAACCTTGTCCGGCAACCGGATGTAATTGATGAACAGCGTTACCGATGATCACCGCGCGGCCGGATACCATTTGTCTGGCGCGTATCAACGACAAAGGAAAAGCCCGTCTTGGTGCAGCTAATGAAAGCGAGCCCAGTTTATAACCGAAACACTGCTGCAGTTCGCTGAGAAAATCGTCTTCACTGCCTGACATCAAGGCTTCAGCATCTTCATTTGTTCGTGTCCAGACCACCGATGAATAATTACCGGCAACCGGTAATAATGCCAACGGTCCTGACGCCGTAAAACGTTCATAGGCCGTATGGCGGTTAGGGAGTGATGTTCTGACGGTGGTAACCAGGGCAGTCTGCCCATAATGGGAAGTTGTTTGTGGAATTTCCAGTAAATTTCGAACCGATGACATGCCTCCGTCCGCGCCGACAAGCAATTTGGCGGATAGTGTCGACGCTTCGTTAGCGAGTTTTAAACTGGCATTGACTTCCTCCGCACCGGACATCAATCCCACTACCCGCGCCGGACTGATCAGTTCAATATTCGCATCGCTGACCAGATGCGCCACATGCCCTTCAATGTCTCGAGCTGAAATAACGTATCCCAGGGCTTCAACCTGTTCATTTCGCGCAGACAATCGGGTTTTACCAAAATTCCCCTGATCGGAAATATGGATGGTTTTTATCGCGGTGGCTGCCTGGCTTATCCCTTGCCAGATACCCAACGATTCCAGCATGGTGACGGTTCCGGCTGCCAAAGCCAAAGCTCTGTCGCCTGCCGGGGAAGCCTGCTGCTGCGCGCGGGTATTGGCTTCGACAATCAACAGGCGCAGACCGCTATCTTTTAACGCCAGCGCCAGACAATTTCCGGCCAGCCCGCCGCCGACTATCAATAAGTCAACATTCTGCTGCATCATGCCGACTGCATTATTGCTTCTATGTCGGCGATGGTTTTCGGCGCTTTCTCAGTTAAGCAGATTGAACCGCTTTCAGTCACCAAAAGATCGTCTTCAATACGAATGCCAATGCCTCGCCATTTTTCGTCGACAGTTCGGCAATCCGCGGGGATATATATCCCCGGTTCTACCGTCAGCACCATGCCGGGCTCCAGTAAGCGCCATTCTCCGTCAACCTTATAGTCGCCGACATCATGAACGTCCATGCCCAGCCAGTGGCCTATCCGGTGCATGAAAAACTGCTTGTATTTTTCATCCTTGATCAATTTTTTAACCTTGCCCTTCAACAGACCCAGCGATACCAGTCCTTTGGTAATGACTTCCACCGCCGCTTCGTGCGCCAAATGCCAGGGCAATCCGGGTTTAACCCGTTCGATGGCCGCCATCTGCGCATCCAGGACCAATTGATAAAGCAGCTTCTGCGGTTCAGTGAAGCGGCCTGAGACAGGAAAAGTGCGGGTAATGTCTGCGGCATAATGATCACACTCGGCGCCCGCATCGATCAGCAGCAAATCACCGTTTTTCAATTTATCGTTATTTTCGGTGTAATGCAGTACACAGGCATTTTTACCCCCAGCAACGATCGAGGGATAAGCCACTGAACGCAAGCCTTCCCGGGTGAAATGGTAAAGCAGCTCCGCTTCTACCTGATATTCGTACATCCCGGCTTTACAGCTCTGCATGGCTTTGATATGGGCATTGGCGGATATTTCCGCGGCGTGGCGCATGAGCGCCAATTCACCTTTGCTTTTGAACAGCCGCATTTCATGCAGGATATGTTCCAGTGACACCAATTCGCCCGGCGCCGTTACACCGGTTCTGGACTGACCTCGAATATGATTAATCCAGTCAAGCAGACTGTGATCCAGATCAGAATTGCGTCCCATCGGGTAAAAGACCTTATTCTTGTTTTCCAGCATCCCCGGCAGAATTTCATCCAGGTCATCTATGGGAAAGGAGTCATCGGCCTCATAGTGGCCGGTTGCGCCATCCAGACCGGCATGCGCGCCTTCCCATAAGGCTTTGGTTTCATCGTATTCGCGGCAAAATAAAATATACTCACCCTGTTCTCTTCCCGGGATAAAAACCGCCAGGGAATCCGGCTCATTAAAGCCCGTCAGGTAATAAAAATCGCTATCCTGACGAAAAGGATAATGGACATCCCTGTTGCGGATTCGGGCCGATGCGCTTCCTATCAGTGCGATATTGCCCTTGCCGATGCGCTGCATTAATTGCTTGCGGCGTTTTTTAAATTCACTTTGTTTCATCTGTGCCAGCCGCCTAATGAATCACACGCGTGTCGCTGACGTTTAATTCATCACGCAGCAGTAATACAGCTGATTTCAAATACTCGGTAATTTCCATAAAAGCCGCCTCATCGTCCTCGCCTTCCGCTGCTACATCCAGCTTAGTAAACTCGGTGATATCTTTTATTATTTCACCTGCATCTCCCGTCCAGTCTGATTTGGCGCTGGCTGATGATCCGACGCCATACAAAAAACCCTGGCACCAGCTTATCAATGCAGCAACCTGTTCAGTCAGCAAGGAGTTATCATCGGGCAAAAAGAGTTCAAATTCGAATTGGTCGTTAGCAAGCAATCTCGCTGTTTCTTCGTACAGCCTGATCATTAACTGCTCGTCTTCTTCACTTAATGGCCTGGCATGTCCAAACACCTCTGACAGCCACCTGTCGCTTTCCATATGCTCGTTAAGGCATAACATGCCGGTTGCGACGCCGTGAGCTTCCGCTGCAGACAGGGCTGCATCACTTTGAGCGCAAATTGTATTAATTATTCGATAAGTCATCAGTCAATCATTTCACAAAAAAGTAGCGCTTAAGCGTTTATCGAGTCTGATCCAGAATGATTATTCCATCTTTGCTAATGCTTCGGCGTTTTTATTTAACAATGGTGTCGAATTTGTCATCGACGGTCTGGAATGATCTTAATGGTCAATTCATAATACCATAATCAAGGTCTGATTCGGCTTTTTATGTCTCTAGTCAGTGCCATTTAACATCCGCTTCGATTAACTTTATCTTTGCAGCAAGACATCGCCGCACAAATGACAAAATTTAATAACCTGCTTTATTTTGATCTTAAAGTGGATATAAATACATACTACTTACAATGTGTTAAAATGAAAACCTTAGGCTGTTGATGAACGATTTGTTAGGGCAAGTTTTATCTACCGAGAACGGGCTCTAGCAAAAATTAACGGCATGACCCGAAAAACACCAATGTCGCAGTTTTTATGTTATTTGACTAGCATTCCATTTAGGAACTATCATTCAAACCATATCAAGCCGGTGCCGCACACACAATTGCCATGACTCATTCGAATACAGATCAATCTTTAGAATTGAAAGAACTTGAAGAAAAACTTGACTTGCTTATCGAGCAGTATAACTCCGTGAAAAACGAAAACAATTCCTTGAAAACAAAGCAGGAAGACTTGGTTAAGGAAAAAGCCAAACTTCTTGAAAAAACCACACAGGCCAGGATCAGGGTGGAAGCTATGATTAATCGACTGAAAGCTATGGAGCACGGCTGATGAATAAAAACTTTCAAGCTGTGCCCGTTACGATTATGGGCAAAGAATACAAAATAGCCTGTGATTCTGATGAACGTGACGAATTGATTCATTCGGCGCAACAACTCGATGAGCAAATGCGCCGGATTCGTGATTCAGGAAAAGTCAACGGAGCGGACAGGATTGCGGTCATGGCGGCGCTTAACCTTGCTCACGAGTTATGCATGCTCAAAAATCAAAATGAGATTCTGAGTCGGCGCCTCAATGAAAGCCTGACCTATATGAGCCAAAAAATAGAAAACGTTTTAGAAAACCCGGAAACGCGCTAAAATATGTTTGTGTATCTCCTGCAGCGTTCGAGGATGTATTGGGTGTTTCCTGAACCTATTTTTACCCCGGGGGCTAATACCAGGTAATGGTGTGCATGCCTGTTCCTAACAGGAAGCCTGATTTACCGGACCAGCCTCCACTTGAACCTACGGTTCAAGGACGATAATACATTACGGCGCAGGCGGGAGATGCATCACACCCCCGCAACAAAACCGGCCGCTTCGATTCCCGCAATTGCACAACGCTCATCCTGATCTGAGACATCGCCACTGATGCCGATCGCTCCTATCAGACTATTATCCTCATCACGGATCAAAACGCCGCCTGGCACTGGCATCACTTTGCCATCGGCCAAGCCGATCAAGGCCTTCATAAAATCGGGACGCTGTATAGCTACGCCGGCAAGACTTCGAGAGGAGACGCCCATACTGACGGCTCCCCATGCTTTTGCCGTGGCGATTTGCTGTCGGATCATGCTTGCGCCGTCTTCTCTCTGCATGGCCTTTAAATGGCCGGCTGCATCCAAAACGACTACAGTTAAAGGCGCCATATTTAATTCCCTGGCTTTGTTGATCGCAGTTCCTATAATTTGATTAGCTTTTTCCAGTGTTAAACTTGTCATCCGTAAATCTCTTTTTTTATTAGTATCTAGGTTATTTTAATAAGGGTTGCAGTTCCAGCCATATTTTATCCGCTATAATCGGCTGGGCTTTCGCATTGGGATGTAATCCGTCAGGCTGCATCAACTCCTTGATCAGGGCAACATCTTCCAGGATAAAGGGTATATAAGGCACTTTCTGCTCGCGCGACAACTGCTGATAGGTATTATAAAACAATTTGATATAGCGTTGACCGTAATTAGGCGGGATTGTCATGCCCAATAACAATACCTTGGCGCCAGTTCGTTGCGAGCGTACAATAATTTCGGCAATATGGTTCTTCATGATCGAGGGTGACAAGCCCCGGAGTCCGTCATTGGCGCCCAATTCAACCAACACGATTGCGGGTTTATGCCTGGATAATACGCCATCGATGCGCGCCAGTCCTCCTTCGCTGGTATCGCCGCTAATGCTTTCATTGCGAATGTTATATTCGCTGTTGGCCTCATCCAGCCTGTTCTGCAACAATGACACCCAGCCCTGTTTAACCTCGATACCGTAGGCGGCGCTGATACTATCTCCCAACACAACGATCGTCTTTGACAGAGCGTTCATGGACATAAATGAAACAACAACGGCGAATAATAATCTAATCAACATGGAAAAATTAATAGATAAGCAAGTCAATATTATCGAAACGAAAAACCTGGGCAAATCGGTTATGACCTCCGAGGGGGTTTTGCATATCTTGTCATCGATAGATTTAATAATCAAATCGGGAGAAAGTGTCGCCATTGTCGGAGAATCTGGTTCGGGCAAAACGACTTTAATTAGCCTTTTGGCTGGACTGGACACGCCCAGCACCGGCGCCATCATTCTGAATGGCCGATCCTTAACTGCCCTGGATGAAGATGGACGCGCCGCCGTCCGCAACGAGTTGATAGGTTTTGTTTTCCAGTCTTTTCAATTACTGCCGGGGCTAACCGCTCTGGAAAACGTCATGCTTCCTCTGGAATTAACCGGAAATAAGGAAGCCGCAATGCTCGCAAAGATTTTACTGGAACGCGTCGGACTATCCCATCGTCTTTCACATACGCCCAAACAGCTATCGGGCGGAGAGCAGCAACGCGTGGCCCTGGCCAGGGCTTTTGTAACCAAACCGTCCATTCTGTTTGCCGATGAACCGACCGGCAATCTGGATAGCAAAACCGGTGCAACGATTATCGATTTACTGTTCAAATTGAACCAGGAAAACAATACCACATTAATTCTGGTTACACATGACCCTGCCCTGGCTACACGCTGCCAAAAAACCATCAGACTGGATTCCGGGAGCATCGTATGACCCGTTTTAATGCGGCGCTCAGAATGCTTTGGCGTGACAGCCGGTCGGGCGAATTAACACTTTTGCTGCTTGCGCTGATTATCGCGGTTGCCAGTTCAACCACCGTATCACTGTTTGCCGACCGGCTGCATCGAACAATGACCAACCAGACTGCCGAATTTCTCGCCGCCGACCTTGTCGTGAGCGGTTCCACAGCGGTGCCGGCAGACTGGAAATCAACAGCGGACAGTCTCGGCCTTAAGCAAGCACAAACCAGCGAGTTTGCCAGCGTCCTGATTGAAAATGACGAACTGTTGCTGGCGAGCGTCAAATCGGTGAGCGCCATGTACCCGTTACGCGGTTTCCTGAAAATCACCGCATCCGACTATTCTGCGGAAACGATAGTGCATAAAGGCCCTGAAGCCGGCACGGCATGGGTTGAAAAACGCGTATTGTCGGCCCTCAAGCTGAAGCTTGGCGATACGATGACCGTAGGCGATAAGAAGCTGGCCATCACCCAAATCATTACCTATGAAACCGACCAGCAGGGCGATTTTTACAGTTTTTCACCGAGAGTGATGATCAATGCCGAAGATCTGGCCGCAACCGGTATCATTCAACCAGGCAGCCATGTACATTATTTTTTTCAGTTAAGCGGAGAATCCGGCGCGCTTTCGGAATTTAAACGCTGGATTAAACCCCAGCTGAATCCGTCCCAGCGCATCATGGATATCCATGAAGACCGGCCGGAACTGGGCTCGGCATTAAGCCGTGCGGAACGTTATCTGGGTTTGTCCACCATTATCGTTATTTTAATTGCCGGCATCGCCATCGCCATGGCTACCCGCCGCTATAGCGAACGGCACTTTGATACAACCGCTCTGTTGCGCTGCCTGGGCTGCAGGCAGCGCGAGATACTCTGGCTTTACGGCAGCCAGTTTATCGTGCTGGGCCTTATCGGGAGCGCCATAGGCTGCTTCATCGGCTGGTTTGCCCAGCAGGGCTTGTTTCGATTGTTAAAGGACTTGCTGCCCCAGCAGGTCGCCGGACCGGGTTTACTGGCCATTTTTTTTGGTTTTCTCACCGGCATGGCCATTTTATTCGGCTTTGCTTTACCGCCGGTCTTACGCCTTAAAAAAGTGTCGGCGCTCAGAGTATTGCGCCGCGAACTGGAGCCGATGCCCAGCAGCGGCTGGCTGGTGTCAGGCCTGGCAATAGGCACGATCTGCCTGTTGATATGGCGGTACACCAACGATGCCCGCATGACCGTGACGCTGCTGGGCGTCGGCGCGGCTGCCTTGCTGGCGCTAGCCATGATCATCCACGCTCTGTTGGCAGTGATCCGCAAATTACTGCCCCGCATGAACCTGTCCTGGCGCTTCGGCCTGCAGGGTCTGCTGCGCAACAGCCGCACGACCGTCAGCCAGATACTGGCATTCGGCATGACGCTCGTCGCTATGATACTCAGTTTTACCGTAAGCACCAACTTGATCGATAACTGGCAAAAGCAATTGCCGGAAAATGCGCCCAATCATTTTGCCTTGAATATTTTTCCGGATCAGATTTCATCTTTTCAACAGGAACTGCATGATTTGCTTATCAACGGCAGCCAGTTTTTTCCCGTTGTCAGAGGCCGTCTGATCGAAATTAACAAGACCCCGGTACAGCAAATCGTCAGCAAAGACTCGCAGGGCGAAAGCGCAACGCATAGAGAATTAAGCCTGACCTGGACTCAGGAATTGCCGGTCGAGAATAAAATTACCGAGGGAAAATGGTGGACATCCGACCAGGCCGGGCTCGTGTCGGTCGAAGCGAAACTGGCTAAAAGCCTAAAAATAGGCCTGGGCGATCGCCTGACTTTTACTGTCGGCAGCCAGCAGTTCGACGCCGTGGTCGCCAGCATTCGCACGCTTCAATGGGACACGATGAAACCCAACTTTTATATGATCTTGTCACCGGGTACTCTTGACGCTTACCCCAGTACTTTTATTACCAGTTTTTATTTGCCCGAAGCGAAAAAGAACATATTGAATGCCCTGGTTAAGAAGTTTCCGGGCACAACCATCCTTGAAGTCGACGCGATCTTGCAACAATTTAAAACCATCCTGGCCCAACTGACTAAAGCAATCATGTATTTATCCTACTTTGCGTTGATGGCGGCCTTTACGGTACTGTTCTCTTCCGTTTATTCCACGCTGGATAACCGTATACAGGAAGGGGCACTGATGAGGGCGTTAGGGGCCAATCGCTTGTTTTTAAGAAAAACCCAGATGATTGAATTTTGTTTGCTGGGATTAATCTCAGGCATCATAGCCGTCATTATTTCCGAGGCGCTCATTTTCGCCTTATATACCCAGGTCATGAACATGGATTACCGGCCAAATGTCATCTTATGGGCAGTAATTCCTCTATCAGGCGGCTTGCTGGTGGGATTGGTTGGCTGCTGGGGCGTCAAGAGCGTAGTCGACAAATCCCCGGTACACGTGTTAAGGGAGTTATAATACAGGTAAAGTACAATAGGCTTATTCATGTTTTATTCATAAATAATTTACTATACTTAAAACATTAATTTAAATCGAACAACAGGTAATCAAATGAAAAAATTAACAGTATGCATCGTTTTTATCGGGAGCGCCCTGATGACGGGCTGTTACAGCTATGGCGGCTGGCAACCGACAGTCGATCCATATAACAACCCGAATGCTTATCGAATCAATCAGGACATAGCCGAGTGTAGACAGCTTGCAAGCCAGGCATCCGGCGGCACCGCAAAAGAAACCGCAATCGGTGCCGGTGTTGGCGGTTTGATTGGTGCTGCGGGCGGCGCAGTCGTCGGCGCATTTACCGGCAATCCTGCCGCGGGTGCGGCCATCGGCGCAGCAGCGGGCGGTTTTGGCGGCGCTGCTAAACAGGGTTTCAGTGCCGAGGATGAATACAAAAGAGCTTATAAAAACTGTATGAGAAACCGCGGTCAAAATGTAGTTAACTGATATCAGGCAGCGCAAGGATGCGCTGTTTATACATAATTCAATGCTTTTTTCTAATGCTGCCACTTGATGACGCAGCTATCACCTGACGTTCTCTGTTACTCCAGATTGGCAAGCAGACGCACCGTACGAAGCTAAACCGTTCGATAATCAGTAGAGCGCATACCGCCTTATCCTATTTGACCGATATAAAACCCACGATAGATTTATTTGGCGTGTTCTGACTATGCACAAGGCTAATGCAAGCTAGCCGTCAAGAGCACTAACTTGGTGCTTTTTTTCTGACTGCTTGAGTTGACCGAGATTGCCCATTGAAGGAAGAGACAACGTTATCGCCCGGCGCGATCGACCTTGCGATTTTTTTAAAAAGTGGCATAAATAGTGCTTTCTTTTAATTGTCGAGAACATCGCTCGTCATCAACATTGTTTATAACCCTAGGGGAACAATCATGGCCACTTTCATAATTTCCTTTATATTTTTATGTTTCTGGGTGAGCTCGAAGGGCGTTTTTTCAACTGAAAATTTCGCTGTTATTCGTGGAAAACAAAGCGAAGATAACAACTCCCGGTAGTAACTGAACCCATATCGATCAACGATTCCTGTTAACTACATCAAATCAACGGACATTCATAAAGCGCCGGATAGGACGCCGTGATATTTAAACTTTATGCCTATCGACATCCTTGTTTATAGTCTCTCCCCGGTTCTCTAAACCGGAGAGAGCCGGAGGTCGCCATTGTTGATTAGTGATGGCCATTATCAACGCTATATCAGGAATCACGAAACCGCTTATTTCACACCGGCAGATTGATTTGAAAAGGTGAAGGATGCTCGACAAAACCCTGTCCATTATTTTAGCCGGAGGTGCAGGCAATCGGCTTTATCCGCTCACTGCCGACCGGGCAAAACCGGCAGTGCCATTCGGCGGCAAATACCGGATCATCGACTTCACCCTGACCAACTGCCTGCACTCCGGATTGCGGCGCATCCTCGTGCTGACTCAATACAAGTCGCATTCGCTGCAAAAACATCTGCGCGACGGCTGGTCCATCTTCAATCCGGAAATATCGGAATACATCACGTCAGTGCCGCCTCAAATGAGAACTGGAGAATCCTGGTATTCAGGGACAGCTGATGCTATCCTCCAGAATCTGTTTCTGCTCGAACGCAGCAACGCCAACCAGGTATTGATATTGTCGGGCGATCACATCTACCGGATGGATTATGCCGCAATGCTTAATTTTCACCGTGACCAGCAAGCAGAATTGACCATTGCCTGCATGCAAGTGCCGCTCGCCGACGCCTCCCAATTTGGCATCATGTCGGTGGACAATAAGCATCGCATTCGCGAGTTCCACGAAAAACCCAAGAACCCTAGGCCAATGTCGGACGACCCGCAAAATGCGCTCGCCTCCATGGGCATCTACGTCTTCGACATGGATTTCCTCTGCCATGAATTACGCGCTGATCACGCCATCGGAACATCAAATCATGATTTCGGCAAGGACATCATTCCTCGTCTTATCGAAAAACATCGTGTATGCGCTTACCGTTTCGGAGGAGCAACAGGACGCGTCACGCCAGACCGGTACTGGCGAGATGTCGGCACCCTTGATTCATACTATGCTGCAAACATGGACCTGCTCGCACCGCATACGCCGATGAATCTGTATCAGCCCGACTGGCCCATCCGCACCTATCATGGACAGCATCCTCCGGCACGCATGTCGACGGGCCCTCTCGGGAAGCATGGACAACTTGTCGACTCCCTGATCTGTGGCGGATCGGTTATTTCCGGCGGTACGATTAATCATTCCATCCTGTCATCCCAAGTCCGTGTCGAAGAGAATGCCTTGATCGAAGATTCGATCCTGTTCGAAGGAGTACATGTTGGAGCAGGCGCGCACTTGACACGCTGCATTATCGACAAACACGTCAAGATTCCGCCCGGTGAGCGTATCGGCGGCAATGTCACCGTCAATGCCGGACGGTTTACTGTCTCGGCAAATGGCATCACTGTCGTACCGAAGGGACACTGTTTCCGGGCCGGGTAAGTCTCAAAAAAGGTTATGTCGGCTAATACGAGCAAGGAATGCTAATTTGGCCTTTCGCTGACACCAAAATTTATACCGGCAAATACGAACTTCACACTGTCTGGCTCACGGCTTTGTCCAACTATGTGCGTATCTTGATGGTAAAGACATCGACGAGACTGAATTTTGGTTCCGTGGAAAAATCCGTGATTGGCCTGTCAACGCCAATCACATACCCTGTCAATGTGTTTTCTGTCAGCTTAAAACGGATCATATGCCGGAATCGTTCGGATCTCGCACCGCCGCCGGCCTCATTGTTGTGGCCGTTAAACGCGAGCGAGACCGACAAATACCAGCCAAACCAGATGCAACTGAAAAATGCACCCAGGACCGGCATACTCAGCAATCGCATCCATGTCACCTGAGCAGGTTGGCCCCCACTGGCCGCCAGTATGGCGCCTATCCCGACAATTACCCAACTTGCCAGAAGTAAATTGCCGATTTTTTTCTGATCGTTAAACGACAATTCCTTGACGAGAAAATCCGAGGTAAACAGTCGCCCGGCCAGCAGGTTTATCGCCAATACGGCTACCGAGATGATCAGAATGTTCATCCAGCTTGAATAAAGCGCCAGGCATACTGGTACTGTCAATTGTAAAAAGCCGTGCCATCCGCCGATTGCCACAAATCGTGCAAGTTCGAGGAATCTTGCTTTAGCCTTGTCGATGAAAAGCGCGCCGCCCACGTAGCCGGCGAGCGCAACCAGGCCGACACTGCAAAGTACCCACACAAGGGCTATCAGTAAGTCAACGCTCATCACCGATGTGCTGTAAATGCCATAATGAAGAAACCCGAAACCGGCATAAACGACTCCCATGACGTTCAATATCCATAAAGGAATCCGGTCGAACACGGTTTCCAGATTTGATTTGGCCCGGATGATCAAAATATCGCTGTAACGCCGGCTTAAGCCAAAGTGTAATACTGCCGCAATGAAATACAGATCGATGAGAAAACCCGCTAAAAATGAGGACGGAATTTGTGGACGGTTCAAATTGATCAAAATCAGCAACGGGACAAAACCGGCAATGACCGGTAAAACAAACACAACGACACGCCGCCGCCATTGATTATTTCTGCCCATTTTAAAATGTGACGGAGTGCGAATAACCCAGTAAACCAGAAAAGCGACGACCACCAAAATATAGATTAGATCGCCATAATAGCTATTGGCACAGCATAGAACGGAATTGGCGAGGACCGACGTATCAAGATCGGCTTGAATTTTTGACAAAAGGCCGCCGTCCAAAAAGCCCGGCCTTTTCTCATTTGGAATGAGCTCAAACAGGGACCAGGTGCTTTGAGGAATGGTAACGGCAAAATAACTTAACAACGCGACGATCGCCCCAACCAGCCACAAATATCCGCCCTTTGCAATATTCAAGGGATTGAGAATTTCCGTTGTGATGTGGGTGTGGGAGTCTTTACGTGAAGGATATTGAGCTTTTCTGGTAACCTCGTTGATATCGGTATGGCTGGGATGCAAAAATGCCCCGCCGCCCCCGGCAACGAGCGACGCATAATTGGCCGGTTCCGCATCTGCCGGAACACTGCCCCAATAACGCTCGTAGTGATGTATATCACCGGAAATATCAAGGCGACATTTGCCCGGATCAAGGCGTCCGTTAGGAGTTTCCAGAAAACTGGGCTCCAGTCCCAGGCGCGTAAACGTTTGCACGATATCGGCATTGTTTCCGGTCCATTTTCCGAATACCGTATTAGGCTCCGGTGTCGCAACAATCAGCTTGGAAGGCACATGCAATTTGAGTGTTTCATAGTTATTCTGTTCGAAAATTCCGTCCTGCTTTAACAACGGCTCATGAAAAGTCGATACGAAAAACGCCCATTGCCGTATGTCCATTTGACCTTGCTGGGAATCGAATCCCCATATCTGCCAATCGAAAGGCAGCTTCAGTAACACATAACTGGCTGACTGGCTGCGGTAAAAGCCTTTCAAAGCAAGCCGGGGCTGAGCTTCATCTTCTTCAATCTTAAGATTATCCGGAGTAATCGGCTTGAGGAATTGACGGTTAAAACCATCCAAAGCATCGTAATAATCGTGATTGGCGGGAATGCCGTAGAGCGGACGCCGCTCTACTTTTTTTCCGGCCTGGATCAGGTCATCGAAAGCGCAGTTAAACGGGATTTGGAATCGTTCTCTGAGTGAGGCCGTATCGGCAATATGATAGGCGGTATCGCCGCCGATAAATAAAAATTCGCCGCGGGGCAATTGCTGTGGAAACGAGTCATCATCTTTGGTTAACGCAACACCTTCCGGGCCCGGTACGCCCGCATTCCCAATCCAAAGATCGCTCATAGACAGGTAGGCTATCGTGTAGACGGCCTTCATGCCGTCACCGGTATCGGCAATATAATCGAACCAGTAAGACTCTTTCGATCCTTTATTTTTATTCGGTGGGGTTATCGGCCTTGCATACATCCAGTCCTTTGGATCCTGCTTGTCGCCCATGAAAACATAGGAGGAAATCCGTTTTAACGCCGCCAACAGTTCCCTCCCCGCCAGCCAGCCGACAGGGGGTTTAAAATCCGCTTTGTCCGGGTAATTCTTGTTATTGTTCGTGTTCATTAAAATTTCCCCCCGTTAAATTGCTTAACTAAAGCCAGAAATCAGTTGGCAAATCTACCTGCAAAGCTGAGGCGATGGTGCAGGCAGCCGTCGCCATATAGCGAATTAAATCATAAGCATCGCCTTCGAATCAAATTTTGTCGAGAGAGTTGTATTGTTCTTATTCGCCTGGTTTTTTCAGCATTTTGCGGACTTCGCCCAGATGCATCTCCTCCAGGGCAATCATACGGCGAGCATATTCCTCAAGCATGACGTTATGTCCGGTGACGAGTTCCAGCAACGTATAATAGGCCGATAAAGCCAGCATTTCATGATCCAGCGACTCCCTTAAAATATCTCCGATATCGTGCCGATGGGTTTCCAATAGGGGACCGATCCCTAAAGACGGGTGGCTACCTAAATGAGTGATCAATTCACCGGCTTCGTTGGCATGAGCCAATGACTCGGCTGCCTGGCTGCGCATCCAGGAAACAATCGGGATACGGCCGTAACCATAGACCATCAAGGCATAGTGAGTATAACGAACGACGCCGGCCAGCTCCGTTTCCATGATTTTATTGAGTACCGTAACGACTTCATCGATATCTAATTGCACGTTAGTCATAAGAAACTCCAAAGATGAAATGAACAGATTTCGACTATACCCTTTTTTTCTTTTCCTGGATAGAATCTGCATGATTGATGTCTCATTATTTTGAATTCAAATCATAACCGCAGGCATGTGAGTCATTATCTATGCATAACCTCGATCCGTATGGCACTCTTCAACAACTGACCTTCGGTAGCGACGCCAAGGTCTCGTATTTCTCTTTGAACCGTCTCGAGCAAGCCGGCATCGCGAATCTCTCCCGCCTGCCTTATTCGATAAAAATTCTGCTTGAGTCGGTACTGCGCAATTGCGACGGCTACGCCATCACCCAGGACCATGTTCTGAGCCTTGCCAACTGGCAACCGCACGGTTCACGTCAGGAAATACCCTATAAACCCGCCCGGGTGATCCTGCAGGATTTTACCGGCGTTCCTGCGTTAGTCGATCTGGCGGCGATGCGGGACGCCATGAAAAAACTGGGCGGCGAGCCGAAAAAAATCAATCCGTTAATACCTTGCGATCTGGTCATCGATCACTCCGTTCAGGTGGACTATTTCGGCAAGGCCAATGCCTTGCCGTTAAACGAAGCAGTCGAATTTCAACGAAATGCCGAACGCTATGAGTTTCTAAAATGGGGACAGGCCGCGTTTCAAAATCTCCGCGTGGTTCCGCCTTCCACCGGCATCGTTCATCAAGTCAACCTGGAATACCTGTCACAGGTCGTCTTTCATAATAAGGATAAGAATGCCTGTTATCCGGACAGTTGCGTCGGCACCGATTCGCATACGCCGATGGTTAACGGTCTGGGCGTGCTGGCCTGGGGCGTCGGCGGCATCGAAGCGGAAGCCGTGATGCTGGATCAACCCATCTATATGCTCGTTCCGGATGTCATCGGCATCAAGCTGACCGGGACCCTGCCGGCAGGCGTTACCGCAACCGATCTGGTGCTGCGCATCACCGAACTGTGCCGGGAGTTTGGCGTCGTAGGCAAGTTTGTCGAGTTTTACGGCGCCGGGCTTTCAGCGTTGAGCATACCGGACCGGGCCACCATCAGCAACATGGCGCCGGAACAAGGCTCAACCGTCAGTTTCTTTCCCGTTGACGCCGAGACGCTCGATTACATGCGGCTGTCGGGACGCAGCGCCGAGCAAATCGAACTCACCGAGCGTTACACGAAAGAGCAAGGCCTCTTTCGCACCGATACATCGCCGGACCCCGACTATACGCAAACGATGTCAGTCGATCTCGGCACCATTGAACCGGCGATCGCCGGACCCAAACGTCCGCAAGACAGAATTCCGCTCAGCCAGGTGGGGCCAACTTACCGGCTTATGTTGACCGCTCCGTCCGGCTTCAAAGGGATGGGACTAACGGAAAACGACCTTAACCGAAGCGCGGTCGTCTCACTCCATGGCTCGGAGGAATCGATGACACATGGCGCCGTCGTCATTGCCGCAATTACCTCCTGCACCAATACCAGCAACCCTGCCGTGATGCTGGGTGCGGGCCTCTTGGCCAAAAAAGCCGTCGAAAAAGGGTTGAAAGTCAAAAAATATGTCAAAACATCATTGGCTCCGGGGTCGCTGGTGGTCACGGACTATTTGAAAAAATCGGGACTCCTGCCCTATCTGGAACAACTCGGTTTTTACCTGGTAGGCTACGGTTGCACCACCTGCATCGGCAATTCCGGTCCGCTCGAAGAACCTGTGGCAAAAGCGATACAGGAAAACAATCTGGTGGTCTCGGCAGTGTTATCCGGCAACCGGAATTTTGAGGGGCGCGTCCATCCCCTCACCAAGACCAACTATCTCGCCTCGCCGCCCCTGGTCGTTGCCTACGCGCTGGCCGGTTCCACCTCCGTCGACATCACCACCGAACCGATCGGTATCGGCAATGACGGCCAACCGGTGTACCTGCAAGATATCTGGCCCACGGCCGAAGAAATTTCACAAACGATAAGCCAATTTGTCACTCCGGAGATGTTTAAAGAGCGCTACCAGGATGTATTTTCCGGCACCGAGCCCTGGCAAAAGATAAAAGTAACCGGTTCCGAACTTTATCAGTGGAACGAATATTCAACTTATATCCGCCCTCCCCCGTTCTTCGACGATCTTGACCCCGATCACCAGGAAATTAAACCGCTTAAAGGATTGAAGGTGCTTGCCTTGTTTGGTGATTCCATAACGACCGACCATATTTCACCGGCTGGTCAAATCGCTCCGGATTCCCCGGCGGCAAACTATCTGCTGGAACATGGTATCGAGCGGAAAGACTGGAACAGTTACGGTTCGCGCCGGGGCAACGATCAGGTGATGTGCCGGGGCACCTTCGCCAATATTCGCATCCGCAACCTTTTGGTTCCGGGCATGGAAGGCAATGTCACGCGCTACCATCCAACCGGCGAAACCTTGACTTTTTTTGATGCGGCGATGAAATACCGCGAAGCCGGCATTCCGCTATGCATTCTTGCCGGGAAAGATTACGGCTCTGGCTCATCCCGCGACTGGGCGGCGAAAGGGCCCTTTATGCAGGGAGTCAAAGCGGTGATCGCCGAGAGTTACGAGAGAATCCACCGTAGCAACCTGATCGGCATGGGCATTCTGCCGCTGCAATTTGCTGATGGCGAGTCGGCGGCAAGCCTTGGACTCACTGGGGCGGAAACCTTAGCGATCGAACTGCCCGATGCCCTGGTTTCAGGGCAGCCGATAACCGTTTCAGCTACGGCCCCTGATGGAACACTTAAAACCTTCAAGACCTTAAGCCGAATCGACACGCCGATAGAAATCGAATATTATCGGGATGGCGGCATTCTTCGAACCGTTTTAAAGAAACTGCTGAGATCCGATAAATAAACTGTGGCAAACGGCAATCGAGAAATGCCGATTCGGTTCAATGTTAACAATATTTGAAAGGAGTTCAGTAGTTTTCAAAATAGTTTCCTGAACCAATGCGCGAAAGCTTTGATGATAACTACGTCATTGCCTCGCTTCATTATTAATAATTAGCAAGAGGTAAACCATTATGGGCTGGAGAGAACGCAAACCTGAAGAAACCTATACCGATGCCGAAGTGGAAGAACGATTAAAGATTGAACTTCCGCACTGGTATCTGGAAAACGGCTGGATTCGGCGCAAATACAAAACCAGCGGCTGGAAAGGAACACTGATGGTAGTGAATACGGTCGGGCACCTGGCGGAAGCGGCGTTTCATCATCCCGATCTGACCGTTTCCTATGCATTTGTCATCGTCAAGTTGGTGAACCACGCCGCCAAGGGCATCACCAACAAGGATTTTGAACTGGCGCATAAAATCGAAGAGGTGATCATGTGGCAGCCCGGCAAGGAAGGCGGCGCACTGGAAGGTACCCCCGATGATCCCCGATTCAAATATATTAAATACGATTAGGAGGCCACAATGAACGAAGATACCTTGAATATGGAAATCAGGAAATACCTGAAAAAAGTCGGAGTCACCTCGCAGCGCGAGATCGAACACGCCGTACTTAAAGCGATTGAATCCGGGAAACTCAAAGGCAGCGAAACATTTGATGTCAAAATGACCCTGGAGATTCCGAGCCTTGATTTAAATTATCGCATCGACGGAGATATCGCCTTGGAGTAATCATCAATTTAAACGATGCCCGGCATTGTTAATGCTTATTCAATGCTGATATACGTAAAATGCCGGGACATAAATACATGGGTGAATATAACTTGACTTCACCGGCGAGGAAGCCCATACTGCCCTCAGCTTGAAAATAAGATTTACCCTCTGTTTACCATTTCGATGTCTCTCCTGTAGTTTCTCGTCCTGTTTTTCATTAAGTAATTTCCAAATTTACCGGCTCTACCTGCCTTTTTAAGGCTTAACTTTATACTCAATTTTTATAGGACTTATTATGTCTACAGTCACTACCGGCATCGTTAAATGGTTTAATTCTGAAAAAGGCTTCGGCTTTATCGAGCAGAAATCAGGACCCGATGTTTTCGTACACTTTCAACAAATTCAAAACGCCGGCGGCTACAAATCGCTGGATGAAGGTCAAAAAGTACAGTTCAACGTAACGCAAGGCCAAAAAGGCCCGCAAGCTGAAAACGTAAGCGTTATCGCTTAAGTTGCTTTTACAGGCTGTGGCGCATTTTCTGCGCCGCAGCCTGTAATTCAAAACCCCATCCCCCGCAATAAATTCAAACCGGCTAACGTTATACGTTATTAGCCTGGCTGCTTAATCAGCCTTTTCCTTCGTTCGATGTCCCCTACGTTGTTTACAGGCTAAACCGTCTGCTGAGCAGTGTTGACTCTATTATTTTGCGAAAATCATTGCTCGCATGGTCCTTTGATAAACAATATTATAGGTGGATGGGATAATATCCCAATGTTAAACTCTTCATGTGTGCGCCCGAAACATGGATATTGCGTTTAGTGCGATCGAACGCTGTAATACGTAATACATCGGTCGATCATTAATTTTCAAGGCCTGGCCGTTTCGTGTACTGGAAACCATTTGGAATACCACAAAGCGGTTAACAGCCGGATTCCCTCGTTTACGACGCCTGGAAAAAAGGATGAACTTACTTCTGACGACAAATAACAGTCCAAATGAAAAATGAATATTGACGATATCAATCAGGTAAAAAACTATCTTCTCAATTTACAGGATCAAATTTGCCGAGCCCTGGAAGGCGAAGAGCCTGAAGCCCGGTTTATAGAAGATCGGTGGCAACGGACCGAGGGCGGAGGCGGCAGAACCCGCGTTTTAGCTGAAGGGCAATTTATCGAACAGGGCGGCGTTAACTTTTCCCATGTTTCGGGATTTAACCTGCCCCCTTCGGCCACAGCCAAACGACCGGAACTTGCCGACCGTCAATTTCAAGCGATGGGCGTTTCTCTGGTCATTCATCCCAACAATCCGTATGTGCCGACTTCGCATGCCAACGTGCGTTTTCTCATCGCGGAAAAACCCGGCGAGCCGACTATCTGGTGGTTCGGCGGCGGTTTCGATCTAACCCCGTATTACCCTTTTAGAGAAGATGTGATCCACTGGCACCGGACGGCACAGGACGCTTGCCAGCCATTCGGCGACGATATTTATGGCGTTTACAAAAAATGGTGTGACGAGTATTTTTTTCTCAAACACAGGAATGAAACCCGGGGCATCGGCGGCTTGTTCTTTGACGACCTGAACGAATGGGGATTTGAAAAGTCATTTGCCTTTATGCAAAGCGTCGGCGACCATTATATCAAGGCCTATCTGCCGATTGTGCAAAAACGCAAAAACACGGTTTTCGGAAGCAGAGAGCGAAATTTTCAGCTTTACCGCAGAGGCCGATATGTTGAATTCAATCTGGTCTATGACCGAGGCACGTTGTTTGGATTGCAATCAGGCGGACGCACCGAATCAATACTCATGTCGATGCCGCCCGTCGCCCATTGGAAATATAACTGGCAACCCGAACCGGGGAGCGCTGAGGCTGTGCTGTACGAACAGTATTTGCAACCGCAAAACTGGCTTGAAATTTAAACTGCTAATCTAACATCCTGATTATGCGCCCTATCAACCAGTTTGAACGCTCAGGATTCCCGGTCAATTCTGTTGAAAGCGGAATCGCAGCCAGTTCAGACCGATTTCTATATACAGCATATTCACCTTGTTAGTTTGGCGGCCGATGGCATGAAAGTCGCCGCGGTAAAATTACCGAATCAAAACATCAACTCGACATGCTATCATGGTTTCTGATAGCATTTTGTCTTTCTGCTATTATTTACCGGTTATATATGATAGGCATCCTCTTGATGGTCTTATATTAATCAACCTGATGTGAGGGTCCCGCCGACCGGGTTTTCGTAAGCAAAGTAGAGAGATATTAAAGTGGAAACCATAAAAAAAACCGACTGGGTCCAGCTTAAAGATTATCGTATCTATCTTGTCATTAATACTATCGGTTTTGTAGGAATAACCGTCCATGTCATCCTGGTTCCGTTATTCTACTGGCTGGACCTTAACTTTCTGTCCCTCTTTAATGTTTTCAGTTCATTAATGTGGATTTCGAGCTGGCTGTTTAATAAGCGAGGAAAACATCAAACGGCAGTTATACTCATGACAATTGAGGTCGCTTTGCATACACTGCTGGTCGTTCCGGAAACAGGCTGGCATAGCGGCTTCCAGTATTATCTTTTCGCAGCCGTTCCTTTTACGTTATTTAATAACCAGTTTGAAGGACGTACCATTATTTTAATATCTATCGTTTTTTGCATCCTGTTTATTTTTTTAAACGCCTATACGCATGACTCAATGGGGGTTCCATCACCTCTCTCCCCGCAACTGACTTCAATCATCAATAATATCAATATTATCATATCCTTCACCGCCATTTGCGTGATCAGTTACTATTTCCGAATAGCCTCGCAATCATTGGAGAAGGAACTTGAAAAACAGGCCCATACCGACCCGTTAACCGGACTGTTCAATAGAAGAAGAATGCAGGATTGTCTCGATTACTACGAAAAACTGTCTGCACGCAGCCAATCGGATTTATCGTTGATCTTCGTTGACATCGATTATTTCAAAAAATTTAATGACACCTACGGCCATAGTTGCGGCGATTACATTCTTGGCGCGGCCGCCGACTTCATGAAAAAATATTTACGGAGTGGGGATGCCATTGCCCGATGGGGCGGCGAAGAATTTCTCATCATGCTGCCCCACACCGATATCCACGGAGCACGCGTCATTGCCGAAAAAATTCGGAAAGCCGTTTCCGAAGAGCGCTTCCACATGGAAGGGCGGGAATTCTCTATTACCATGACGTTCGGATTGTCTCAACATCAATTCGACCATTCCATAGAGGATTGCCTCAAACTGGCTGATATGGCCCTTTATAAGGGTAAAGAAGCGGGTCGAAATCTGGTGATGGGTTAAATTTCCCAACCGGAAAACGCCGAATAACCCCAATGCGGATATTGCAGCGGTCACCAACCCAAAATCCAGCAGGCATCCATGCACTGCCAAATTGCCGGCTCTTTAAGCTACTGCTCAGTCCTCTTTTCTGGCAGCAAAGCTATGAACCCATACCAGACTATCATCGCTCCAAGTCATGCCGGCATGCATCTTTAAAATAATATCCTTATAACTCTCAAGACCAGGGAAGCCTTCGGCTTTTGCGTCTTCATCGGTCATATCGCCTAAACGTTGACGTTGCAAATCGGTTATGACAAAAGTCATACCGTCCAGCTCGAAAGTTTCTCCCGGCCATCCGTAAACTCCATCTCGGCGTTGCTGAGTTTTCATTCCTTTTTTGACCGCTTCTATTAATCTGGGCTGCGTGACGAGGCGGTCTATCGAGCAGTTTTTTGTCGGTTTTATATCCATTTTTTCCAAGTTCTCTAAAACTTTTTAATTATGTGAAATGATAAAATTTACTCACATCAAAATTCGTGATTCGATTCCCTTTTCTGGCATTCCCCAATAAGTAGGGGAAAAAAGCGCCGAAGTTTGAAGTGCGATGAGTATATTCTAGCAGAGTGCTCAAAAACGCCCTACTCGCCCGGTACAAGGAGGCGCTGATTTACCAATTACTTGCAGAGAGGGGCAGTCCGGATGCTTCAGAACTCATTCAGATCGGCAGGGATCTGGGGCTTTATCACTAAAAAATCCCCTTTATCCACAACCCGGTAGAAAGGTTCTTCATGCGAACCGGTGATTGCGCGCTCGATGCCGCCCCATGTCTTTACTCGTAATATCAAACTCACTGTGTTTACAGGAAATGACAGAGTGATGTCTTTCGACCAATTGATTTGTCCACTAATGGGAGGCTGTTCGTTTATGACTTGTCTTTCGAAATATTCCTTCCAGTGCCATTCGCAGTACTGATAGCCAAGTGCATCCTGGTCCAGATCTGTACTGATAGCGCCGACGCGAAGCTCAATCGCAAAGCCTTGCTCGTTATTTGAAGCAATAAAACAGCCTTTGCCCGCCTCACCCCACGCGCGGCCTTGTCGGAGGGATGAAGTAATCATTTTCCAACCACTATCATGCGGACCTTGTGACTGTATCTTGGATTCGTTTCGACCTGACCAGTAAAACTGGCGCATACCTTCCCAAATGTCCCGCACGGTGTCTCTTGCTCTGATTTGCAGCGCGAAATCGCCAATTTTTTTCGGTAACTGCAGCACCGCAATGTCGGTACTTTCGCGTTTTTTCTTCGAAGTTAGGTAGCTTAACTTTAGCCTGCTGAATCCAGCCTTTGACGGCTCAAATTTAAAGACTGAAGTTGGCACTGAAAAAACAGCCTCTTGTTTTGACAGAGAAACACGAGATGCTGATTTTCCGTTGGGTAACGTGATTCGTGGGTTTGCCTTGTTGAAATTGATGCCTCGAATAATCAAGGATATAGATTTTCTCATGCCTGGATAGGCAATCCGCGGCGAATAGCTAAAAAGTGCAAGTTTTCCATCAAATATCCCGGCATCAGCAACGGTTTGGTTCGCCAGCTCGGCGATCATCGTTGCGGCATCCTTTTGTGCAGCAGCGTCCTGGTTAAGTTTTTTGGCGGCGATATTTGCACCGGTGAGGAATTTTTGTTGCGATGTGTCTAATTCCCGAAAGGTTTTGTCGATCAGTGTGGGGTTCGCTTTTTCCCAGGTATCTATCATGCTCTTTAGTTCGGTTCCACTTTTAAAGAGCAGATAATGACCTGTGTTCCGGGCATTATTGATGGCATCGTTGATAAAGTTGCGAATACCCCCAAGCAAGATCGCAGTATTAGTTCCCTCATCAACCGAGCCCGTTGTAATAGCTGGCTCTGCATAGACCCTGACACTATGGAGAGCTGTGAACGTTAACAGAATAGCGATGACAGCGGTTTTCTTCATGATTAACGCCCCTGGAGATAAAATGTTGCTAAAATCATTGTCAGCTTTCCATATCAATCACTTTTTAAGGCGATGATACCATTATTAATTATTATGAATACTGGTATTCATACGTCAGACACAACGAAAAAAGATTGAAATATCCCCGGCCTTCCTCGTTAAAGTAACACGGAGACTAAAGGTACATGACCCGATTTTGTAATTTCTAACACTTCTAACTTATCCCGTCAAATTGAAGCCACTGGGCAGCTATACCCGGAAAGCGCCGCCGGGACTCTCCAAAAAGCCCCAAGGGCGGTGCTTCCTATGAGTGGGGCGTGCACAAGAACTAACTCTATAATGATGAATAGTCCTGATACCTTATTTTTCGGGTTATTTTGCGAATGGGGATAAATAAAAGCTCCATTCCCGAAGTGATGAACGCTAGGAAATACGCGCATTACAAAATAGACTAGTGCACTATTTGGTGCATCGTCGTATTCTTAGCATATTTTTTACGATGGCAAATTGATAAATTATCATTATTTATCAAAATATTACATGGCGCGCCCGAGAGGATTCGAACCTCTGACCTCAGCCTCCGGAGGGCTGCGCTCTATCCAGCTGAGCTACGGGCGCATTGAGCCATGCATTTTAACCGATTGCGAGAATAATTACGACAATATTGTTTTCAGGGGCGCAAAACGATTACGATGTAATTGCTCTTGCTGTTGCAAAAAATGACTTAGCGTTTTCTTTTTTGACTTCCGGATCCAATTGCCTTTTACTTGCCCATTCGAGGTCGTCTTCGGGTAGTTCGCTCAAAAACCGGCTGGGCTCGCACTCGCTCACCTCTCCGTAGCGTTTTCGATGGGTACAGTAGCTGAAAGTTAACGATCGCTGAGCACGGGTGATGCCGACATAGGCAAGACGGCGCTCCTCTTCGAGGTTGCCGGTTTCCAGGCTGTTTTGGTGGGGCAAGATATTTTCTTCCATGCCAATCAGGAAAACATGCGGAAATTCGAGTCCCTTGGCCGCATGCAGGGTCATCAAGCTGACCTGATCGCCGGCTTGCTCTTCTTCATTCCGTTCCAGTATGTCCATCAACATGATTTTAGAGACGATGTCGGCCAGGGCTGCATTGTCGCCTTCCTTTTGTGCGATACGCTTCAGCCAGTCGATCAGCTCGTAGACGTTTTTCATTTTGCGTTCGGCCGATTCCTTCGACTTGCTATTTTCATTCAGCCATTGTGAGTAACCGATCTGATCTATCATTTGCTCGATGACGGCAAAGGTATCGCCGCGTTCTATGCGATCGGCGGTATCGATGATCCAGTTGCAGAACTTTTCCAGCCGATGTGATGCCTTTTCGGATAGTTTCTGCCGCAGCCCCAGTTCGAAACTGGCGGCGAACAGGCTGATATGGCGGTCGTTGGCATAATCGCCAAGTTTTTCCAGCGTCGTCGGGCCGATTTCCCGCCTGGGCGTATTGATGATGCGCAAAAACGCGGCATCATCGTCCGGGTTTACCAAAAGGCGCAAATAACCCAGGATGTCCTTGATTTCGGTATAAGCGAAAAACGAGGTGCTGCCGCTGATAAAATACGGGATATTGTTTTCACGTAAACACCGTTCGAATAACCGGGACTGATGATTGCCTCGATACAAAATGGCATAATCCTGATAACCGCCGCCGGTTTTAAATTTATGGTGAATGATTTCTGAAACAACCTGCTGGGCTTCGATCAGTTCATCCTTATGGCTCAACACCCGTAGCGGATCGCCATAGCCGAGCTCGCTCCAAAGCCTTTTTTCAATGGCATGCGGGTTATTGGCGATGAGCTGGTTGGCAACTTTGAGAATGCGGCCGGTCGACCGGTAATTTTGTTCCAGCTTGATCACTTTAAGGCGCGGAA
>CAZMRW010000070.1:0-25896 GCA_964568805.1 uncultured Methylococcaceae bacterium | reverse complement strand
CATGTAATCTTTTTGGAATGATATTGCATACATAAAAAACACATTGTTCATTCCGTCTTCAACTTGGAATGAATGAAGCTGTTGATTCACAACCATATCGTGACCGCAAATGCTGGTAACACCTAAATCACCTACACATGTAATTAAAATACTGCCAGCAGGTATAACTCTTGCCCTTACCTGATCTATCTCCTCGTCAGTTAGACCAATCCCTTGTTTCGAAGAGAATGTATACCCCAAATGAAATAAGTCATTCGTGGTTACCCAAGGAATAGACCCATTAAAACTTTTTGGTTTATCCCTACCTGGTACGATGCAACTTGCATAATCAATTGTGGTCTTTTTGTCCCAAGCAATCTCATTCCGCACAGGATCACCAAACATTTCCAAAAACGTGGCTTTAAGAAATTCATCCAGCAGGCGGAGGTTGACTTTGCGGGTTGCAATAAGTGCCTCGACGCGGCTGAGCAGTGTGGCGATGGCGATTTGGTCGCTGAGTTGTGGAAGTGGAATTTTAAAATCTTTCACATACTGTTGGTTAATATGTGGCTGCGCTCCTCCAAAGGCATCAGCTTTAATTTTTTGTCTTTGAGACCGAAGAAAATAATACAAATATCTTGAATGATGTTCATTTGAGGGGAGGATTCCAGTCACTGACTGGTTTGCAGCTGCTTCAATGTTTAAATGCGCAACTTGCCCAGTAGTTGAGCCTGTTAGAGCTATTAAAACTGTATCTTTGGGCATCAACCTGGCAGATGAGCTTTTTAGCCCTCGTTCAGTAATAAATTTTGATGGCTTACTTATATCGCCATCATTAAGAACTCCGGAGTTTAACCAAGGAATATCTCCATTCCAGTATTCAGGATTACTCGTGGATGGTGTGCCACCGGTAATTACATCCGTGAAAGACGAAATTTTCTTTGAAATAATCATCCTACCATTTCCCTCAACTCTAACAACTCCTTAACAATCCCGCCCTGAATCTTACTCAAAGCCTGCAAATCAAAATCCTCGCCCACTTCACTGACCAGCAGTTTTTGCAATATCACGTCCGGCTTTTCGTAGTGAATTTCTTCAAAAACATCTTCCCTGTAGCGGCTTAGGCTGAGGTCGTAGTTTTCATCGACTATCTCCTGCCGGGACACAGTAAAGTATTTTTTTGTACGGTCGGTGGCTTGCTCAAGCTGGCGGTTACGATAAAGCCCCACAATGTCTTGCAAATCGCCGTAGCCATCTTGTTTGTTGCGCTTATCATCCAATGAATACCCGTCACTTTGCATGTCATAAAACCAGACTTGTTGCGTGGCGGGTTCTATATCTTTTTCGAGCGGATCATACACTTTGGTGAACAGTAAAATAGCGGTGCTGACTCCGGCATACGGTTTAAACACGCCGCTGGGCAGGGCGATGACGGCTTTTAAGTCGCAACGATCCACTAGGATTTTACGCGCTGCGACAAAGGCATTGCCGGAACCGAACAACACGCCTTGCGGAATAATCACGCCCGCCGTACCGCCTTTTTTCAGCAAACGGTAGATGTTTTCGATAAACAGCAGTTCGGTTTTGGTGGTGCCGAGTTTCAGGCTTTCGTTGATGTCGCCTTTGTCGATGCTGCCGGTAAACGGCGGATTGGCCATGACGATGTCGTAGTGGTTCGTCTCATTAAAAGTTTTACTGAGAGTATCTTTGTAATCGATATGCGGCTCGTCGATGCCGTGCATCATCAGGTTCATTAGCCCTAAGCGCACCATCGTGCTGTCGATGTCGTAACCGTACAGGCTGTCGTTAAGGATTTGCTTGGCGTTTTCGGTCAAGCTGGCACTCACAGAAGTGCGTTGAAAGCCGTCTTCGTCAGTTTGCAGTTGCGCCGCAGTGTTGTTGTTTTTGGCAGCTTTAATCGCTAATTGGGTGACTATGTATTGATATGCGCCCAGCAAGAAGCCGCCGGAACCGCAAGCGGGATCGGCGATACGTTGGCCCAGTTGCGGCTGCACCAGTTCGGCCATGAGCTTGATGATGTGGCGTGGCGTACGGAACTGGCCGTTTTTACCGGCGGTCGCAATTTCCGAGAGCAGGTATTCGTACACATCGCCCTGAATATCTTGAAACGCCTGGCCTTTTTGCTGTGAATCATTTTCCATCTCATCATACATGTCGTCGATGGTCTTGACCGCTTCCACCAATAACGAGGGCTTAGGAATGATGAATACCGCGTTTTTCATGTGATGGGTAAAGCTGGACTCCTTACCGTTCAAATCTTTTAAGAACGGGAATACTTTGGTTTGCACATGGCTCAGCATGGCATCTGCCGACATACGTTTGAATTCGCTCCACCGCAAACTATGTTTATCAACGGCAAACATTTTTTGCTCTTCAGGCGATTTATCGCGATGTTCCGGTGGAATCCATGTTCCGGCAAAACGCGAGGTAAAGGCATCTCCGGTAAACTCCGCATCGGCCTGTTGCTTTAAATCCAGATCGTCCAGCCGTTTCATGAACAACAAGTAGGTGATTTGCTCGATGGCCGTCAACGGGTTGGATATGCCCCCGCTCCAGAATTTGTTCCAGAGCTGGTCGATCTTGCTTTTGAGGGCGGGGTTGTTTTGTAGCATTGTGTTCTCTTATTATTTGCTTGAATGCTTTTAAGCTTAAGCCGCCAAGCGTTCGGTTAATTCTAAAATTTCGTTAATTTCAGCAGGGCTGAATACGCCGCGGATGCCTTGCGGGTGGATGACTGTAAACGGTGATTGTATCAGGTCGCGTTTCTCGATTTTTTCCCGTTCTATGATGAAGTTTTTTAACAACCTCAAAAATTCTAGTTGGCGGCTGTTGAGGTTGCTGTGTTCGGTAATAAATTTATCGAAGGCTTGACTGACGGTATCGGGGAAATTGGCGAGATTTTCGATACCAAGGATATGCCGGATAAATTGGATAAACCGCGCTTTATGGTTTTTGTAGACACTCCTCAGCAAGTCTTCTGTGATGTGCGGATGTTGTTCGTTAAGCAGTTTGGCTAATAATTCCGCCTCAAAGTCTGAAATAGCCTCACCCGCTTTGATTTTTTGCAGTATCGGGTTGTTGTCAGTGAGTTCTGCAATTAATTCCTCGACCATTTCACGGTAGCGCGCGATGCTGACAGCCTCATGTTGCGGACCGAATTCCACCTTTTCTTTATTGTGCAGAACGTCCGTAAGGTCTAGTTTGACTGGCCCTGCGCCGGGATTTTGCAGCTCGCGGAACTTCATAAGCGGGGCAAGCTTTAACGCTAGTTCATCCAGCGCAGCATCGGTGCAGTTTGACCAATAATAATTTTGCTGGGCGTTTTTAATCAGGCTTTCTTCTCGCGCAACCATTGGCACGGTTAAAGGCAACTCGCCGATTTGTTCAACTAAGCTTTCTTTTAAGGTTTCAAATTGGTCTTTTTCTTCCTTTGACCAATTGGCTATGTTCAAAAGGGCAAGTGAAATTTCCAGTACATCTTTGCTAAAGCGCATGGCTTTAAAATCAGCTTGGGCGATGGTTCGGAACAGGGGCTTGATTTCATGGCGTAGAAATTCGAGTTTCTGCGCGTTCAGTTGGGTCCAGTAGTTATCGTCGGCGATTTGATTGAGAGCTGTCGCGGCTTCGATGATGACAACCGAGTTTTTCGGGAGTTCTTGAATTTGGCGGCGAAGGATGGCGCTTTCTTTGGCTGCTATTTCGTTATTGTCTAGCTGAAGGGCTTTTTCAATTTTATCTAAACGAATTCCAAATAAACGCACAGGCAAAGGCAACTGTGGTTTGATTTCCTTACCTTTGGGTTGCAGCTTGAAATATTCAAAGTTGTCCCAACAATCGAGAATCAAAAACACGTCCTTCTCTGTACACCAGGGTTTGATTTTTTTGGTTTCAAGCAAACGCGTACCGCGACCGATCATTTGCCAGAATTTAGTATAGGAATAGACGGGTTTGGCAAACACCAAATTGACGATCTCACGCACATCAATCCCGGTATCGAGCATGTCTACACTGATGGCAATGCGCGGCATGTCGTTGTTGGTAAATTGATCTAACAATCCGCCTTTACCGTAAACTCTTGGATCATCTGAAACCAGTACTTTAGCTAGTTCTCCATGATATTGCGGGTAAAGTTTGTCAAAGATTTCTTCCATACGGCGGGCATGGGCCTTGGAGGCACAGAAAAAGATGGTTTTGCCTGGCAACACCCCGTTGCCATCTTTAATGGATTCTTCCATGAACTCTTTTACGATAAGAGTGTTGGTGCCTTTGTTGATGACCTGTTTTTCTAATTGGCTGCCTTCAAAATTGATTTCTTCAACGTCTTTGCCTTGCAGAATGAGTTTTTTCTGATCTTCCAGGCTAATAGTGCGTTTGCTAATCCCCTCCTTCTGAAATTTGGTTTGGATTTTCATGACCTGAAAATCGCACAAATAAGGCGGTGTATTCTTTACGGCTTCTTCGTAGGTATAGGCAAAAGTGGGCAAACCATCTACACAGTGAAACAGCTTAAATGTATTGTGATCTATAACATCGGTGGGAGTTGCCGTTAATCCCAAGTTGATGGCTTTGAAGTAATCGAGAATTTCACCATAAGTGTTATAAATGGATCGATGGCTTTCATCGATGACTATCAGGTCAAAGAAATGCGGTGATAAAGTGTTGGATTCATCGCGAATGATGTTGAGCATGGTCGGATAGGTAGAAATATAGATTCGCCTGTCTTTGGCGATCAGCTTTTCCCCAATCTTTGGCCATCGCGGTTCGTTGGGCAGATGCTCTTTAAAAGCCGCTAATCCCTGTTCGCGCAAGGCAATGCGATCAACCAAAAACAATACTCTCTCCACATGACTAGCACGCATTAATGCATCGACCAAAGCAATGCAGGTACGTGTTTTACCTGTTCCGGTAGCCATGACTAAAAGAAAATCGCGCTGCTTGCGTTCAATCGCTTCCAGGACGGCGCGAATTGCCCGGATTTGATAATCGCGCCCTGCGATTTCGGTATTTATCAGTTCTTCTGAAAGAGATTTTTTATTTCGCCGAATGTAGCGAAAACGTTCCAGATCATCAAGAGTGGGGAATCCGACAATTTTGCGCGGGGGATGATTTTCTAAATCCCAGAAATATATTTCCAAGCCATTTGTATAAAAGCAAAAAGGCAACTCGCAGCCTTTGTCTTTCTGTATGTTATAGCAGTATTGTTTAGCTTGTTCACGGCCTAAGGCTGCATCTTTGCTGGTTTTTTTTGCTTCTACTACAGCAAGCGGTTTGGCATCTCGACCAAGCAGCACATAGTCACTGAACTGGTGACCTTGGTAAGTTGTTTGCGGTTCTGATACAACTGGAGGCAATCCGACATTTATATCAAACTCTAGTACGATTTGCATCGGATCGTTGACGTCCCAGCCCGCGAATTTAAGCGCTTTGTCGATGATGTGTTTTCTGGTTTGCTGTTCCGTGCTCATTTATTAACTTTCCTTGAATGACGAATTGATTCATTTAGCTTGTTAAAGAGTCGAGAAGGCAAATGTTTTTCATTCATCCATCGGGTTATCGGGGCAAGGGTCGTGCCTAGCTTTTTCGAAAATTCTTCCTGACTATGAACTAAATGTATGCAAAGCTTTTTTAGCACATGAGGGAAGTTGGCTTTCACGAATTTGATAATGGACATTGCGCTGACTAATATCAATTGAGTGCTAACTATTCGGTATTACAGCTGATTTAAATAAAACACTGAGTATAGCATCTACAATGAGATAAAGAGCTCTTATCCATTTTTCTGGTTGGGGTATGAGATAAGACTCGTTTATTAGACTGTAAATCAGCTTCCAAATTTTTCGATTTTCAGCGTCTTGTTTATCACCCAAGTAAAACAGTAGATTTTTTGAAAACAATAATATAGTTCGGGGAGTTACTACGAATGTTTTAAACTCAACCCAAGCATGCAGTAAAAATTACGTGACCGCTAGTGCCTTGTCCTGAGTCTCTCATTCGTCACCCAACGGAGGGTAGCAAACATCTTCCCAATGACTTGACGCGATGTCGGAAAGCCTGCAATTTCACTCCGCTAATGCACCGTGAAAACACATACTCTATCGGACGTAAATCAAGCATGGGTCTTTTGGGCAGAGGATGATTTATGTGAAACGCTACATACTGGCCAAGACCCAATCGAAATTCGGGGCAATTATCGAGAAAGCTTTAAAGTCGGCCTTAATGAAGAATTCCAACGAAATTATCACGCCAATGCGAGCCAATTTTATGGCTTAAATCGCGAGCAATAAAGTCGCGCCAATATGGTTTTGGGACGTTATATAGGATGAGATCGAAACAACAATACCTGCGCGTCTAGGGCCATAGAAAAACTTCGTGGTATTTTCTGCCATGAATTTATTTCATCAGAAAGGCTTGGAATCACTATCAAACTTTCAGATTGAAAAGATGAGCGCTTGCAGAGTAGCAACTAAGCTGGATATTCCGACTAACATTGATGACTTCAATTCGCAGCGGATGCGGATTAAAATTCAATTTGCGATTACAGTGATCGTTGGCGAAATGGTGAGTTACTCAAATCAAGCGAATAAAAACCGTAGCCCAAACTGTAGCCCAAAAATGAAAATTTCTTAAATTATGAATTTTTTCAATTTTAATGTTTTTACAAGTCATTGATTTTATTGGTCGGGACGAGAGGATTTGAACCTCCGACCCCTTGCACCCCATGCAAGTGCGCTACCAAACTGCGCTACGCCCCGACTGAATGACACGAAAAACTACTAGACAGGATTGAGAACTCAATCCTGAAAGGAAGGAGGCTATTGTACTACATTTGCCTCATTTATTTTGAAAAACTACTTGAGCAGTTCCAGGATGTCCTCAAGCTCGCTTACCATCTGATGGATCAGCTGCTTGGTGCGGGTTGCATCCTCTTTGCTGTCGTCGCTGGTCAGATGCGCTCGGGCGCCGCCGATCGTATAGCCTTGCTCGTACAGCAGCGACCGTATCTGGCGTATCATCAGGACATCGTGACGCTGATAATAACGGCGATTGCCTCGTCTTTTTACCGGACTCAGTTCGGTAAACTCCTGCTCCCAATAACGCAGCACGTGGGGTTTGACAGCGCACAATTCACTCACTTCACCAATCGTGAAATAGCGTTTTGCCGGTATCGCCGGCAGCTCATTATTATTACTCGGTTCCAGCATACGCTTCTACTCGGGCTTTAAGTTTCTGACCAGACCTGAATGTTACCACACGTCTGGCCGTTATGGGAATTTCTTCGCCTGTTTTTGGGTTTCTGCCCGGACGGCTGCTTTTGTCGCGCAGTTCGAATTTCCCGAATCCGGAAATTTTGACCTGCTCGCCTTGTTCCAGCGATTTTTTGATTTCTTCAAAAAACAGCTCTACGATATCTTTTGCTTCGCGCTTGTTCAAGCCGAGCTCATCGAACAGCCTTTCGGCAAAATCTGCTTTAGTTAATGCCATTAGATTAATCCCTCAGCTTCGCACTAATTTTGTTTTTCAAATTTTCCAGGACCCTGCTAAATATAGCATCTATTTCAGAATCCGTTAATGTATGTGAATCATCCTGCATAAACAGGCTCAGGGCAACGCTTTTACAGCCTTCCTCGACGCCTTTGCCACGGTAGACATCAAAGGCGACGACATTCTGAAGCGTGGCTTCCTTGCAGTCATTAATGCAGGAAATAATCTGGTCAGCGGTGACTTCTTCATTGACGATCAAGGCTAAATCACGGCGCACCGACGGGTATTTTGACAGCGGCCGGAATGCTGGAATCCGTTTTTTCAGCAGCCGGTCCTGGTCCAGTTCAAACAGGAAAACCCGGTTATCAAAACCCAGCTGTTTTTCCAGATTCGGGTGCAGCATGCCGATTATGCCGATTCTTTCGCCGGACTCCGAGAGTATTTCCGCCGTCTGTCCCGGATGCAATGCCGAATCCTGAGACGCTGCAAAACGGCCTTCACAGCCGGTCAGCGAAAATATGGCCTGTACATCCGCTTTCACATCGTAAAAATCGACTTGTCTGGTCGCTTCGCCCCATTGCTCGGTATAGGCGCTGCCTAAAGCCAAACCGGCCAGCATTTTTTCCTGATGGATTTCTCCGCCCCGATTGACAAATCTGAGGCCGGTCTCAAACAATCGCACCCGGTTATGCTGGCGATTGGTATTGTGTATGGCCGCTTTCAGCAGTCCGCACCATAAGGTCGAGCGCATCACCGATAATTCGGACGAAATCGGATTTTTTAATGCAATAAACCGGCTTTCGGGCGCAATGGCTCTCTGGATGTCTTCGTCGACAAAACTGTAGGTAATGGCTTCCTGATAGCCCCGGTCGACCAGCAGGTCTTTTACCCGGTCCAGATCAACAACCGTCTCGGTCGCCTGACTCAGGTCGGAGCGCATCAGCAAGGTATTGTTCGGAATATTATTATAGCCGTAAATACGCGCCAGTTCTTCGATTAAATCGGCTTCGATGGCGATATCGAAGCGGAATCCCGGCGCTGTAATCTGCCAGCCGTCGGCATGGCCGGCAACCGACATGCCCAAACGTTGAAAGGTATCGGTGATTTGCTGATCCGGCAGCTCGATGCCGAGCGCTTTTGTAATGCGCGGCCTTCTCAGTAAAACCGGCTGGCGCACCGGCAGAGCCGATTCGCTCAGGGCCTCGGTAATCAAACCGGCGCTGCCGCCGGCGATATCGATAATCAACTGTGTTGCCCGTTCGATCGCTCTTGCCTGTAAATCCGGATCGACGCCCCGTTCAAAACGGTGCGAAGAGTCGGTATGGAGGCCAAACTTGCGAGCTTTGCCGGCGATGCTTTGCGGCGCAAAAAAAGCGCACTCGAGAAAAATATTGCGGGTTTCGCCGCTGACTGCAGACTCGCTGCCGCCCATGACGCCGGCCAGTGCCAGGGATTTTTTATCGTCGGCGATAACCAGCGCCTCGTTGTCCAGTTTAATGGTCTGACCGTTTAATAACGACAATTCTTCATCATGATTGGCCCAGCGAACAGTAATATTGCCGGTTAACTTGTCCGCGTCGAAGGCGTGCAAGGGCTGACCCAATTCAATCAAGACATAATTGGTGACGTCGACGACCGGACCCAAACTTCTTAATCCGCAGCGCCTGAGACGTTCCTGCATCCATAACGGCGTTTCGGCCCGGGCATTGACCCCTTTAATCAGACGGCCCATATAGCGGGGGCAGGCATCGGCCGCCTCAACGGTCACATGCAGCGTGTCGCGGTGAGCGACATCCGCTTTCTCAACCGGCGTCGGCGTCCAGTTCATTTTATTGAGCACGGCGACTTCGCGCGCGATGCCTTCAATGCTCAAACAATCGGCCCGGTTCGGCGTCAGGTCGACCTCAATAATCGAATCGTTAAGCGACAGATAGTCCCTGATGTCGGCGCCGACGGGCGCATCCGCCGCCAGTTCCATCAAGCCGCTGGCATCGGCCGCCAGGCCCAGTTCCTTTTCGGAACAGAGCATGCCGAACGATTCCACGCCGCGCAGCTTGGATCGTTTAATTTTAAAATCACCCGGCAATTCGGCTCCGATCATCGCCGCGGGAATTTTTAATCCGACCCGGACATTGCTGGCGCCGCAGACAATCTGCAAAGGCTGTTCCTGACCGACGTTTACCTGGCATACGCGCAGGCGGTCAGCATCGGGGTGCTGTTCCATAGCCGTTACCTCGCCGATGACGACGCCGCTGAAGGATGCCGCCGCCGCGACCACAGAATCGACCTCAAGGCCGGCCATGGTCAGTTGCTCAACCAGCTCTTCCGTGCTGACTGCCGGATTGACGTATTCTCTTAACCAGGCTTCACTAATTTGCATGACTCAAGCTTTTCCTTGTAACGACCCGTTAACTAAATTGTTCCAGAAATTTAAGATCATTTTCGAAAAACAATCGTAAATCATTAATGCCGTAACGCAGCATCGCCAATCTTTCGACGCCCATGCCGAAAGCGAAGCCGCTGTATTGTTCGCTGTCTATCTTGACCGACTTGAAAACTTCGGGATGGATCATGCCGCAGCCCATCACCTCGAGCCAGCCCGACTGGCCGCAGACCCGGCAGCCTTCACCGCTGCACATCACGCATTCGATATCGACTTCGGCTGAAGGTTCGGTAAAGGGGAAATAGGAGGGCCTGAAACGGACCTGAATGTCTTTTTCGAAGAATGCGCGTAAAAACTGGTACACCACGCCTTTTAAATCGGCGAAGCTGACATCGGTATCGACCAGAAAACCTTCGACCTGGTGAAACATCGGGGTATGGGTGATATCGGAATCGCAGCGGTACACGCGACCGGGCGCGATCACTTTCAAAGGCGGCTTTTCGGATTCCATGACCCTGATCTGCACCGGAGACGTGTGGGTCCTCAAGACGGTGTGGGCATCGAAATAAAAGGTATCGTGCATCGCCCGTGCCGGATGGTGGGCGGGGATGTTCAGGGCCTCGAAATTATGATAATCGTCTTCGATTTCAGGACCTTCAACCACTTGAAATCCGACGCTGGTAAAAATCCTGGAAATGCGTCTCAGGGTGGTTGTCACCGGATGCAATCCGGCTACGGTCTGGCCTCTGCCCGGCAAGGTCACATCGATGCACTCGCTGGCCAGTCGGGTTGCCAGGGCAATATCTTCCAGGGTTTTCTTTCTGGCTTCCAGTTGCTCCTGAAAGCTGTCCTTGGCCTGATTGATGAGCTGTCCGGCCGAACGCCGCTGGTCGGGATCAAGTTTACCCAGTTCTTTCATTTGCAGGGTAAACAATCCTTTTTTGCCCAAATAATGGACGCGGACCAGATCGAGTTGATTGAGATCTTGTGCTTGTGCAAGCGCTTGTAATGCCTGCGCGAGAATTTCTTCTGGGTTAGCCGACACTGCTAAGCTCGCTTTTTTAGTTAATTTTTGGAATGGTAAGGAATTCATATGCCAATAAAGCAAATCCAGCCGTGCTGCAGGTCTTCAACAACTTCTTGACAGTTGCCATGCCGTTCGCAACACTGGATTGCTATTGCCTATCATCCTTTGATTGTCTGTAACTATTCGCTTTAAAAGCAGTTCTCCTCTTTTAAGAAGAGAGCTGCCCAGGAAAAACCCTGCCAAAGGAAAAACAAACGCTTATAGCGGGCTTTGATTTGCTTTGGCAATTTTTGCTATTTCAGCAAAGGCATCCATATCGCGGACGGCGATATCTGCCAAAACCTTGCGGTCTATCGCGACGTTAGCATTGGATAAGCCATTGATTAAACGGCTGTATGACATCCCGCACAATCTGGCGGCCGCATTGATGCGGACGATCCACAGCGCGCGGAACTGACGCTTTTTCTGTTTGCGGTCGCGGTAGGCATATTGGCCGGCCTTGATGACCGCCTGTTTCGCTACGCGATAGACGCGGCTTCGGGCACCGTAGTAACCTTTAGCTAGCTTTAAAATTTTCTTGTGTCTTGCTCTGGCTGTTACGCCACGTTTTACTCTAGGCATGTCTACTCTTCCCGATTAACTGTAAGGCATCATCCGTGCAGCCATGCGCACATCGGATGGATGAATAGACGCCGGTTTGCGTAACTGTCTTTTTCTTTTGGTCGACTTTTTCGTCAAAATGTGACGTTTATGCGACTGACCGCATTTGAACCCGCCGTTGCCCGTGCGTCTGAAACGCTTGGCCGCACCGCGGTTGGTTTTTATTTTTGGCATTTGTTTGCTCCAATAATTTAAATACAAAATCCCTGAGACATATAACCCAGCAAGGCAAAATGCATGGCCCTGAAGAATTACCCGTATCGATAAAACGATACGCAGCAGCCTTTTCCTGTGCTGCCGTATAACTTCGGTGGAAGTTATAATACTTGCGCTGCTCTTTTTTAATGCGCAACGATTTTTCTATTCCAGGATAAATCGCAGCGGCGCGAAATAAAGCGCTTATTTTTTCTTTTTGGGCGCCATAACCATAATCATTTGCCGGCCTTCCATTTTCGGGAATGATTCAACAACGGCTATATCTTCCAAATCTTTTTCCAGGCGTTTCAATTGCTCCATGCCGATTTCCCGATGCGCCAGCTCGCGTCCGCGGTAACGGACCGTTATCTTGGTTTTATCGCCATCGTTAAGAAATTTGACCAAACTTCTTAATTTAACCTGATAATCGCCTTCGTCCGTTCCAGGCCGGAATTTGATTTCCTTTACCTGAATCTGCTTTTGTTTCTTTTTGGCAATCGCCAGTTTTTTGTTTTGTTCAAACTGGTATTTGCCATAGTTCATTATCTTGCAAACCGGAGGGTCCGCGTTTGGCGATATTTCCACTAAATCCAAATCCGCTGCATAGGCGAGTTGCTTCGCTTCATCCAGCGATATAATTCCTAATGCTTCACCATCAGCGCCCGTTACCCTCACCCGTCTTGCCGTGATGGCATCATTCAAGCGCGTTTCATCTTTTTTAGCAGCGATACTCTAATCCTCCAACCAATATATTATTTTCTGCCTGCAATTTCATTTTTTAACCTTTCGGCAAATTCACTGATTGGCAGATTACCTAAATTGTCACCCTTTTGCGTGCGTACAGTGATAGTTTTTTCTTCGAGTTCTTTATCACCGACGATAATCAGATACGGTACGCGCAACATCGAGTGCTCGCGGATTTTAAACCCGATCTTCTCATTTCTCAAGTCAATTTTGACTCTGATGCCTTGTTTTTCAAGCTCTTTCATCGTCTCTGCGGCATATTGGGCATGACGGTCTGCGATATTGAGCACAACAGCCTGCACCGGCGACAGCCAAACAGGGAAAGTCCCGGCGTACTGCTCAATCAAAATGCCGATAAAACGCTCCAGCGAACCCAATATAGCCCTGTGCAGCATCACCGGCACTTGCTTGGAGCTGTCCTCGTCAATATAGGTAGCGCCCAGACGGCCAGGCATCGAAAAATCGACCTGTATGGTACCACACTGCCATACCCGCCCGATGCAGTCTTTTAACGAGAATTCAATCTTGGGTCCGTAAAAAGCGCCCTCACCGGGCTGCAGATCCCATTTCAAGCCTTTATTATTGAGCGCCAGTTCCAAAGCGTTTTCCGCCTTATCCCAAACCGCATCGTCGCCCACCCTGTTTTCAGGCCGGGTCGACAGTTTGATGATGACTTCTTCAAAGCCGAAATCCTTATAGACATCGAACAGCATATCGATAAAAATCGAGACCTCGTCCTGTATCTGCGCTTCGGTACAGAAGATATGCGCATCGTCCTGAACGAAGTTTCTGACCCGCATCAAGCCGTGCAGCGTGCCGGAAGGCTCGTTGCGATGGCAGGAACCGAACTCGGCCAGGCGAATCGGCAAATCACGGTAACTTTTCAGGCCCTGATTGTAAATCTGGACATGGCACGGACAGTTCATCGGCTTGATCGCGTAATCGCGATTTTCCGAATGCGTTGTGAACATCGAGGCACTGAATTTATCCCAGTGGCCCGATTTTTCCCATAAGGTCCGATCGACCACTTGCGGCGTTCTGACTTCGCCGTAGCCGTTAACGCGTAATTTTTCGCGAATGTACTGTTCGATCTGCTGATAGATGGTCCAGCCTTTCTCATGCCAGAACACCATGCCGGGCGCTTCTTCCTGGGTATGAAACAGATCCAGGGCTTTGCCGAGTTTACGGTGGTCGCGCTTTTCGGCTTCTTCCAAACGAGTCAGGTAGGCCTGCAGTTCTTTTTTGTCGCCCCAGGCCGTACCGTAAATACGCTGCAGCATTTCATTATCGGAATTACCGCGCCAATAAGCTCCGGCAATCTTCATCAGCTTGAATGCACTTAGCTTGCCGGTACTGGGTACGTGAGGCCCGCGGCACAAATCGGTAAAGCCGCCTTGTTCATATAACGAGATATTCTGATCCGCTGGAATGGACTCGATGATCTCGGCCTTGTAGGCTTCGCCCTGCTCCCTGAAAAATTTTACGGCGGCATCCCTGGGCAGAACCAGACGTTTGATGATGTAGTCTTCGGATGCCAGTTGCTGCATTTTTTCTTCTATTGCAGCCAGGTCTTCCGGGGTAAAGGGTCTTTGATAGGCAAAATCGTAATAAAAGCCGTTTTCGATTACCGGGCCGATAGTGACTTGAGCATCCGGAAACAGCTGCTTGACCGCCTGGGCCAATAAATGAGCGGTGGAATGGCGTATGACATCGATGCCGTCGGCATCTTTCGCCGTGATAATTTGTACGGATGCATCCTGATCGATGACAGTTGACGCATCAACCAATTGATTGTTTACCCTTCCTGCCAGGGTCGCCTTGGCCAATCCCGCACCGATAGAACGGGCAATGTCCAGCACTGACACAGGTTGGTCATAGTTGCGACTGGAACCGTCAGGAAGAGTTATGACTGGCATTTTTGGTTAATCTTTTGGTTTCCACAATAAAAAAAGCACTGCCGTGCAGTGCTTTAATGTCTGGTAGGCGCGATTGGACTCGAACCAACGACCCCCACCATGTCAAGGTGGTGCTCTAACCAACTGAGCTACGCGCCTGAAGTGCCTTACTTCAAAAATCTATTATAGCAATAGTTTTAGATTAGGTAAATCCGAAAACTGATAACAATCGATAAAAAATCCATTTCGAGTCGCACCTTATCAGTTTTCGAGAAAAATTTCCATTTAACTCAGAGACATAAGGCACTCATTAGCTTTTGCGTGAACTGGCTGCAACAACAGGGGATGAAATGAGGCAGCACACCAATTCAGCAATCAATGACATAAATTTAAGTAAATAATGACATTAATTTAAGCAATAAAGGCTATAGACAACTTTATGAATAAAAATGTTCTGTATACCCTGTACAAATTTTATTAACTGCTAAACTTCTGCTTAATGTTCCGAATGGCTCTATTGCCGCCATTGCAGAACTCGCAGTAGCCGGACTTTTTTCATGCATCTCCTGAATTCGGGACTGCAGTGCAACAAGAAGTTGAAACGGGTGCAGATTGATCAATTGCTCAATCGGTATTTCATGCCCGTTTTACCTTGGAATGGCTATAAGTTAATTGACGCGCTATTTTTCTGAAACGGCAATCAGGCCGAAGCGAAAAAGGAAAAAGTTGTAATTTCTCCAGGTCCCTATATGTTCGATAAACCAAGCATTCATCTCAAATTAATAGGCTTCAGCGAAATCGATCAATCGAGATTCGAAGCCATTTTTTCATTGGCTGAATCGAATTTACATAGACCCTGGATAATCGTTAACGACTCGACGGCCGATTTCTACTTGTTGAGTGCGAACTTACCAAGCCAATTTGATCAAGATAAAGTGCTGCAAGCCCTGCCTCGTGACCGGTGTATTTTTTATTCCACTCAGGATGTCCGGCAAAATCGTTATGAACTGCGGGTTGACAGCAATTTCATTCCCCGCCGCAATGCATTGGTCAATTTGTTAAACGAAGTGTCATCGAGCCTTGAAAACGGCGAAACAACGATGCCCCCGCCTTTGGCCCAATCGGATCAAAATATTGCGCCGATTCCGCTTGCACCCCCTGGACCGACAACTTCCTCCGGCGAGGACGTATTTGATCCCGGCCAGGGTCTGCTGGCGCTCCTGCTGTCTGCGCGGCACATGCCCCAAATTTTAAGTTTTCCCGAATCTGCCGGCTCAACGGTCATTTATCTTGACGGCTCAAATAATTATTACTGTGCTTTAGGTCTTGAGCAATTGGAAGCCTATTTTGCAAGCTCCGCCAATATATCTATGCATCCGATCAGCACAGCGGAATTACTGGATTCTGTCGCAGCGGAAAAACTAAAGCCGCTGCCGTTAAGCAGTTTAATTTGGTATACCGCTTTCAAATCTTCACAGGGACGGAGGTTAAAGGGCCATTTAAAAGGACAAATCGTGCAGTTGAAGCGTTGGCCGGATCTTGGTTTGCCCGGTTGCCGGCAATTGGTTCGCCTGGCCGCATTCATGCAAAGCAACAGTCTCGACCTCGAAACGATTGCCGCGCAAACCCAGACCTCCCAGGAGCAAGTTTATGATTTTTATAATGCCTGTGAAATCATCGGCCTGATTCAACAGGGCGAGAGCGTCGAAATTCATAGCAAACAAATAAACACAGAAAAGCGCTCGCTATTAACAAAAATCGGTAAACGGCTAAGCCAAACAAGTTCACAGATATAGGCAGTATTACGATGGATGCCAATCATAAAATAAAAATTGTTTTTACAGGTTGTGTCGGCGCCGGAAAAACCACGGCCATTGCAACCATTAGCGAAGTCGCCCCTCTGTCAACCGAAGCAAAGCCGACCGAAGACAGTGTCGTCAAGCGCAAAAGCACCACGACCGTGGCTATGGATTTCGGCGAATTGACCTTGGAGGACAATACCAAACTTTATCTTTACGGCACCCCCGGTCAGCGCCGTTTCGACTTTATGTGCCACATTTTAACCAAAGGCGCTTTAGGGCTGATTATCCTGATCGATAACAGCCATGAAAACCCTATGGCCGAACTGGATTATTTCCTTAACCTGAATGCAGCCTTTTTGCAGGAAAGCGCAGCGGTGATTGGAATAACCCACTACGACGAATCAACCAAACCCAGTATCGATGATTATTATCGAGTGCTTGAGGAACGCGGCGACCCTTGGCCGGTGCTTCATGCCGATGCGCGCAACGCAGCGGATGTGGTTGTATTACTGAATACTTTATTAGCTACCTTGGAATACGTTTGACATTATCCGCTGTACTGATTGTCATTGGCAACCACTCGGCTCGGTCAGACAAACCATTCTTATGTGACTAGGACTGTATATTTTAAAACGAGAAAAATGTAATTTTGGAGATATTAACATGGCAAAACTAGATGATGTATTACGTAAAATTGTTTCCGATGTCGATGGCGCCCTGGGTTGCGCCGTGGTCGATTTGAACAGCGGTTTGCTGTTGGGCGTTGCTCACAACGTCCCCTATTTTACGTCATCATACCTTGAAGCGGTTGCGGCGGCGGCGGTTGACCTGTTCAGGGGTAAAAATGTTCGAGCGGTCGAATCCCTGCTTTCAAGCCAGCGCGGCAAGGTGGTGGAAAAAATGATTCAAGAAGTACAAATGACTACGGAAAGAACCTACCATTTTATGGCAACCGTTAAAGATAAACCGGATTCGCTCGTGGTACTAATCACCAGCAAATCGGCCAACCTGGGCATGGGCTGGTCGGCTGTGCGCAGCAACATGCTGGCCCTCTCTCCTTTGTGCCCTTGATTATACCCGGCAGCCTGCGGCGCCAGCGAGTGCATCCTTAAACTTTCTTTTACTGGGATAAACTCGTCCGCTTGATATTCGGCAACATCGTAGGCTGATAAATACACCATGCGCTAATTTAGAACATCCATTTTATCAGCCTTCGATGCCAATAATAGAACTCATCGGCGCCATTAATGGCCTGCAAAATTATGATGCCGGCTATATTGCGGATTTGTTGTCGGTCAGCCCGGAAAACCTGGAAATCGGCACGGCATTCACCGGACGTCCGGAAACCCGCATTTTCGCTAATGCCAGGGACGTGGCCAAAATCCGGGCCGAGCTTGATTTAAATCAGCAAAAAGCCCGCCGCTGGACCGAAAAGATTTTATTGCAAGAACGGCAGTTTTCGATTCACCATCCTTGCAAAACCTGGTTTATTTCAACCGATCCGGAATCCGAGTCGATCCGGGCCGGAAGCATCTGTCCAAGATTAAAGCCGTTAAATATTGAATTAAAGGCCTCGACTTGTAACGAAGGGCAACGAGCCTACTTCCTGTACTTATTGGGGGCGATTTTTAATAAATATTTGCTGCTGGCAAAAAACAGCGGCTATAAAATGGATGAAGGCTTGTCCAATTTTGCCGTCGACGATCACGGCGAAGTTTTCTATGTGGATGATGAACTGTATCTGTGGGACAACTTTATTTCATTCTCCGTGATGGTCGGTGTTTATATCCGATCCTTCGACTGGCTGGATCCGGAGTTTATGGCGCAGTTGAGCAGGACGCTGGCGCAATCGCTTGACGATATTTTTCAGGATCCTCATTGCCGGGTGATTATCGCAAACCAGTTGCAGACCCTGTTTATGCCGACGCCGGAAAAAGAAGCGTTGCTGCAGCAATTGATCAACAGTCTGTCCAGGACGCCTGTTTCGGTTCCGATCAAAAATCATCAATCGGACAGTATACCGCCCACGAAAACATCTAAAAATAACCGCTACTATGCCCTTTTCGCGGATATACACGCTAATTATGCGGCGCTTGACTGTGTACTGGATTTTTACCGGCAACGCCAAATTGATCAGGGACTCGTTTTGGGCGACATCGTCGGTTATGGACCGGAACCGAAAGAATGTATTGAAAGATTGCAGGCGTCGTCTTTCACCATTATTAAAGGTAATCATGATCATGCCGTCGCCACGGGGAATACCTCAACCGGCTTTTCAGGCAATGCCAAAGTAGTCATCGACTGGACTTCCCGGCAGTTATCCCGGGACGACCGGGACTGGCTGCAAAATTTGCCAGCCTCCGCCCGGGAGGATAATTGGCTGGCTGTTCATGGGGCGCCGATCGACCCCGCATTTTTTTATGGTTATGTCTATATGATGACCTCCGTTGACAATCTGGATTATATGCAAAACAAAAATATTCCGTTGTGCTTTCACGGGCATTCGCATATGCCGGGGGTGTATTGCCGCGACAAACATAACATGGACCAGCACCTCACCGCCCCCTTAATCAGTCTCGATACGTATTCCCACGCACTGGTTTGCCCCGGCTCTGTCGGCCAGCCAAGAAACGGCAATAAAGGCGCTCAGTGCGCCATTTATGATCGAGAGAAACGCGAGATAGCGTTTTTTTCGCTGCCTTATGAGGTGGACCCCGTTGTCCAAAAAATGATCAGTCATGACCTGCCAACGCAATTATGGCAACGTTTGTTAGAAGGAAAGTAATATGTCACATTATACCATCCAGTGCGCCGGTTTTGATCAGCCTCAGCAGGACGCCATGTCGGCGGTGCTTGATCTTGCGGAATCCGCTCTGACCGACCAATGGCGCATTCTTGACAGCGAGGATACCAGCACGGTGATGATTAACCTCGACGCGGACCATGGACAACAGATATGCGCCGATCAGCTGCAAAAACGCCAGCCTTATCAGATCATTCTGATAACCGAAGATCAGCAGGCATTATCGAATGACCACTGGTTTTTGTTAAAAAAACCTGACGCAACGCCAAGTTTGCGGAGTATTACTCAATTACTCAATCAGGTTTCGGTCCGATTGGCGGAAGAAGCGGAAAAAACCATTACCGCCGGCACCGTTCCGGAAGCAGATTCGTCCTTGACTATTCAGCCGGATCTGCCCCTGAACACCGTGGCTGATCTTCAAACTGTACTGGCCGATATCGATGAGCCCGATTTGGATAAAGATTTTCTTCCGAGTAAAAACAATGCAATAGACAATTGGCCGGAGCTATATGAACTGATCAACGAATCGGAAACTGAATTCGCCTTGCCGGCATCGGCCAATCATGCCAAAAACATCAAGCTGAACACCCGGAATTTTTTATACGGCCTGTTGCTGCAAGCCGAAAAGGACAAATCCTGCCGAATCGTGCAGTTAAACCGGCTCCCGCCCATCTATATCGAGCCGGAAATCAATACTTATTATTTCGCCGGCACATCGGAAGAGATACTCGCCTATTGCACAATTCAGCGGCGTTTATTAAAAAGCAAAATTATCAGCAAATCGAAACTGTCCAAACTGATGGGCGTTGAGATTAATTCGTCTTCGAGGTCGTTAACCGAGCTGACTATCTACGCCGTCATTCAGGCCAGCCAGGGACGATTATTGGATGGTCACAGCGCAGAACGTCCGGTCACACTAACCGCATCGCCAAATGCGAAAGAAATCCCGTTACTCGGTCAATACAGTGAAATTGCAGAATTTATGCGTAACTGGGAAGGCGATTTATACGGCGTATCCGAAGCACTGCAAATCCCCTTGGCAAAAGTTTTCGAGTTTTACAATGCCTGTTTCGTCCTGGGACATATCATATTGCCAGTCAATGCAACTGACAGCGAAGCGGTAAGCGTCAAGACGGCCGAAGTACAGAGCAAAAGAGGGCTTGGCCGCTTCTTCAGTACATTTTTTCAAAAGTGACGGAATTGGCGGGCAATCAAAGTTTCCCGGGAGCGGCGATGCATAAATAGCGTTGTGGACGATTGGTCTCAAACATGATTATCCTATTGACAATGTCGTCGGCGCTGCTATTTCCGATCGGGCCGGCGGTGATGCGGCCGGTTGCCGTGCTGACCAGATGCACATAGGTTTGATGGGGCCCGCCGGCCAGATTTGAGTTGATCAGCAACTCGGTTTGATCCTTCTCCAGAACTCTTTCAGGAGCCGCGCTGCCCGGGTTGCAGGCGCCGAAAAAAACCAGACCATCGGCCGCCGCAAGCGAGCTCAGAGTTTTTGTAAAATGATAAAAACGTTCCTCTGATAACTCGGCAGACTGCTTTAACTCGAACAAGGGTTCCCGGCAAATTCGTTCACAAATCTCAAGCCGGTATTCACGCTGCCGCTCCGGGCTTAGAGACAGTTTCTCCGGCGAGCAATAGCTTTGAAAACAGGCGTAGTCGAGCGGCTGCAACTGTTTTTCGAGCTCTTTCAGCTGATGAAAGATTTCGCTCGATCTCATCGATTTCATCTCCTGCCGGTGCGATGCCATATAGTCGCTGAATATGCGGTTTTTTCCGGTATCATAGGTGATGGACAACACATTCTTAAGTCCTGGCTGTGCCTCGGAAAGCTGAAGCAATTTGCCCTTGTTTCCGTTTACCTCAAAATCTTGCTTAAACACCTCATTTTTAACTACCGGACCGTCGAAACCGCCATGGCTGATGAAGATAACCCGGTCGAAAGCAGGCGATTGCAGCGCCATTTGATCGGCCTGCCGGTAATAGTCCGACCAGCTCCAGACATCCCGTAATTGCGTTACCTCCGCCTTGAATCGGCTGCGATAAAAGGCACTCAGTGCGCGGGCCGGCTGCTCGGACCATCTTGGGCTCTCGGTCGTATGGGGATCCCTGCTCAACAAAGGCACCAGCAGCACCCGCCTCGGCGGTCGCTGCACATTCAGGTCGCTCAATCGGCCTTCATAGGACCGGCACGACTCTAAGTGATGTTCATCACCGTAGACATCGGCCGCACAAATCCACACCAATAATAAAACCAAAAAACGGATGTTCATAATAATGTTCCCTGCAATGAAGAAAAACCGTAATGATATTGATCAATCAATGACCCGAACTCGCCCGCCCACGAAAAACGTAATATTGATAAGCATTGTAGCCCAACATAAACGGCAGCAAACCGCCGACCGCGAAAAGCATGAATTCGAGGGTCCTGGTCGAGGAAGCAGCCATATGCAAAGTCATGGCTCCCGGAATCAAAAATGGATAATGGCTGGCGACCAACCCGATTATCACCATGGCCAATGTCACCAGACACCAGAAAAACGGCCTGTCGTCACGGCGTCGACTAAGACTGTGCTGCATCAGCAAGAAAGGCGCCGCAATGCAGGCGGCCAGGATACTAAACCAGAAAGGTTCATCGCCCCACCGCTCCGCCACTGAGGGCATCGCCAGAGCAGCACACCCTAAAAACAGCGGAAATAATACCGACAGCAATAATGCAGATCGCCTGGCCCAGCGATACATAGATTCAAGAAACGGTTCGTCTACTTTATATAATAAATAGGTTGCCCCCAGCAAAACATAGACCGCGGCTAACAGGACAGCCGTCAATAATGAAAACGGCGTCGCCCAGACAAATAAATCGACAGTTGAACCGGATTCACTCAAAGGCAGACCGCCCAGCAAGCCGCCCAAGGCCAATCCCTGCGCCAAAGCGGCCAGCAAACTGCCGACGCCGAAAGCCAGAGTCCAGCCTTCCTGACGTCGGGCATACAACCGAAATTCAAACGCGACGCCCCGAAAAATCAACGCAAACAGCAGGAGCAATACGGGCGCGTATAAGGACTGCAACACAGCCGCATAGGCCAACGGAAAGGCTCCGAATAACGTTCCGCCCATCAGTACCAGCCAGGTCTCATTGGCATCCCAGACGCCGTTCAGAGTATCCATCATGATGGACTTCCGTGTTTTGTCTCTTTCGACGAGCGACAGTATGCCCACCCCCAAATCGAAACCGTCCAACGCTACATAAACCGCTATAATCAACGTCAGAATGGCTGCCCAGGAATTGACCAGCCAGTCGGATACCTGATGCTCCATTGTCAACTCCTTTCCTGACTTGCGCCGACCGGCGGCAAAAACACCGGCAACGGCTGATGAATATCCGGACCAGCCAGGATGATGCGCCGGGCGAACAACAAAAAAGAAACCAGCAATAGCGTATAAATGACTACAAACAGTGCCAGACTGGTTGCCACTGCGGCGGCGGGTAAATTCGACACGGCATGTTCGGTACGCAGCATGCCGTAGACAGCCCAAGGTTGACGCCCTACTTCCCGCACTATCCAGCCGCATTCCGTGGCCAGATAGCCTAACGGAACAGCCGCCAGCCAACATTTCAGTAGCCAGACCGGAAATTCCGGACCGCCAGGCAGCCTGCGTTTTCTCCACCAAAAATAACCGCTTCCCAGAGCCAATGCCGCCAGAACAACGCCGATACCCACCATGATTCGAAATGTGTAAAAGATTAACGGAATGGCAGGCGGTTGATCAATTGGCGCAAACTCTTTCAACCCTTTGACTTGTCCGTCTAATGAATGCGTGGCGATAAGACTCAACACGTTAGGGATGGATAAAACCCAATCGTTGCCCTGTTTTTCCTTGTTCGGCCAGGCCAGCACATGCCATTCGGCGCCCTGCCCCGGCGGATTGGTATCCCAGTGAGCTTCGATAGCCGCCGTCTTCGCCGGCTGGATATCGAACAGGTATAGCCCGGCAATATCGCCGACCAAAATCTGCACCGGCGCCGCCAGCAGCACACCCGCCAATGCCAGACCAAACGATTTGCGGAACAGGTTTTCGTGGCGTTGCTGTAACAGATACCAGGCGGAAATCCCGCCAACTACGAACAGACTGGTTTCCAGACAAGCCAGCCACATATGGGTAAAGCCCAAATAATGGTTGGGATTGAGTAAAGCCTCGGCGTAGCTGTCAACCACGTAGCGGCCGGCCTCAACGTGACCGCCGCCAGGCGACTGCATCCAGCCATTGGCAATCATGATCCAGAAAGCCGACAAAGACGAACCCAAGGCCACCATCGTCGTTGCAAACAAATGCATGCCTGCGGGCACCCGGTTCCAGCCGAACATCATGATGCCCAGAAAACCGGCTTCCAGCATGAGCGCCATTGCGCCGTCGTAACCGAGAATATTGCCGAAGAATTCGCCGCTAAGCCTGGAAAAAGGCGCCCAGTTGGTGCCAAATTCAAATTCCATCGGTATGCCGCTGACCACGCCGACAGCGAAATTAAGCAGGAACAGTTTGCCCCAGAAGCGCGCAAGGATGAAGTAATCACGGTCTTGAGTCTTCAGCCACAATGCTTCCAGCACCACCAGAAAAATCGATAAGCCCACGGTCAGCAAGGGCCAGAGGATGTGGAACAACGCGGTGAAGGCGAATTGAAGTCGAGACAGAAACAGCGAATCGTGCAAAAATTCCATAACGTTGCCCTAAGGTTGTCTTCGATAGACCTGATAATTCCGATTAAGCATCAGAATGCACTTTAAATTCACGCTCCAGCAGCCAGTAACAGCCGCCCAGGGCCAGTACCAGCAATGCGGTTCCAATCACGTGCAGTGCTGACACGTCGTGATAGTCGAATACAATGATTTTTCGCGCGACCGCCATGAGCGCAGTCGCTACCACCATCTTTACCGGTATGACATCATTGCGGATATAAAGTGTAATGTTGATGAATATTTCGACGGCGATCAGAACGATCATGAATGAACCGAACACATGCAGAATCTCCGATTTCCCCAGTTTCATAATCGACTGGCTCAAAATTTCCTTATAAATGACAACGACCACGTCCAGCACGCACCAGAGAACCGTGAGCATCATCAATAATGCCAATGCCTTTACCCCCAACCGGATCATCGCATGCAGAAAAACAATAAATTTGTCCTCATCCTCCAGCGACAATTCGTCGTGAATATTTTTCTTTTTTCCTTCCTTGCGGAAATGATTCAACAAATTATTGACCAGTTTCAACTCATCGGAGCCGATGCTGCCGCTCAAATCGGTTTCGAAGAATTTGTTTAACCCCGGTATGTCGCGAACATCGTCCTTGTCTATGCGTTTAAATCCCATGGTCCAATCGGCATATTCGCGAGCAAGAATTTTTTTCTTCTCGATGATGCGAAAGTCCTTATGGCGAGGGTCTTTTTTAATCGTTGCCAGCAAATCCTCCAAGACTTTTTCGTCTCCCTCCAGTGTCTGAATAAACGCACTGCCGGTGTATAGAAGCATTCCGGAGACGCCGATACAGACATTATTTAGCCGGGCAGTATTCAGAATGTCCAGGAGATCGTCCGTACTCATGGGACGTGTCGGCGTGCTGATATAAGTTGTCTGTATCATGAATCAAACCTGCTTTATTATTATTGTAGCGAGGACAGGTATTTCGTTAATTCTGTTAATTTAACACGGTTAATATTTCAAGGGTAATAACAGCATCAATCCGCAAAAATATCCATATCAATTCTTTTATAGATACGACAACTTAACATGCGCCGAGTTATTGTCAAGTCATGAAAATCTGCATGTCTGGCCACAAGACGCCCGGCTCGAAAAATCAACCGTACCCGATATCGGCAACACACCGAAGAGTCCTTTCCTTCTCCGATTTATCGAAACATATTCCTCGAAATACTATCGATTTCTCACAAAGACATCTACACTCCTGCCTGAGCGGCATAAAAGCCATCATCGACTGCTTGAGTCATAAATGCGTAAAACGAGGACCTTTGACGGCAAAAACGGGATAAATCCCGGAATTTGTTTTTCAGATAAGTAGGGCGGGGATGGGTAGCGCAAGGTTCCTTAGTGTCAATCTTTTGATTAACTCTGTCTGGATTCTTAGAGGGGATAAAGGGCAATGCGTCGATTCCATTCATTGCAAGCTTGACTAGCCAGGAACGGAATCAACTGGTTGAATACTACTTATTTTTTAGCAGTTCGTTTATTTTAAAACTTCCGCTTTTTCGATAACGATATCGGTTTTCGGCACATCCTGATGTCCGCCGCGGTTACCTGTCGGCTGCTGTGCCATGGCATCGACGACATCCATGCCTTCAACCACTTCGCCGAAAACGGCGTAGCCCCAGCCGCTAGGCGTCGGACTGGTGTGGTTCAGGAAAGAATTCTCTTTATAATTGATAAAAAATTGCGCGGTTGCCGAATTGGGATCCGAGGTGCGGGCCATGGCTAGTGTGCCGCGGCTGTTGCTCAGGCCGTTGTCGGCTTCGTTTTTGATCGGCTCATGAGTTGTCTTTTGCTTGAAGCCGGTGTCGAAGCCGCCGCCTTGCGCCATAAAGTCTTTGATGACCCGATGAAATATGGTGCCGTTGTAAAAACCTTCATTAACATATTTAATAAAATTTGCCGATGAAACCGGCGCTTTTTCAGTATTCAGCTGAATAACGATGGCGCCGAGCGAGGTGGTTAATTTGACCTTGGAGGGTTGTGACTTATCAGACATATTTTTTTCCGTTGCAAATGAAAGTGTTGTGGTTAAAAGCAGCATCAGGGGAAGAATGAATAAGCGCATTGGTTTTCCTTAAGGGTGATGCAAAAAGTTAAATTTTAGGTGTTTTTAGCTTGAAAGAGAAGTG
>CAZMRW010000069.1:0-25901 GCA_964568805.1 uncultured Methylococcaceae bacterium | reverse complement strand
TGCTCTCTGCAAAGGGACTACTAGTAACCAGTTAGTTTTTTGTCATGTACAGAGTCCAAAAATATAAACGGGGAACCAGGAACCCGATTACAAATCCCATCCGGCAGCATAAAAATGGCGGTAATTGCCTCGCCGGACCAGCATTCGTGTTTAAAGGCGCTGCATCAATATGCGATTGATCTCTGCGTCAGTCAGTTCGATCGGATTGGTCTGCATGCTGCTGCCGCGGCTGTTGGCGACGATCAGCGGAAAATCCTCTGCGGTAATGCCATAGCCGTTCAGACGAGGCAGTTGCAGCCGTTCGCTCCACTCGGTCAAAAGGTCGGTTAATGCGGTACGAGCCGCAACGTCGTCCATCTCGGCCCGGCCGGTCAACAATCTTCCTACGTGAGCATACTTGGCCAGGACAGGGTGGTTCGGTTCTCGTGCTTGCAATGCCCCTATATTAACCGCAGTGGCAGCGGCTACCAAGGTGCCGCAAACGACGCCGTGAGGGATCGGAAAGTAAGCTCCAAGCGGCGAAGCCAGACCATGCACTGATCCCAGGCCCACTTGCGCCAGGGTGATTCCGGAAATCAGGGAGGCGTATGCCATCGCGCAGCGTCCATGGAACGCGGCCGGTTCCTTTCCTTCCCAGGCGGCAAAAAAACCTTCCTTGACAGCGGACATGCCGCTCCAGGCCAAGGCGTCGGTAAACGTGTTGGCTTTGTTCGACACGTAGGACTCCAACAGTTGCGTGAAGGCGTCCATGCCGTCGGCCGCAACCAGCTCGCGGGGACAACTCGCCAGCAAATCGGGGTCGATAACCGCGTATTCGGGGATCAAGGACTCATCGCGAAAAGACTTCTTGAAGCCGTCCGGCCCTTGCATGCTCAGCACCGAGTTTTTGGTCGCCTCGCTGCCGGTTCCCGCCGTGGTGGGCACGGCGATGAAGGGGAGACTGGGGCCATGGTAAGGTATGTTTTTGCCGACCCCTTCGAGGTGATCCATCACCGAATTGCCGTGAGGCAAGAGCCCCGCTATCGCTTTCGCTGCATCGAGCACGCTGCCGCCGCCGATGGCGATCACAACGCTGACCGCATCACCGCGAAACCGGCTCACGGCTTCATCCACCACTATCGGCGAGGGTTCTCCCGAAACGGTAAGGTGCAGCCAGCGCACGTCTTTTTCATCCAGAGCCTGGGTCAAAGCCTGCCAGCGAGGCGTAGCGCTGAATGATTTTTTGCCGGTCACCAGCAAGGCGGTGCGGCCATAGGCCTCCGCCAGCGCCGGGACATCATTGATGCGGCCGTTGCCGTAACAAATTCGCGGTAAACGCGAGATCGAAAATGGAGCGAATTGCATACGATTTATCTCCGTGGAAACAGCCCATTATAACGGACGCCTTGGCGCGGCCTTGCCATCCAGTCTTCCACTATATCGCGCCAGACTAGATAGTGGGGGGTTTGTTTGTGGGCTGCGGCATCCTCTGCCGAGGCATAGGCTTCATAAAGAATAAAGTGGGTGGGGTTTTCGGGTGATTGCAGCACGTCGAAACGCCGGTTTCCGGCCTCCCTGATTGAAGCTTCATGGTTAAGCCGTGTCGCGGTGATGAAATCATCTATATGGGCGGGTTTTACTTGAACATGGACCAAGGTAACGTGCATGGGTGTGCCTCATAAGCTAGGGTATAGCATTATTATACTGCACACTCTGGAGTTTCCGGTTTTTTGAAAACAAACGGAATCCAGGGATTATTCAGTGTTGCGTTTTGCTTTTGAAGCCGGCGCCAAGGCTGGCCAAAGAAGGAGAGCTGGAAAAATTACATCAATGGCATTCTGCAAGGCCTGACACTGAAGCTAGCTATTTGCGAAAAATTGTGCTGCGCTTGATCTTAAAGTCTAAAACTGTGACTTCATCAGAAAATTTATTTATCTAATCGATTTATAGTGAGGTTCATACCATGGCTCTGATCCATTGATCAGCTTATGGAATTGAATGACAACAGCTTTCAAAAATACATCGAAAGAGATCATTCGGATGGATGCTGGGGATATAAGGGATTTTTGAAGTCACCGTTTCTGGAAAATCAATATGCCTATGAAAAATATATCAACTAAAGAATTGCTGATAGCACTGCTTCAGTATATTTTACCGCTTCACTTACTATCCCGATTGCTAGGTTTTTTATCACGTTATGAAAATGAAGTCTGGAAGAACCTGATAATCAAACAGTTTGGCAAATTTTATAATGTCAACACGAAAGAAGCTGTTTCACGCGACCTGAAAAATTATCCGAGTTTCAATCACTTTTTTACCCGTCAGCTTAAACCGGAAGTCCGTCCTATTACGGCGATTGAAAATGGCGTCGCCTGCCCGGCTGATGGCACTGTCAGTCAGTCTGGGAATATTACTGAAGGCGAGATATTCCTGGCTAAAGGCAAAACATTTACGGTCACGGCATTACTGGGTGGAGAAAATAATTTAGCAGATATTTTCAGGAATGGTGTTTTTACCACAATTTATTTATCTCCCAAAGACTATCATCGTATCCACATGCCACTGGATGGAACGATGAAACAGTCACTCTATATCCCGGGTCGCTTATTTGTTATTAACAGGACAGCTGTAAATTTAGATCATGAACTATATGCCAAAAATGAGCGCGTGGTCAGTATTTTTGATACAAAAGCAGGTCCGATGGCTATCGTTTTGATAGGATCAATTTTTTCCTCCAGTATTGAAACGGTTTGGGATGGGGTGATTACGCCCTCTCCTGAGACCGAAATTCGACATTGGAATTATCCTTTTAATCCACCGGTTGCAAAAAAGGGGGAAGAAATGGGGCGATTTAACATGGGTTCAACCGTTATTGTGTTATTCGGCAAAGATAAAGTTAAATGGGAAACACAGTCAGTGGCAGGAAACCGTGTTCAAATGGGAGAATTAATCGGTAAAACCAACTTATAGTCCGTACGTAGGTAAACGTCCGGTTACGCTGGATTATCGGGCATTACCCGGTTATGCATGCTTAGGCGCCGAGTTCACATCAAATAGGCATTGGCAATAGCCGCTTGCAAACGGCACAAAAAGTTAAATTACGCTTTTTTCTTTCTCCATTGTAAATTCGCATCGTGCAGGGTAGCGAATCGGGTTCCTTTTCCAAGTATCAGATGACTTTTGATCTTTTGATAAGAGTTTACGGTGATTATCCTTCCTGGATGCACAGGTAAGTAGCTGTATTTTAAATCCAATAACCGCGGGTCATTCGGCTTTGCGTTTTTTCTTCCACTGAGGAAAGCCTGATTCTATCACTCCAAAGTAATAGTGTGATTCGGAATTTGCTTGACAGTTCTCTAAATTCACTTATATAGTATCGATACGCTATTATTAACAGGGTTGCGTGAGCGCCTGCATTTTCTGCCGTTTTAACAACCTGGTGCGTGATTTACCGAGCGGGAATATCCGGCTTGGATCTCATTTAATCACGGTGTTTCGAGTTAATTTTAAAATGGAAAGAACACGGATGGACTAGTCTCATACTTGGAGCATCATTATATAAATCTACAATTTATGGGTGAAAAAAATGATAGAAGATACACTGCTGAAAGATAAATTCTGGTTCTATCTAAGTATTACAGTGTTTGTCATTTTTTCCGGCATTCTGGGTATTCTGATAGTCAAACAGGCTGAAAATGAACAGTACGCTCCTATCAGACAACAGGCTAACGAGGAAATTTCTCTAATGAACATAAGGGTCCTGAATTAACTTTCAGCACAGCTCATTTTCCGCCTATAACTACGGTCTTTGCGGTGTTAAACCATGACTCTGAAAAGCCAATGGCCAGTGACATTTTTACAATCATACTTTTCCGGTTTAACAATAAGCATCAATCATTTATTGAACGTGATGTTCAAGTTTAAATTCATGAAACTTAAATTTTTAGGATGGTCGATGGCATTGTTTCTGATGACCGGAGCAGTATCGGCTACTGAATATATATACCGGGATCTGATGGCCAATACCGTGCCTTCGTCAGATTGCGCGGTTGAATCAGAAGCAGTGCAAAAAGTGATAACCCCCCATAACATCATCAACTACAGTAAAAAATTTTGCCAGACACAGGGTCACGGCTGGCATGTGTCCAAAATCAAAGATACCGGCAAAGCGGTTTGCCAGGATTGCTCAGGCACTAATAATGGTATGAAGACCTGCCATGTCGAGGATATTGTCGTCTCCTGCAAGCGCATCAAACCGGGTTCCGTAAGCCTGTTGCCCTGACGTTTGACCATTTGGATGAATGTATGCGAAATCAGGTCATCTTGTATTTGGCTTTACACTCTGGAATTGATGTCGCCATGAGTAAAAGACTTCCCTCCCGAACTGTACCGCAGACTCAAGGAAGAAGCAGCGCGCCACCATCGCTCCATGACCAGGCAAGCCCTTGTCTTACTGGAGCAAGCTTTGTCCGCTCCATCTCGAAATACGGCCGGGCTATTGCCCGAGCCGCTTAATGCGTCACATTTGGGCCGATCAAAACAAAAACTTCTTGATTACCAAGAATCTTCAATTTACTGAGAGAAGAAAGAAGATAGTGCACAGCTCGAAGGCTTTATCAGTCGGCATTGGTCGTAGGCGAAATGCATTGGCTATATCCTAACTCCTGATATGTGTCCGTTGCCCGATAAGGTGAACATAGCGCCCCATATCGCGGTATGCCGGCATCCTGCAGTAACGCCGTTCCAGTTCAAACAGCTCTGACCGGTCGCTCTGTTCCAGCGTTTCCTTCGTTATATAATCATGAAACACGCGAATGCCGGTGTGGGTGGTGATGTGGAAGCCCCATTGTTCGAGCTGTTCGATGATTTCATGGGGATATTGAGGATGAGGCGGGGTCAGTTTTTTGCCTTTGCCGATATAACTGTCGTCCAGCAGGTTTCGCCAGCGCCAGCTTCCTTTCAACGCATTGGCATAGACCATCGCGTTTCGGTTATAAAACAATAACGACAGATAGCCGCCCGGTTTCACCCGATCGGCGATGATTGGCAAGGTCGAAACCGGTTCCGCCAGCCATTCTATTATGGCATGACACAATACCAGATCGAAGCGGGGCAGCCTGGGCGCCAGCGCCTGCGCGGCCAGATGATGGAATTCGGCGGATAAACCAAGCTTTCGAAATTGCTGCTCGGCCCGCGCCAGCATTTTTTCGGACACGTCGCACAATGTCAGATGATGTCCTCTTGCTGCCAGTTCCAGGCTGATTTGCGCCAAACCGCAGCCGGCATCCCAGACGGTTAGCGGCGCCGGGGTCTGGTAAAAGGCGTCCAGATCTTCTCTGAGCAATTTGAGACGCCAATCGCCCTTTGCGGTGTCGTAGACTCTCTGTTCAAAGCGTTCGATCAGGTTGTCGAAATTTCGGTCTTGTTTTAATTTCATCTTGCTCCACAAAATGCTAATTTATATGATATTTTTATTATAGGTCGAATTAGGCGCTAATCGTAATCCGACGTTTTGGTTAGTTTCCCATCAGCTTCTTTAACTCCTGTAGTAACCCTGATTACCATAGCCAATGCCGTTATTGTTTGGGCCGTAGTTACCATAGCCGTTATCGTAGGGAGTATCGGTTTGAGAATAGCATCCGGTTAAAGCCAGGACTCAAATTTCGGATGATAGGAGACTCTATAAATGAAAGCCAATGGCTTGAACCGGATAGGCACAATGAAAATCGAATGATGAGGATCTGGGCGTATTTTTATAATCGCGGCCGTCCGTGTTAAAATCGACTTCTTTCAGAAGATACATCGATATCTGCTTCTCTGTCACCATCCGAACCCAAACATCTTTATGTCCATCCAACAGGAACGTCTCCATTCGCTGATCGAATTCGCCCAACACTCAGCCAGGTTGCGCACCCGTCTCGCCACCGACGTTGCCCAGTACAACATTTTCCATGCTCATGAACGGGACATCAGCGAACTTCCGGGCCTGCATTTCAGCGGAGCGAACGAGGATAAGGAGGCCTGGTTAATCATCGAACGCTTGCAGGAGTTTCCCGCGCCGCAACCGGCAAGCGATCATTTGCGGGTCTGGCTTGATCTGACCAACGATCCCGGCAAGGAACCTGAACTGCGAACTCATCTGGCTGCGGTAACTTTGCGGTCGATTGGAGTTACAGCCGCATCGAAGGATGAAGCGGGCTCTGATGCAGACCAGCTCCTGCTTTTTGAAACCTATGAACAACGTTCCCTTGTCGAGGACCAGTCCAAGTCTTATATTGAGCAAAACTGGAAACCCTGGTCGATTGAAGAAAAACGCCGGCGGCGAACGATTTCATTGTATGCCAAACTGTTTACCCTCAAACAGCAGCTGGAAGGCGCCATCGTCGATAATCCGGTTGAACTGATCTGGGGCGCCGGCATCGCAGTGTGGAATACGGCCGGCGCCAAATTGACCCATCCTCTGCTCAGCCAACAGGTTGAATTGTTTCTTAACGAAACGACGATGGCGATTGAAATCAGACCCCGGGATTCGGAACCCCGGCTGGAACTGGATTTCTTTTCGGCGACCAACAATCCCGGCATTTCGGCGTTGGATAAAGCCGCCGGCGAATTTTTCAGCAATGCCCCGGCGGTTTTTTCGCCTCTGGATCGCAGCTCATTTGAACCGCTGCTGCGAACCGCCGTGACCTATCTCGACCCGGCTGGTATTTTCTGGCCCGATCAGACGACTGCCGAAGACAGGACGCTGCCGTCTGCGGAAGATCAACTCAAGGTCACCGATACCTGGGTACTGTTTGCACGGCCCCGCAACGCCAGTTTATTGATCCAGGATCTGGAGCGGTTTAAAGGTCAGATTGAGAACATCGAATCGCTGCCCAAGGCGCTCCTGTCACTAGTCACCGATCCCTCGACGGCGAACCGGGACATGACGTTGCCGGCATTCCGCGGTCTGTCGATGATACACGGCAGCGGCGATTTAAACGCCCCCGCCGCTAAGGGCGCCCAGGATTTATTTTTTCCGGACGCCTTCAACGATGAGCAGGTCCAGATTGTGCAAAAGCTCCAGGTCTACGATGGCGTCGTCGTCCAGGGCCCGCCGGGAACCGGCAAAACCCATACCATTGCCAACATCATCTGCCATTATTTGGCGATGGGCAAGCGAGTGCTGGTCACGTCGATGAAAGAACCGGCGCTGAATGTTTTGAGGGAAAAATTGCCTGACCGGATTCAGCCGCTGGCGATCAGCCTGCTGACGACCGAACGCGACGGCATGAAACAGTTTGAACATGCCATTGCCAAGATTGCCTCGGAGGTGCAAAGCATCGATCGTCTTGCGCTCGCCCGCGACATCACGCAGATCGAAGCGAACATCGATAGTTGCCACGCCCGGCTGGCGACAACCGATGCGCAAATCAACGACTGGGCGATCAAAAATCTCAGTCCGATCGATCTCGATGGCGAACATATCGAGCCGCGGATAGCGGCCGCCGAAGTCGTCGCCGGAAAAGACAGCGTCATGCGGCTTGAAGATGGCATTTCCATAGGCGCCGAATTCCGGCCGCAGTTCACCGACGCCAATATCTTCAGTCTGCGCGAAGCCCGGCGCGCGCTGGGTCCGGACCTCGATTATCTGGGCGCCGAATTGCCGAAGATGTCGGCTTTTCCGGATTCCAGGGAACTGCTGTGCGCCCATCAGGATTTGTCGCGCTACGCAGACCTTCAGATGCAGATCGATAGCGGCAGCGTTCCGCCATTGGCGGATTCATCCGAAGCCACAATTGCAGCGGTGCAGCGCTTGTACGAGCAGATATCAAACCTGAAAGAACTGCGCTTATCGATCAACAATGCAAGCCTGTCGTGGACGGACATCATGCTGATGCGCCTTAGAACAGATCGGCAGAATGAGGTACTGAGCCTGTTCGACTCGCTGGCGGATGTGTTCGATACTGAAATTGCCAAGCGTCGCCAGTTTCTGGCAAGGCCTGTGGAACTGAGCGATGAACGCGATGACCGGAATGAAATTCTGTTGAGCGCGATTCAACGAAGCGCCGAAGGTAAATCGCCTTTCGGCATCACGGATCTGCTGGGAAAAAATAGCGAGAAAGCCAGCCTGAAGGCGATACGGGTAGACGGCCATCCCCCTTCCGGATCCGGGGACTGGCAGCAGGTTCTGGACTATGTAAACCATCGGCGCAGCCTGCGCACGCTGCTTACACGCTGGAATAATCTGGCGGGCGAATTCGGTCTGCCGCCGCTTCCGGTCGAACCTGCTCAGGCAACGGCGTTATCCGAAAACCTCGGCCATTATCGAAAGCTGGACACCATCGCCACGCTGGAAAGCACCCTCGCAGCCGGCATCAAACGGGTATGTCCATCGTGGCCGCAGCCGGACATGACGGTAAACAATGACGGCGTTTTGAATGAGCTGCAAACCGTTTTGTTTCACCATCTCACGCAAAACCGGCTGGCCGAAACCTGGGCGATCAAGGAGCGCGTTCAGCAAATCCTTTCCGGCTGTTCCGGGCGCATTACGATTGCGATCAGGCACTTTATCGATCAAACGCTGGGCGATCCTGCGATCGCCGAAGCCGACTTGCAGGCGCAGTGGTCGGGGCTGATGGAGGAGTTGCGCCGGATTCAAAGATTGAATCAGCCGCTTCAAACCGTCGGGGCCGTTGCCCGGCTGATCGCCGATTCGGGCGCGTCTCGCTGGGCCGGCCGGCTAACAAACGAAGCCGTGACAACGGCAACGGACCCGCTGCTGCCGGATAACTGGCGCGCATTATGGCGCCTCAACCGGCTTGCAAACCATCTCGAATCGATCGACGGACGCGTCGAGTTGAAACGGCTGACGGCGTTAAGAGCAGAGCTCGAAGCGGAGCTGGCGCGATCTTATCAGGATGCGGTAGCGAACGGACCTGGCTGAAACTGGCTGAAAACGCGTCGCCCAGCGTCAAGGCTGCATTGCAGGCCTATCTGGCCGCGATCATGAAAATCGGCAAGCGCAAAGGCAAACGGGTGCCGTTGTACCAACGCCAGGCCCGGGATGCGGCGATGCAGGCGAGTCCGGCGATTCCGTGCTGGATCATGCCGCACTACCGTATTTCCGAGTCACTGCCGGCCGATTTCGGCTGCTTCGACCTGGTGATCATCGATGAAGCCTCGCAGTCCGATTTATCGGCGCTGCCTGCGATATTCCGGGCGCAAAAGATTTTGGTGGTCGGCGACGACAAACAGGTTTCGCCGGATGGTTCTTTCCTGGATACGCAAGCCATTCAGAATCTGGTGCATCGTTTTCTGGCCAATCAATTTCCGCTGTACCGCGATCAAATGACGCCGGACCGGTCCATCTATGATCTGTTCAAGGTCGTCTTCGCCGATTCCGCGACGATGCTCAAGGAGCATTTCCGATGCGTGGCGCCCATTATCGAGTACTCCAAACGCGAAGTTTATCGGCACGAACTGAAGCCGCTGCGCATCCCGAAAGCGTCCGAGCGGCTCGATCCGCCGCTGATCGATGTCATCATCGAAGACGGTGTTCGCAAGGCGAACGAGGATATCAACCCGGGCGAAGCCCGTTATATCGTCAGCGAAATCAAGGCGATCGTTCAGGACCCGACTATGGCGAAACGCTCGATCGGCGTGGTTTCATTGCTCGGAGACAAACAGGCTCTCAAAATATGGGAAATGCTCAATGATGACGATCTTGACGAACAGGGGCAAGCGAAGGGACTGACTCCCGACATCATCGACCGGCACAAGATTACCTGCGGCGATGCGCGCACATTTCAGGGCAAGGAGCGGGACATCATGTTTTTGTCGATGGTGGTCTCCAAAGGCAACGCCAGCGCGTTGGCGAGAGAAACTTTCGTGCAGCGTTTCAATGTAGCGGCATCCCGAGCGCGGGACCGCATGTATCTGGTCCGAAGCATTGCCGTCGAAGACTTGAGCTCGGCCGATACGCTGCGCCGCAACCTGATTGCCCATTTCGCGACGCCGTTCGCGCAGGATGAAACCCGCGTGGATAATCTCAGGGAGCTGTGCGAATCCGATTTTGAACGGGACGTTTACGATCTGTTAACGGAGCGGGGCTATAAAGCGATTCCCCAGGTGAGATTTGGCGGCAAGGGCAATGGCTCTCATGAGTTCCGCATCGACATGGCCGTTGAGGGCCGGCAGGATAACCGGCTCGCGATCGAGTGCGATGGCGACCGCTATCACGGGCCTGAGCGCTGGGACGATGACATGCGCCGGCAGCGCACACTGGAAAGGGCGGGTTGGCGTTTCTGGCGCTGCTTTGCCTCCACCTATGTGATGAACCGGGAAGCCGTGACCGCCGACCTGATCAAAACGCTGAATGATCTCGGTATCGAACCGACAGGCGCCGAGGGTGCCGGACCCAGCATCCATAGCGAACAGCGCCGGTACACGGCCTTTCCAATCGGCGTGCTTTGAGCGATTAACAACATAAAGCCCCAGATATGCCGGGTTTATTGCTTCTGTTTTCAAGCTTTTTTATGCGCGATTGCGTGGGTTCTACGGCATGCGTTAGGGCATGCGTGCGTTGAACCGAATGTCATCGCATGTTATCATTTGAAAATTTATACATGGCACGTTCAAAATGGTATTTAATGGGCTCTCTTGCCTTCTTCTTCGGTCGAAGTATGTCAGGGGCCTGACCTTGATTTTGAATTTTAGTGGTTTCTGTCAGTCTTTAATGACAATGAACGATAATCAGGCGCAGTCCATAGAGTTGATACTGTGTGCTTTGCGCCATTTGCCCCGAGACTTTTGAAATGAGTTTACCGATTGAAGACTATGCTTTACTCGCTGACGAGGAATGCGATGCCCGCATCGTTGCAGCCAAAGCCAAGCTGGGAAAACGCTGCGTTATCCTGGGACATCATTATCAGCGCGATGAAGTTTTCAAACATGCCGACTTCACCGGCGATTCATTAAAACTTTCCAGAGATGCCGCAAAATCGGACGCCGAATATATTGTCTTCTGCGGCGTGCATTTTATGGCCGAAGTGGCCGATATCCTGTCCAGACCCGAGCAGATAGCGATATTGCCGGATCTGGCGGCAGGCTGCTCGATGGCTGATATGGCCAATCTTGCCAAAGTCAGGCAGTGCTGGCAGGAACTGGCTGACATCATCGATGTTGAAAGTGAAGTCACCCCGGTGACCTATATCAATTCCGCCGCCGACTTAAAGGCGTTTTGCGGCGAGCATGAGGGGATCGTCTGTACCTCCTCCAATGCCCGGAAAATTCTGGAATGGAGTTTTGCCAAACGGCCCAAGGTGCTGTTTTTTCCCGATCAGCATCTGGGCCGCAATACCGGTTATCAAATGGGTATCCCGCTGGAACACATGGTCACCTGGGATTTTAATAAGCCAAAGGGGGGATTGTCCGACGAGCAAATTCGAAACGCCAAAATCATACTTTGGCAAGGCTATTGTTCGGTGCATCAGGCTTTTAAGCCGGAACAGATAGATAATTTTCTCGAGCGTTATCCGGACACCAATGTCATTTCGCATCCGGAAGCCTCTTTTGAAGTTTGCCAGAAATCCGATTATATCGGTTCAACCGAATATATCTTGAGAACGGTAAGAGAAGCCGAGCCAAATACCCGCTGGCTGGTTGCAACCGAGCTGAATCTGGTCAACCGCTTGCACGAAGAATGCAAATCCCAGAGCAAAAGCGTTCATTTCATGTCGCCAACCCTGTGCATGTGTTCAACCATGTTCAGGACCGACCCGCAGCATTTGGCCTGGGTTATGGAGAATCTGGCAGAAGGGCATGTTATCAATCAGATTTCCGTGCCGCCTCATGAAGCCGCCTTAGCCAAAAAAGCCTTGGACAATATGTTGTCGATCGTCTAAGTTTTGAGGAATTCTGGCCTTGCGGCCTAAAGCCCGGCGGCGGCTAATTTTTAAACGGTAGTGCCGCCGTTCCTAATGATGATAGTATCGCTGCACATGAACTAATCGGAGGGCCATTCAATGAATACCAAGTCTTACGCTTCCGGCACCGAAAAACGACTTTGCGTTCCCTTGTTAATGATTTTGCTGGCGGGTCTTGTAGCCGGGTGCGATCAAAACAATCAAAACAAAATGCAGTTGCAGCAGGCGGTAAAAAAATATGCCACCGCAACCATGCTGGAAGGCGCGGTCAGCGATAACCAGGGGCCGGTAAAAGCCGGCATGATCAAGGTCACTGACAGCAAGGGCCAACTGATTGCCAGTACCGTATTATCCAACAGCGAACATTATCGTGTCGAAATACCGGCAAATACGGTTTTGCCGATCGTTCTGACTTTCCATCCCCAAGCGAATCAGGCCGAGGCCGAAGAATACATCACCGCGGTCGTTCATCCGAATGTGACCCAGTATGACATCAATCCTCTTTCCACCGCTATTGCCAAAAAAGCGCTGGCCCTAGGTGGTTATACCCATGCCAATCTGGTTATGGCCGCTGAAAGTATGGGTACGGTGCCGGATGCGAACAAAACAACCGCCGGTTTTCGCGGCGATCCGACCAAACAGTACGGTGGATGGCATTAGGCCTGTGAGTCGTATGAACTCAAAATAACGCGAGTAGAGCTTTTCGCGAATGATTGTGCCACACATATTAAATGAGTTCGCCTGATGCCCCCAGGCATTTAACAGGGAATTTAACCGGCAGTTCCAGTGCCTGGCGCATTCCATCGCCATCCGAAAGTCCTGCCAAACCGTCCGGAAGAGTTAATCCGCCTTGATTTAATGATGCCTTCTGGCTATAATCCCCCAGCTATTTCATTTGGGGTGCTGCGTGGCGGATAGAAGGCTTTCTACTGTCAGTAAAATTCTTATTTATCAGGTTTTGATAATCATAGTAACGGCATCCGGCTTTGTCACGGTTGGGGGAAGGGTATCAGGCATTTCCGCTGCGTTGGGCGGTTTCGCGGCATTTATTCCTAATCTGTATTTTGCATTCAAGATGCGAAGAGCCTCCGGGCTGGAAGCAAGAAAGATTGTAAGGGCGTTTTATGCCGGCGAATCCGGCAAGCTAATTTTGACAGCCGCACTTTTCGCGCTGATTTTTCAAATTCCAAACATAGAAATATTACCGCTGTTAGTATGCTATCTGGCAGCATTATCGGTTTTTTGGTTTGCGCTACTGATGCGCTGATATTATAAATTTGTAGGGAGAAACGATGGCAACCGAAGCTCATGCCGCTGAAGGGGCAACTGGTTATATTATTCATCATTTAACACCTCTTAGCGCAGGCGAGGGTTTCTGGACATTGCATCTCGATACTCTGTTTTTCTCAGTTGTGTTGGGCGCCTTTTTTATCTGGTTTTTTAAAACAGCGGCCGACAAAGCAACCGCCGGCGTTCCCGGGTTGATGCAAAGTTTTGTCGAGATGATGATCGAGTTCGTCGATAACCAGGTTAAAGACAGTTTTCACGGCAGAAGCAAATTGATTGCGCCGCTGGCATTAACCATTTTTTGCTGGGTGTTCCTGTTTAATTTTATGGATTTATTCCCGGTCGACATCCTGCCTTTGGTTGGCTCGCTGATGGGCATAGAGTATCTGCGTGTCGTCCCAAGCACCGATTTGAATGCGACCTTTGCGATGTCCTTGTCGGTCTTTTTCCTGATTATTTTTTACAGCATCAAAGTAAAAGGCCCCTGGGGCTTTGCCAAGGAATTAATGTTTCAACCTTTTGGTCCCTGGCTCTTGCCGTTTAACCTGTTGTTAAAACTGGTCGAGGAAATAGCAAAACCGATCTCACTGGGACTGCGGTTATTCGGTAACTTGTATGCCGGCGAACTCATTTTTATTCTGATAGCTTTATTGCCGTGTTATCTACAGCCTGTGCTTAGTTTTCCATGGGCAATCTTTCATATTCTGATCATTACTTTGCAAGCCTTCATATTCATGGTGCTGACTATCGTCTACCTGAGTATGGCGCACGAAGATCATTAATTTTTATTACTGTTTTTTTATAACTTATCAATTGGAGGTAACATGGAAATTGCAAAATTAATTGCCGATGTACAAGGTTTGACTGCTATCGCGGTAGGTCTGGTCCTTGGCATGGGAGCTTTGGGAACGGCGATAGGCTTCGGTCTGTTGGGTGGTAAATTTCTGGAAGGTGCAGCTCGTCAACCTGAAATGGTTCCCATGTTGCAAGTCAAGATGTTCGTTGTTGCAGGTCTGCTGGACGCGGTCACCATGATCGGCGTCGGTCTGGCCCTGTTCTTCACCTTCGCGAACCCATTCCTGTCAGCAGTACAAGCTGCAGCAGCCGGTTAATGCAAGCTGATTCATTCAATAGCGACAAGAGGAACGCATCGTGAGTATCAATGCTACTCTGATTGGGCAAATGATTACATTTGCGCTTCTGGTATGGTTTACCATGAAGTACATTTGGCCGCCTTTATTTAATTCTTTAGAAGAACGAAGAAATAAAATTGCCGCAGGATTGGCAGCAGCCGATAAAAGCCAGGAAGACCTGAGACTGGCAGAGAAAAAAGCCAAGAGCGTCATCAAGGAAGCCAAGGACCAATCTTCCGAGATTGTCAGTCTGGCTCAAAAACGTGCCAACGAGATCGTTGAAGAATCCAAGGATACAGCTAAAAAGGAAGGAGACCGTCTGATTCTCGCAGCGAAAGCGCAACTGGAACAGGAAATTCAGCAGACTAAAGAAAGCTTGCGCAAAGAAGTGGCGGCATTGGCTGTCAGCGCAGCAGAACAGATTCTGAGTGCAGAAATCGATAAAGCCAAGCATCAGGACATCATTAGCAAAGTTTCCAATAAACTATAAAGGTTGAGCAAATGAGCGAACTGGCAACATTGGCGAGGCCTTATGCTGCGGCGGTATATAAACGAGCGAAAGAGACGGGCAGCGCTGAAAAGTGGTCCGAAACATTGGCATTTATAGCAGCCGTCCTGAAAGATAAAGACGTTTCCGAGATCGTCAATAATCCGAAAGTGAGTAATGACCGGTTATCGGCATTCATGCTGGATTTATGCCGGGAACAAGTGGATAGTGAGGGTGCAAATTTTCTGAAACTGCTTGTTTATAACAAGCGGCTAGGCCTGGTGTCATATATTGCGAAGATTTTCGAGGAATATAAAGCGCAGGATGAGGGTTATATCGATGTTGAGGTATTTACCGCCTATGCATTCACAAAAGAGGCAAAACAGAGTTTTGCTTCAGCACTGGAAAAATCATTAAGCAAGAAAGTCCATATGAATGTAACCGTGGATAAATCTTTAATTGGCGGCGTTCTGGTACGTGCAGGCGACAGAGTGATTGACGGATCTATTAGAGGCCAGCTTCAACAAATGCAAAAGGCTCTACTGTGAGAGTGAGAAATAGAACATGCAATTAAACCCATCTGAAATAAGTGATCTGATTAAAAAGAAGATCGAAAACTTCGATCTGAGCGCCGAGGCGCATACAGAAGGCACCGTAGTCAGCGTGACTGACGGTATTGTAAGAGTCCACGGCCTTTCTGAAGCAATGCAAGGTGAGATGCTTGAGTTTCCGGGCAATACCTTCGGCATGGCGCTCAACCTGGAACGGGATTCCGTCGGTGCGGTGGTATTAGGTTCGTACCAGCACATTTCCGAAGGGGATACCGTTAAATGCACCGGCAAGATTCTGGAAGTTCCCGTCGGTGAAGCATTGCTGGGCCGTGTCGTCGATGCGCTGGGTAATCCTATCGATGGCAAAGGCGCTATCGACACCAAAGAACATTCACCGATCGAGAAAATCGCTCCCGGTGTTATCGCCCGTCAATCGGTCGATCAACCGGTGCAGTTGGGCCTGAAATCAATTGATGCGATGATTCCGGTTGGCCGCGGCCAGCGGGAGTTGATTATCGGCGACCGCCAGACCGGTAAAACCGCGATCGCGGTTGATGCAATCATCAACCAGAAAGACACCGGCATTAAATGTATCTATGTCGCTATCGGCCAAAAACGTTCGTCGATTGCCAACGTGGTGCGTAAACTGGAAGAACACGGCGCGATGGAGCACACGATTATCGTGGCGGCATCGGCTTCGGAATCGGCGGCGATGCAATTTATTGCGCCCTACACCGGTTGCTCGATGGGCGAGTTCTTCAGGGATCGCGGCGAAGATGCCCTGATTATTTATGATGACTTGACCAAACAGGCCTGGGCGTATCGTCAGGTTTCCCTGTTGCTTCGCCGTCCGCCGGGACGTGAAGCGTATCCTGGAGACGTATTCTATTTGCATTCCCGTCTGCTGGAAAGAGCCTCCAGAATTAATGCCGCTGAAGTTGAAAAACTGACCGGTGGCAAAGTCAAAGGTAAAACCGGTTCATTGACGGCTCTGCCCATTATCGAAACTCAGGGCGGCGACGTATCGGCTTTCGTCCCGACCAACGTCATTTCGATCACGGACGGACAGATATTCCTGGAAAGCAGCCTGTTTAACTCGGGTATACGTCCTGCGGTAAACGCCGGTTTGTCGGTTTCCCGGGTAGGCGGCGCCGCACAGACCAAAATCATCAAGAAACTGGGCGGCGGTATTCGTCTGGACCTTGCGCAATTTCGTGAACTGGCTGCTTTTGCCCAGTTTGCATCGGATCTTGATGAGAGCACCCGCAAGCAGATCGAGCGTGGTCAACGCGTCACCGAATTGATGAAACAAAATCAGTATTCGCCGATGTCGGTCGCGCAAATGGCGGTTTCGCTGTATGCAGCCAACGAAGGTTTTCTTGATAGCGTGGAAGTTAACAAGGTTCTCGCTTTTGAATCCGCCCTGCAACTGTATATGAAGACAGAACACGCCGGGTTAATGGACAAGATCAATGCAAGCGGCGATTTCACAAACGAAATCAAAGAGGCTATTCAAGCTGCTATTGAAACTTTCGTCAAAACGCATAGCTGGTAAAAGGGTCTCCAAATGGCTGTTGGTAAAGAAATACGCACCAAGATTTCGAGTATCAAAAACACTCAAAAGATTACCCGGGCAATGGAAATGGTTGCCGCGAGTAAAATGCGTAAAACAAAAGACAGGATGCAGGCGACACGTCCCTACTCAAAACGAATTGGCCGGATTATCAAACATCTGGCCCATGCCAATCCTGAGTACAAGCACCCTTTTCTTGTACCGCGGGACGCTAAAAAGGTAGGTCTGATTGTGATCAGTTCCGACCGGGGCTTATGCGGAGGGCTGAATTCCAACCTGTTCAGAAAAACGCTGTCGCAATTGTCCCAGTGGGATAAAGCCAATTTAGGCGTGAATGTTTGCACGGTCGGCACTAAAGCAACCGTTTTTTTCAGCAATCTTAAAAAAACGAATTTAGTGGGACAGGTTTCCAAACTGGGCGATACGCCCCATCTTCAGGACGTTGTTGGGATTATCAAAATCATGCTGGATGCTTATGCGCAAGGGGAGATCGACGAGCTTTATGTGGCCAGCAATGAGTTTGTCAACACCATGACTCAGCGCCCGAATCTGGAAAAGATACTCCCGGTTGTAGCCGAAGAGCTGGATGAAAAACTGTCAGGCCATTGGGATTATCTTTATGAGCCTGACGCCAAGGAAGTTCTGGATCATTTATTGACCCGTTACATCGAATCGATCGTCTATCAGGGGCTGGTTGAAAATAATGCCTGCGAACAGGCCGCCAGAATGGTGGCGATGAAGAGCGCGTCCGATAATGCCGGAAACCTGATCAAGGAATTGCAACTGATATACAACAAAGCCAGACAAGCCGCTATTACGCAGGAAATTTCAGAAATCGTAGCCGGCGCGGCAGCCGTTTAAGCCAAAAAGCGACAAATACAAGAGGACAAAGAATGAGTTCGGGTAAAATCGTACAAATTATCGGCGCGGTCGTAGACGTGGAATTTTCACGCGAGAACCTGCCCAAAGTATATGATGCATTAAAAGTAGAGGGTGTTGACCTGATACTGGAAGTTCAACAGCAATTAGGTGACGGCGTGGCCAGAACCATTGCAATGGGAAGCACCGACGGCCTCAGCAGAGGCCTGGCTGTCAGCAACACCAACGCACCGATTTCAGTGCCGGTTGGCAAGGAAACCTTGGGCCGGATTATGAACGTCCTGGGTCAGCCGATCGACGAAAAAGGGCCGATCGGAGAAAAGGTTTCATGGGGTATCCACCGCGAAGCGCCCAGCTATGCCGAGCAGGCGGCTGCCAACGAATTGCTGGAAACCGGAATCAAGGTGATCGATTTAATCTGTCCGTTTACCAAAGGCGGCAAGGTCGGCTTGTTCGGCGGCGCTGGCGTCGGTAAAACCGTCAACATGATGGAACTGATCCGCAACATTGCGATCGAGCATAGTGGTTACTCGGTATTCGCGGGCGTTGGCGAAAGAACCCGTGAAGGTAACGACTTCTATCATGAAATGACCGATTCGAACGTTATCGACAAGGTTTCCCTGGTTTACGGACAGATGAACGAGCCGCCGGGAAACAGGCTGCGCGTGGCGTTGACCGGTTTGACCATGGCCGAATATTTCCGTGACGAAGGCCGCGACGTATTGTTCTTTGTCGACAATATATACCGATACACCCTGGCCGGAACCGAAGTGTCCGCGTTGTTGGGCCGTATGCCATCTGCGGTGGGTTATCAGCCGACGCTGGCGGAAGAAATGGGCGTGCTGCAAGAGCGGATTACGTCGACCAAAACCGGTTCAATTACATCGATACAAGCAGTTTATGTGCCAGCGGATGACTTGACCGACCCGTCCCCCGCAACCACCTTTGCGCACTTGGATGCGACGGTCGTATTGTCTCGTCAAATCGCCGAGCTGGGGATTTATCCTGCGATCGATCCACTGGATTCGACCAGCCGGCAGCTCGATCCACTCGTTATCGGGCAAGAGCACTACGATGTGGCGCGTAAGGTTCAGGGCATCCTGCAACGCTATAAGGAACTCCGCGATATTATTGCGATTTTGGGCATGGATGAGTTATCCGAAGAAGATAAGCTGATCGTCGCCAGGGCGCGTAAAATGCAGCGGTTCCTGTCGCAGCCGTTCTTTGTTGCGGAAGTCTTTACCGGTTCGCCAGGAAAATATGTCTCGCTGAAAGATACCATTGCCGGTTTTAAAGGCATTATCGAAGGCGAATACGATTCGATTCCCGAACAGGCCTTTTACATGGTGGGAACCATTGACGAAGTGCTTGAAAAAGCAAAAGGCATGAAGTAAGTTACGAATTATTCAGGTAAGAGAGTATGACCATGACCATCCATGTAGACATCGTTAGTGCGGAAAAGGAAATCTTTTCCGGACCGGCGGAAATGGTATTTGCCCCCGCTGAGCTAGGCGAAGTGGGCATCGCGCCTCGCCATGCTCCCATGATCACCCGGCTGAATCCCGGGGAAGTTCGGGTTAAAATCGATGACAAGGAAAGCCAGCCATTTTTTATATCCGGAGGCTTGTTAGAGGTTCAACCGTATTTAGTTACGATTCTTGCGGATACGGCAATCAGGGCGAAAGATATCGATGAAGCGGCAGCCATCCAGGCTAAGGCCAAAGCCGAAGAAGCGCTGGCCGATAAGTCCGGTAAAATTGACTATGCAACGGCCCAGGCGCAATTGGCGCTGGCGGTCATGCAATTAAGGACACTGGACAGACTTAGAAAACGCGGCGGATAAGGGCAGGCGCTAATATTATCCGTTCCAGGACTTGGTAAAAAGCCCGATAGCGCTTAAACTCGTTATCGGGCTTTTTTGTTTAATGGAAAGTAAGATGAAAATTACCACAATTATTCTTGCCGCAGGTAAAGGAACGCGCATGCGTTCCGAACTGCCCAAAATCCTGCATAAAATTGCAGGTAAACCCTTGCTGCAACATGTTTACGATATGAGCAGTCAATTGCATAACAACCGTATCAAAATTGTTTATGGCCATGGCGCGGAGCAGGTGCTGGAAACCCTAAGGGACCTGGATGCCGACTGGTTCGAGCAGGAACATCAACTGGGCACCGGGCACGCGGTGCAGCAGGTCAACGATCAAATCCATGATGACGATACCGTCCTGATTCTTTACGGCGATGTGCCTTTATTGAAGCTGGCGACAGTAAAACAATTATTGGCGCTGGTCAGTGCCAAGTCGCTGGCTTTATTGACGGTGCATCTGGATAATCCCCTGGGTTACGGCAGAATTGTCAGAACAGATCAGGGAGCCGTGGCCAAAATTGTCGAAGAAAAAGATGCTTCCGAAAGTGAAACGCGTATCCGCGAGGTCAATACCGGCATCATGGCTGTTCAAGGAAGGCACTTATTAGGATGGCTGAGCCGTTTAAACAATAACAATGCCCAGGGTGAATATTATTTAACCGATATTATCGAGATGGCGGTTGCAGATCATATCACGATCGACACCTGCCACCCGAAGACGGTTGATGAAGTGTTAGGTGTCAACAACCGTATTCAGCTAAGTCATCTTGAGCGGGTCTATCAAATGGAACAAGCCCATCGTTTGATGGAACGGGGCGTCACTCTCTTCGATCCGGCGCGCTTCGATTTGAGAGGAACGATAGAAACCCTGGGTCAGGATATTGAGATCGATATTAACGTGATTTTAGAGGGCAAGATCAGCATCGGCAACAATGTCAGAATCGGCGCAAACACCCGTATAGCCGATTCAATTATTGAAGACAATGTCGAGATTCTCGGAAATAGCGTCATCGAACACGCCGTCATCGGGCAGGGCAGCCGAATCGGTCCTTTTGCCAGGTTAAGACCTGAAACGGTTCTCGCCAATAATGTGCATATCGGCAATTTTGTTGAGATCAAGAAATCGTCGGTAGCCGAGGGTAGCAAGATTAATCATTTGAGCTATATTGGAGATTGCACCGTAGGCCGTAAGGTCAACATCGGCGCGGGTACGATTACCTGCAATTACGACGGAGTTAACAAATTCCAGACTATCATAGGGGATGGCGCCTTTATCGGTTCCGACACCCAATTGATCGCACCGGTCAGCATAGGCCAAAATGCGACGATAGGCGCCGGGTCGACGATCACCAAAGACAGTCCAGATAATCAACTAACCCTAAGCAGGGCAAAACAGGTTTCAATTACCGGCTGGCAACGGCCCGTCAAGCGAGGAAATTAATATGTGCGGCATAGTCGGCGGCATCGCGCAAAGAAATGTAGTGCCAATTTTACTGGAGGGTTTAAAACGTCTGGAATATCGCGGCTATGATTCGGCGGGCCTTGCGGTTATCGAGGAACGCAATATATCCCGGAAAAGAGTGCTGGGCAAAGTCAAGGGTCTGGAAGATCTGCTGCAATCCGAACCCATTGCCGGTCAGGTCGGTATCGCGCATACGAGATGGGCAACGCACGGCAAACCCAGCACGGCCAATGCGCATCCCCATGTCAGCCGGAACAAGGTGGCCGTGGTTCATAACGGCATCATTGAAAATCATGAACGGCTGCGTAATGATCAGAGACAGATCGGCTACGAATTTACCTCGGAGACCGATACAGAAGTGATTGTGCACGCCATAAATCATGCCCTGGAATCTGCCGGAAATTTTGTCAAGGCCGTCAAACAGACCGTCAAAAAACTTGAAGGCGCTTATGCTCTCGGTATCATGTGCAGTGATTATCCCGATACCCTGATTGCCTGCAGAAAAGGAAGCCCTCTTGTTATCGGTATCGGTATCGGCGAATATTTCATCGCATCCGATGCCGCCGCCTTACTGCCGGTTACCCGGAATTTTATCTTTCTGGAAGACGGCGATATCGCCGTCATCAAAACCAATGAACTGATTATCTATGATGTTGATGATCAAGTTGTTAAGCGTTTGGCCAAAGAAAGCTATTTAGAAGCCGATGCGGTCGATAAAGGCGAATATCGCCATTATATGCTCAAAGAAATTTACGAGCAGCCCTTCTCCATTTCCCAAACTTTGGAAGGCCGGTTTATCAACAACCGGCTGCAGGAAAACACATTCGGACATAATGCCACGGACGTATTCAACAAAATTAAATCGGTACAAATACTGGCTTGCGGAACCAGCTATCATGCAGGTTATGTCGCTCGCTACTGGTTTGAACGGCTGGCGCGCGTGCCATGTCATATCGAAGTGGCCAGCGAGTTTCGCTACAGAAATCCTGTTCTGGATCCGGATACCCTGATTATAACCATCTCGCAATCCGGCGAAACCGCTGATACGCTGGCTGCCTTGCAGGAAGCCAAGAAGCTGGGCGCAAAATATTCCCTAACCATCTGCAATGTCCCCGAGAGTTCATTGGTCAGAGAATCCGATCTGGTCCTGATGACACGTGCCGGTCCGGAGATCGGCGTCGCATCGACCAAGGCATTTACCACCCAGCTGACTACGTTGTTGCTGCTGGTTATCGCCATCGGGAGGCGCTTTCAATTATCTGACGCATTGGAACAAAAGATTACGTCGGAACTTTTCGGATTGCCGGGAAAAATTGAACAAACGCTGCAACTCAATGACGAGATCAGGGAACTGGCGGAACAATTTGCTGAAAAAGAACATGCCTTGTTTTTGGGCAGGGGAACGCATTACCCGATAGCAATGGAAGGTGCGTTAAAGCTGAAGGAGATTTCCTATATTCACGCCGAAGCTTATCCTGCCGGTGAATTAAAACATGGCCCATTAGCCTTGATCGACGCAGACATGCCGGTCATTACCGTCGCGCCAAACAATAGCCTGCTGGAAAAACTCAAATCCAACATCCAGGAAGTCAGCGCCCGCGGCGGGCAGCTGATCGTATTTATGGACGAAACCTTGATACCGGCTAATGACGGTAATGTGCAATACATCAAAGTCCCAAAAGTTGAAAATATAATAGCGCCCATTGTCTTTACCATTCCGCTGCAACTATTGGCCTACCATGTGGCTGTCTTAAAAGGCACCGATGTCGACCAGCCGAGAAATCTGGCGAAGTCGGTTACGGTGGAATAAGCGCAGGCGCTGGGTACGCACTGCGTACCCAGCGAAGCGAAAAAAGATGGGAATAAGCCGCCGGCCCTAATATTCCAGCCGCCTATGCAAAGACAACTCCTGGCTCACACCTCTATAGCATAACTCGCTACGCATCTGTTCAAGTCGCCGGGCGCCCGCGCCGTTCTCTCCCGGACGGAAGCTCAGGATCATCAGCAACTTCGTAGGTGAGCTTCTGGATATCAAAAAATTCAATAAATCCAGCGTGAACTTATCGCTCCAATGCGAATTATCGAGGATCAGGATAAAGGTTGATTCAGCCCCCAGCTTTTCGAATAAATTGGCGCCTTCTCGCAGCATGCGCGCTGAACCGATTTGTGGCGCGTTGAGTCGGAATGTGCCAAATTCCTGCGGGTCCAGCACATTAACGATTTGATAAAACCAGGCCGGAGCAATCTGTTGTAAAAAGCGGATCAGAGGCTTTCCGCAAGGCTCCCGGCATTTGCGCTCCAAGGCTTCCAGCAAGGGCAGATAGGGTTCAATGGTTCCGTTCAACGGTATGCAGCGGGCGCGCAGAAAAGCCAATTCGGGAGGGTTGATTTTGGCCAGAAACCGCTCAAGTAAGGCGGTTTTTCCTGTCCCCCTTGCGCCTTTCAAAAGAACCAGGCGCCTGTTGCCATCGGCGGCTCGTTGAAAAGCTTTTAGCAGCTGTGCCAATTCGATATCGTATTGCCCCTCGCTACCGGGATATTCAGTCTTCGGCTGATAGTTTATATCTACAGCTTGGGTTGTTCCGGCGCTTCTTAGAAAACCGACTTCAACCGTGATGTCGGGAAGAAAGCGATAGCCGCGTTTGGAAACCGTCAAAATATAGCATGGCGTTTTGCTGTCATCGTTCAAGGCCTTGCGCAAGGTATTAACGGCCCGTCTCAAGGCCGTATCCTCGACGAACGTACCGCTCCAGACCGCATCGAGAAGAACTTCCCTGGATATTAAATGCCCCGGATTCTGTAAAAAAAACAGCAATAATTGATGAATCTTAGGAGGCAAAGTGATGGTTTCACTTTCATAGCGCAGGAGGTGGGTGTTTGTTTCCAGACGGTACGGGCCGAATGCATAAGTAATGTTTTGTTCCATTCAGAGTAAACCCCTCAAATTTATTGTTCGTGTGATGGAGGGAGTGCCAACAAACAAATCACAGTTTGGTAACAACTTAAAGCAGCGGAGTCAGTATAATCAAAAATAATAAAATTAACACGGTTCGGGGTATTCAGGTCAAGGTTCAGAGGATGAAAGTTCGAGGAACACGAGGCGTGGAAGAATATATTTTAGTCGCTTGTTTCTCAATATCTGATCTAACAAGACCTGCCCCCATAATTTGCTATCAGTAACGGGAGAAAAAAATGAAATCGACTTTTTTTTGGGGTATCTTCTTTTTGACATCCATCTGTTTATCCGGCACGTCGCAAGCGGACGGTGATTGGGAGAGAATTCCCGTAGATATAGAACCGGATGGATACACTGTAACAGTCGGCGATGAGGAAAGGCTGATCTATCCGAGTTGCGCATTAGGTGAGCCCTATTCGTTTCATTTCAAACCCGGGAAGCGAGATAAATTGCTCGTTTATTACAATGGCGGCGGAGCATGTTATGACAGCCTTACTTGTGTAGCTTCGCTGCAGCTACCTCCCCCTCCTCAACAGCCCAAGCCCACCTATGTTCCTTCTGCCGATATTGCCAATAATCCGGCAGACATGGGCGGTATTCTCGATGTCAATAATCCCAACAATCCCTATGCAGACTGGAGCATGCTTTTTATCTCCTATTGCACGGGCGACGTCCATGTCGGCTCCACGGATACCATTTATGATAATCCGTACCCAACCCCCTTACTACCCGACCCTCAGGTTACCATTCATCACCGCGGTTTCGATAATGCTATTTATGCCATAAACTGGTTGAAGGACATCCATCCTGAAATTGCGCCTGGCAAGCTGTTGGTCGCCGGTTCCAGTGCAGGATCGTACGGAGCAACACTTAATTATCCAACATTGAAAGGATATTATTCTGACGCCAAGATGTTCGGGGTCAGCGACGGGGGTATGGGCGTTATTAAAGATGCGCATGAATTTGTGAATGCGGTTTTCGGAGAACCTTCGAACTGGAATATCCATGATACTCTTCACCCAATATTTACGTCATTACCCAGTGCGGTCATTGCGCAGCCGGAAAATTTTCTGCCGGAAGCCTATGACCGGCTCAGCGGCGAATATCCCAAAGACAAATTCGCCCAGTACACAACGGCATACGATGCGGTTCAGATATTTTTTTGGGATATCATGCTTAATCCCGACACTCCGCTGCTTTGGGGTTTGGGACTGTCCGACGGGGCATTCATTGGAAGATGGAATTTCGAGATGAATTCGATCACCGGAGACTTGAGGGCGTCTTTACTTAAAAATTACCGATCCTATATCGGCCCGGGCTGTAATCATACGATATTGCGCCATGACGATGATTTTTATAATTCTTTCTTAACAACTTCCACAGGCAGTGAAATCACCTTTCTTGAATGGTTAACGGCGTTGACTGGAGGAGATAAGACTAACTGGCAAAACCTAAGTTGTACACCGGGTGACTGTGGAGAAGGAAATTTGGCAGGTGGGATTCAAGCATGCCTGGAACGGACATTTTGACCCTTAACACTTTCCGAGCTTTCCAGATGTGACGAAAAGCTTCCTCTTTCCTGTTCCCACGCTTAGGCGTGGGAATCCAGGATTATTCCAGACTTGCACTCATCGTACTACCGAGAGATCTAAGCTCATAGCTCCTAGTGCTCAATAACGATGATGCCATAACTGGGGTGGGTTCTGCGCTCAGCTTTTTGACGATGATACCCCGTCAGCCGATCCAGACATTTATAATGTTAGACCCGAATGGCACTTACTTAAGCTATAACCGAATGAATTAAAAAGAAAAGCTGGCACG
>CAZMRW010000068.1:0-26160 GCA_964568805.1 uncultured Methylococcaceae bacterium | reverse complement strand
GTGGACAGGTTTGTGAATTGGAGGGTGTCGGCAAAACCCGGAAATTTTATAATTACACGCTCAACGTCCGGGTTCGAGGGGGTGTTTATCAGGAGAAAAGGGGATTTTGCGCGCCTTCGCAAATACCTTCTTATGATGGCGGAGAAATCGTAATCGAGTTTGATGAAGACGATGATCAAGGGCTGACAACGCCCAATACCGTAATCGCAAAAATCTTTTCGTAATCGGGGTTTTGCATTCAGCAGCCGACTCTGAGTTCCATGGAAACGCCGATTTGACCGGCGTTTCTTTTTGAGCTGAAGAGGGCCGGTTGCTGATCACTATTACCAATGACCGGTTTGAGCTTATTGGCCTGTTACAAATAGGGCGAGATAGCCTCGATGACTTGCCGGCCGGTAATCAAGCGAGTGCATTCAAACATACTCGGGCTGTTCTTGTGTTCGGGACACCAGCTCCAGTCACCCTGATCCATGCGGTGCCGGTTAAAACAACCGCTGCAGACATTTTCGCCGGGAAATATTCTGATGCAATCCTGCATTTCCGAATAAGGATAGGAAAATCCGCTAATCAAACAGGTTTGACAGCCGGCTGCCCAGGATAGCCAGCTTAAGCCGCTGCCTATACCGATAAACATTTTGGCATGGCGAAGATAATTAATTACGACATCCAGTGAGCCATTCGGCAGGCAGGCGATCCCTTTGGGCACCTTATTGCCCATGTGTTCTTTGCCTTCACGGGACAGCAGGATCACACGATAGCCTTTGTAGCGCAGAAAACGTACGACTTCATCCCAGCCTTTGGGGTTATTCCAGTATTTCGCCTGAGCGGTGGCATGAAAACCGATGCAGACATAGGGTTTGTTCAGCGGACGAGGCAAGTCGACCGATTTGATGCGAGGCCTGATTTCGGCGTACTCGAGACCAAGAATATCATAAGCCGATTGGCTTACCGGTTGCTCTCTGAAGTCCTGGACATTTTTGCCGTAGTCGCAATCACCATCCTCTTTGTAAAACCAGCCTAAGCGGTACTGAGCATAAATATCGTGAACAGTCTCGCCGGGTTCAACAAATGCTATATCGGGATACTGATCTTTGAACAGGCCGTTAAAAAATGTTGAGCAAATAACCTGGCAACCATGACGCTCTCGAAAGCTCTCCACTGCCGGAAACCATGCCAGAGTATCTCCCAGCGCACTGGATTCCAGTGTGATATATACCCGTTTGCCGTTATTATCATAATCATGCATGAACAGCAGTTGTTTATCGTGTTTGTCGAATACGCTGATGCGCCAGCGGACAAAATACCGATGAGGCGTTCTTACCCATTGATTGCTGGAAATTTCACATTGCAGCGTGAGTTCAGGATCGTCCAGGCTGGTGATCTCTACAAGAAACTGTTTCCGGCTGTCCCCCTTGATTTCCAAATAGGCGCCGTCGATAAAGTTGCATATAAAATCGGGGTTATCGATCAAGAGGGTGTTCCTTTGCGATGACAGGTGAATGACGTGAGTTTAAATGGAAATTCTAAAATGCGAGAATGCCTGGAAATCCCTATTTTAAACGGATTATTATAATTAAGTTCAAGCAAGATAAATCGGAGGATAATCCATAGTACCGAATTAAATCGATATGTCATAATAGATCGGTAGGAATCATGGTGAATCAGGATGCGAGGACTGGAACGGGTGAGATCAGGGGATATGGCTATTAACGAGCTCAATATGTGCCACTTTTTTCGCAGCGAACCGCGGCGTGTGAGAAAGCCGGCGATATCGTCAGCGCCCATGCCGTTACAGAAATCGGGGGCGATATGCTGATTAACGATCAACCGCAGAAAACTCATTTTTCATAGTCCCTGACTCATGCAAAGAAACTTTTCCATGATTAACGGCCGGCATTTTGACCTCCTGGTCTGCGGGGGTGGCATTTATGGCGCCTGGACCGCTTACGATGCGGCCCTGAGAGGATTGAATGTTGCGATTGTCGATCAGGGTGACTGGGCATGCGCGACCTCGTCGGCATCCAGCAAATTGATACACGGCGGCTTGCGTTATCTGGAGTCCTTTGATTTCAAACTGGTGCGTAAAACGCTGGCGGAACGTCAAATGTTGCTTGAAGCGGCTCCGCATAGAATCCTTCCGTTGCATTTCGGTATTCCGGTTTACCGGGACAGCCGAATTGGATCATTCAGATTAACCATCGGCTTGACCCTGTATGACCTGCTTGCCGGAAGCATTCCGGACTCACGGAGATTTCATCGTTACACTTCGGCCGATTTTGCTGAGCGTTTTCCATTTCTCGATTGTGCGGGACTGCAGGCGGGATATACCTATTTCGACGCCCAGACCGACGATGCTCGCCTGGTGATCGAACTGATAGCAGGTGCTCACATGAGCGGAGCCGTTTGCATGAATTATTGCAAAGTGACCGGCTTCTCGGAAAACAATGGAAAGTTGAACGGGGCTTCCATACAGGACCGGGTTACCGGCGAATCCGGAACCGTTTACGCCTCCCAAATTGTCAATACCTGCGGCCAGTGGGCGAGTACAATTCAGCAGGACAGTTCGGGCTACCGGTTATCGAAAGGCGTACATTTGATCCTGCCTAAAACGGTCGATACCGAAGCCTTATTGTTGACCGCCAAATCGGATGGGCGGGTTTTTTTTATGATTCCCTGGTACGGTTTAACCCTGGTTGGCACGACGGACAATAATTATAACGGCGATATCGATCGGGTCACGGTCGAGGCTGAAGAGATGGATTATCTATTGACTGAAGTGAATCGTTACGTTAAGGGCGTTAACTGGGATAAACGGGATGTCATCGGCAGCTATGCTGGTTTGCGCGTGTTAAAACAGAGCGATACACAGTCCCCTTCCCGAATTAGCCGCGATTGGGAGTTAAGATGCTCGCCGAACGGATTGCTGACGTCAATCGGCGGAAAGCTGACTTCGGCAAGGGCCGATGCCGAGCGCATCGTCGATAGGGTTTGCCGCAATCTGGGTTTAACGCGGACCGGCGATACTTTCGGCAAATTCTTTCCCTGGCGGCCTGAAGGAGACTATCGGCAATGGGCCGGGCAGCAACTGGCTAAGGCGCACAAACTCGGGATCGATAACGACAGCGCCAAATGGCTGCTGTGCCGTCATGGCAACAGGGTAGGGGAGGTTTTCCATTTGTGTAAGCAGCATCCCTATCTGGCCGGTCGAATCATGCCCGCATGCCCTTTTATCGTAGCCGATCTGATTTATTGTGCGCGCAACGAAATGGTTGTGCATATCGAGGATTTACTGCGGCGTAGAATGCCGTTATTGATTTTGTCCAGAATGACGCCGTCGGAATTACAGCGATTAGCCTGGTTAACCGCAAAAGAATTAAACTGGGATGCAGACAGGGTCGACTTCGAAGTCAAAAGCTGTGAACAAAAATGGCTGGGTATTAAACCGTCTGCAATGTTTTAGCACGATGCGGATTTACTTGGCTTATTTAACCGTGATCCTGCTTTGGTCTACGACGCCATTGGCGATTAAATGGAGTGGAGAAGGCCCTGGTTTTCTGTTTGGCGTCACTGCCCGAATGTTGATCGGCGCATTATGCGTGATAGTTGTATTGGCTGCGACGCGACAGCGTTTGGCCTGGCATGGCAAAGCGCGGCAGACTTATCTGGCGGTAGCCTTGCAAATCTATGGCGCGATGACGGCGGTTTATTGGGGGGCGCAATTTATCCCTTCCGGCTGGATTTCAGTAATATTCGGACTGACTCCCCTGATGACCGCATTGATTGCGGTTTTCGGTTTAGGTGATCATAATCTTTCATTAGGCAAATTATTTTCTTATGCCATGGGAATCGGCGGTTTGGCCATCATGTTCGGATCGGCGCTGCAATTTGGACGAGACGCCGTGCTGGGTATAGCGGCCGTGATCATTGCGGCATTTTTGCAATCGTTTAGTGCGGTTTGGATTAAATACATCGACGCAAGATTGCCTGCGTTGAATCAGGTCGCCGGAGGCTTGATGATTGCCTTGCCGGCTTTTTTATTGACCTGGGGAATAGCAGACGGCCGTTGGCCTGTCGGGTTATCAACGGCCAGTATAGCCTCGATCATTTATCTGGGCATGATCGCGACGACTATAGGCTTCGCGCTGTATTATTACTTATTGACTCATCTGGCAGCCACAAAAGTGGCATTAATTACCCTGATTTCACCGGTTTTTGCGCTGATTCTGGGTAAAACCATCAACCATGAGCCGCTGACCTACAGCGTACTGACGGGAAGTTTGTTAATATTGACGGCGCTATTCCTGCATGAATATCTCGATCGGTTTATCCGATTCAAGAGGCCGGCGCATAGAAAATAGTAAAAACCGGCTGAATGTTAATGGATTTAACTGACGTGATTAGGTCAGGTTGGGCTGCCATTTACTTATAGTTATTAGGGTTTTAATCAAAGCCTATTGTATAGCTTGCATTAAATATACAATGACTAAAGCGATATGGAGACCTTTTAGGCAACGGCTAACACATAGCTTTAGTTAAAATGTTTTGCTCTCGTTGTATTTTTAGTGCTACTATTGCTTGCAGTAAAAAGTTTGAGCCAGTTTTGTTTTAAAGCTGGGATTTGTAAAGCCAACCCTTTATTGGCGTTTTTTTTAGTAAGAGTGTGATATGTCAGAACAAGTTGTAGGTACTGTAAAGTGGTTCAATGATGAAAAAGGTTTCGGATTTATTGAACAGGAAGGTGGCAAAGATGTGTTTGTACACCATAGTGCAATTAACGGTACCGGTCGCAAAACCTTGCGCGAAGGCCAAAGAGTTACCATGCAGGTAACCCAGGGTCAAAAAGGTCCGCAAGCTGAAAATGTAACCCCGGCGTAATAAATTCATAAACCCAGCCAGGATGTTTTAGGACTTCCTGGCTGGGTTTTATATTGTGAAGCGGGGAGTTACATCATCCCAGCGGATGCAATTATTACAGTATCCTGCCGGTAGGGAAAGGCACTATTGCTTTTCCCTACATCGTTTCAATATTATACTCGTACCGATTCCGGCGCGTTATCATGGTTCTTTGCCAGTTGGTCTTGCACGAAATGTCGGCTAATGTTAGGAGTTAGTAGTGATCTGTTGGGGCGGGCTTAAGTAAAATCGCCTGATCCCCAGTTGTTGAGCGAATACTTATTTGTTGTTTTCTTCCCGTTCAATTGTCGATAGCGGAGTGCATCAGCATTTCTTCAGCATGCGCCAGGGTGTTGGCGGTGATATTGACGCCGCCGAGCATGCGTGCAATTTCCTTGATACGTTCTTCAGCATCCAGCAAGCGGACATTGGAAGACGTAATATCGGTTTTGTGATTTTTTTCAACGTAGAGATGGTGGTGAGCCTGGGCTGCGACCTGCGGCAAATGGGTGACGCACATGACTTGCCGATTATGGCTTAAGCTGCGCAGTTTCTGGCCGACAATTTCGGCAATGCCGCCGCCGATACCGGAATCCACTTCATCGAAAATCATCGTCGGCGTGGTTTTATCGCTCGATGTCGTTACCTGAATGGCCAGGCTGATGCGCGACAGCTCGCCGCCCGATGCGACTTTTGCCAGTGGCTTGGCGGGCAGGCCCGGGTTGGCGCTGACCAGGAATTCAATTTTGTCCAGTCCGTTCAGTTTCGGTTCGCCGTTATCCAGCTCAGTGATTTCGACCTGAAACTCGCCCTGCGGCATGCCCAGTTCTTTAATTATCGCGGAAATCTGTTGTTGCAGTTTTTCCGCGCCAGATCTTCGTTGTTTGGACAGTTGCGAGACATGTTCCCTATATTTTGCGAGGAACTGCGAGGTGCTTGCTTCAAGTGCTTCGATACGCTCGCTACTATGGGTGAGTCCGTCGAGTTCATGCTCGAGTCTAGTCGCCAGTTCGGGCAATTCGTCCGGGATGACGTGATGTTTGCGGCTAAGGTTCTGAATCATGCCAATCTGGTTTTCCAGCGTTTCCAGATAGGCGGGATCGGCTTCCTGTGATTCAAGAAAACGGCGCAATTGCAAGGCGGCTTCTTCGATCTGAATCTGGGCTTCGGAAAGCAGGGAGCAGATTTCGTTTAATTCTGTAGCAAAGCGGGCAAGATGGGTCAATTCGCCCACGCTGTGACTGAGCATTTGTATGACCGATAACTGATCGTTTTCATAAAGCATATCGACTTGCCGTTGCCCGATGCTTAAAATCTGCCCAAGATTGGCCAATTTCCTGTGCTCTTCCGATAATGCCGTGTAATTGAAATTGGCCAGGTCGAGCTGGCTTAACTCCTCGATCTGATAACGCAGCAATTCTTCGCGTTCGGTTTGATCGATGCTGGCTTTTTTCAGGGCGGCGAGTTCCTTATGGGCCTGATGCCATTGACGGTAGCAGGCGTTGACGCTGTCCAGCAAGGGCTGGTTTTTTGCGAATGAATCAAGCAATCGGCGTTGCTCATCGCTGTTGAGTAAGGTCAAATGCGCATGCTGGCCATGAATTTCGACCAGTTTTTCGCTCAGTTCCTGCAACGATTGCAAAGTGACGGGACGATTATTGATATAAGCCTTGGATCTCCCGTCCTCACTGACTGTGCGCCGAATCAGGCAGTTCCGGCCGTCGTCCAGTTCATTTTCAGTCAGCCATTCAAGCGCCTGCGGCGCATCGGACAGGTCAAATTCCAGATTGATTTCAGCGCGTTTGCAACCCGGCCGGACATAGCCGGAATCGGCACGGTCGCCAAGAGCAAGCCCCAGCGCAGTCAATAGTATTGATTTACCGGCTCCAGTTTCGCCGGTGAGCACCGACATACCTTTTTCCAGGTCAAGGTCGAGCGATTTAACGACGGCAAGGTCAATAATATTCAGATTTAATAGCATAAGACTAGCCGCTGCTCCAGTTTAGCTTTTTCCTGAGGATTTGGAAGAAATCGTACCCTTCCGGATGCAAAATTCTAATCGGTTTCGGTTCTTTTTTGATCAAGATTTTATCACTGATCAACACTTCCGGTATTTCAATGTGATCGCAGGTCACCAATGCATTGATTTGCTTGGTCTGACAGAAACTGATTTCAATTTCTGCGCTATCGTGAATCACGATCGGTCGGTTCGAAAAGGTATGCGGATTTAACGGTACCAGCACCAGCGCGTTTAATGACGGATACAGAATCGGACCGCCGGCGGATAAGGCATAGGCGGTCGAACCGGTCGGCGTTGAAATGATCAGACCGTCGGACCGCTGCGAATTGAGAAAAACATTATCGATCCGGGTGACGATTTCAATCATGCTGGGTGTAACCCAGCGGTGGATGGCTACTTCGTTGACCGCTGTCTCTTCGTGTATGATTTGTCTGTTACGGATGATTTTAGTGTGCAGTAAATAGCGTTTTTCCTCGATGTAATGTCCCTGCAGGATGGGGTGCAGTTTAGCCGACAGCTCATCAGGCGAGATGTCTACCAGAAAACCCAGACGGCCCAGATTGATCCCGATCAACGGAATATCATAAGGGGCCACGGCTCTTGCAGCCGCCAGAAAAGTGCCGTCGCCGCCTACTGCGATAGCGAGATCGCAACGCTGGCCCAGTTTATCTATTGGCGACGACAGAACAGGCTGCTCAGCCGCGATGAAGCCGGCGCTGTCTTCATCGACAATGACCTGATAGTGTTGCTGTTTTAAATCAGCATACAAAACGGATAAGGTCTCAGCAATGCTAGGGTCGCTCGGTTTGCCCAGGATGCCTATAGTTTTAAAAGGAGTTTGCATTGCAGGAATTCAACCGGGAAAAGCGTCGATTATACAAAAAATATCAACTGGATAATGAGTATTTCTGATATACAGGCATCCGCTTCTCAGATGGGGCCGGACAATTCTGCGCTCCGGGTTCCAAATCAAAAAAAACGCGGACTCGATGTTATTGACAATCAATCGTCAAACTGCTATTTTTTCCGGTTAGCACTCGCATTGCCAGAGTGCTAATTTATTTTTTAGAGGTAAAGCCGGGTGAGACATATTTTAAATGAGCGGTCGCTGCAGTTATTGAAAACGCTGATAGAGCGTTATATTCATGACGGTCAGCCAGTTGGTTCGCGCTCATTATCGAAGGACTCCGATTTAAAGCTTAGCCCGGCAACCATTCGTAATGTCATGGCCGATCTGGAGGAACTGGGTCTGGTTCATTCGCCGCATACCTCGGCCGGGCGGGTGCCGACGGTTAGCGGGTATCGTTTGTTTGTCGATACGCTGTTGACGGTCAAACCGCTGGAGTCCTCGGAATTCGCACGCTTATCTGAAGAGTTATCCGCCCGGGATGACCGCAGCGATGTGATCGGAACGGCATCGCGCTTGCTTTCAGATCTGACCCAGATGGCTGGGGTGGTGACCATGCCGAGGAGAGAATTGCTTTATTTGCGCCATATCGAGTTTTTACCGTTGTCGAATACACGGGTTCTGGTTATTTTTGTTACCAATGAGAAAGAAGTTCACAACAAAATCATTAATACCTCCAAAGTGTTCGCGCCTGCGGAATTGCAACAGGCCGCCAATTATTTAAATTCAGTTTACTGTGGCCGGAGTCTGGCTGCGGTTCGCGAGGCCGTGCTAAAAGAGCTGCAGGATGACCGGGTGCGGATGAATCAGGTGATGCTGGATGCGATAAAAATGGCCCAGTTGGCTTTCGAACCGGAAGAGAAAAAAGAAACTTATGTTTTAACCGGTGAAACGAAGTTGATGGACTTTTCGGAGTTGTCCGACCGGGATCAGCTCAGAAAATTGTTCGAAGCATTCAGCCAGAAGCAGGGTGTGATCCATCTGCTGGATCAATGCATGAAAGCCGAGGGCGTGCAGATCTTTATTGGCGAAGAATCCGGTTATCAGGCATTCGATCATTGCAGTCTGATAACGTCATCCTACTCGGTCAGTGATGAAGTGGTGGGTGTGCTCGGCGTTATCGGGCCGACCCGGATGGCTTACGAAAAAATCATTCCTTATGTCGACGTGACCGCAAAATTGTTAGGCGCTGCCTTGAATCCAAAATCCGCATCCCCATCTTAAACGATATATTTTTTTGTGCGCCCATGCGCCGCATCAGCAACTATAGCTAAGGAACCCAGTGACATGAGTACTGAACAGGAAACGCCTGAATCCCAGGTTGAAGCCGAAAATCAAGTAAACAATGAAGAATTCCCCGAAACAGAAATAGCCGAGCAGGAACCCACGGTTGAAGCGTTGCAGGAGCAATTGGCTCAGGCCGAAAAGAAAGCGCAGGAAAATTGGGACAAGGCGGTCAGAGCTCAGGCGGAAATGGAAAATATGAAAAAAAGGACCCAACGGGACCTTGAACACGCCCATAAATATGCGTTGGAAAGCTTTGCCAAAGAATTATTGCCGGTACTGGACAGCCTGGAACTGGGTTTGCAAGCGGCAAACGGCGATAGCCAGGAAGTGGAAAAATTTCGCGAGGGCAGTGAATTGACCATAAAACAGTTCGAATCAGTCTTTGCAAAATTCAATATTGCCGCGATTAACCCTATGGGTCAGCCTTTTAACCCCGAGCAGCATCAGGCGATGGCGATGCATGCGGTAGAAGGCGCTCAACCCAATACGGTGGTGAATGTATTTCAAAAAGGATATATGCTGAACGGCCGTTTGTTACGTCCGGCCATGGTGCTGGTGGCAAAAGCAGGAGAAACTCCCCCGGTCGCCGATACGCCGGCCATTGATGAACAGGCTTGAACTCGATGTAAAAGCCCCCATATAGAACAAAACTAACTTTATTAAACATTTTCAAGTCTGGAGCATTCAATGGCTAAAATAATTGGGATTGATTTAGGAACAACAAACTCTTGCGTCGCTGTGCTGGAAAACGGAGTGGCCAAAGTAATCGAAAACAGCGAAGGCGCCCGGACGACACCTTCGATTATTGCTTTCACCAATGATGACGAAGTTCTGGTGGGCCAGTCGGCAAAGCGTCAGGCGGTGACCAATCCAAAAAATACCCTGTTTGCAATTAAACGTTTGATCGGTCGCCGTTTTAAAGATGATGTCGTGCAAAAAGACATCAAAATGGTGCCTTACAAAATCGTAGAAGCAGAAAACGGCGACGCGTGGGTTGAAGTACACGGCAAAAAAATGGCGGCGCCGGAAATTTCGGCTCGCGTACTGATGAAGCTGAAAAAAGACGCGGAAGCCTATCTTGGCGAAGAAGTCAAAGAGGCGGTTATCACGGTGCCTGCCTATTTTAACGACTCCCAGCGTCAGGCGACCAAAGACGCCGGCCGGATTGCCGGTCTGGAAGTCAAGCGTATTATCAACGAACCGACCGCATCGGCGCTGGCTTTCGGGATGGACAAGCCTAAAGGCGACACCAAAATAGCCGTGTATGACCTGGGCGGCGGTACCTTTGACATATCTATCATCGAAATCGCCGAAATCGAAGGCGAACACCAGTTTGAAGTATTATCGACCAATGGCGATACCTTTTTGGGGGGTGAAGACTTTGATGCGCGCATTATCGAATATCTTGCCAGCGAGTTTAAAAAGGAAAGCGGCGTCGATGTTCATAACGATCCATTGGCATTACAACGCTTAAAGGAAGCCGCGGAGAAGGCGAAGATTGAACTGTCCTCAAGTCAGCAAACGGATGTTAACTTGCCTTATATTACTGCCGATGCGTCGGGTCCGAAGCATTTAAATGTTAAATTGACCCGAGCCAAATTGGAATCCTTGGTTGAAGAACTGATCAACCGTACCAAAGGCCCTTGCCAAGTGGCGCTTAAAGACGCCGGACTGACCGCATCGGATATCGATGATGTCATTTTGGTGGGTGGACAGACCCGTATGCCGAAAGTGCAGGAAATGGTAAAAACCATTTTCGGCAAGGAACCTCGTAAAGATGTGAATCCTGATGAAGCGGTTGCTTTGGGCGCGGCGATTCAGGCGGGCGTTTTGGGCGGCGAAGTCAAGGACGTATTGCTTCTGGATGTTATTCCATTGTCGTTGGGCATTGAAACCCTGGGCGGCGTCATGACCAAGCTGATCGAGAAAAATACCACGATTCCGACCAATGCGTCGCAGGTTTTCTCGACGGCGGATGATAACCAGACGGCGGTCACCGTGCATGTGTTGCAGGGCGAGCGTGAGGTTGCGTCGGCCAATAAATCGCTGGGACGTTTCGATTTGTCCGACATTCCGCCGGCTCCGCGCGGCATACCTCAAATTGAGGTATCCTTCGATATTGACGCCAACGGTATTTTGAACGTATCGGCCAAAGACAAGGCCACCGGTAAAAAACAATCGATTGTCATCAAGGCATCCAGCGGTTTGTCCGATACTGAAGTCGAGCGCATGATCAAGGATGCGGAGGCGCATGCGGAAGAAGACCGTAAATTGAAGGAACTGGTGGGTGCCCGTAATCATGCGGACGGCATGATTCATGCCACCGAGAAATCGTTGAAAGAACTGGGCGATCAGGTTGGCGCCGATGAGAAAGCGTCTATCGAAAAAGCTATCGAAGTGCTGAAGCATGCGTGTAAAGGCGACAATAAAGACGAGATTGACAGCAAAACCAATGAGTTGACTGAGTTGTCAGGCAAGCTGGCCGAGCGCGTCTATGCACAAAAATCGGCTTCAGAAGGTGGTGATGCCGGCGCCAGTGCCGCCTCTTCCAGCCAAGGCCCTGCCGACGACGGCGTTGTCGATGCCGAGTTTGAAGAAGTTAAAGACGACGAAAAGAAATAATGTCACCAGGATGATTCCGCGCCTTTCGGGGCGCGGTTGTTAATAACGCCGCATCATGCGGAATCTCCCGGGGCTTTTCCCGGGAGCGGATTGAAACATGGCAAAAGAAGATTTTTACAAGCTTCTTGGTGTTGATAGAAACGCCAGTGATGCAGAAATTAAAAAAAGCTATCGCAGCAAGGCGATGAAGTATCATCCGGATCGTAACAAGGACAATCCGGAAGAAGCTGAAATCAAATTCAAGCAGATTAAAGAAGCTTACGAAATTTTATCAGACCCCAAAAAACGCGCGGCATACGACCAGTTTGGCCATGCCGGCGTCGATTCGTCAATGGGCGGCGGACGTCATGGCGGTTTTGGCGCCGAGGGTTTCAGCGATATATTCGGTGATGTTTTCGGCGATATTTTCGGCGGCGGCAGACAGCGTAGCAACGTTCAGCGTGGATCGGATTTACGTTACAACCTGGAATTGTCACTGGAAGAAGCGGTTTCCGGAACCGAGGCTAAAATCCGCGTTCCTGTCCTGGTTGTATGCAGCGAGTGCTCCGGCAGCGGCGCTAAAAAAGGCTCCAGCCCAGTCATCTGTTCAACCTGCCATGGCCACGGCCAGGTCAGGATGCAGCAAGGTTTCTTTTCGATTCAACAAACCTGCCCGACCTGTCGCGGCAGTGGCAAACAGATCAAGGATCCTTGCGGCAAATGCTACGGACAGGGTCGCGTTCAGGAAACCAAGACCCTCTCCGCAAAAATCCCGGCCGGCGTCGATACCGGCGATCGAATTCGCCTGGCGGGAGAAGGCGAGGCGGGGGAAAACGGCGGTCCAGCCGGAGATTTGTATGTGCAGATTCAGGTGAAGGAGCATCCGATTTTCACCCGCGATGGCGCCAATCTTTATTGCGAAGTTCCGATCAGTTTTCCCACCGCCTGCTTGGGCGGCGATCTCCAGGTGCCTACGCTGGACGGCAAGGTTAACCTGAAAATCCCTGCTGAGACCCAGACCGGAAAATTATTCAGGTTGCGCGGCAAGGGCGTCAAGCCGGTCAGAGGCGGTTCGGTCGGCGATTTGTTATGCAGAGTCCAGGTCGAAACGCCGGTTCATCTGACCAAGGAACAGAAAGCCCTGATCGAAGAGCTTAACGAATCCTTACTGGGCGGCGGCAAGCATCACAGTCCGCAGGAACACTCGTGGATGGATGGCGTGAAAAACTTTTTTGATAAATTAACGGGTTAAGCATGGTACGTATAGCTATTGCGGGCGCTTCCGGTCGTATGGGCGCCAGTCTGATAAAAGCGACAGTAGCGTCCGATCATGCAAAACTGGCTGTTGCCGTGTCCCGTCCAGGCAGTAATGCCTTAGGCAGGGATGCCGGTGAAGTGGCGGGTATCGGCACTGTCGGCATAAAGGTGATTGATGATCTGATGGCGGCGGCCGATCAATTTGATCTTTTGATCGATTTCACCCGTCCCGAGACGTCCATGGCGTTAATCGAACTATGCCGGCAGGCGGGCAAAAAGATGGTCATCGGCACTACCGGCTATAGCGATATGCAAAAGGCCAGGATTGCCGAGGCGGCTAATGAGATAGCTATTGTTTTGGCGCCCAATATGAGCGTCGGCGTCAATCTGTCGCTTAAGTTGCTGGAAATGGCCGCCAGGGTCATGGGTAGCTATACCGACATTGAAGTCATTGAAGCCCATCACCGGCACAAAATTGATGCACCATCCGGTACTGCATTGCGCATGGGTGAAGTGATTGCGTCCACGTTAGGACGGAATTTAAAAGACTGCGCGATTTATGGCCGGGAAGGGAATACCGGTGAGAGAGACAGGAATACGATCGGTTTTTCGACGGTTCGCGCCGGCGATATCGTCGGTGAGCATACCGTGATGTTTGCTGATGAAGGTGAGCGTCTGGAAATTACCCATAAAGCCTCCAGCCGGATGACTTTTGCCAACGGCGCAGTCCGGGCGGCCATCTGGCTGGCTGATAAAGACCACGGCTTGTACGATATGCAGGATGTGTTGGGGCTAAGCTAGCAAGAACAGGGTTGCAAAACAACCCTGTTGCCACTGGATGAATGGTGGGAGTCTGATCAACTCGGTGAGTTATTTAATAAATTTTGTTCAGGTCTGCTGGTCAGGCGGGTCAAGCTGGATCCGCAATCGATTAAAAACGGCTTGTGGGCCTATTTTTCAAACCGTCAAAGCAAGAATCTCGCATCAAAGATCATCAAGCGGCATTATGATACCAGCATTAATTTATACCGTTCGATGCTGGGCAAACATCTAGCCTACAGCTGCGGTTACTGGAAGAATGCGAAGACGCTTGATCAAGCCCAGGAACATAAGTTTGATCTGATCTTTATTCAAATTATCGCTAACAACCGCGGGATAATGTTGTTTTCGATCATTTCAGTGATTATTCTCCTGCTGAAAAAAGGCTCGCACCTCTTCGATGTCACGGGTGCGTTTCATCGCGGGAACGCTATCCAGAAACACTTGCCCGTAGGATTTTTTCAACAATCTCGGATCGCAGACCATCAGGACGCCTCGATCGGTCACATCGCGAATCAATCGTCCGATGCCCTGTCTTAACGCGATAACGGCTGCCGGCAATTGATGTTCGAAAAACGGGTTGCGTCCCTGCCGGCTCAATGCATCCAGTCGGGCTTTCAAAACCGGATCGCCGGGCGAGGAGAAAGGCAGCTTGTCGATAATCACGCAGGATAATGCTTCACCCCGGACGTCGACGCCTTCCCAAAAGCTGGACGTACCCAGTAACACGGCATTGCCTTGTTTCTTGAACTGTTCCAGCAGACGAGCTTTAGGCCGGCTGCCCTGAATCAATATCGGAAAATCGATTTTATCTGTTAACAGTTCAGCCGCCTGTTTAAGTGCCCGGTGGCTGGTAAACAGAAAAAAAGCCCTTCCCTTGCTGGCCTGTAAAACCGGCAAGACAAATTCAATGATCAATGGTATGAAATTGGGATCGTCGGGTCTGGGCAAGCCTTTAGGGTGATAAAACAAGGACAGTCCGGCATAGTCAAAAGGGCTGTCCCAGCTCGCACTGGCTACGTTGGTTAAGCCGAGATTATCGGCAAAATGGTTGAATTTATGGGCGACGCTCAAGGTAGCCGAGGTAAAAATCCAGACCGCCTGATGCTGATGCATAAAGCTCTGAAACTCGCCGGCAATGTCGAGCGGCGTCCGGCTGAACGTGAAGGACTTTCTGTGGGTTTCATACCAGCGTATCCATTTGCCGCCCGGATCTTCGGAGATGATCTTCAATTGCTGTAACAGGTCATCCGCTCTTTTGCTGCATAATTCCAATCCTTTCGATTTAACCGACGCCAGTGTCAATTGTTCTTCCAGGCGTTGCAACTGTTCCATAACCGCGCTCAGGCCGGCGGCAATTTTCGGATTATTGTCAATGTCCTGCCACTCTCCCCGTTTCAGCTCGATACCGAACGCCAGGCGAAGATCCTTGACTTCATGTTCAAGGTCTTCACAGGCGGTGCGCAGGGCGGGCATGTCCGTCGCATCTTTAAAATATTCGAGCAGTGCATCCTTGGCCAAATCGGTCAACTGCTTGCCGCCCACTGAGATGCCCAAAAAATTTGATGCGGTATCGGCCAGTTGATGCGCCTCGTCGATAATAACGACGTCGGCATCAGGCAATAACTCGCCAAAACCGCTGTCGCGGATAGACCAATCGGCGCATAAAAGATGATGATTGACGACCAGAATTTCAGCTTCCTGCGCCATTTTTCTCGCCTTGACCAAAAAACAGTCGGCATAATCCGGACAATCCTGTCCGAGACAGTTGTCTACCGTTGACGTGGCCTGGTACCAGACCGGATCCGACTCGGCCACTTCCGACATTTCAGAGACATCGCCGGTTTTGGTGCGTTTCGACCAGGATGCAATTTTGGCCAGGGCATCGGCATCTTCCTTGCTGAAACCGAAGGCGGACGTCAAGGAATTTTGCAGCCGGAAAGTACATAAATAATTGCTGCGGCCTTTTAACAAGGCGGCGATAAAAGGCACTTTCATCGCTTTACGGATGACCGGCAAATCCTTGTTAAAGAGTTGATCCTGAAGATTTTTGGTGCCGGTCGAAATGATGACTTTTTTGCCCGACAATATCGCCGGCACCAAATAAGCGAAAGTTTTTCCCGTGCCGGTTCCGGCTTCCGCTATTAAATTCCGGTTCGCTTTAATAGCCTCGACGATGGCCTTGGCCATCTCCAGTTGGGCCTCCCTGGGCTGATATCCCGGTATAACCTTTGCTAGCGCGCCATCACTGCCGAAAAATAATTCTAGTTCTGTCAATTGCAAACGTATTCCGCCCGGAAAATACAGGCAGGTAAGTGATATAAAGGCATTAGTGTACGCAAGAACTCAGATGGGTTTCAAGTTATATGGCAAACTGACATTAACAACAGAGAAAATCTCTACAGTCGGTTAATGTAAAACTATTCATACTGTTTGGCAGTCGAAAGTATTTTGATAAATTTTATTTGAATGTCCACTCTTAATTAATATGGACCGGACTTCAAATTAGCACTCCGTTATGAGAGTATTGGTTCATTCCTGTCGGTTATATCAGCGATAAATGACTCAACAATCTTTAGCCCAATTGCGTGCCGCAATCAATCAGGCTTATCTGGCCGATGAGAGAGCCATCACCGGCGAGTTATTAGCCTGCCTGGGGCCTTATGATCCGGCGCGTGTCGGCGATTTGGCGAAAACTCTGGTGAATGCTGTCAGATCGAAAAAACATCGGCAAACCGTCATCGAAGCCTTCCTGAATGAATATCAGCTTAATTCACAGGAAGGCATCGTCTTGATGGGGATTGCCGAAGCCTTGCTGCGTATACCCGACAGCCGGACTCAAGACCGGTTTCTGCAGGAAAAGCTGACCAGTGCGGACTGGCAAAGCCATTTACTGCATAGTGATTCTGTGATGGTCAATTTATCCACCCGGGCCTTGTTGTTCACCAGCGAATTTGAAGGGGAACTGCAGCCGGAAGCACCCTGGTTTCCTGTCTATGAAAAATTGTTGTCCCGTATGGGCGCGCCCCTGATACGCGGCGCCCTAAAGCAGGCCATGCGCCAGCTGGCGCTGCAATTCATTTTCGCAGAATCGATGCCGGAAGCGATTCATCGCAGCGAGCAGTACCCGGCTTATCGATTTTCTTTCGATATGTTGGGTGAAGCGGCATTAACGGCTGCCGATGCCGATCGATATTTTCAGTCGTATCTAAACGCGATCAAAACGCTGGCCCAATCGGCGCTCTCTGTCGATATGTATGACAATCCCGGTATTTCGATTAAATTATCGGCTTTGTGCCCCCGCTATGAACCCTTACAGCATGGCAGGGCGATCAAGGAATTAAGCGGGAAACTGCTGAGCCTGGCAAAGGCAGCGCGCTCAGCCAATATCTCCATCACGGTCGATGCGGAAGAATCTGAACGGCTGGAAATATCTCTGGATATTTTTGCTGCCGTTTTTACGCATCCCGATCTAAACGACTGGCCAGGATTGGGTTTGGCCGTGCAGGCCTATCAAAAAAGGGCGCTGCCGGCCGTTCGCTGGCTGGCTGAACTGGCTGAGTCCCGGCAATGCAGGATTCCCTTGCGTCTGGTCAAAGGCGCTTACTGGGATAGTGAAATCAAGCGGGCACAGGAAGGCGGCCTGTACAATTATCCCGTTTTTACCCATAAGTCGATGACCGATTTATCCTATCTGGCTTGCGCACAATTCATCCTGTCCCGGACTGACGCCTTTTATCCTCAGTTTGCAAGTCATAATGCTCATACGGTTGCTGCAGTCCTGCTAGCCGGCAGCCGGCATCCGGGTTATGAATTCCAGCGATTGCACGGTATGGGGGGAAGGCTTTACCGGGAAACTCCGGAAGTTCAAAACCGGAAACTCCCTTGCCGCATCTATGCGCCGATCGGACATCATCAGGAATTGCTGCCTTATCTGATCAGGCGGTTGCTGGAAAACGGCGCGAACACGTCCTTTATCAACCGGGTCGACAATCCGGCTGTCAGCATTGACGACTTAGTCCGAGATCCTGTCGAAGTCGTCGACTCCTTGCCCCGGCAACCGCAAATCGTCCTGCCAAGAGATTTATTCGGTGAGCGGCTAAACTCCCAAGGCTTGAATCTGGCTGACCCGGAACAACTGCAGCAATTGCAGGAAAAGTTGAACAGCCTGGCCGATGTACAGTGGACGGCGGCGCCGCTGGTCAATGGCTATTTCTGTTCCGGCAAGGAACAGCTCATCGTTAATCCTTACGACAATGGCTTGACTGTCGGCTCCGTCATTGCCGCTGATCCTGCCGACATTGAACGGGGACTAAACGGCGCCGCGAAGGCATTTACTGATTGGAGGCATTGCCCTGCGGCGAGACGCGCGGATTATTTACTTAAGGCCGCCGATCTTTTGGAGTTGCATCGCCTTGAACTGGTTTCCTTATGCAGCCGTGAAGGCGGCCGTACGATAAAGGATGCCCTAGCGGAAGTGAGGGAAGCCGTAGATTATTGCCGCTATTATGCTCAATCTGCGCTGGCCTTGTTCGGCGGCCCGATAACACTGCCCGGGCCGGTCGGCGAAGAAAACCGGCTCTATCATTATGGCCGCGGCATCTTTGTTTGTATCAGTCCCTGGAATTTTCCGATAGCCATCTTCATCGGACAGATAACGGCGGCACTCGCCGCCGGCAATACGGTAATCGCCAAACCGGCCAGCCAAACCGTGCTGACTGCCCTGCGTTGTATCCAGTTATTACATCAGGCCGGCATTCCCGAACAGGTATTGCAGTTCATGCCGGCCTCCGGCAGTATGACCGAGCGCTGCATTCTGCCCGATTCCAGAGTTGCCGGAATTGCCTTTACCGGTTCGACGACGACCGCACAGTTGATCAACCGCCAATTAGCCGAACACCATCAGGATATTGTGTCTCTGATTGCAGAAACGGGCGGTCAAAATGTCATGATTGCCGATAGTTCGGCATTGCTCGAGCAACTGGTGCAGGATGCCATCCTCTCGGCGTTTAACAGCGCCGGCCAGCGCTGCTCCGCATTGCGGGCGTTGTTTGTACAACGGGAAATTGCCGATAAAACCATCGCCATGCTGATTGGCGCCATTCAGGAATTAACGATCGGTAATCCCGGCCTGTATCAGACCGATATCGGCCCGATTATCGACCATGCGGCACTGGCGCCATTGAATGCCCATCTGCAAGCCATGCAGAAACAAGCCGGGGTGCTTTATCAAATGCAGTTGCCGCAAGACTTGTGCCAAGGCAGTTTTTTTCCGCCAACCCTGATAGAAATCAAGTCGCTATCACAGCTGACTCAGGAAGTTTTCGGCCCGATTTTGCATCTCATCCGTTTTCGAGAATCCGAACTTGATCAGGTCATCAAGTCGGTCAATGCCACCGGCTATGGCTTAACACTGGGCATACACAGCCGTCTGGACGCCAATATCAAAACCCTGCGGCAGGGCATCAAAGCCGGCAACATTTATGTCAACCGGAATATGATTGGCGCCGTCGTCGGTGTTCAACCGTTCGGCGGCATGGGCCTGTCCGGCACCGGGCCAAAAGCCGGAGGACCCGATTATCTCCGCCGCTTTGCAGTAGAACAGACCGTAACCACCAATACCGCGGCGATCGGCGGCAATGCCAGCCTGCTTGCTCAGGATTTGCGTTGATTTCTCACCCTGGCGAGACATGCGATTGGACTAAAGCGTGTAGAGAGATGCCTGAAACTGTCTTGAAAGAAATAACAGGAGCCGAAACCGGCTGGCTCCTGTTGAAGACAAGGGCGTTGTAACCCTTTTGAGGATATTAAACTTAATAGGTTAGCGGCAGCAGGGGTTCGATGCCCTCAAATGTCGCTTTCGGATGATGTTTTAAAATCAGTTTTTTGATGTGCTCTATTTGGTCTTTTGGGGTATCGAGCAAGACTAATAATTCTCCTTGTTCGATCGCCTGTTCGAACTGTTTTAATCTTGAATTGCCTGAATTCATACCCGCTAGTCCCCCCATCAGCGAACCAATGGTCGCACCCGCCATGATCAGGCCCAATATAGGGCCTCCGGCGATAGCAAATCCGGCAAACCGCAGAGCAACCATTCCAGCCAGTAATCCTGTGGTACCGCCTAAAGCGGCGCCCCGCTCAAGCGCCGGGATGAAATCCGTTTTCAAGGACATCCCCGCTTCCGGAATATCTTCAAGCGGCGTGTCTCTTTTGGCCAATATATGAATTTGGCGTTCTTCCATACCCACTGCCCGGAGTTCATCAACAATTTTATGAGTGGTCTTAATATCAGGAACTAAAAAATAAATTCTTCTCATGATTTTCTCCTATTCCGATAATTTTCAGAAAGAATGAATAGCGTTAACCATAAATGACATCCGGACCCAAAAAGACCGATATCGCTAGTCATCAATACAAAGCCTTCCAAAAGGGGAACATTTCATATTGAGAAGTCCTTGGTAATCTAAAAAAACAGGCCGTGTATACTGCATGGGGAAGGATACCAACATTTAAATGGTTGCCTGACGATCGATCAGTTTCAGCCCAATTTGAAAGGTTCTGTCTTAATGCGGAATTGGACAGCCGGAATCTGAATTGGTTTAGTTAATCCGGTCGGGATTAGTGCAAATTTTTAAAACTCATCGGACCAAGCGGGCTGAAGCCTGACAGAACGGCAGATGAAGGTATGTGTAAAGAAAAGCGGATGATTCTTAGTAAATAGAATATGTCATATATACTTATCTATAAATTATAATTATTTCATTTTAAAATCTCATTATCGTGTGTTACTATAATTGTACTTATATAGTCGTTAATTAATTTGAATTCTTGCATTTCTGCTTTAAATCTTATGTTAATGGTTATATGAATGATATCCACATTATATTTAAGGTTTAATAAAAAATGAATTCAATTAAAAATATCGCAGTTTCTCTGGCAATGGTGTGCGCTTTGGCTGCAGGTTCAACTAGCGCTTATGCAAAACCAGCAGGCCAAGATGCCGTTACAGCAGCTGCTGAAAACACAATTTCCAACTTGGAATTAGCCGTTAGCTTAATGGAAAAAGGCGGCGATAAAGAAGCAGTCATCAAGGCAGCTACCGAAGCCCGCCAACAGCAAAAAGAGTTCCGCTTTGAAGTCACCGAACGCCAGCGTGCAAAAGCAGTCAATTATATAAAAAGCGCAATTTCGGAATTAAAAGCGGGTAACTTGCAACCGGCAGAACAATCATTAAGAGATGCCTTGGCTTCGTTTAAAGAAATGAAAGCAATCTACGACAAGACTCATTAAGTATTGCCGCCAATTCAGATTCGGTTGCCTTCGCTGCAATCGAATCTGATTCGGTTTCACCAAATCAGATAAATCAAATTCCTTAGCAAGCGATTCACGTCAATTAGCCTATCCTTTACCCTGGATAAGCCATTTCCACTGTTTCAATACGTTATTTTCGGCTATTCACGGCTTGATGCGATGTCGGTTTCGCGGGGCTGATCCTCTTGTTTTATTCAATCGCGTTATCATTTCTATATTCTACGGTGATTCCTTACCGTACAATAGGCTCTCTCCAAGAGTAATCATCAGGCATCATCGAGTGTTACCATCCAGTCAGCCAAGCAATTTTGCTCCCTTCGATGGCGAACTGTATTTGATCAGGCAGTTTTATAGTCAGCCTGAGGCCGATCGGCTGTTTTTAAGCCTTAAAACGACTTTGGCATGGCAGGAAGAGTCTGTATTCATCTACGGAAAATGGTGCAAGGTGCCGCGGCTGATGTGCTGGTATGGCGACCCGGACGCCTGTTACCGGTATTCAGGCGCAGATCATCAGCCGCAGCCATGGACCGATGAATTGCTGGCCATTAAAAACCGGGTTGAAGGCCAGTGCCAATGGACATTTAATAGCGTGTTGGCTAATTTATACCGTGACGGCAGGGACTCCATGGGGTGTCATGCCGATGATGAAAAGGAATTGGGGCAAAATCCTGTGATCGCATCATTGAGTCTGGGCGATGAGCGTTTGTTTAAACTGCATCATAAAAAATGCAAGGAAAGTCTGGACATTAGTCTTGGCCACGGCGATTTGCTGGTGATGGCGGGGACTCTGCAACATCACTGGGTACATTCGATACCGAAAACAACAAAATTAAAGGGGCCGCGAATTAACCTGACCTTTCGGAAAATACAATCGATAGCGTAGCGAAGAACGAGTCGTCCGAGATACAATTCCGGGCAGACATCTTGTCTATTTACATTGCCCAGGATCATGAATTCATCCCGCTACAAGGTTTTTATTTATACGGCGCTGCCCTGCGAAGCCAAACCTCTGGTCAAATATTTCAAATTAAAGAAAGATACGTCCGTTCAGCCTTTTAGTGTTTATGGCAATAACGAAATCTGCCTGACGGTAACAGGGCTTGGCAAATGTGCAATGTCTGCCGGAGTGGCTTACACTCAGGCATTGTTTTCATCGGTGCCGCATCCGGTGCTGCTTAATATCGGAATCGCCGGACATCGAGATCATGCCCTGGGCAGCGCATTTATCATCGATAAAATTATCGATATCGACAATCGGAAAAACTTTTATCCGCCGCAGGTGTATAAAACGCTTTGTCCCGCCGGCACTATACAGACTGCGTCGAGACCGCAACTGGGCTATGACCATCCCTATCTTTGCGATATGGAAGCCTCTGCTTTTTTTGAAACGGCCATACGGTTTTCTACGGCCGAGTTAGTGCAATGCGTCAAGATCATTTCCGATAATCGATCGTCACCGGCGGATGCTCTTAAACCTGACCAGGCTGCTGCCTTCATCGCTGCGCATATGACAACAATCGACGTTGTGATAGCCGAGTTAATCCGTCTGGCTGATCTGATCACGGCTCCCGAGCCCACGATGTTGGCCGAGTTGATCCGGCGCTATCATTTTACTGCCAGTGAACGGGGGCAATTAAAAGACAAGTTGAGCCGATGGAACTGTTTAACCGGACATCAATCCCTGGAATTTGACGAAAAGGTCATGCAGAAGGGCAGGGATGTTCTGATTTGGCTGGAGCAGGAACTCACTAAAAGGGAATTCTATTTGTAATGAAGGAGGCTTATGACTATAAGAACCAGGGTTGTTTGGTGACGGCGGCGCCTCCGATATAGATAAAGCACGCGATCGCACCGGCAAAGGCCAGCCATTTAACCATTCCCCGATGCCGCATCGCAACCACGCCAAAGCCGATATAGCCAAATAATGCCGCAAACTTGGCGATAATCCAGTCGTACTGCCCTGATAACCAGTTTCCCTGAAAAACCAGCGTAATGCCTGTTACCAGCAATAAGGTATCGATCACATGAGGCGCAATGCGAAGCGCCTTTCGTTCAAGTAGTTTGGGACAGGTTTCGGACAGGATAATCCGGCCGACAAAACTGATCAGGGTCATGAAGGCGAAGCTGATATGAACGATTTTAAGCATGTTGATTTGAATTTTATCCAGTCGATGGAAACAGCGGTCAGCAATCTTTATAGGAATTATAACCCAATCAGAAACAGTCAAGGCCGGTTTAAATTTTTATTGAATACACGGCTTTCCCAACCTGTCTTTTCTGCATAGACCGACATACCAGACCAGGACAATGCCCGGCAGCATCGTTAATTTCAGTTCGGCTGAAACTTCTATGCCGTCAAGAATTATTTTGCGCGATCCGGCTTTCGTTGTAGCATGACTGATCCCTTTGTGTACTCGGCTCAACATGACAATACCAAACGAAATACCCCATCTGCACCAGGAGTTGCGTCAATGGCGTCAGCAACTTCATCAGTTTCCCGAAACCGCTTTTGAGGAAACCGAAACAGCAAAATTTATCGCCGATAAGCTGGCGGGATTTGGTCTGGATGTTCATCAGGGATTGGGTAAAACCGGCGTTGTTGCGACGCTGACGGCCGGAAACAGCAGCAAAAAGATTGCCTTGCGCGCCGATATGGATGCGCTGTTAATAGAGGAGCGGAACACCTTTGCCTATAAATCCCGACATCCCGGCAAAATGCATGCTTGCGGCCATGACGGGCATTCGGTGATGTTGCTTGGCGCGGCCAGCTATCTGGCAAAACACCGCAATTTTGACGGTACCGTTTATTTTATTTTTCAGCCTACTGAAGAAGGCCGTGCCGGCGCCCGGCGCATGATAACTGACGGTTTGTTTGAACGATTTCCCGCCGATCGTGTTTTTGGCATGCACAATTTTCCGGATATTCCGGCAGGGCATTTTGCGGTTAAACCGGGCCCGATGATGGCGTCGTTCGACTGTTTCGAAATCCGGGTCAAAGGCTGTGCGACTCACGCCGCGATGCCGCATTTAGGCAATGACACCATCGTCGCTGCCGCACAGATCGTCAATGCCTTGCAAACCATCGTCAGCCGCAATATCGATCCGGCCGATTCAGCCGTCGTCAGCATTACCCAGATTCATGCCGGCCATACCTGGAATGCGATACCCGAGGAAGCCTTGATTCGCGGCACCTTCCGCTGTTTCAAAAGCGCCGTGCAACAGGCGATCATAGAGAAAATCTGCCTGTTGGTAAAAGGGATCAGCGAAGGACTGGGGGTTGCGGCGGAAATTGATTTTAACCCTGAAAATCCGGGTTACCCCGTCACGTTCAACACCGAGGCAGAAACGGCCATGGCGTTAAAAGCTGCAATTGCCGTGGCCGGAGACAGCGGCGTCAACCGCGATCCCACACCCTGCATGGGTTCGGAAGATTTTGCGTTCATGCTGCAGGAAAAACCGGGTTGCTATATCTGGATTGGTAACGGAGCTTCCGATAACAGCTGTTTACTGCATAATCCACATTATGATTTTAACGACGACATCCTGCCGGTGGGTGTGGCTTATTGGGTCAAGCTGGTTGAATCGGTATTGGACGTTTCTCAAGCCGGATAGGATGGCACATTTTTTTACAGACGCTTGTCCTACAGTGTTCGACTCTCTCATGAAGAAGGTTTTTGGTAAAACGCATGACTGGCTTTATCGGCATTAATCCCTTAAAACGATTTTTTTTATTTTTCACAGCAATGCTGGTGTTGAGCGCCTGCAGTGTTTCGAAGCCCGCCGGGTCACCGGTTCCGGACGTCATTCCAAAAACGGACGCAGCTGCCAAAGGTTGGTGGCGGGCAAGTTATGAAATCGATTGGCCTGAGGAGCAGGATCCGGCGTGGCATAGGGACGTGCTGCTGGCGCATCGGATCATCGCGCCGGTGTTGAAAGAGCACCGCCCGGCCATCGAATTATGGCGTTTTCATCGCCGGGCGGCACGAGATGGGGCCGGGCATCGCTTCAGTTTTGTGTTTTATAGTACTGCGGATACCGCCGGCCGTATTTTCAGGGTTCTGAAGGCAAACCCGGTTGCGCAGCAATTATTAGCGGATCATCGGCTGGTTCGGATCGATTACGACGATCCGCGGCATAATTCAAAACCGAATGTGCAAGATACCAGCGATCCTGTCTGGCCGCTCATGGTGCAGAAAACCTGGCCCAGTTTCATCATGGGCGCCAGCGAGATGTGGTTGGGGCTGATCAGCGAAATCGCAGAACAACTGCCCGGGAAGGACGAACCGGATGACGAGCAGCGCTATCGCGATGTGCAAGCGCAACTCAGCAGCTTATGGCGGGAGCAGGGGCAGCATCCTTTTCTGCATCATCTGAATGCGTTATTCGGTTATGAGGACATGCTCATTATCAACCGGAAAGGCGAGGCGATGCGTTTTTGAGTTGGCAGAGCGTATCAGACGCCCCGCGCGGAACTTTCAAAATGTTATTGGGCTATCTTGGTTTGAGTCATCACCATGACATAATGCCTGACTAAAATATCGTTTTTCATACTTTTTGCAGGTCGACGGTTTAATCTTACAGAGTCTATGGAATTATCTCTGCTCACACTGAATTTGCATACCTACCAGCAGCATCCGCGCCATTGCCCCTTCGAGACGATGCATCAGCACGAGCGCGAAGTGCATATCATCGCTGATGCGGTCGCCCGGCAAAACATCGATGTCATTTGTTTCCAGGAAGTCGGAGAATACAGGCACGACCCGATTACCGAGCCTTACGGAGAGTCGCCTTCCAACATGGCCTTTCGGATTTGCAGGACATTGCGCCAGTGGGGGCTTTGGTATCACATTCATCAGGACTGGAGCCACATCGGTTTTGACCGTTGGCGGGAGGGTACCGCCATCCTAAGCCGTTATCCGATGCTGCATAATTATTCGGCTTATGTATCGGCAGATCATTGCAAGGATAATTTTATGTCCCGAAATATCACGTTATCCTGCATCAATGTGCCGGGGTTCGGATTATTGCATGTCGCCAATGTGCATTTGAGCTGGGCGCAGCATGG
>CAZMRW010000067.1:0-26504 GCA_964568805.1 uncultured Methylococcaceae bacterium | reverse complement strand
GTGGCGAAGCGCTGCATCGATTGGCTAGGTCTATGTAATTCAGCTTTTTCTTTAAGCACCCAAAGCAACAAATTGAATCATTATAAAATCTATATTATTTTATATAATTCGACTTTTGGTCCACTTAGAGAATTTTCAAAATGGGGGTTACGCTTAGTTTTTTTTGAACTATATTTATCAAAATACAGCCATTGGCTATATTTTTTATTGTGTAATAATACGTCCCATATTTAAAGTTAGGTGATATTTAATGAACATCATAAATCTGCGCAAAAACTTACGGAGGTTATCAAAGACCAGACGTATCTCTGATAGGCGTGTCGTCCCCTATGAATTCGGCACGCCTGAATGGGAAGAGCATATAAAAAAAAATTATCTGGCCTGGCCCAAGACCGACCGTCGCAAAAAGGACAGACGAGTAGGCGAACGTCGTGTGCCGGATCGTCGCCATAATCATGCGCAGCCTTCTGAACGCAGTCATTTCGAAAAGAAATATTCGCGTATCCTGCTCACCCCTGAAGAAAGAAAATTAATAGAAGATATGTATTTGAAGGATTTGGATTAGATTTAAAGTGTGTTTTTATCAACCATTGGGTGACCCCTCTCTTTGTTCCCGGCGATTAAATTGAGAGTCGATCACCCTTTATCGGCAAATCCTGATTACGTCATTTTACCCGCAATGCCCCGCTGATGGCTTGCCCCGCATTCATCCATTGCAGGGGGTAATTCCCATTCCCACCCATGTCTTTGGCTTACAGTCTATAGCCTGAAACCATCTCCTTAATCGTCTTCCGGTTCCTGACAATGACTGTAGCCCCTTTTTTGGCATAATTGATAGCTTAATTGATTAGCCCAATAGATATAAGCGTGTTCTACATCATCCCAGCTATTGAATGATCCGGCTAATGTTTTTCCGCCGGCTCTCGCATCCGCGGATGCCATAAGCAATTCACCGGTTTCGGAATCAGTAATTTTTCTTTCGATACTGGCCTTGCCTACATAAGACTCCGTCCCCAATGCCAGTCTTTTCAGCAAGGATAACGTACGAGCCGATGGATACAATGTGGTGAACTGATCCAGCAGCAGGGTCGATGATTCGGCATCTGTAATGGCCAGTTCTATGCGCAATGTATCGGAGCCAGGTTTATTGACCAGTTTGAAATCTTTTTTCAAAACCTGCCGAACTCTGAATTCGAAAAGTTCTTTGAACCGGTTGTTCTCGAGATGCGTGATGTTATTCAGTTCGGAATCGGGCGTTTTTCTGATGATGACAGGCTCAACAATGACTTTGCTATACTTGGCCCAGTTTATCCCTTCTTTCCAGTAGCTCAATAAGGCATCGTCGTCCCTGTCTTCTTCGAGTATGGAATAATCATCCAGAAAATCCGTGGTCTCTACATATCTGGCTTGATAGGTGCGGGCGCAACCGGCGGCTAACAGACATATAAAAGTTATAACAATAAGGCGATGAATAATTGCCATCATAAGACAGTAAAAAACCAAGTCGTGATTAATGATTCGGTTTTAAGTGTAATCCAATTTTCCGAAATGGCTACGGACCTGGAGCATTAAATTCAAGATGAAAAGGTCGCTGCGCGAAAGAAAGCGACTGGCGGAGGCATTATCCAGTCACATCACTGAATGTTGTTAATCCCTGAAATTATTAAACTGAAGCGGCATTTCCAGTTTTTCTTCCTTCAGCATGTGAATGACTTCTTGCAGATCGTCCCTTTTTTTGCCGGTTACCCTGACCTGGTCGCCCTGGATAGCGGCTTGCACCTTTAATTTTTTGTCCTTGATTAATTTAACGATTTTTTTAGCCAGGACCGTATCCAGACCCTGTTTGAGGGTAATTTCCTGACGCACGGTTTTGCCGCTTGCTTTGGGTTCGGCGATGTCCATGCAGCCTATGTCGACCCCCCGCTTGGTGAGTTTGGTTTGCACGATATCAAGCATTTGCTGCAATTGAAACTCCGATCCCGAGGTCATCAGCAATTTATCATCGTTCAGCTCAAAGATGGAGTTGGAGCCTTTAAAGTCAAATCGGGTAGAGACTTCTTTATTGGCTTGGTCTATCGCGTTTTGGGCTTCGTGTTTGTCGAATTCGGAAACGATGTCAAAAGAAGGCATTGCTAATTTTACCGGTCTGGCTAGTCAAGTCCGTTCACTATAATCAGGTTTGTGCCAATATTCAATGTCAATTTACCGAAATAAAGGGGACTTAATCGATCAAAAGCAGGGGCCATTACTATTGTATCTGGAAGAATCAACTCCCAAAATGGAGGCTGACAGGGGCTTTCCGGTAGCCTTAAATTTGTTCAGCCGGTAGCTATGGATTTCAATCCTGCCTGGTATTCAACCACCGCATGAATCCTTAATCGGCGAATGGCATCGCCAATTTGTGAGCCTTGCAATCGGCTGTCGACAATCGCGGTTATGTCCACCGATGCCGCTGCTTTTGCAGCGCCGCGCAAAAATTCAGCCTGAGGGTATGGCCTGGTTTCCCAACCGGTGCGTCCTTTGGCGTCGGCCTCGCACGCCAGTAAAAACTCATCCAGATGATTATTTGCTTTGAATGCGCCCAAAGCGGTCAGCGTATCGATGATAGTTGAGGCTCGCAATTCAAACGCTCTATGACAATGGCTGTGATAGCGCATGACCTGCATCGCCAGAACTTTATAGGCGTTGGGTAAGCGTAAACGGCCGCACAGTTGTTCCAGGGCGCTCAACCCCGTCTTTTCGTGATTATAATGATGCGGCCACATCTCTTTCGGCGTCAGTCCCTTGCCCAGATCGTGCACCAATGCCGCAAACCTGACTGCCGGGTTTGAGGATAGCAAAGCAGCCTGTTCCAGACACATCATGGTATGGACGCCGGTATCGATTTCGGGATGATGCTTTTCCGGCTGCGGGACGCCAAACAAGCGGTGAAGTTCCGGAAAAATTTTAGCCAGGGCATCGCAATCCTTCAATGTATAAAAAAATGCGGAAGGGGACTGCTCGTTAAGCGCTTTAACGAGTTCCGCCCAGACGCGCTCGGGCACAAGATGATCCACTTCTCCGGCAGACGACATCTGCCGCATCAGGCGTCGGGTTTCTTCACTCACAGTAAAACCAAGATGTTGATATCTGGCTGCGAAACGGGCAACCCGCAAAATACGCACCGGATCTTCTGCGAAAGCCGGTGAAATATGGCGTAGAATACGTTTTTCCAGATCCTGCCGACCGCCGTACGGATCGATGATGCGTCCATCCGAGGTCATGGCGATCGCGTTGATGGTCAGGTCGCGGCGCAATAAATCCTGTTGCAGGGTGACATCGGGTGCGGCATGAATCGCAAAGCCTTTGTAGCCGGGTGCGGTTTTTCTTTCGGTTCTGGCCAGAGCGTATTCTTCATGACTCTCGGGATGCAGAAATACCGGAAAATCTTTACCCACCGGCCGAAATCCTTGTTTTACCATGGATTCCGGGGTTTCGCCCAGAACTACCCAATCCCGTTCCTGTACCGGTAAGTTGAGTAATTGATCCCGGACTGCGCCGCCGACAAGGTAGACTTCCAAGAGATAAACCCGGTTGATTCGTTAATTATTTTAGAATAACACAATCATCGTCAAAAACGGCATAATGATGGCACGCACGGCCTATCCCATCCGATATCATTGAAAAATACAGGAGCCTACCATGATAACAGTATTTTTAGCCAGCCTGATGCTAGGCATCGTTTCAGGACTGTTTGCAGGGCTCTTCGGCATTGGCGGCGGCCTGATTATCGTGCCGGTTTTAGTGTTGCTGTTTACTGCTCAAGGATTCGATGCTGAGCTGGTTATGATTATGTCGGTGGCCACTTCGCTGGCGACCATCATTTTCACGTCAATCTCTTCGATCAGCGCGCATCATCGCCTGGATGCCGTGTTATGGGACAAGGTTTACAGGCTGGGACCAGGCATCATGGCCGGCGCCGCTTTTGGGGCTGTGGTTGCGGATTTTATAAGCGGCGATGTATTACGCACCTTTTTTATCCTCTATTTGATTTGTGTCGCTATCCAGTTGGCATTGCAAACCAAGCCCCGGCCCGGCCGGTTAACCCTGTCGAAACACCAGGATAATCTGGCCGCTGTTTTTATCGGTGCGCTGTCAGCTATCCTCGGCATTGGCGGCGGCACCCTGATTGTACCCTATCTGGTTTATTTTCAGACACCTATGCGAAATGCAGTAGCGGTTGCCAGCGCCTGCGGTTTACCCATTGCCGTTGCCGGTACGGCAAGTTACGCGCTGCTGGGCTGGAATGCATCGAATTTACCGGCATGGAGTCTGGGCTATATCTATATGCCGGCTTTTTTGGGGATCGTATTGACCAGCATTTTTACGGCGCCGGTCGGCGCCAGACTGGCAAATAAACTCCCCGCACAGCAATTAAAACGCTATTTTTCGTTATTGCTTTTAGTCATGGCGGCCAAGTTGATCTGGTATTGAACCTTTCAGCCCTCCGGTATCAAATAGCCTTTTCTAAACAAGACAAAACTCCTGGGAAGTTGCTAAAGTCGGTTAAAATACGTTGCAATGCACGCACGATTTTACAACACGAAATTATCTTTAGAATCATTTATGAATCAACCATCCATGCTTACAAAACTAAAATTTAATGCAAGAATCTGGTTTTTATTAAGCTTCCTGGGCTGCGTTTTTCTGCTGTCCATGGGCGCCTATTTCCAGTTTGTCGACGGACTGGAACCTTGTCCCTTGTGTATCTCGCAACGTATCGGGATTTTATTGACGGGCATTGTTTTTTTAATAGCCGGAATTCACAATCCTGGTCAAACCGGCATCAGACGTTATGCCATTTTAGGGGCTCTTACCGCCCTTGCGGGCGGCAGCGTTTCAATACGCCATGTCTGGCTGCAGCATTTACCGCCGGACCAGGTGCCTGAATGCGGACCCGGACTGGAGTATGTGTTTCAAAACTTTCCGTTGCTGGATACCGTCAAACTGATGCTCAAGGGCACCGGAGACTGCGCTAAAGTCGACTGGACTTTGTTAGGCTTGAGCATGCCGGCGTGGACCCTGGTCGCCTTTTTAATGTTGGCTGCCTTGAGTTTGCTGCAATTCTGGAACACTGAAAAATAGTTATCTTATCTGCATACTTTGTTGATATTGTAAAACGCTTTTTGGACGATTGGAACCGGGAAAAATTTCTATTTTTTGCACCGAAGCGGGGCTTAATTCACAGTAACGTTATTTTGGCCGGAATCAAACCCGATATCGGGCGATTGACTTATTAAATATCTATAACATATTGATATATAATATAATTAATATATGACCAAAATATGACCAAGTTAAAAAAAACTCAATAAAAACCGTTAGTAAGAGCCCTTAACCGGCGGTTGTCCACAGACTTATCCACAGCTTTTGTGGGTAACTCAAATAGTCTAAAACGAATAGTAACTTACCAAATAATCATTATAAATAATTTAAACCTTATGGCTAAGTTACACGGTGAAACCGGACTTATTTTCAGAGTGGCCATTGCCGTACCCGTCTATCGCTTGTTCGACTATCTGGCGCCTGACTCTTACGAGAATGGCGCCGTTCAACCTGGAATAAGGCTGGAAGTTCCTTTCGGCAAGGGTAAAAAGATCGCTTTTCTGATAGAACTGGCACAGGGAAGCGAACTGGATGCAGACAAACTAAAACGGGTAGCACGCATCCTGGATCAACAACCTTTATTATCGGAAAACGATTTGCGATTATTGCATTGGGCCAGCCGTTATTACCACCATCCCTTGGGAGAGGTTATCAGCGCCGCGTTTCCTGTGGCGCTGAGGCAGGGAAAATCAGCCACCATTGCCGCAGACAAACGCTATGTGTTGACTGAATCGGGCAAAACATTTGATTGTGTGCGATTGCAACGGGCGCCTAGGCAAATAGTCCTGCTGCAGGCATTTCTCCGTCAACAATCTGCACTGACCGAATCCGAACTTTCGGCATCGATCGAAAACTGGCGTCCCGCATTAAAGCAATTGCAGGCAAAAGGTTTGGTGCAGCTCGCGTTATCCGATAAGTCATTGCCCGGAACTTCCGCCCTGTTCAGGGACCATAGCATCCAGTGCAATCCGGAACAACAATCGGCGATTACCGCCGTCTGCAATGCCTTAGGACAGTTTGGCGTATTCCTGTTGGAAGGCGTGACCGGCAGCGGCAAAACCGAAGTGTATATGCAGATTATTCGCACGGTGCTGGAAAAGGGACAGCAAGTCCTGGTACTGTTGCCGGAAATCACTCTGACGCCGCAACTTGAAGACCGTTTCCGGCAACGCTTTGCCGCCACCATTAGCCTGTCTCACTCCAAATTGACGGATAGAGAACGGCAATCAGCCTGGCTTGCCATGCAGCAGGGTTTGTGTTCCATTTTGCTGGGAACGCGCTCGGCATTGTTTACGCCGTTAAAAAATCCGGGCTTGATCATCCTTGATGAAGAGCATGATACCTCGTTCAAACAGCAGGAAGGCTTTCGATTTTCCGCCCGGGATGTGGCCGTCGTCCGCGCCAAATTGCTAAATATTCCTGTCGTGCTGGGCTCGGCCACGCCCTCTCTGGAAAGTTTGTACAACGTCCAAAACAATCGCTACCAACTGTTACAGTTGCCTAACCGGGCCGGCAATGCCATTGAACCTGTTTTACAGTTACTGGATATTCGCAGTAAACCGATGCGCGAGGGCCTTTCCGAACCGTTGCTGACGGAAATCAGCAAAACATTGGCGAAACGGGAGCAAGTGCTGCTGTTTCTTAACCGGCGCGGCTTTGCGCCGACCTTAATTTGTCACAGTTGCGGATGGGTAGCCCGATGCTCGAGTTGCGACGCCAATCTGGTGATTCATATCCATCAACAAAAATTGCGCTGCCATCATTGCGCACGTGAACAAGGCCTGGTGAAACTGTGTCCCGCCTGCGGCAATACCGAGTTAACGCCGTTAGGATTGGGCACCGAACGTGTGGAAAAAGTGCTGGCGGAACAATTTCCGGATAAAACGATGGTTAGACTGGACCGCGACTCGATTCAACGCAAAGGCTCGCTTGAAGCTTATTTGCAGCGGATCAACCAGGGCCTTGTCGATATTATCCTGGGTACGCAGATGCTGGCAAAAGGTCATCACTTTCCAAATGTGACGCTGGTGGCGATAGTCGATGTCGACAGCGGCCTGTTCAGCATCGATTATCATGCCGCGGAAAAATTGGCGCAAATGGTTGTGCAGGTGTCCGGACGCGCCGGACGCGCAGAAAAACCGGGCAAGGTTATCATGCAAACCCGACATCCTGACCATCCCTTATTAACGACGCTCATCGGAAAGGGCTATAACAGTTTTGCCGAAATCGCCCTGACTGAACGCAAGGAATCCTCGTTGCCGCCCTATAGTTATCTGGCTCTGTTAAGGGTGCAGGCGGCGGATCAAGAAAAGCCGCAACGGTTTCTGCAGACCGTCAGAAAGCTGGCGGAGCGGTTCAATACCGGCCAGACCCGGATCCTGGGACCGGTGCCGGCACCGATGGCCAGACGCGCCGGATTTTACCGGTATCAATTACTGTTTCAGGACACCCATCGTCCGACCCTTCATGCTTTGCTCGATGTCTTAATGCCGGAGATTGACAAACTAAAGCAGACCCGGCATGTGCGCTGGTCGCTGGATGTCGATCCGACGGATTTGTATTAATTTATTACAGCGCTTATGAACGTTGAACCCAAACAACACAATGGAGCGCTAGCTGGTTAACAGCACGATTTTTCCGCTGACATGGCCGGTTTCAATCAGTTGATGCGCTTCAACGGCATCCTTCAACGCCAACTGATGGCTGACATGAACTTTCAACCGCCCCTGATCGACCCATTTTGCGCATTGTTTCAGAATGTCGATGTGTTTATCCCTGGCTTCCATTAAATCTCTGAGCATCGGCGTCAGCATCAATTCAAAACCGATCAATAAATTGCGCATTCTGGCTTCAGTCAGGTTCAACGCTCCGGGGTCCAATAAGGTAATCAGACGCCCGAAATGCGCCGTTACCGCTATGCTTTCCTTGAATACGTCGGGGCCGACTGTGTCAAATACCAGATCGCAGCCCTTGCCGTCGGTCAGCTCATTGACAACATCGGCAAAGCCGTTCGGCTTGTAAATGACGACCTCATCCGCGCCCAGCGATCTGACAAACTCCGCCTTTTGTTCTGAACTGACCGTGGTAATGACCCTCGCCCCTTTTAATTTTGCCAGTTGTATCGCCACGTGCCCTACCCCGCCCGCGCCAGCATGAATCAAAACAGTCTGGCCGGACTGCAGGCCGCCGCGTTCGTACAAACCGCCCCAGGCCGTAATCAGGACCAGCGGCATGGCGGACGCTTCCGCGAAAGATAAGGTCTTGGGCATGATGCTGGCCCAACGCTGGTCGATCACAGTGTATTCGGCATAATTGCCTTGCTCGCGGCCTAATCCACCATGACAAAACCAAACCTTATCCCCCGGTTTAAATAGATCAACCGCTGGCCCCATTGCAACGACCTCTCCGGCGCCGTCGCAGCCCAAAATCGCCGGCAGGGGATTTGGGTAAAACAAACCGTTCCGCCTGATTTTAGTATCGACAGGGTTAACGCCCGCCGCATGCAGTTTAACCTTGATCTGGGTAGGTAACGTAATTTCTAGTTCATCAGCATCCTGAATCTTTAAAACGTCAGGACCGCCGATTGCTGTCATCATGATTGTTTTCATTTTCTTATCCCGTTACAGGTATAAATCGTTTTTTCTGTCACAATAAAATCCATTGCCACATCATGTGATTCCATAGCGATCTGCTCAAACAACTGTGCCTCAAAACAGACTCCGCACAAAATCGTATCCGGACGCACCTTCGCCAGCAACCGGTCATAGTAACCCGCGCCGTGCCCCAAACGCCCGCCATGACGATCAAATCCCACTCCCGGCACCATGATCAGATCGATCATAGCGGGTGATATTTCTTTACCCGGTTCGCCCCATCTGGCCCTGGGAGGCTCCATAATCCCCCACAATCCGGGCATTAATTCGGAAAAATCTTGCAGATGCCATAGACCCAATTTATTACCACCCAATTCGTCTTTGGTGCAGTAAGGAATGACGATGCATTTATCGGTCGCCAAGGCCTCCAGTAATGCCGGCTGCGTTCTGACTTCCGATTTGCAGCCGATATACCACATCACCGTCTTTGCACCGGCATAAACAGCCTGTGCAGTGAATCGATCGCAGATGATGCGGCTTAGGGCGTCTTTATTCGCTTGCAAATCACGGGCATGATGGCCTTCCCGACGTTGGCGGTCCTTATTGTCGTGCATGCTGGTTTAATCGCCGGCGCGTGGATTGCCTTTCAGTAATTGATCTACCAATTTTCTCTCCCAATTATCTAGTGCCACGATAATACACGGGTTGCTTGAAATTTAAAAATCGGCTTTCCAGCTAGAGTGTTAATCTTCCGGATTTTCTTTTATACTTGACGGCTAAATTAATAAAGAGGATATCATGGAAAAACCATTCATCTTACATATGCTGACTACGGCTAAAAATCTCAGTCCATTCGATGTCAACATGGCAATGGATGCCGGTTGGGTTTCGGCCGTACCTTATATCAATGTCGAACCCAGCGAGGTACAGGGCTTGGTTCAGGACGCCATTTTTTCCCGTAGCGCCAAAAATTTGAAACGTACCGGAATATTCATCGGCGGCCGCGATACCAAGCAGGCGATGGATATGCTCAAAATAGCCAAACGTTCGATGGTCCCCCCTTTTGAAGTGTCTGTGTTTGCCGACCCCAGCGGCGCCTTTACCACCGCGGCGGGCATGGTCGCGGCCGTTGAAGGTTTATTGAAAACCAAATTCAACACCACTCTTTCCGGAAAAACCATTCTGGCGCTCGGGGGAACAGGCCCGGTTGGCCAGGCAGCCGCCGTGATTGCCGCCCAGGCAGGAGCCCAGGTGCGAATCATCGGCCGTCAACTGGACAAGGCTCAACATATCGCCGATTTGTGCAGCAACGAATTTGGCGATGGTAAAATCACCATTACCGCCGGCGCCGATGCAGATAAAGCGGACTATATCAAAACCGCCGATGTTGTCTTTGCAACCGGTGCAGCCGGTATTGAATTGTTAAGCGCACAACTTGTCGCCTCTGCTCCGCAACTGAAGGTTGCAGCGGATGTCAATGCCGTTCCGCCTGCCGGTATTGCCGGGGTTGACGCTTTCCACAATGGGACGCCTATTCAAGGGTCTACCAGCGGCGCAGTCGGTATCGGCGCTTTGGCGATCGGCAATGTCAAATATCAGGCACAGAACCGTCTGTTGAAAAAAATGATTACCAGCGACAAACCAGTTTATCTCCATTTTGAACATGCCTTTGAAGTTGCACGAGAGTATATTAAAGACAACTCTTAACATCCGGCCTTACCATTAACTAACTTAAAAAGGGATATCAAATGGAGAAGAAACGCAGCATACTTCACATGTTCGATCCAATGCCGAACAACAGTCCTTTCGACATAAATATGGCGATGGATGCTGGATTTGATGTTCTGATGCCTTATAACAATGTCAAACTGGACAGCGTCCACGGCCTTACGCAAGACGCCATTTTCTCCCGCGGCCCATCCGGTGTTAAACGTACGGCAATTTTCATTGGAGGCCGCGACATCGGGCTGGCTATCGACATGCTCGATAGCGCTGAACAGGCGATGGTCCCTCCTTTTGTCATCTCTGTTTTCGCCGATCCCAGCGGTGCATTTACCACTGCCGCAGCATTGGTGGCCTGCGTTGAAAAGGAACTCAAGCAAAAACACAACAAAGAACTGAAAGACTGCAAAGCACTCGTCTTTGGCGGCACAGGCGCTGTCGGCATTACTACGGGCGTGATCGCTTCACTGACCGGCGCAGATACCGCATTGGTCGACCATTTATCGATAGATACCTCTAACGACATTGCCAAAGCTTATAATCGCCGTTTTGGTTGCAAATTAACAGGGGCTGTTGCTGGTTCGGATGCCGCAAAAGCCGAATTAATCAGCGATACTGACATTATTTTTTGTACGGCAAAAGCAGGCGTTCAGGTCGTTAACGCTGCGGTCCTCAAGGAAGCGAGGCAACTGAAAGTCGCTGCCGATATCAATGCGGTACCGCCATTAGGCATAGAAGGCATCAAACGCAGTCATTTTGGCGAACAACTGGTCCATGCCGTCAATGCGCCCGGGGCTGTCGGCATTGGCGCGTTAGCAGTGGGCAATATTAAATATCAACTGCAAAATAAACTGTTAAAACTGCTGCTGGAAACCGACCAGCCCTTATACCTGGATTTCAGAGATGCTTTCAGCAGAGCCAGAGAGCTCATTTAACATTCATCGATGAATTGGCCCCGCCATTCACCAAGAAACAGGGCTTAAGGAACCATAGAGTTAATCATTCGATTAGGATGCTGGATTCACTCTCCGGCAAAAAAGGCTGACCCTTTTTTCCGCTAACCGGGATTTTTTTAGACAGGATTGAAGTCGGTTCAATCCGTTTGGGAGGGCAAAAGCAAACGGAGGATAAAATCGCCGGATCTGTAAATTTCGCGGCGCTGCATTACCCTACCAACTATAGCTGATATCAACCCCCATTCGAAATTGCCGGAGGATGGACAACTGTCAAATCGGCTTGCCGTACCCGCGCTCTGAACAAGAACAACGGATACGGGGTTGGCTCAAGTTTTATTATTCGGCGGCAATTTTGATCGGCAAGGTGACGACCACATCGGAATGCAGGTTGATGTCGATAGGAAATTCGCCTGTATTGCGAATTGCGCCATGCGGCAGGCGTATTTCATTTTTTTCGACCGCCACACCGGCTTGCGTAATCGCCTCGGCGATGTTGTGCGTGCCGACTGAACCGAACAATCTGCCTTCATCGCCCGCTTTATGGGTGATAACGATTTGCAATTTGCCCAACGCCTCCGCACGCGCTTTAGCCGCGTTTAATTTTTCAGCAGCAGCCTTTTCAAGTTCTGCGCGGCGCGCCTCGAATTCGGCTATTTTTTTAGCTGTAGCAGCGACAGCCTTGCCTTGCGGCACCAGATAGTTTCTGCCGTAACCTGATTTGATGGTGACCTTGTCACCCAGATTACCCAAATTTGCTATCTTTTCAAGAAGAATGACTTCCATCTTTTAATCCTCACCTTTCGGACTTTTAACCGATTATATATGCGCCCTCAGGCGCGCGTTTGCTTTGAATTTTTTTTTCGAATGTTCAACCAGGCATCGCTCAATCCGATTAATGCGACGGGCAGCAGGACATGGGGTATCAAAAACAGGGTTACATAAAACAGGGGCACCAGATAGCGGCCCAGTTTCATCACGGAGAAGACTGTATGCAATACTGCGGTACCAATAAAGGTATATAACACAAACAGCAAAATAGTCACATTCCAGGCGATCTCTGATACCACTCCCGTGGTAACCATTGCCAGACCAACCACGGCAACACTGCCCATAGCCAGCCTCGGGTGTGTGGTCAAGGACAAAAACTCCTGCTTGAATCCCCCCGGATTATACAGCACTGCTTGCCACCAGCGTCCCAGGAACAAACCGAACAATAAACCGAATACAGAGCCGGCGGCCACTATTCCGGTCATGTAATGCGAGAGCACGTCCACCGTATGTTGAACTTGCTCAACAGGCGCATTCTCCGGCACCATTTGCAACAGAATCTTTTCCCAATTCACTGACGGCTCGGTATTGTAAAGGTAAAAACCGACAACGCCGATAACGCCGAGCAATATCGCAATCTCAACGGCAAGCGATAAATGGCGTCCCTCTCGCAATACGATTGAAATCAACCAGACCGGCAGCCACAAAACTATTCCGTAAAGCAGCGCGAACTGATAATTGCCTAAAACGAAAAACCCCAGCAGGCCCGCTGCAACGCTGGAACTTACCAGCACATACAGGCCTTCCTTCGCCCCCAGTCTTAATGTGACAAGAGCGACGGCAGCTGAACTTAACACACTGATGGGAGGAAACTTCAGTGACAGTAAGGCAAGGGTGGAAGCCACTATCATGGCCTGTAATCTGCCCTGCATGATGTAAGAAGCTAGAAAGCTCACTGAAGGCCCAACTATGTCTTTAGCTGTGAGCGTCGCAGAATGGCAGCAAGGCGATAAAACGCGCCCGCTTGATGGCCGTACACAATTGTCTTTGATACTTGGCGCTGGTTCCTGTTATCCGGCTGGGTACAATTTTCCCGGTTTCGGTGATGTAATCACCCAACATATCGAGATCCTTGTAATCTATTTGGTTGCCGTCTTCAGAGCTGAACCGGCAAATTTTTTTGCGTCTTATATTACGTGCCATATTATTTCTCGTTTCCCAAGGTTAATGTTATATCGGAGCCAGTTCGTCAGCATCAAAGTCTTCATCGATATCGTCCAGATCCAGTTCATCATCGATACCGTCAACTGCAACCTTGGCAGCGGCTTCTTTGGCTTTTGCTTCAGCGGCTTTACTTTCCTCTGCCGTCGAGGTGGCGATCGGCGACGGGCTGGTAATCGCTTGTTTTTGCAATAACGTCATGCTGCGTAAAATAGCATCATTGAAACGGAAACCGCTTTCCAATTCTGCTAAAGTAGCCTGGTCGCATTCGATATTCATCAACACATAATGTGCTTTGTGAACCTTGTTGATTGGATAAGCCAAATGTCTGCGGCCCCAGTCTTCCAAGCGGTGAATGGTGCCGGAAGCGGCTTCGATAGTTGACTTGTAACGGTCAATCATCGCGGGAACCTGAGCGCTTTGGTCAGGATGCACTAAAAAGACAATTTCATAATGTCGCATGGTTTTTTCCTTACGGTTAAAGCCTCCCACCTCTGTCTTAAAAAGGATGGTGAAGCAAGGAGAGGCGCGAGACCTCCAATGAACAGACCATTATACGTTCTTTATCAGGATATTTCAAAAATTCCCAAGAAAAATCACATTCCATACTGCAACAAAACCCAATGTATCATCCGTTATTTGCGCATCGATCGAAAAAATCGAGAGTAACAACCGAATCAATAAAAAATCAATTTCCACCCATCCGGTGAAATTAATCGAATTGCCTGATCCGTTATCCTGAAAACTTGCGACAGAACCTTGATATGCGGCGCAAGCCTTCAGTCATACAGGTCCCAATAGCGTTTGCGGATGAGTTCGATACAGTGACGCAGTTCCTGCTCCATGGCTCGATCCGTCGTTAAAAAGGGAATATGACGACGCAACTGACGGCATGTGTCTTGTAAATTTGGGCTTAAACATTCATGGCTTCCCCGCAATTCGACGCCCTGCACGACCGCCAGCAGCATCGCGGCGGCAACCTGCTCGGTTAATTCGATGATGCGGATGCAATCTCTGGCGGCAATTGTCCCCATACTGACCTTGTCCTGATTATGGCATTCGGTCGAACGGGAAAAAACGCTGGCAGGCATGGTCAGTTTCAGTGCTTCAGCCGTCCAGGCAGACACGGCGATTTGCACGGCTTTAAATCCGTGGTTAAGCATGGCCTGATCCGCTTCGGCACCGGACAGATTGGCGGGTAACCCGTGATTAAATTTGGTATCCATCAATTGCGCCATTTGCCGGTCCAGCAAATCCGCAAGATTAGCAACGGCTGTTTTCATACTGTCCATCGCAAAGGCAATATGGCCGCCGTAAAAGTGACCGCCGTGCAAAACGTGCTCGCCTTCCGCATCGATAATGGGATTGTCGTTGGCGCTGTTTAATTCATTCTCGATAAACTGCCTGAGCCACGGCAAAGCATCCTCCAGAACGCCGATAACATGCGGTGCACAGCGCAGAGAATAACGATCCTGCAGACGGGTATCGTTACGGGGCGCCGTTTCGGTTAATTGCAAATCGGAACGGATACGCCGGGCCACCCGGTTTTGCCCCGGATGCGGTTTAACCGAAAACAGATTTTCATCGAAATGATAGGCATTGCCTTTAAGAGCAACTGACGCCAGACTGGTAATGCGAGTGCTCAAGCGCGATAAATATTCGGCCCGCTGATAGGCAAGGCAGGCGATACCGGTCATCGCGGCCGTACCGTTCATAATCGCCAGACCTTCCTTAGGCTTCAAGGTTAACGGCTCGATATTCAATCGGGCAAAAACATCCTGTGCGGACTGGCGCTGCGATCGATACAGGACGTCTCTTTTTCCCGCAAGAACCGCAGCGACATAGGAGAGCGGGGTTAAATCGCCGCTGGCGCCGACCGAACCTTCTTCGGGAATCAACGGCAGGATGTCCTGTTTGATCAATCCAGCGAGATGCTGGAGTAATTTGTATCGAACACCGGAAAAACCGCGAGCCAGGCTGGTCAATCGAACAGCTAAAATGGCGCGGGTCTGTTCCGCATCGAAATAATTACCGAGCCCGCAACCGTGGAAGGTGTATAAATGTTCGGGCAACTGATCAACCAGATCCAATGGAATCGATACGGTGCAGGAATCACCGAAACCTGTCGTTACGCCATAAACGAAGCCTTGTTCCTTCAGTAAGGTGTCGATAAACGCGGCGCCCTTATCAATTCTCCCGACAAATCCGCTTTGTTCGCTTAATTCGATATACCCTTGTTGATGAGCTATCAGGCAAATATCTTCAATGGTTAAGGGCCCTCCATCGAATACAATTTTTTTGAATTCCTGCGAGTTTTGTTCATGCCTTTTAAAATCTATAGAAAAAAAAGTCATGACCCCGATCCTTGTATCTGTAATTCGCCTTCGCCAACAACGCTTCCAAATTCATTTTTCTGCAGATGCATTTGAAATTCTTCTAGCGGCATCGGCATCCCAAAGAAATAGCCTTGAAACACCGGGCAACCGTACTCGGCAAGATAGCGCCATTGTTCCCTGGTTTCGACTCCTTCGGCTATAACTGTTAGCTCGAGGCTGCATCCCAGAGATAAAACACTGCGGATAATCGCGGCATCATGACTATCCTTCGACAAATCGCGAATAAATCCCTTATCGATTTTCAACTGATCCAGCGGCAAACGGGGTAAGCATGCAAGAGAAGAATAGCCGGTTCCAAAGTCATCCATAGCAAAACTTACACCCAATTTTTTAATCTCCAGCATTTTGGCGATAGTCGCATCCAGATTTTCCATCACGATACTTTCGGTAATTTCCAGTTTAAGCCGATTCGGATCAGCTCCAGACTCATGTAATGCCTGCTTGAGTTGCTCGATAAATTCCCATTGTCGGAATTGGCGGGGACTGATGTTTACCGACAGGGTTAAATGACGCGTTGCCGGATGATGTGACCAGGCGGCAAGGGTAGTGCAGCTTTGCGTCAGCACCCACTGGCCGATCGACAAAATCAAGCCGGTCTCCTCGGCGAGGGGAATAAACTTTACGGGCGAGACAATGCCCCGTTTCGGCTGAAGCCAATGCAACAGGGCCTCTGCGCCTACTGCCATGCCCGATTTATCGACTTGCACCTGATAATAAAGGCAAAGTTCATGCCGGTTCAGGGCTTGCCGTAAATCGGCTTCCAAGGCAGTGCGTTCGTTCAACGCCGATTGCATGGCCGGGTCAAAAACCCGAATCGTATCGCGTCCGGCGTGTTTGGCTTGATACATCGCCATATCTGCCCGTTTTAACAAATCTTCGCTGGAGACCGTATGACCATTAAAAAGTACTAAACCTATACTGGCGCTGGAATGATGTTCAAACAAGGTTTTATTGTGTTTATTATTTCCCCGGTACAGCCAATAGGTTGCAGACAGCGCTTCACGAATTTTTTCCGCCACTGCTTGCGTCTGTACAGCCGCCTCTTCCTCGTTTTTAGCCAGATTTTCCAACATGACCACGAACTCATCGCCGCCCATGCGCGCCACCGTGTCCCCTTCCCGGACACAAGACTGCAATCTTTTTGCTACTTCAATCAGCAATTGATCGCCCATGTCATGACCCTGGGTATCGTTTAATATCTTGAATCGATCCAGATCCATAAACATCAATGCGCCATGATTATTATTGCGATGGCTGGTGGCCATGGCGATGCCCAGACGGTCAAGCATCAAACGGCGGTTGGGCAAATGGGTGAGAGGATCATAAAACGCCAGGTTGTGCACGTATTCTTCCGCTTCCTTACGCTCGCTGATATCGAAAAATGCAGAGACATAATGACTGATGGCGCCGGTATTATCCAAAATCGCGGATACCGACAACCAGGCCGGGTAGACGTTGCCATTTTTATGCCGGTCCCAGACCTCACCCTCCCAATGATGATGCTGTTTAAGCTCCTGGCGCATTTTTTGATAAAATTCTTCACTCAGGCGGCCGGATTGAAGCATTTTTGGCGTTTTGCCATAGACTTCTTCCATACCGTAACCGGTTAGACGGGTAAATGCCATATTGACCCTGATAATACGATTGGCTTTATCGGTAATGATGATCCCTTCCTTGGTTTCAAAAGCCGTCGCGACAATACGCAAATCGATTTCCTCCAATTTGTGTTCGGTAATATCGGTCCAGGCCGCCAACACTTCCAGAGGCGCTCCCTTTCTGTCACAGATCAGTTGCTGCTCATCCCGTATCCATAAGATTGAGCCATCCTTATGGATAAACCGGTATTCGTAAGTCAGATGCTTTCCGGAAAACAGCGCTTTACTCTCGTTCAGCACCCGTTTGCGGTCATCCTCATGCAGATGCTGTTCCCACCATAACGGGTCTAATGCTTCATCGATGCTATAACCGGTTATACGATTCAGATTTTCACTAATCCAGTAGGGAATCAACCGTGCCCCTTCGACGTTCATGGAGAACAAGATCGTCGGGCTGTTGGCAACCATATAACTGAGCTGTTCAGTCGAAAGCTTCAACTGGCGGGTTATTTTTTCAGTATGACCGATACTTTTGTTGAGTTTCGACTTGGTCCGGATTAATTTGTAAATTAAAAACGCCAGCACTCCGATAAGCACAAGTCCTGTCGAAATGACTATCGAAGAACCAAAATTATGATTATCAATCGCTATCGTCTGTCCCGGTGCCAACGGCGACGGTTGTTTCGCCGCCGCCCACGGACAAAATAAGAGACTAAACAGAATGAAACCGCCTAATCCGGTTTTAAACAGGCAAGAGACATATTTATGATAGCCAGTCATAGCGATGGGATTAATGTTGCTATTTCCGGCTAATTTCGTAATCATCTTGATTAACACGCCAAAAATCATAAAAATTAAACCATTGTAACGGCTCTTGCATACAATAGCCCTGTAAACGTTCTGCATATTTCTGAATCGTTTCCTGCAAGCCCTGTTCTCGTTTTTTTCCGCGTAAATTCAGACGTTCACTAAAATGGTCAAAATGAATGATATAGCGGCCCTGCTGTTTTAAACAAAATACCGTATAAACCGGACATTTCAGCAATGAAGCCAGCAGAAAAGGACCTTGAGGAAAGAATGCCTTGTTTCCCAGAAAATCGGCTAACTCAAGCCGTTGACGATTGCCGACGGGGATTCTGTCGGCGGCGATGATAATCAATTCGCCCATGGCGATTTTGTCGCTTAGCATGATCGACGTAGCCGCGGAAATGTCAGTCACCTGTATCAAATTAAGTCTGCTTTTGTCATTATACTGACTTAACAGTCCATTAAATTTTTCGGCATGCCGGGTATGAACCAGTACATTGATGCGAATATTGCTGTCCAGATTAGCGATGACCCGGCAAACTTCAAGGTTGCCCAGATGCGAACCTAACAAAACCAGTCCTTGTCCCTGCGCTATCCTGGCCAATAATGCCTCACGTCCGCGGTACTCCACGTCAGTCAGCGATATGGCTCCAGCCCAGGCCGCCAGTTTATCGATCATGGCATTGGCGAAGGCCATAAAATGCCGGAAACTCCAATAAAAACCGCCATCAAGCTTCAAATCCGGAACAAATTGCGAAATTCTGGACAGATAGGCCCGACTCGCCTGCCGGCCCGTCTTATTGACCAGCCAGTAATAACTGACGACCGGATACAGAAACAACTGAAGAACGGTACGGCCGAGAAGCAGGTATGTCGATAACAGGAAACGCATTCCCCAAACCAGACTCAATTCCTCCATCTGTGCCCAATGCCTGTCTTTTTTCATCGCCATTGCCTGATCATTAACCGGAGAAAACGCGCGGGCATACCGAATTATACACCGGCATGATAATGCAGGTTTTCATGGCTCGGCTCCATACGCCAATCGGCCCGAACCATGGATGCCCTGTTCCGAACTGTAGTTAAAATATAATTTGCCGGCAGAAACCTTCCATTCCAGGGTCAGCTTGAGCTCAACGCCGGGAACAATCATTTTGGCAAACTTAAGGACTTCCATTTGCATAAACGGCTGTTCGATAGAAAAAAATAATTTTCCAAAGTGATCTGCCCAGGCAATTTGTACAACACCCGGTAAAATAGGAAAGCCCTTAAAATGATCCGGGAAATAGATTAAATCTTCCGGCACCTTGATCTGTAACCGAACTTTGTCATCCGTCCAATCCAGTTCAAGGAGTTGCGGCAATTTACCGGTATCAGCGCCCAGCACTTCCATCAACAGCGACTGTTCTATCTTGCCTTGCGCGGACAACGGCATCCTATTCAACAACAACCATTTTCTGGGTAAAACCACCGCATCAAACCAGCTGGACAGCATCCTGCGCAATCGTTTGATCAACCGGGACCTGCCCTCTTCTGCCAGGAGCGTGATGCCCTGCTCGGACAAAACTGCCGCTATGCCGACAACATCTCTGTGTCTTGACAATTTGACCGCGTGAACTTCCGTTATCCACGGAGTATCCAGCAGGCGCCATTCGAGCTCGGCCAGGGATAGCCGTTTTTCTTCGATCTTGACTATCCGATCCCGTCGACCGAGCAATAAAAACCCGCCGTCATCCTGCAAAAAAATACGGTCATCCAGAGAAAGCCCAGCCTTATCCGGCAGATAAGGCGAATGTAGCAGAAAACCGTCATCCTTCGCGGTGAGTGTCAGGCCCTGAAACAGCCGCCAGGCGGTATCGACATCAGAATCCTGTTGCCTCCAGGCGATGCCGCCCGATTCGGTGCTGCCGTAGATTTCGATTACGGGTTGTCCGCTTCGGGTCAAAATCTGCTTCGCCGCATCTTGCTGCAAAGGGCCGCCTGAACTGAATAGCGCCTTTAATTCGGCAATTTCACCCCAGGGTGAATCCATATCCAGCCGTTTCAACTGCGCCGGACTGGCAACCCAGTAGGCAGCCGAGCGCTGAGCGTCCCGCACCAGCGTCTCAGGATTGATGTAAAGTTGGCTATGGAAACACCGGCCCGCTGACAGCGGCCATAACACCCTAAACAATAATCCGTAAATATGCTGATGACTGACCGTTGCTAATGCCGTAGCTCCCTGAAGCAGATGGCCCCATTGTTTTTCCAGTGCAGCGATTTCGATTTCCAGCTGCTGCAAACGTTTTTCAACCGCCTTGGCCTCTCCAGTGGAACCGGAAGTAAACATCACCAGCCGTATGTCTTCAGCAAACAACGGGGTTAACGGTCCGTCCAAACAGGCTGCACAATCAAGATGGTATACGAAAGGTTCGGTTGACTGCCAATCGCCGAGCAACTGGCAATCCAATTGCCGAAGCTGGGTCGCCGTGCCGGGGCAATTATTACCCGGAATCCAGACGTCCTTGCCGGCATGGAAAAGCGCCAGCAGCATCACAGCAAAGGGATAGGCATCGGCCGAGTATAAGGCATAGGATTTGAACGGCTGCGCCCGCAAACGGTTAATCCAGTATCCTGCCGCCGCCCTGAACTGGCCTGCATCAAAATATTGCCCGGAGTGATAAGCAACCGGTGTGCTTCGTTGGTTTGTTATCGCCAGGCAGCTTGATAACGGAGTCAGCTCATTGGACATGCTTTTGGGTTTTCATCCTCACTAGATATTCCCCAGCCATTAACGAACCCATTAACCCATAGGCAATCAATCCGTTATATAAACTCCATATCTCAAAGCTTGCCCATAACGCTGTCGACAAGGCCATGCTGCCGTTGAATATGAAAAAAATGCACCAGACGAGGGTGACACGCCGGGTATAGCGCACGCCGTCAAGAGGGAGGTCAGGATGTTTTATTCTGGCCAGTCGCTCGGCCACGGTTGGCGGGAACAGCAGACTCCATGAAAAAATCAGCAGCATCATGCCGTTAACCAAAACCGGATAATATCGCAGCGTGACGATATCGTTTCTCCAAACAGCAAAACCGCAATAAAACAAGGCAACAATCCACAACAGCCTGCTCCAGTGTTTTTCGAAAAAACTGACTGCCAGTTTAATGAACACCACTATGATCAGCATGATGGCGATCATCCGGGGATCGAAATAATGAATGCCGACATAGACAGCCACCGGATATAACATGACAGCCAAACCGATAAAACTGTTGATTACAATACGCATACTTTTGGATCAGGGCTCAGGGATCGAGGTTCAGATCAAAATCATACTCTGTTGCACCTTGTACCCTGCCCCTGGCACCTTCCGTCACTCATTCTGCATTTTATAAACCGCTTCGACGACATCGCCTATGGTGCGAGCCGCCTTGAAGTCTTCCGGCTTTACCGCCTTTCCGGTCAACTCTTTAAGTCTTACGATCATATCAACCGCATCAATACTATCGAAATCAAGATCTTCGTACAAACGAGCGCCTAATGATATCGCCTCTTGGTCTATCTCAAACATCTCGACCATTAATTGCCGAATAGCGGTTAAAATTTGTTCACGATTTTTCATCACTTTCTCAACAGCGAACCGATTCTATGTAGCTTGCCAAAGATGCAACAGAAGCAAAAATCTTCACGACATCTTCCTTTTCAGCATCAATTTTGACGTTATATTTTTTCCGGATGGCAAGTCCTAATTCCAGGGCATCGATTGAATCAAGGCCCAAACCTTCATTGAAAAGGGGCTCGTGACTGTCTATATCTTCCACACCAATGTCCTCAAGGTCGAGCGCATCAATAATCAATTGTTTCAATTCATTTTCCATGGTACTTATAAAGTTCTCTCTGTTCGGTAAAATAATCCTGTAAAAACTGATTTAAACGGCGCACAGCAATCGACTTCTGTTCAATCCTGCTGAATTCCTCCAATGCGATATCGTCCCCCACGCGCATGGTCAAATGAAAGCGTCGACAAGGTATTTGATACCACTTTTCAGCTTTGGTCAGTGTACTCGGGTAACAGGAAATCGTCACCGGCGTCAGAATAGTCCCAGACTGCAAAGCGATGGCCGCTGCGCCACGCTGGAAACGGCAGGGCTTACCCGGGATGGATCGGGTCCCTTCCGGAAAAATGATCATGACGCCCCCTGATTGCAGCCAGTTAACGCAGTCAACGATCATTTGTTCAGGATCGCCGTTACTGATATAGCCGGCGTTTAAAATCGGTCCGCGCATAAAGGGATTATGCCACAACCTGGCTTTGGCGATACAGTTAGCTTCTTTTATCCTGCTGATTAGAAAAACGATATCCACCAGGGTCGGGTGATTGGCTACGACCAATTGCCCGGGGCGATTGAGTTTCTCCAGACCCTCAATTTCATACGTCATCACCCCTATTCTGTGCATCAGGCCGATAAAGGCATAAAAACTGTAATGCACAACCCGTTGCCCCCGACACTGGCGTTGCCGGGAATTACCGGGCATAAGTGACAATACCGGGAAAACAAAAGCCCATAATATCAGGCCGCCGACGCCAAAACTGAAAAAACTGAAGCCTGTCGCAAATAGACGCCAGCCATACTGCAACTTTCGCACTATCTCTTGTCCCATCTCCAGCAATGCCCCTGATTCCCCAGCGTCAGTGATTTGTCTTCGGCAAGCAAAAACTTCAAAAATGCCAGCAATTGTACTGGATGCTCGCCGTCATCACGAGATTCCGATGAACGATATAAACGCAGCGGCAACCCCTCACCGTTTAAAGCAATTTTCAATGACAATGCGCACGGGAACTCGGCATTGAGATTGAAAGGCGAAAGTGGATAAAAATCAGCAATGGGTTCATCGTATAACACCAGTTGAACCTGGCCGGCGCCCTCATGCAAAAGTCCCAGCCCTTCGATAAAAGCAGGGACAATGCCTTCCAAACCCGGGGCGATGACGGTCATTTCCTGCCGGTTTGCGTAAGCGATGGAATATAGCCCTGAAATGGCATTATGAACCGACAAACTGAACGCCGTCGGCGAAATTTCATCGCCCGCATCAATCGCTTGAAGCATTTCCAGGGATTTGCACACTTCACCATGGGCCGAACTGAATACCGTCGGCAGTGTTTCACCTTGAGCCAGACATTGCTCGGCCGCGTTAAAAATTGCTTTGGCCAAGGGGCTTAACCGGCGCTGCAGCATCTTCGGCACCGACCGAGGCGCATCGGGTTGTTCTGCCTGGATCGAACGCGCTCCTGAGCACCAGTCTTTCCAGTCATCCTGACAATGCAAACCCGGAGCCCACGCACCCCAACTGGTCAATATAAAATCAGAAACTTTCAATAAACCCTCAACAATAACCATAATTTGCCCTGTTCACACTCTCCGAAACTATCCGGCCGGGACATGACTGGCGAGCAGTCCAATTAGAACCGTATTTAAACTGCAGGTATGTAACCGCCTTAATTTTCAGTGATGAACCGGCGGGTGAATAACATTGAACGAAGTATCATCAAGTATAATTTTCTAAATATAGGTTCATTGAGGCAATCAGCAAATACTTTGGGATTACCTCGTGGTAATTATGACATTGGCAATGTTAAACTAATCTTTTTTATCGGCTTGATTTGGGATTGACCGATTTACCTGCATGCATCAAAAACAGTCAGTTCAATTGAGCCGTGGAGCAGGCCGTTGCATCGGCGGCCAGAACGGAAGTTCAACCCTTCTGCCAAGCCTGTCTATTTCACTGTCAAACCTATGGGAACAAGAGAATAAACAATGCAATATAAATATTTAACAAGCATTTTCAGTCTTACGTTAATCGCCGCCATTAGCGCTTGCGGCACCACCGCTCCGGAAAAAAAGATCGAACCTTCTGCTCAACCGTCTCCTATCGTCAACGACTACCCTACTCGCGATCGCGTCGAATATGTCCTAAATTGCGTGGCGCAACATGGCGGTCTGACTTATATCACACAATACGCGTGCGGCTGTAAAATCGATAAAATCGCGGAAAAAATGACTTTCGCCGAATTCGAGGCCGCCAAAACCTTCGGCTACTTGCGCAGCACGCCCGGCGAAAGCGGCGGCGTCTTCCGTGATCCCAAGCAATCCAAGGATTTGAGGAAAATGCTTAAGGAAGCCGAAGCCTATGCCGAAAAAAACTGTTTTGTAAAATAACCGGGACGCCGGGCGCGAACCGTTCGATACCTTGGCCCACATGGACTTCGCCATCGAACAACCCGGTGCAAGCTCCTATTATACGTTATTATTCCGGTTTTTCATCAAAGTCGCGGCAAGAGCGGCGGAGATCTCCGCCGCTCTTGCCGCGATGCTCAACATTTAATAAACTCACCCTATGACTGCCCTCGTTCGCGCACAGCAGGCCGATATTACTACGCTAATGATTGATGCGATCGTCAATGCGGCGAACTCGTCACTATTGGGCGGTGGCGGCGTCGACGGCGCCATTCATCGCGCCGCCGGTCCGGAGCTGGTTGATGCCTGCCGGCTGCTTGGCGGCTGCAATGTCGGCGATGCAAAACTCACCAAAGGTTATCGCCTCCCGGCCCGTTATGTCATCCACACAGTCGGCCCAGTCTGGCGCGGCGGCACACATGGCGAACCCGAGTTACTGGCCTCCTGTTATCGCCGTTGCCTGGAGATTGCAGTTGACCATGACATTCGCAGCATCGCATTTCCAGGCATCAGTACCGGCATCTACGGTTACCCTGTCAAACTGGCAGCCGAAATCGCGGTAAGCACGGTGATCACTGCGTTGGCGAAAACCGGATCGATTGAAGAGGTCGTCTTCTGCTGTTACTCCGCAAAAGACCTCGCGGCCTATCAACGATTGATCCCGTCAGATCAGGCCTGAATTGTCATCCCGGCAAACTGTTCCCCCTACTCCATCCTAGACTGACGTGACGCATCCACTGCCGTGTTAACGAGCCTTAAGCTATCATACTGTTATCAGTCAAAATGTGCCCGATGGGCTTGAATAGGTCGCTGCTGCTGAATATGTTATCCGGTCAAGCCGTCGAGATCGGCAATACTGCTATATTTTTAAGACAAACGCTATCGAAACGTATATCATGGCAAAATTTATTTATACGAGAAAGGTTTTAACATGCAAGTCGCTGACAATATGGCTGTTTCCATCCACTATACGCTATCGAACGACGACGGCGATGTCATTGATAGTTCGATTGGAGATGAGGCCCTAGTCTATCTCCATGGCACCGGCAACATAATTTCGGGTCTGGAGCAAGCCCTCTACGGCAAATCCGTCGGCGATAAGTTTAATGTGCGCTTAGCCCCTGAAAACGCCTATGGCGAGTTCATGGAAGATAGAGTCCAGGTTATTCCACGCGCCATGTTTGAAGGGATTGATGAACTTGAAGTCGGCATGCAGTTTCATGCCGATGTCAGTTCAGGTCCGGGCGTGGTATCCATCGTTGCTATCGATGGCGATAATATAACTATCGACGGCAATCACCCTTTGGCCGGCGTGGCGTTAACCTTCGACGTCGAAGTGATGGAGATCAGGCCGGCAAGCAAAGAAGAAATCTCGCACGGACACATTCATGGCGAAGGCGGACATCATCATTGATTTAGCTCTGTAATCAGGCAGTACGCGCCGGTAATCTGCCAATGAGAAGGCGGATTGCTGGCGCATATCTCCTCTTATACAAGGGCATGCAGTGCATTCCTTTTTTAATTCCCAGAGACGTCAAAACTCCAAACCGTTCGCGGTACCCTTCCGGGACATCAATGCGTACCCAACTCGACGCTGTCTTCTTCGATGCCAATGGTGCTGGAAATAGCACGTCTGATCCGCTTGTCCGGCTATACCAGGATCAATACATCCAGAATCTTGCCAAATAGCCGAAATGATCGGAAACGGCGGCATAGAAATCATCGTTAAAGATGCTATCCATCGATTTGATTTGCATCGGTTGGCCATTGCGTTTAAAAATATAATCGATACGGTTGGGGGGGGATAATTAAACCAACCGTCGATTTGACCACGATAGCTGGGCTCGTGAAAACGGTGGGGGTGACATTCATGAAATTGATCCGCGTATTCCCCATTGCCTACGATATGGTTATAGGCCTGCTCTCCGGCTGGGGCATTGAAATCGCCGGCGATGACATCGGCTCTGATGCCGAAATGCTGGCGTGACCGGATCAGTTTTATCAGATTATCGTACTCTTGATAAAAACCATGCTGCGCCCAGCTCAAATGCACATTGGCGACATGCAATAATCCGAACCCCG
>CAZMRW010000066.1:0-26824 GCA_964568805.1 uncultured Methylococcaceae bacterium | reverse complement strand
ATTAAAGAAATGATTTTATGCGTAATCTCCAGTCATTGCGTTGTTTTTTATTAAAATCGGCCATTTTTGACAATGGATTGGTGTCTGCTACTTTTAATGTTAGGAAAAATTGAGCTATTCACTTGGTTTTTCCGAGGCAAAAAATTTTGTATTAAACGGTTTGATATTAACCCTCTTTGAGCGTCTTAAAAAATTCATACTCATTGTATCCATGCTAAAAATGACAGATTAGGCTTTCAAATCAGAATTTTTGTCAAAAGGAATTGAATTCTGTTAGTCCTTAAGGTTGTTCCCGGTTTACCCGGCAGCATCGAATGATGATTGGATCTAAAAAAATCTACACGAACAATAAAGTAAGCATAGACGCTCAACAACAAATGAAAGGAGATAAGCAGATGCAAGACATTTTTCGACGAATCGTAGGCCGGATGCTGGAACAGTACGTCACAGTGCTTTTAGTGCTGGCCGGTGTTTCCATGATTACCTATTTAATCCTTATTACCGATATTCAACATCAGGAAGGGAATGCACTGCTCGTTAAAATGAGTACCGAGCAAAGCAAAGTCGTACAAGACATCAATTTATTACTGACCCAGAAAACGTATATCAGCGATGCCAATGATTTGCGCAAGATAGACGGCAAAATTCTGGTGAGCATGAACCAACTGGATGAACTCCATACGTCATTGCGAGAAGGAGACCGCTATATTATCGAAGGGGATCGTCTCATGCGTGTTTCCGGAAGTTTGTCTGATGATTTGCGGCTGATTTATTTCGATAACGATAAGCCTCTGGAAAACCTGATGCGAGACTATACGTCAGCGGTTCGTGCCATACAACGGACGCCCGCCAGTGAACTCAGGCTGGATGGTCCGGAGTTTCATAAACTGCTTTTTTTGATTTCACCGCACTTATTAGCAGAGATGAGCAAGGTTAGCTCAATACACCAACGACAAAGCGAGTTCATGTTGGGCAGCCTGGCTAATAAACAAAACATGATGTTTGCCATATCCCTGGCTTCACTGGTGATGGTTGGCGTATTGCTGCTGCAGCCGCTGGTCGAAAAACTCAAGGAAAGCGCTTTGAAGATGCGGCAAGAGAAAGCATTTGCCGATAACGTCATTAACACGACTCAGGCGCTTATTATCGGTTTGGACGAGGAGGGCAAAGTCGTTCTCTTCAATCATTATGCCGAAGAAAATACCGGCCGCTCGGAAAATGAAATTAAAGGCAGCGATTTTTTCAATCATTTTATTCCTGCCGACGAACAAGATGGGCTACGCGCTTTATTTACCGGGATGATGTCGGGGAAAATTGAGTTTGCCGATGAAATTGAAACGCATATGTTGATCAGTACCGGCGATAAAATCAATATCGTATGGAATCCAACCGTCATTAAAAACTCGGCATCCGGACAGCCGATCATGTTCCTGATCACTGGTCTCGATATTACCGACCGGAAAGAAGCCGAGAAAAAAGTCCAAAAAGCCAATGCGGATTTAGCGCAATTAAGCACTCGTCTCCAGGGAGAGGTCAATTTGGCCGCCACCTTGCAACGCTCCATATTGCCGCAGCCTGCAATCGAATTGCCCGGTATCCAGGGGGTCGCGAATTTGCTGACCTCGAGCGAGGTCGGCGGCGATTATTACGACTATTATAAAGTTGGAGGTCATCACAGTATTTTGATGATCGGCGACGTCAGCGGTCATGGCGTTGCGGCAGGCACGATGGTCGGCGCGGCCAAGGCGGGTGTCTACCCGCTGATTCATGAAGGCGTGACCAGCCCCAGCGAAATCCTCAATTCATTGAATGAAACGATGCGCGTCACCGCCCAGCAATCCCTGTTGATGACGATGGCCTGCCTGAGTCTGGATGCGCGTAACGGTAAGTTGATATTCGCCAATGCGGGTCATGTGCTGCCTTTTTTGCTGAGGCACAAAGCGCAAAAATGGGAAATGCTTGAAGCGTCCGGTTTGCCGTTAGGCAAAAGCGCCGATTCCGATTACCAGGAATCAGCCCTGGAACTGACCCTCGAAGTTGGCGATCGCTTGTTTCTCTACACCGACGGATTGGTTGAAGAAGAATCGCCGTTCGGAGAAGCATTCGGTTATGACCGTCTGGAAGCCATTCTCAACGCCAATATTGAAATCGAACAGCCCGATGTGTTGCGCAATATCATCATGGATGCGCTTAGAAGACATTGCCGCGGCACGGCCTATACGGACGATGTCACCATTGTTATCGTGACCCATAGCGACCGGGTCATCCAGGCGGCGTCAAGCAATGAAGTCAGCGATATTATCCGCATTTCGGAAAACTTTTATCGCCAGGGCGAACATCCGATTCCACGAATCTCCAAAGAATATGTGGTCTTTCTTGCCGAACAGGGTTATTCCGACTTGCTCAGTCGTTTCAGCCAGGACGGTATTTGCCGGATTCTGCCCAGACATAACGATTTTTGCAAAAAGCTTGGCTGGAATCATCTGCTGAATCAGCATAACGAATCTCCCGACGATGACATTTATGCCCTGATGCCGGGAAAAGCCCAGTATCGCCACTTCCAGTTGACCCATACGGATGATAAGCCGTTTATTGTCGAAGAAATCCACGCCTGGCTGAATGATCAGGGCAATTTGCCCAAAGACCATCTGGACGCGCTGATGATTATTCTGGACGAGATGACGGAAAACAGCCTCTATGCCGCTCCCCGCGATGGCAAGGGCGTTGCCTATTATACCAAAGGCGAAGCCAGGGAGTTATCGGCGCATGAAGAGGTTAGAATCGATATTGCTGTAGGGACCGATGTTTTAGGGCTGATGATTACCGACAACTGGGGTACCCTGATGCCGGGCGTTTTTCTAAGAAATATTGCGCATGCGATGGAGGAAGGCGTTGAAGCCGGTATAGGCGGCGTCGGCCTCTACATGATGTGGCGGCTGTCGGATTATCTACAAATTCGTGTGCATCCGCAAAAACGCACCCAGGTCACGACCTTATGGGATCTTAACAGCACTGTCGATATGAATGTGGATTCAGGTCTTCAGTTTCTTTATCACAGTGAATATGAAGCTTCCAATCAAGTGAGGGCATCGGTATGAGCAGCGTAATCAGCACATTTTCGGTAGAAACCGTTTACGAGAAAGATAACAACTATCGCTATGACTTCATCGGTTCAATTGATGCCCATGCTGATCCGGTTCTGGAATCAATGTATGATCTGCCGGCCAAAGCTTATGTATTGCTCGATTTCAGCCAGGTTGAGCGGGTCAACTCAATGGGCTTGTCATTGCTGCTGAAATTGTTCGAGGAATGGGAACGAAAAAAAATTCGGGTAGAAGTTCAAAAGCTGGACCGCATGGTCAATATGCTGTTTAAAATTACCGGCTTGGGCCGTTTCGTCAAGACAGACGGACAGAATCTTTCAACGGATTCTCCAGTTGTCGCAGCCAATCCTGAACCGCCGCGCCATGCAGATCATAAAGAGGCGGCTCCTGCAGCGGTACACGACAAGTTAAACTTTGTCGCTAGTTTGCAGTCGGGTCAACAGCTGACAGGATGGTATTTACTGAATACCTATCTGCAGCGGAGAATGAAAAAAGCCATTCATTTTGAGCAATCGATTGAACATTCTAATGATAGCAATACCGATTTGCTGTTTGCCAAACCATTTGAGGCCTGCTCCATGATCAAGCGGTATGGATTTGTGCCCGCCATGCGACCGGTCGCGGAGACCGATGAAGTGGTCATACTGACTCGCGCCGATGATCACCGTAATTTACAAGACTTCCAGGGCGTTTGCGTGGGCACCGCCACTCAAGACAGTTTTGTGTATCTTTTGGGACGGTTTTTATGCGATGAAAGCGGACTGGATTCGACAAAATTCACCTACGATTTTGCAGGCAACGAAATCAAAACCATACAATCGCTGATCAGAAAAAAATGCGACCTTGTGTTTATGCTTAAGAAATCCTATGAAGGACTTTCCTCGTTCAGTCGCAACAGTGTCCGGAAACTTGACGAAAGCGAGACAAATTTCGCCTGTCATTTATTTTGTGTCGCGCCGCATTTGCAAGAAGAGGCTTCCTTGTTGGCGGAAATTTTAATGGATATGGAAAATGATGAACAAGGACAGAAAATTCTGCAGGATATCCAGTTTGAAGGCTGGACTAAACCGGAACCGGCTGAAGTACAAATGCTGCAAATGGTTTATGACCGCTATATAAGCTGATCAATGCCGGCACTGGATCGAGGCAAACGGATAAGGTCCGCAGTCTCGATCCCCGTGCCCAATTCTGCATGACTCCTTCTTTAGGAACCGCCGCACGATACTCTATTTGCGGATACCTTCCAGCCGGCCGCGGATGCTTTATCGGCTAATTCAATTATACTCATCGTACTTCAAAATTCGGCACCTTTATTCCCTCTCCTGCTGGAGAGGGTTAGGGAGAGGAGATTTGAAAAACCGAATTTTGATGTGCAAACGCTATAAACAGCACCCGGCTCATCGGGTTCTGCCGTCTTTTGAATAAACAAATGAACGGCTACCAGCGATATGGCCAATAATACGTTCCCCAGTAATAAGGGTAGCCATAATAGGGATAGCCGTAGCCAAAACCGTAACCGCCATATCCGTAATAACCATACCGGTCGGATTCAGGCCATAAGTATATCACTGTCGCTGAAATCAGCGGCAAGCGGATAGTTTTGTTGCCAATGACGCGTTCGATATCGCCGTTAAATGTTCCTGCAACGGTGATTTCCGTGTTTTTGGTATAAACAGCCGGATCGAGAAACTCAGGGCTTTTTATCGCAAAGCGTCCTTCATAAGATTTGGTAAGCTGGGGTTGGCCATAATAATTGAGGGGATAGTACATGATCTGTACCAGGCTGTAATTTTGTTCGTTTTCGACTTCAATAATCGTGCCGCCCCAGCGAACTGGCGCATCCTTATAGCTGTTTATACTTTTACTTGCCTGGCTATAGGAAATATCGACGACCGGGGCATCTTTTATGGCAGGGGGCAGATTCGAACAGCCACTCAATAATAAACACAGTAATAACGAATGCAGTTTCATTCCTTATCTCCCCAAGATGACTTGACGATGGCGATGTATTATGTTGATCCGTAGATCGTTGCCGTAAAAAAAGTATTAAAATCGAAATTCTATTCGCATAATGAGACCTTTTTTAAGGAGACGAATTCAATTCAACAGATCAATTCGATTTTGCCGGAATTTAGAGAGGAGGGATGTCCTCAATCGATAAAAAAACGCCTCATTACCCTGATCATGTAATCATGATCCAGCACCCCCGCGCTCTCTCTGATGCTGTGCATCGCCCACATAGGACAGCCGACATCGACGGCGCGAATGCCGAGTTTCGCCGACGCAATCGGCCCTATCGTGCTACCGCAGGGTATATCGCTGCGATGCGAGTATTTCTGGTAGGGCACGCCGGACTCTTCGCACCAGTGGATAAACAGGGCTTCGGAAATGCTTTCCGAACTGTAGCGGTGGCCGGCGTTGACCTTGATTACCGGCCCCTTGTTGATCATGACCTTGTGATCCGGATCATAGGCATTGGGAAAATTGGGCTGGTAGGCATGCGCCATATCGGCGCTGATCAGGAAACTTTGGGCCAGCGCCCTGGCGTAGTCTTCGCGGTCTGTCGCCGAGGCTAGCGCAATACGCTGCAACATATCGGTCAGGAAACTGCCGTCGGCGCCTTTATTGCTCTCGCTGCCGATTTCTTCATGGTCGAAGAAGACGCAAACCAGGGTGGAATCGGCCTCATCCAGTATGGTCTCATCCAGCAACGCCTGAAGACCGGCATGACAGGAGGCAAGATTATCCAGCTGGCTATCGGCAAAGAATTCCTGTTCGGCGCCCCAGAATGCGCCTTTCTGGGTGTCATAGACAGCCATATCCCACGATAGGATATGCGCCGATTCTATGCCGGACAGTTCTTCAAGAAGAGATAAAAAGTACGGCTGGGGTAATTGCTGTTCGGCCAGTACCGACAGGATCAATGGCAATTCCATCTGCTTGTTGAATTTCAATCCGTCATCATTGACGCCTCTGTTCATGTGAATAGCCAGATTAGGTAGGCGCAGCAAGACTTCATCAAACCGCACCAGACTGCTGGCGATCTGACCCTGTTGATCCCGGTAAGCAATACGGCCCGCAAGGCTCAGATCCCGGTCGCTGAAGGTCGCCAGAATCGGTCCGCCGTATACTTCCACGCCCAGCCGGACCAAGCCGTCGATGCAACTGGCGGCATTGGGTTTGATCCGAAGTCCCGGCGAATCGGTATGGGCACCGATGATTTTGAAGCCGGTTTCAGCGATCGGTTTTTGCCCTGTGACGAACAACGCAATAGACGAATCATCCCGGATGACATAATAGCGTCCTCCCGGTTGTAACGACCATTTTGCCGTTTCGTCCAGTTTGACAAACCGGAACCTGGCCAGTTGAAACTCAATGCTTTGAACGGCGTGCCAGGGACTGGGGCTGGCATCGATAAAATCCAGTAAGTCTTGTACCTGTATTCTTGCGTTCATGATTTTTCTTTCAAATCCAGTGACGCGGAATTGATGCAGTAACGCAGGCCGGTCGGTTTAGGGCCGTCATTGAAGACATGGCCCAAATGTGCGCCGCAGGATTTACAGGTGACTTCCACTCTGCGCATGCCATGACTGATGTCAAAATGCTCGGCGACACTGTCTTTAGACAATACATCCCAAAAACTCGGCCAACCCGAACCCGAATCGTATTTGTTGCTGGAATCGAACAATGGACTGCCACAGCAAACGCAGTGATAAATGCCTTCTTTTTTACAATCGACATATTTTCCGGTGAAAGGCGCTTCGGTGCCTTTCAGCCGGCAAATATTGAATTGTTCGGCCGTTAATTTATCCTGCCATTGTTCATCATTATTTTTATTGTTTTCTGTCATCGCCTGTACCTCCTCTTGTCAGTAGTTGTCATTGTACCCTCGTCAAATCGGATCGCCAAAACCGAGGCCGGCTTAATACACTATTATCATCTTTTAGAGTGAGGCCGGGGGCTATATAATTGGAGCCGTCCGGATTATATTGAGTGAACTAGCTTATGAGCCAAAAAAAGTTATCGTTGCAGGAACAATTGTTACAGTCGGGTTTGGTTAGCGCGGCTAAAGCCAAAAGCGTCAAAACCGAAAAACACAAGCAAAGCCAACTGCAGCGCAATAATAAGGTGCAACAGGTTGATGAAGCCAAGGAGCTTGCCTTGAAAGCCCAGGCCGAGAAGCTGGAGCGGGACCGCGAGCTTAATAAATTAAAACAGCAACAGGAAGAACAAAAACAGATCGCCGCCCAGGTCAGGCAGCTGATCGAGCAGCATCGTATAAAAATAGATGAAGATGCGGTCGATCAGTATGACGATCGTTCAGCCTATCATTTTACCGATAACAATAAAGTTAAAAAGCTGTTCGTACCGCCGCACATGCGCGAGCAAATTGCTTCCGGACGGCTAGCCATTGTCAAGCTTGGGAAACGCTATGAAGTCGTTAACGCAGATATCGCAGTAAAAATAAAGGATCGCAATACGAACAGTGTGATTGTATTGAATGAGCCGAATAGCAACCCGGTTGAAAAAAACGATCCTTATGCCGGCTATGAAATCCCCGATGATTTGATGTGGTAAATTTAAAAATAAGTCAGAGCCCATCCTGAATATCGAAGGTCTTCAATCCGGCAAATTCAGCCGGTTAAATCCATGGGCAATTTCAGTGTTAACCGGCTGACTTGGCATGCGCTGACGCCAGAGTATGGCGCAATTCGGTTTCGCATTGCTCGAGTTGCGCGACCGCTTCGCTGCGCATCTTTTTGCCCTGATCGGCGATCTGCAGGCTTTCTTCTATCGTCGCAATGAGCGCATCATTGGCTTTCTTGACTGTTTCGATGTCGAAGACGCCGCGTTCCAGCTGTTTCCGGGTTTCGGCGTTGGCCAGTTTCAGGTTTTCGGCATTCGCCGCCAGCAGTTCATTGGTCAGATCGGTCGCCGCCTTGACCGTTTCGGCCGCCTGCGACGAGCGGTAAATGGTCACTGCTGTCGCCAGTTGCTGCCGCCACAACGGCACCGTGTTGACGATGGTTGAATTGATCTTGTTGACCAGGCCCTTATCGTTTTCCTGCACCAGGCGGATGCCCGGAAGACTTTGCATCGAAACCTGCCGGGTCAGGCGCAAGTCATGCACGCGCCGCTCAAGATCGTCGCGGGCGGCGCGCATATCGCGCAGGGCTTGCGCAGCAATGACTTCGCCGCTGGCTTCGGCCTGTTTCGCCTGTTCCGGAATAACGATTTCGTCCAGCTGGCGCAGCTTCTCAACGCCTGCGGCGATATAATCCTCCAGTGTGTGGAAGTAATCCAGGTTGGCCTGATAGAGACGATCCAGCGAAGTGATGTCGGTCAGCAAACTGGTCTTATGCCGCTCCAGCTTGTCGGTGATGGCATCGATCTGTTTGCGCACTTCTTCGTATTGCTGCAGGAATTTGACGACCGGTTTGGACCTGCCCAGTAATCGGTCGAATAGGCCCTGCTTCTTGTTCGGGTCCAGATCGTCGACCTCGAAACCGCGTATCGTCGCCACCATCTCATTCAGATCGTCGCCGGCAGGACCGACATCCTTATTTTTAACGCCATCCAGCATGCGGTCGGAAATCGTGGTCAACTGTTCCTGGGCCTTGCTGCCGAAAAAAATGATCGAGTGGGAATCGCCGACATTGATTTCGTTCTGCAACTGGCGGATCCGTTGCTGCTTCTCCGGCGGCGCCTCGGCAAGCGGAATCATATCGGCGGTGACGCCGGGAACAATTTCCTTGATTAACGGACTTTCCGCAGAATTTACCTTTGTTTGATCTGACGTAGATGCCTGCTGTTCGCTCATGATGACTTCCTCTATGGTTTGACGGCATCAAAGAATGCCTTCCCGTTTGAGTTGCGTGGTTAAAACCTCAATTTTTACGTCCAGATCAAAAACATCCTCTTCCAGTAGTTTTTGATGCTGTTCCTGAAATACCGATTCAATGGTTTCCAGCACATTGCGGAAATTCTGTTCCAGTTCACCGATTTGGGATTGCGGATGGGTCCTGGCGTAGCCTTCCGTCACCTGACGGGCGCCATCCAGATAAACGTTGAGGAATTTACGCGCGCGGCGAAAATCCCTGGGATCGGCGGCAATCTCCGCCAGAATACTGTCGGCAACCTCACATATCCGGTCGATGCGCTGGTTTAACTCGATGTTTCGAATCCGGTCATTGGCCTGTTCGATACTGCGGATGATGCGTGACGAGTCTTCGAGCGCCTGCAAGATTTCATCACCGGAATAGCCGTGTGCGGCGGCTATCTTCTTTTTATCCGCCGGATCAAAGCCGTAACTCAAATACATGCCCAGAAAGGCCCCGCCGGCAAACATCAATGCCACCGGCAGCGAATGTCCTGCACCCAGCCAGGCAATCATGCCGGTCGTCAGCGCCGTTAAGATAGCGGCGATCAATTTCAACGGCCTATCGGGCGGACGGGCGATACGGTTTTTTGAGTAAAGAAACTCTGCCTGCAAACCCTTGCGCAAGAACCAGGCGGCCAGCATATAAAATGTAAACCCGGCAGCATTGACCAGGATACCCGGCAAAGAGCCTTTCCCCAGCGCAATCAACGTCGCCGGAATCAGCGCCATCGGTAGAAAATAGAGCAGCAAGCCCCTTGGGGAATAGCGCTGCAGGGTATCGGCGAAAAATCGTTTGGGCTTCCTCAATCGATCCATTATTGCGCCTGCGAGCGGTTAGGCGAAAAGGCATTGGAGGAATGGCTGGAAATCACGGGCTCGGCTTTCACCAATGACTGGCAGGTCGCAAGGCCAATCGTTGCAGCCAATAAGATAAAACCAAGCAATCTTCGTAACAGTACGGGCATCGACATCAACTCCCATCAGCGTTAATTTTGTTACCATTATCCGCCACTGCCATAACATCTGTAAAACATTGAGTGGGGGGCGTTTCTATGACCGGATTAAACAACGTGAGTTTCCTGCTGTAGTGATGTCGATTTTAAATTTTAGTATTAATCTGCACGCCCGAATTTATCAGCAACTGGCTTGATAAATAAGCCCCGTAGGCAAGCTATACAGCCAAAATCGATGGCTGTTTTTGGTTATTTCGCCAAAGGCCATCATTCAGGTTGGAAAGGCTTCGAATGGCAGAAATGTAGCCTCGATGCAGTAAAGTGGAATCGAGGATTTATGGTTTCGATCTATGATCTCCATCAATATTAGTTATCGATGCTCATCGCCTTTAATGATATTGGCCGACCGGGAGCCAAGTAAAAGTTCGCCTAAATTATATCCTGGTGCAAGGTCGATATAATGATTCATTGCAAAACGAAACGTAAACCCTGCACTATTGAGCCGTCCCAATTTTAATTGGGCACAATGATTTACGAATGCAAAATATTATGTTATATGTCTAACGTCTTAAGAATGTTTTAATGAATTGGAGACAGTTTATTATTCGGAATAGGACAAGGATCGATAAGCGTATCATCTTAGCCAACATTTTCAGGATGCTAGAGTAAAAAATTATAATAAATAAGTGAATTATTACCTTGATGATACATTAGCTAGAGTTATTATCATCGCCAAGGTAAAACAGTAACTTACTCTTTCTTTGGGAAAGGATATGCGTTATCTGGTTTTTCCACTATTGGTATTCTTTTTACCGCTTTGTTGGTCGGAGGAGAATGTGACCGATAACAAGTGTAAGAATAACTACGGCGCAAAGCTGGATTCCTTGCAAGGCAAGGTATTTTTCGATCCGGAAAGTAAAGGCAACTGGCAGCAAGCCAAACTTCATGATGTGCTTTGCGAAGGGAGCCGGGTCAGAGTTGAACTGTACAGCCGGGCTTCATTATCACTGTCAAACGGTGTCGTTTTGCGTCTCGACGAGGGCACGGTGCTTTCTCTCAATGGCATAGCCCCAGACCAGCCTACCCTGCTGGATTTGCTCACAGGCTTTATACACTTTATCAGCCGAACTCCCAGACGCCTGGAAGTCACCAGTCCGATTGCCAATGCCGGGCCTGAAGGCACCGAGTTTGCGATGAGTGTTAACAACACTCAAGCGTCATTATGGGTATACGAAGGCGGCGTCAGGTTTTTTAATTCCAAAGGCAGTGTTAGCATCATACCAGGGCAAGGCGCTCAGGCTCTTGCGGGGCAGGCTCCGCGAGCGCAGATCGCTATCAGGCCTCAGGATGCCGTCAACTGGGCGCTATACTACCCGCCGTTGCTGCCCTATCCCGACGCTTCGGCGAAGATCGATGCCGGTATCCGCACCGCGATTCAGGATTTCCGCCACGGCCGTATCGATGACGCGTTATTCCGGCTGGATGCCTTGGCGCCCGAACAACGAAGCCCTTTTTTTTACAAGGTGCGCGGCGCCATGCGCCTGACCGCCGGCCGAGTTGATCTTGCCGAACAAGATATTCGGGCAATACTCGCCAACAAGCCGAATGACGCCGAAGCCCTGGCATTGAAATCGGTACTGGCGCTGACGCAAAACCGAAAGGAAGAAGCCCTTCATCTTGCCAATAATGCCCTCACCTCCGACCCAGCTTCGCCGACCGCCTATTCCGCCTTATCGTACGCCGAACAGGGCCGATTCGAACTGGACAAGGCATTGGCAGCCGCCGATCAGGCAACGAAATTCGCGCCGCACGATGCCATGGTCTGGGCACGCAAGGCCGAACTCGAATTCTCAAAAGGCTTAACAAAGAACAGCCAGAAAGCCGCACGACGAGCGCTGGAACTGGACGCCGGACTTGAACGGACACAAACGGTGACGGGTTTTTCTTATCTGTTGCGGATGGAAGCAGATGAAGCTATAGAGGCTTTTGAAAAAGCCATCCAGCTCGATTCCACTTCACCTCTGGCGCGCCTGGGCTTAGGGCTGGCAAAAATTCGGAACGGTGATCTGGTAGAAGGTCGTCATGATCTGGAAATAGCCGCCATCCTTGATCCGAATGATTCCATAGTTCGAAGCTATCTGGGTAAGGCTTACTACGAGGAAAAGCGCAGCGCACTCGCCCAGGATCAGTTCGAATTAGCCAAAGAGAGAGATCCGAAAGATCCGACGCCGTATTTTTACGATGCGCTCAAAAAGCAGTCTGAAAACAGACCGGTTGAAGCGTTGCACGATTTACAAAAAGCAATGGCTTTGAATGACAATCGGGCGGTTTACCGTTCCAAGCAATTGCTGGACTCGGACAGGGCAGCCCGCGGAGCCAGTCTGGCGAGGATTTACGACGATTTGGGTTTTGAGCAAAGAGGAGTAGTTGAAGCCATCAGTTCGCTGCAACTTGATTTTTCCAATTTTTCTGCCCATCGTTTTCTATCGGATACCTATGTTAATCAGGTTGGAAGAGAAACGGCACAGCTCAGCGAGTTGCTTCAAGCGAAAATGTTGCAACCGGTCAATATCAATCCGGTGCAACCTCATTTGTCGGTTGCTCAGCGTGGTTTACTGAATGCATCAGGGATAGCGAATTCGACATTTCAGGACTTTACCCGAGTATTCGAGCGGAATCGCCCGCAATTGCTGGTTTCAGGATTAGCCGGCAGTCAAAATAGTTTGGGAGATGAAGCGACAATAAGCGGAATATATGACAAATTTTCCTATAGTTTTGGTCAGTTCCACTATCAAACAGATGGTTTTACGCGGCCATATGGCTCCGATCAATACCGGAAAAATACTGATCAAAACCATGATATCTACAATGCATTTTTACAGTGGTCAATAACGGACCGATTCAATACACAATTCGAATTCATTAGAAGGGAGAGCAAACAAGGAGACCTACGACAAAAATTGTTTTCTAGTATCAATCAAAACTACTCGAGTCAATACTTTTTAACCGAAAATATTTATCGTGGTGGATTAAATGTACGGCTTTTTCATGACGATCACTTTCTAGTATCTTATATTCATAAGGATGCCATAACTCACAAAGACCGGTTTACCGATGCAGAGGGAGCTGAATCTGATAGTTTATACGATGAAGTTAATTTTTATGAAGCTCAATATCTACTTAACAGACAACTATATAATGTTATTGTAGGCTCCAGCGCCTATAGATTAAATCAAGAGCAACTATTATCAACCTTTAAAAAACAAATACCACGAAACACGGAGAATGATGGTAGATACGGACACAGAGAATATATCTACGCCAACCTGAAGCTACCACGAAAATTTTTTGGAACGATTGGACTATCTTACGATTATTGGGTAAAAAATGAAGATAACTTCCAGCCATCCATATATCCAAAATCGGTTATCGCTCCAAAGGCAGGGCTATTGTGGGATATTAATGACAAGTTAAAACTAAGACTTGCTTATATTAGAGGTAATACAAGGCCGATTACAGCAATTCAATCCATTGAGCCAACTCAAATAGCAGGTTTTAACCAATTTTTTGACGATTTAGCTGAAAATTCATTTTCACTATATGGGGGAGGGTTAGATATTATAATTAAGCCTGATGTATTAACAGGTATCGAGCTTACTAGAAGAGATGTTTATAACTTAATTGGTGGTGACTTATCATTCCAAATAGACTCGTCAAAAGTATATTTTAATTGGACACCCTTTGATCAATTAGCAATTTCTACACAATATTCTTACGAAAAAAAAATTGTTAGTGACACTACCAAGTTGTCAACCCATATTGCTCCATTAGAGATAAGGTATTTCGATTCGACCGGTATATTTGGTGTATTAACAGGAACTTATGTCAACCAAGCACTTGAAAAGTTTAATATGAGACAACCTCATCCGAATGCTAGTAGTTTTTTTCTTGTAGATGCATCTGTGGGTTTTAGATTCCCAAAACGATATGGGATTATTAGTCTAGAAGTAAAAAATATTTTCAATAAAAAATTTAGGTATGAAGATGCTAATGAACTCGTAAACAACATATTTAATCCGACCACTCCTTTTATTCCTGAAAGGTCTATTTTAGGTCGTGTAACAATTAACTTTTAGTTATTATTGGAGGAGATATGATAAAAGACTTTCAAAATATCGAAATAAATAAAATAGTTATTTTAACTTTAGCACTATCTGGATTTGTTTTAGGGATTTTATTTGGTTATTTAACGGATGAAGATATCGTTCATGAAATGAGCTTTAATTCAAATTATGAATCTATTATCGATCCAACTATTACAATTAATAAAACAAAGTAATTCTTTATGGAGATTCCATTATGCTAAAAAGTATCCAGAGATCTTTAATTCTTGCAGGTTTTGCTTCTATTGGCTTTATAAGTGGGTATAATGTTTATGTCAAAATAATAGATCTAGGAGATACAAAAAAATACGTCTTCAAAGAATATCAAAATGGTATATTAAAAAGCGGGTTTGCATGTAATTGTAAATTAAATGGAAATATATCTTCATGGGTAGGTTCAGATTTTAGTGCTTGTTCTGGAGGTATAGCCAAAGTGCGGCGTATTTTGAGTGCACCTCCTCCTCCAGATTCCGATGCTTGCTGTTTAGATAGGCCGCGATTTAAGGGTCGAGATTTAACCGGAAAATCAGGGAGTACCTGTTTTTACTAAATTTATTATAGTGTCTTTCAATATTAATTTTTTCTGTCTCTAGCGAGAAGCCTCGATGAAGTGCAACGGAAGCGAGGGTTTTGTGTTTCTTCTCAAACCCTCGATTTCACTTCGTTACATCGAGGCTACTTTTTCTTGCTTACCGGTTACTTTTTTGTTCGGATTAAAATCCCATGCTTGATATGCCAATCAACACACCAACATGGTTAAATACCGGCGTAATGTTACTCCAGGTGGCATTAATTTTTTACCGTCGCTTTATGTAATCGTCATACATAAAAGTTTGCACCGTCTATCAGACCTAAAAAGGCAGAATTTCCTGAACAATCTACTCATTAATTAAATTTTGCTATCGTTTTTTCCGCTTAAAACGTAATAAGAACTGCTAGAAACGTCCAACCATGAAACGCCAGTTCCTGCGCACAATCACCATTACGTTAGTAACATTCGTGTTAGGCGCTGGTATTGATTTCCTGGCTCATCTGGAATCAACATTGGGTCTGGATACATTGTTTCAACTACGCGGAGTACGACAGCCGCCTTCCGAAGTTGTGGTCGTGGCGATGGATGAAACCTCGGAAATCCGTTTAGGCGTGGGCCAGGACTTGACTCGGTGGCGCGATTTTCATGCCGGACTGATCCGGCAATTGCAGCGCCAGAGGGCGGCGCTGATTGTTTTTGATCTTCAATTTATCGCGCCTCATCCGGGCATCGATTCCACGTTTGCTAAAGCGATGCGCGATTCCGGCAATGTGCTGGTAACCGATTGCGTTCAAAAATTCCGGCGCGGAACCGAGGATTTTTACGGGCGGGATGAATGTTCGGAAAACAATAAGGCGCCAGTTGTTACAAAGGAAGGCGAACAGGACCAGGTACTCTCCGAGCAACTGATTGCCATGCGTAAAATTTCTCCTGTGCCGATGCTGGCCGAGTCCGCTCTGGATCATGCGCCTTTTTTTTTGGTTAGCGACGCTAAAAATCCTGCTGTCCGGGAAGTCTGGACTTTTTACGATACCCTCGCAGAAACACCCGGCTTGCCGGTTGTCGCATGGCTGCACTATCTTCAGAGCACCGGCGCGTTTAAGGTGAGTCATCCGCCTTACTCTCCTTTATCAGTCTGGTTAACCGGACAGCGAAGACAATGCCTGTCCGCAATCGATAAAACTCCGAAACAATCGCCGGCAAAATCCGATTTGGCTTTTCGTGTTAACGAGGTGATCTGCCGGGAAGACAGCCGTTATCTTGATTTTTACGGCCCGCCGCAAACCTTGAGAATGGAATCATACAGCGATGTGTATGACGGCAAGGTGACCGATTTGCAGGGCAAGGTGGTCTTTATCGGCAAGGCCAACCGTAAGTATTCACCGGGCAAAACGGACTTTTTTCAAACGCCCTTTACCGATACCCGCAGCGGCAAAATGGCTGGCGTGGAAATCATGGCGACGCAATTCGCCAATTTGCTGGAAGGCCGTTTTGTCGAATCGCCAGTGTTCCCTGGGTTCATGCTCGTGTCGTTCGGATTCGTCGTGAGCCTGTTATTGAGCCGGTTTGCCGGTCTTCCAGGCATGCTGGCCAGTTTGCTGGCCAGCGGAGCCTATGCCCTCCTGGCTGTAGGGTGTTTTAACCGCAATGGCTGGTGGCTGCCGGTGGCGGTGCCCTTATTGATTCAATTGCCTCTATCCTGGCTGATATCCTTGTTTTGGTCGCGCCGGGATTTGTTAGCTGAAAGAAAACGGATTCTTGAGTTCGTAAGTCACGTGTTTCCGCAATGGCTTCGTTTTTTACCGGCATCACCCGGACAATGGTATCCTGATAAAAACGCCGATCAAGTAACGTCCGAACGCAATGTCACCGGTTTGTGCCTTGCCACCGACATTGAAGGCTATACCTCGGTTGCAGCACAGCATACGTCGCTTGAAATGTGGGAGTTATTGAAAGCCTACTACCGTGTGCTGGGTTATCCCGTGAGTTCTCATGAGGGCATCATCGCGAACATACAGGGCGACGCCATGATGGCATTATGGATCGATTTGCCCCCCGATACCCGGCGACAGGCCGCTTGTCTGGCTGCGCTCGAAATCGAACTGGAGGTTGAACGATTTAATGAGTCGTCGGGTGTCGACCGGCTTCCTACGCGAATCGGCTTGCACGAGGGCGACATGGTGCTGGGCAGCGGAGAATCAGGCGGATTTAAATTTTACAATCCCTTCGGCGATACGGTAAATACCGCTTCGCGCATAGAGGGCGTTAACAAATATTTGGGTACAAGGATTCTGGCTTCTGCATCAATTGCAGCCGGTTTAAACAATGTGGTGTACAGGCCGGTAGGTTTCTTTCGTGTGGTTGGCAGAGGAGAACCCTTGGAACTTGTAGAGATTGTCGACAAGGATTCGGAAGTCAATGGCTCAAAGAAGTCTCTATACGATAAATTTGCAGAAAGCCTGCTGGTTTTTCAACAGGGAAAATGGCAGGAGGCGGCCGCCTGTTTCCAAAGTTTGTTGGACGTTCATGGTTCTGACGGCCCTTCCCGGTATTATCTGGATTTGGCGCTGACGTTTCAAAAAAATCCGCCTCCGGAATGGGACGGGGTCATTACGCTTGCCGGCAAGTAAACAGCGCTTTACTGACAGAAAGTCCCGAGAGCATCCTCTTGGGCAGTATTTACCGGATAGCCCGAATCGCTCTTTTTTCAAACCCGAACGGATGCCGATTTTATTTGGCAGCCTTGCTGTGTGTAAATATTTCACATTTTTCCAGTCAATTATCTCGCAGACTTCAAACCCCGCCCCTTAGACTTAAATCAAATTCATCGCTTGGTCTTTTATTCAATCCATTGAACATGAGATAAAGCCGGCCTTTTTTCGATTGCTTTACATGACCGGCATCGGCGCACCCGCGATTTCCGAGGGACTTATGCGGGGCATTGACGCATTAAAAAAGCAAAATGTCCCGTTTCACATCATTTGCGTCTTAACCCGTGAAGCTCTGGACCATCCGGACGAGATATTCGATTTTTTTGCAGAATTGAACCCGCTTCAATTGGGTTTCAATATCGAGGAAACGGAGGCAGCGAACACGGAATCCAGTCTCGCTGCGAATCACTTGGAAACCGAGCGGGCCAACCGGCTCAATGGCACCTAAGCGGCGGTCAAGTCCATGATGTGACCCAAACGTCTGGCTGGCACGGGCAAAAAACAACCTGCCGAATGCGATCAAAACACCGATCCCAAAGCGGCCTTATTTCATTCTGCCGTTTATTTTTTTATAAAATGGTCGTCGGCAAGGCGGCTCGACAGCAATTCGCCTGCCCGATCGAGAACCGGATAGGCGGCAGCTGCAACGATATGGGAGTTGATACGCTTCAAATCGCGCAGCAGATCGAGATGAATTGCGCTGGTTTCCGCCGTATCGATGCGCCCGGCCCGAAGACGATTGAAATGAGCGCTTGTGGCGGCGCTTTCAGCTTGGCGGAAGGCGACCTTTTCACTCGCCAAAAGCCGGGCCACCCTGGAATCTTCCGTGATGAAAAGCGACGCGGCCAGCTGCAGATTTTTTATCAGGCGGTCCATCATGGCAGTCAACTCGGTCTGCCCTTCAATAGAAAAGGCCAAACCGCGCTTTATGCATTTGGACGCGTGCGGCAGCAGATTGTGGTCTACAACATCGCCTGCCTGTTCCATATTCATGGTGAAGGCCATGATTTCATCGAGCCTGCAGTGATCCGTATTTCCCAGTTCGTCCGGATCGATCGATGTCAAATAGACCTTGATTTCAGTGTTGAGACGATCGAGCACGTCATCGAGCCGGCGAATTTCGCCGATCAGCTTGCGGTCGCCTTTGCCGAGAACATCGCGCGCCTTCCTCAGCATGTCATTCAGGACATCCGCCAGTCGCAGGGCCTCCCGCGCCGCGCCGCCGAGGGCAACGATCGGTGTTTCCCTGGCCGCAGGATCCAGATAGAGCGGACGCGACGGATCGACAAAATTCACGCGCACCGGCATCAGCAGGCGGAGCAGCTTTGCGTAGGGGTTGAGCAACGGTAGAAAAATGAAGGCAAGAACCAGATTAAACAGGGTATGAAAATTGGCGACCATCCGGCCGGGGTCTGCGTCCATCCGAACCATCCAATGAGTGATGGGTCCCAGTACCGTCAACGTTGCCGCCGCGCCAATGGCCCGATTCAATAAATTGCCGATAGGCATACGCTTGGCGGCAGAATCGCCGCTTTGTGTTCCCTCCAGAACCGGGTTGAGCGCCGTGCCTAAATTAGCGCCAAGCACCAGCGCGAAAGCCGCATCGGGCAAAAACACATTATTTGCAGCAAAAGACATGATCAAAAGCACTATGGCAATACTCGAATGCATTGCCCAGGTTATCAAGGTGCCCAAGATGACATCGAACAGCGGTATCGTGGAGATCACGTTGAGAACCACGCGCAATCCGGTTGAGTCTTTATAGGGAGTCAACAGGGAAAGCAACTGGTGAAGTGCGAGCAACATGAGCCCCAGACCGATAAAGACGCGGCCGAGATCGTGCGTCCGCGACGTGGAGTCCCTTCGAAACATCATGACGCCGGCCAAAATCAGCACGGGCGAAAATGCCGAGACATCAAAGGAAAACATTTGGACAATCAATGTCGTGCCCACATTTGCTCCAAGCATGACGGCAAGCGCCGGCATAAGATCAATCAGTCCGCTGGCAGCGAAGCCGGTTACCATAAGCCCCGTCGCTGTACTGCTTTGAAGTGCGGCAGTGACCCCCACTCCCGCAAGAAAGGCGTAAATACGATTTTTAAGCGCATTGCTGAGTATGGAACGCAATTTGGCGCCGAAGGCCCGTTGAACTCCGGTTTGCACCATGTGCGTGCCCCATAAGAGAAGCGCGATAAAACCGGCAAGATTGATCACCGCAACGGAAATTACCATGGTCTGCTTGCTCCTGATTTTACGAGAGAAATCGGATGCCGCGAGTTTCCGGCTGCAACATCGCCCGCCGAAAACCGGAACGCCGAATGCACGCAGGCTTTCCGAATCATTGCCGATCCCGGCTTAAAAGACAAGCGGAATCTGCGCCAGTTCTTGTCGATATGGCTCAAGCGGAAGAGGCCGATGCCGCCGGCCCGAATCGTTGCACGCAACGCGGGTATTACGCCCAGCTGCCGTAGAAAACAAAATAAACTGTAACCGCCGAGTTGTCCGATTCTCATGGCATCCAAGAGGTAACCTGTGATCGCTGTACCGCGAACTCAAAACCGGTAACTTACGTTGGCATTCACATTGTGCGTCAGGAGCACATCGCCATCGATCTCCTGAATGGTCTGCCCAAGATAGCCGAGGTCCACGCCGAGCTGACGGTTCAGTTGCAGGCTGAATCCCGCCATGGCGCGGTTCTCGCCGAAACCCACAGGCCCGAAGCTGTTGGCGTTCAGATGGCCGAGCACTTCGTCGCCCACATACAGGGACAGTTTGGGATCGATGAATTTGAGCGGCAACTGAAGCGTGAACATTTGTCTCAGGCGGAAACCCACATGGCCCGTGGCGTGGTTGACCCGCTGTTCGAGGCGGGTGCGCAGCTTGGCCTTGAGGCCCGCGATCGGGAAATCGAACAGCAGGTCCTGGTAGGGCCGGCTTTCGTGGTAGGCGGCCTTGCCCAGCGAATGGTGCCAGTCATGGACATAGCCCAGCCAGACGCTGGTGTGCGAATTGATGGTGTAGCCCAGCTGCGAATAGAACTGGTCCTCATTGAGGCGCCATGCCTCGGGATTATCGTCCCGCAGGCGGGTCTGATCGATGATAGCCCAGCGCAATCCCTGAAGCCTGGGCGAAAAGGCGCCGAGATTGCCGGAAAGGGTAAGAGAACTCCAGTTGCCCGCCATGCTGTCCACCGAATCGGCCTGTACCCCCATGGCCAGAAGGAAGGTTCCGGCGAGCAAACCGAGCCAGAATAACCGAGCCCGGAAACGGCGGGCATGGAATTCTCCGGGGCGGGTCGGGCGCGTTCGAAGGACTTTGGCCATTTTCAGAATCCTCGCAGCCCCACCTCAGTTATAACAAGGCATTGAATTTGTAAAGATCAGTGTGCGTTCTGAGGAAACGCCTATGAATATTAGACTTACTGCAAGTAAACGAATGCTGGGGGTACTGCACTCGCGGCCCGAGCGGCGCCGGGTCAATCGGGCGCGGAGCTGCGTTTGCGCCGCAAACCGAAGACGATTTTGAGCCCCGGTTCGTTGTCGGACAGCTTGAGCGTGCCTTCATGAAGTTCGGCGATCGCCGCCACGATGCTGAGCCCGAGGCCGTTGCCCCTCGTGGTGCGGCTCTGTTCGAGCCGGTAAAAGCGCCGGAATACCTTTTCCCGGTCCTGCTCCGGGATGCCCGGCCCGCGGTCGGCGACAATGAATTCGATCCGGTCACCTGTCGCGCGCAGCGCGGCTTCGATGTCCGTCCGTTGCGGCGTATGCACGATCGCGTTTTCCAGCAGATTGAAAGCCAATTGCGTCAGCAATTCCTTATCACCGATCAGCGTTACGCCTCGTTCGATCTGCGAGCGGACGGCTTTGCCTCGTTCCTCGGCGACCGGGTTTAGCGCCTCGATCACGGAGAGGACGACCTCGCTGAGGTCGACCGGTTTGAAGCCGCCGCGCCGCGATCCCGATTCGATCTGCGAGATCCTGAGCAGCGCGGAAAAGGTCCTGAGAATGCCGTCGATTTCCTCGATCGCGAAGGCGATCCTTTCCTTGTACTGTTCCGCCGAAAGATCTCTGCTTGCCGCATCTTCGAGCCTGAATTGCAAATGGCTGATCGGCGTGCGCAGGTCGTGGGCGATGTCGTTGGAGACTTGCTGAACGTTTTCGATCAGCGCGCCGATTTTATCCAGCATCAGGTTCAGCAATGAAGCCAGGTTATCGAGTTCGTCCCGGTTTTTTGAAACCGGCAGCCGGTGCGTCAGGTCACCGGCAATAATGGCCTGGGTCGATTGGGTAATGCGCTGGATCTTTCTCAGAAAAGCATTGCTGAGATACAATCCGCCGCCCGCGCCCAAAAAGATCACTAAAACGAAGCCCGATAAAAAGGCCTGAATGATCGCCTCGCCCGCATCCCTGATATACTTGCCGCCATGACCCACGCCCAGCCAGACATTGTCCGGCAGCGGGATAACCTTCAGATAAATGACGTCCATTTCTTCCCGCGGAAATTTTTTGCCTGCGGCCGGCCGGATGATGGTCTGCCAGCCTGCGGAGGGTTTAAAACCACCGAAATTGCCGCCGATTAACGCGCCGTTCCGATCCAGGATTCCGCAAACGTACACGGTCAGGCAATCGTCTTCGGCAATTTCCTCTTTTAATTCGTCCATCCCGTCGGAATCGTACTCAGCTTTCAGCCGGGACGCCACGATCTCGATACCGCTTTTAATCTGCTGTTCGAGCGCATTGGTCGTCAGAAAATAAACCATCATGCCGATGGCCACGAAAGAAAGCAAAAACAGGCCCAAATATAAGGCCGACAGTTTAAAACTGGTGGTATCGACAATCCCGGGCAGCTTCATGGGATCATGTACCCTGCGCCGCGTACGGTCAGGATGATATCCGGCTTGCCCCCGGCATTGAGCTTGCTGCGCAGCCGGCTGATATGGGTTTCGACAATATTGGTCTTGGGATCGAAATGAAAATCCCAGACGTTTTCCAGCAACATGGTGCGCGTGACGACCTGGCCGGCATGGCGTACAAGATACTCGAGCAGACGGAACTCCGTCGGCTGAAGATCGATCACCTGTCTATCGCGCCTGACCAGCCTTTTCAACAGATCGAGCTCAAGATCCTGGACCTGTAAGACTTTCAGCTCCGCCGTTTCCCGCGGCCTGCGCAGCAAGGCGTTCACCCGGGCGGCAAGCTCGCTGAAAGCGAACGGCTTGATCAGATAATCGTCCGCTCCCGCATTAAGGCCTTCAACACGATCATCGATCCCGCATAGGGTCGTTAAGAACAGGACAGGGACGTTGCAATCCGTACTTCGCAGGGTTTTTACCACGGTCAAGCCATCGAGGTGGGGCAGCATACGGTCGACAATAAGAAGGTCATAATGCCCTTCTTTGGCACAGAGCAGGCCTTCGTAGCCGTCTCTTGCCAAATCGACGTTATGACCCGCCTCTTTAAGGCCTGTTGAGACATAATCCCCGGTCTCATGATCATCTTCGATAATTAATATTTTCATGTCATCAAGAAAATGCCGGGGATCCGCGTCGTTATTGATGCTTTACCCTATCCCGTATTCAGCGCCTCAGTCGGAATCATCGTCCAAGGAAACTGTGAGCACATTGCCGGTCTTGCCGTCGACCATGACTTCATGAATCCTGCCGTCTTTGACAATCTCAATTTCAAACTGAACCGTGTTTGAATCATCATCCAATTCGGCCTCCAGGGCCTTGCCGCCAGTGTGTTGTTCCGCCGCCTTGATCGCTTCCGGTAGGGAGATTCGGGCCTGGTTAAAAAGCGGCAGCTTTTGGACTTCCTTTTCCTTCGACTCGTCGGCTTCGGCGAGGCTGACACCGGTGGCGGCCATAATGACCGTTACCAATAAGGTCATCAAGAATTTATTGCGATTATTGTTCATTTTCAGTCCTCTTAAAATACCAGACAGAAATTGCCTGATTTCAGAAAACAGGATAACAAAGAAAACATTGCCGGCAGTTTTCCAAAACTATACGGCTTTGTAATATTTCGATCGATGGATCAGTGTTCACCCGCAACCATCTCTACAATTAAAAGCCGGTCTGATGCCCGCAATGATTTTTCATCGGAAGCCGGTATGGCATCAGCCTATTGACGCGCGGCAAGCGAACGGTTTGCCACAAATGGAATAATACAGTAAATACCTGGGTGTTGACGCCGATTGAAAATTGATTATGAAAACCGGTAAATTCCGGTCGAAAGATAACCAGGATTGTTAACCTGTCCTGTCCCAAAATTAGACAGGAACTCGGAAAGGTGTGATCATGATCTTATACGCCAAAATCCGGCGGATGTTTTTTTGCGGCCAACAGTCGATCGGTAAGATTGTCTGAGGCGCGGGTTTGTCTTGCAATACCGTCAAAAAATGATTGCGAATGCCCATTGGCAGTGAGCCGGCTAATCCAGGGCCTCAATGCCGGCCAGGCTGGCCGTACGAAGATCATCCGAAACAAACCTTGATAGCCGATGCCGCCATCGCGAAGAAGAATGATGCCTGATTACGGCTCAGATGCTGCGCAAATTCTGGGCGCGACGAAAGCGCAATTTGCACAGTTGCAAAACAGCGGCTGTTTTAAATTCGAGATCCCGCCCCGTGAGGGCTATTGTTCGACGTGGCAATATTCCCGCTTGGAGCTGGAATCTCTGATCGAAAATATCGATTTGGGTTGAGTTGTTGGACGCTTCGGAAATCTACACCATTGACCATAACGATTCCGATATGCTGCGGCAAAGGTTGTATGCGCGAGCAGAAGCGCTGAAGTCAAATGCGTTTTTTGTTATGTTCAACATTTACCGGAAACCGCCCTGTAAACAGGTGTTTTAAAACAAAACCACATCCCTAATGAAGTAAGATCGGTATCAGATCGCTGACCTGTCATACCGTTATCTCACAAACACGATAGAATTTCGAATGCTTGAGTTCGGCCAAGCTGTCAATCGATCTTAATTTTTGAATGACTGGTTTCTCGCTTTTAAAAGACAACTCACATAGCCTCGGTTTGCGAAGCGGAACCGAGGGCAAAGCACCCCTCCCTACGGAAAGCTTATCATTCCCGCGATTATGCTGAAGTTAATCACGGCTACGCAGGCTGCAATTTCGCATTAACCGGTATGCGAACTCGCAGTCATAATTTATTCTAGTACAAACAACTTGAAATATATTGGATAATATCATGATTTGAAACTGATAAGATCATCCCTTGGCCCGTCCTCTACCCCCGTTGACATTGAGTTCTGAACAACAGAGTATTTTGGAAACCATCGCTCGAAGCCGTGAGGTCCCACACAGTCTGGTGCAGCGTGCGCAAATTGTGTTATCAGCCCACGCCGGCGACAATAACAAGATGATTAGCCAACGGCTGGGGTTATGTGAAGAGACGGTTGGATTTTGGCGAAAACGCTGGCTTGCTGCCGGCATTGAGTTGGTAAACTATGCAGGCCGGTCAAAACAGTTGCGAGAGGCCGTCAGCCGTTTGCTGGCGGACAAACCGCGTCCCGGTTGCCCCGGTGTCTTTACAGCGGAGCCAATTTGCCAGTTATTGGCGGTCGCGTGTGAAACGCCTCCCGAACATCTCAGCCATTGGACGCAACCGGAACTGGTCAGAACCGTTATCAATCGGGGTATTGTCGATACCATTTCGGCCAGTAGGATCGGGCGTTTTTTAAAATCAAGGGGAACTGAAACCTTATCGAATTAAGTATTGGCTCAATCACAAAGTCGATAATGAAGCGATGTTTCGGCAACAGGTGAAAGTGGTGTGCAAACTCTATCATCAAGCCCAGGCGCTCTACGAATCCGGCGTGCATGTGATCAGTGTGGACGAAAAAACCGGTATTCAGGCACTGGAACGGATTCATCCTGACTACGCCATGTCCAAAGGAAAACTGGAACTGCACGAGTTTGAGTACAAACGGCATGGAACGCAGACCTTGATCGCCAATTTTGAAGTGGCGACCGGCAAAATCGTCTGTCCCACCTTGGGCGATACCCGAACAGAAGACGATTTTGTAGCCCATATCCAGGCTACCGTAGCCACTGACCCAAACGCAACATGGGTGTTTATTGCCGACCAACTCAATACGCATAAATCCGCTTCATTGGTGAGATGCGTGGCTGAACTCTGCGGGATAAAGACGCCTCTCGGGGAGAAAGGCCAATCCGGCATTTTAGAGAATATGACTTCGCGGGCGGCTTTTTTACAGTGTCCTGAGCATCGCGTTCGTTTTGTTTATACGCCAAAACATTGTTCATGGCTGAATCAAGTCGAGATTTGGTTCGGCATTTTAAGCCGTCGGTTGCTCAAACGCGGCAGTTTCCCTTCGATTGAGGCACTGAATCAACGCATTCAGGCGTTTATTGCGTTTTTTAATGAAACGTTGGCAAAACCCTTTCGATGGACCTATATTGGCAAACCCCTGCTTGTGTAAATTATCGAAGCTATTTCAGATGGTGGGTACTAGTTGTCCACGGTGGTCACCTGCCATCTTGTCAAGCACCTCAAATACCTTTGGCAAATGTTCAGTATATGTTGCTATATAGTTCGGTGTCACAATCCGCCGGTTCATACTCGGCAAATTTTGCTCCTTTATCCGTGGACCGAACTCGGCCCAATATTTTTTCAGTTCAGCCGGATCAAGTCCGTCTGCTAAGTTCTTCTCCGAAGCCACATATCCGTCTTCATAACTAGCCCAAAATCCGCTACTCAGGTTTCTCAAGCAGAAGTCCGCAAAATGGTAAATGTTGTCCTCGCTGACCTCCGGATTGAAGCATACATCGAAAAGGTACTGATTCATGATGACGCTAATACCTCCAGAGTCATCCTTGCCCGACTCATCGTACAAACCACAGCCCGCACCCGAGCCTCTGGGCTGCTCGCGATTAGCAAGTTGGTAGATGACAAAGGTCTTTACCAATGAACGGGAAGCCAATAATTGATCTGCCAGTCCTTGGTTTTCCCCTTCTACCTGCTCACTGCGTTCTTTCACCCACTTTTCAGAATCTCCTAAGAAAGCGTTGTCCGGTGCCTTATCAACTTCAGCAAGAAAGTTCCGTTTAGGGTATATGTAGGTGTCTCGAAAAAGCTTTAACACTCTTTGGGACAGCGTTCGCATGCCATTCAATGCAAGCGAGGAAACCAAGCCGTCTGTTGCCGCACTCATATCGTCGTGAACGATCAAAGCGGTAGTAACGTTGTATATCTGCCCTTGCCGATCAGCAGAACAGTGCAACCTGAACGACATCAAATCGTACCACCCGAGTACGCCTCGTTTTTCAGATGCCAATTGGTGAATGAGTCCTTTACCCGCATAGACTTTTTCTCCATATATGCGTTGAGCAATTTCGACTACGTTTTCTGGTCTATTAGGAAGTCTACGCCCATCGGTACGACCCCAGCCTGCACGGTCGAGCAAGCGGATGAGGAAGTAGATCGACCGCTGCCTTAAT
>CAZMRW010000065.1:0-26938 GCA_964568805.1 uncultured Methylococcaceae bacterium | reverse complement strand
CCTAGTTCTGTCTCGTTAACCGAAAAAAATATTGTAGAGGTACGAATTTATCAATTATTAAAACTGGTAGTCAGTCGTGATGAAACCCTAGGATAAAGCGGGCTGGTTTTTTCTGGTCGCGAGCAATGTGAGTCGCCGGCAAACAGATCTTGGCAAGAAGCTAACCATGCCTGGAGGGACACTGACATAGGCATCTGCCTTTACTGAGTATGCCACGCTCTTACTGCCTGTAAAGTAATTCCGATAATAATGTGATGGAAATGGAGGACAAAAATCGGTCATTAGGATAGTGAGTGTCTGAATCACGTTTATATTCAATGATTCAGTTGAGATTATGAATAGGTCAAACACTTTTTTGAAGTCTGTTCAAAATCATGCCGGTCGAGAAATAGGTTTATCAATGAACCGGACTTGTGTTCTGTAATGCAGCACTGAATTTTCAGCGCATACCTCAAGGTTATGCCCTATATTGCCTGATTTTTTCAGGTTATAACATTGTATGGTCGCAAATTCATTTGATTTTGCATCGGAACATCACGCGCCCAGGCCGTTTTTTATGACAGGATCCATGACTCTTTTATTACGGCATGGCCTGCCGTCAACTGTCTCGTCATCGGCGCATTTAAGGTGCGGCGAAATTATACGTAATACGAACTGAAAATTGTTACCGACTACGTGGCTATCTGCTGATGAGTTTCGGCGAGGTTCGTATTAGCAAGCTTTTCCAGTTCCTCTCTGTGAAGCAAATCGACGCCTACGCTGACAATAAAACTGGTAACGCCCTCAATATCCATCGTTGATTTAACGACTTTTGACTCATGTACAATAATCGTGAATCCGGATGTGGGATTTGGAGAAGTCGGCACATAAACAACCAGCATTTCGCCCACCTTGTTGGTGACATAGCCGGGAACCCATAAGCCATCCTTGGGATATTCAATAAAAATAATTTCTTTGGCGACACTTTTCTCCCGGCTACCGAGCAGATTGACCAATTTTTTACTGACCCTGTAAATTGTCCTGATCATTGGGATCCGGTTAATTAATAATTCAGTTTGGTGCAGAGCCCATAATTTTTCAGAAACGGTGACTCTATAGCCAAGATAAGCAATTGCAATAAAAGAAATTGTGAAGGCCAATATGGTAATGATGATGTTGTTGGAGTACCCGTAAATATAAATAAAAAAATCTCTCAAGATCGTTTCCAAAAACACCAGAACTTGAATGACAATGACAACCGGAATTAATGCCAAAACGCCGACAATGAAGTATTTCAGACTCGATTTGATAAAACTAAGCATATTAGACTCCTGTTTCAACAAAGCTAAGAAGCCCATCCTGGATGAGTTTCTGATTAATAACCTGAGATAATAACAAATTTGCTTACATTATCTTACGATTTTAAGTTCACGCTCAGTCATCCGATTAAGGCGTGCTTTGCCTGGAGCTGTCGTCGATATTGATCTTTACGGCAAAGGCGATGGCCGGCATGCATGATGCCGGTAATCTATGGCTGAATTATCTTAACATCCTATTAGAGGAATGTGTCGGCACCCGGTTTTAGAAAAGCGCCAATGCTTCAAGACATTTCCGGGTGTGCGCCTCACCGCAATCGGGAGCCAGTTTCAGGCCGGGCAGAGTGAAGCCGAAGGGGACGCCGGCTTTTTCGGCATCGATGACCCATCGGCATAATTGGCTCAAGCGTTCTTCGACATGTTGTCCCGGCGTGTAATCATAATCGAGCCAGATTTCCTCCGGACCTTCCCCCCCGTACAGTTTGCTATAAAGGCCCTGGCCTTTGGCAAAGGCTTTCCAGTGTATGCGCTTGATGGAATCACCGGACTGGTATTCCTTCAGCCCATAAAAATCATCGCCACTCTTATTATCTGCGCCTTGCCGGGAGCGGGATGAAAAAGCATTGTCCGGTAGCGGGATGTCCGACTGCGAGGGTCTGGGATAAACCAGCGCTTTAAGATTGAATCGGACAGGAGACCAGGCCCGAAATAGCCCCAATGGAAATGTACTGGAAAAGGTAATTGTGCCGGCTTCATGCCAGCCTCTTTTTTGGGTAGTCGAATAAACGGTAAAATGGATCTTGCTGTAAGGCGCGGCCACCAGACTTTCAGTGCGTTGCCGGGTGATTTTCAGATTGGGCCGGGCGACAGCGGCAGGGTTGCTGATATGAATGACAAAGCCCGCATCTTCCCCGGCAAAAACGGCTTTACAGTGTCCTTCCTGTACAACCAGACCGGATAACGATCTGAAGGTGTGTAAAATGGTGACGAAAAAAATACCGGCCAGTAAAAAAGTCAGCAAATAGACCAGATTGTTGTTATAAACAAAGGCGATAAAAAATAACACCAGCAACAAAAGCGCAAATCCTAAGCCACGTGCCGTCGGCAATATAAAAATGCGCCGATGAGTCAATGTGACGGGTTCTGAGCTGGCGGGTTCGCCGAGAAAGAACCGGCTGGACTTAAAACGGCTTGTAATGGAAGACAATTTCAAAGGGCGGCTACTTTGGCTAGCAAAGGGGCGACGATAGCGTCGGAATTAGTATTGCCCGAACGGATACGATGTCCTGCGACCGCGGCCAGCACCGCCTGGATATCTTCAGGAATGACTTCCTCGCGCTGGTCCATGAAGGCCCAGGCTTTGGCCGCCGTCAGCAACGCCAAACCTGCTCTGGGTGACAGGCCGGTATGGAATTCGGAGGATTCTCGGCTATAGTTGATCAAAGCCTGACAATAATCCAGGAGGGCATTCGAGGTATAGACTTTGGCAACCGCTTCCTGGATTTGCTGAAGTTGTTCCGGCGTCATTTGAACCGTCAGTGAATCGATTAAACTATGCCGATTTTGGCCGGTCAGCAGCTGTCTTTCCGCGTCTTGATCGGGGTAACCCAGTTCGATACGCATTAAAAAACGGTCCAGTTGCGATTCCGGTAATGGAAAGGTGCCTATTTGATAAGACGGGTTTTGCGTGGCGATCACAAAAAAAGGTTTAGGCAATGGGTAGGTTTTTCCTTCAACAGTAACCTGGTTTTCTTCCATGGCTTCCAGCAGTGCGCTCTGTGCTTTGGGCGTCGAGCGATTGATTTCGTCAGCCAGAATCATTTGATTAAAAAGCGGTCCGGGATGAAAAGTGAATTCATGATTTTTAGGATCAAATACGGACGCGCCGATGATATCGGCAGGTAAAATATCGCTGGTGAACTGGATTCTTTGATAGTTAAGGCCTAACAGTTTTGCCAGGGTATGGGCCAGAGTCGTTTTGCCTACTCCGGGGATGTCCTCAATCAATAAATGTCCTCGGGCAAGCAGGCAGCAAAGGGCCAGGCGAATTTGACGTTGTTTGCCCAGGATGATCTGATTGGCCGAATCTAAAAGCTGGTTTATTGCATTTTGCATAGTTGGTGATAGGATGCTTAGGTTTAAGTCAGCATGACGGATTCAATCGAAGGTTTTAATATTGTAACGTCAAGTATAGAGCATGCAGATTTAATGAACGCATCAAAACCGATAAACATGCAGGAATAATTGTGAAAGAATATGAAGAAATACGCGGCAATTTATTAGAAATGCTGGAAGATCTGAATGATCGTCTGGTTAGGATCACTGAGGATGTTAAGCATAGCGGTGAGCCCTTGGCAAAAGATTTCGAAGATCAGGCGACACAGTCAGAAAATGATCAGGTGCTCGATTATTTGGGTAATGCCGCCAGAAAGGAAATCGCGCAGATCAAACAGGCCATCGAGAGGATCGATAGAGGGGAATACGGTATTTGCCAGAGTTGCGGCGAACAGATATCGACAGAACGCCTTAAGGCGGTGCCCTATTCCAATCTCTGCATCAAATGCGCCGCCAGCCAGTCGGGCTGCTGATACGCAAGCCATCGATCTTATGTTTGAGCCTGTCCGGGTAATCTTATCATTGCGGCAGGTTTACCAGTCCTTCCACCAGTCGCCGGACTTTATTTTGGATGATTTGGGTGTTTTCAGGACCCATGCGCAACATTTGTTTATGTACCGGATTGAGCGCTTCGAGTCGGGGATCGGCGTATTTGTAGTTGACCGAGGGCCTGACCAACGCGATAGGCTGGTCAACGACGGGGGCTGAGAGTATTTCGGCGGCCGCCTTGGTAAAGATATCGTCAAGTCGATAACCTTCAGGATAACTGAACTCGCTAAAAACCTGGGCGAGCAAGGGTCTTGTTTTTTGGTAAACTGCCAATGTTGCCGGTACATCCAGCATGTTAATGGCTTGCGCCAATCGGTCATAACGCTGATAACTTGCGGTAGCGATAACGAGCCGGCCATCGTCCTGTTCAACACTAAATGGAAGCTCCGGTTTGAGAAAACGCATATGTTTTTCCAGCCTCAATCCCTGGGCAAAATCATTGACAATCACCATGTATTTTCTGATTAACTGATCGGTATTCAACCATGGCGCAAGATCTGACGAAAGCTTGAGCAACTCTTCCCGAAAGTACAGGTCACTGCTGCCTATTGCGGGTAAGTCCGCCGGTTCATCCTGTCCGGTATTTTCAGCGGCAGAACCGGTATCGGACAAGGATTTAGAAAAAACCCGGTCACTTGGCGCTGATGTCTCGGGCAATGGTTCCATGAATTCAGACGACTTGGACGGTGATGGCAATTCCAGCGTTTTCGTTTCAGTTTTTGCTATGTCGACGGCGATGTCTTCATTAAAATAAATCCAGACTAACGCCGTAGCGACTATCAAAAATATCGACAAAAGGATAATTAATCCGCCTGATTTTTTTTCATTCGTTTGATGATAACGTCCCATATTTTAAGACCGTGGGCAGTGGTTAGGTTACAATAACCGTAATTATTTCGTTATTGTTTGAATAGTTTCAACGTTTTGTATAATCAATATTTCCATTTTACGGAATTACCCTTTTCGATTGCGCCTGATCCGCATTTTATGTATATGAGCGCCCGTCATCAGGAAGGATTGGCGCACCTGTTATACGGGATTACGATAGGCGGAGGTTTCGTCTCGTTAACAGGCGAAGTCGGCACGGGTAAGACCACGCTGTGCCACTGTTTGTTGCAAGAACTGCCCAAAAATATTGATATCGCCTTGATATTGAACCCAAAATTGAATGCAATCGAATTGCTCGCGACCATTTGTGATGAACTGGGCATCTCCTACAACAAAAATCAGCCCTCGCTAAAAACGCTGGTCGATGCGTTAAACCAGCACCTGATCAACGCTCATGCCAACGGCAGACGCACTGTTTTGCTGATTGATGAAGCGCAAAATCTCAGTATGGAGGTTTTGGAGCAAATCCGCTTGTTGACTAATCTTGAAACCAGCAAAACCAAGTTGCTGCAAATCATTCTGGTGGGTCAGCCCGAACTGAAGCAGTTGTTAAAGCGGCAGGAATTGCGCCAGCTGAATCAGCGGATTACCGCCCGTTATCATTTATTGCCGTTATCGTTTGCGGAAACTCGCGCCTACATACGCCACCGACTGCTTGTTTGCAATGGCAATCCAGAACTCTTTAAAAATAACGCGATCAGAAAAATTTATAAATTATCGTCGGGTATCCCCAGAATCATCAACATACTTTGCGACCGCGCCCTGCTTGGCGCATATGCGAATGATGTCCGGGTCATCACGCCCAAGATTATTCAGGTCGCCGCCCGTGAAACATTGGCATCGGCCGATCAGCACCGCAGGCGCCTGATTTTTTCGCTTGCTTTGTTGTTGTCATGCGGTCTCATCGCTGGTGGATATTATGTTTACCATCTGAGAGTCAGGCCGGATGTTAAAGCAAGCATCAATGCTGTTGAAAAACAGTCTGAGCTTGCGGCAAAACCTGAACCTGTCATGAGAACTCAAGCCGCCAAGCCTGAAGTCCAGGCAAAAAGTGAAGCCGCGGCCGTCGCCGAACCATTAAAGTTTGATGCCTGGCTTCTGAATCCCGAGTTGACGTTGAATGCCGGATTGACCAATGCGCTGTTATTGTTGGGACACACGCCTCCGGCAACAGGTTTGATCGAGTGCGATTCGTTGACAGCGCAGGGCATCAACTGCCTGTTTGGCAGGGGCGGTTGGAAGGATCTGCTGTCGATTAACCGTCCGGCTATATTAGAGTTTACCTTGGCTGACGGTGCAAAACGCTGGGCTCTGATGACCGGTTTTCGTCAAAATCAGCAGATACTGCATATTAATCAGGATTTAGCGTTTCCCTTGGCGGATGTCCTGAGTTACTGGAGCGGCAATTATCTGATACCCTGGATTTCGCCTATTGCGGATGTCAAGATGATTTACCCGGGACAATCATCCGATCAGGTACTCTGGTTACGTCAGCAGTTGGCTGTTTTTGATGGTATCGACACGCCGGTCAAACAGCCGCGTTTTTTTGATCAGGCATTAACAATTCGCGTCAAAAATTTTCAACGTCAGCATAATTTATTCGAGGACGGAAAAGCGGGACTGCAAACCCTATTCCATCTGGACAATCAGTCGGGTTCAACAACGGCGCCCCGATTAATCACTACCGATTAAAGTCATGTCATATATTCTTAATGCCTTACGAAAATCAGAGCAGGAGCGGCTGGCGCTGCAGCCTGAAACGGTGACCGACAGACTCCTTGCGCAGCCGCCAGGGCAAAGCCGCAAAAAGGCCAAATGGATCAGTGCAGCCATTCTTTGCAATGTGCTGATCGTTGCCGGTTTTATCTGGTATGCGCAAAAAACGCTTGCACCTTCTGCAACTCACCAATCTCCTAATCCGCAAACGAATGCCGCAGTCGCGGTCAAGCCTGAAGACAAGCCGATCGCCAAAATGAAACGAGCGCCGGAACAACAATCGGCAACATCGCCGGTACCGGCATCGGCGTCAGCAGGGCAGGTTATTACAGCTAATAAACCGACGGAAAGGCGGTCGCAATCACCTTCGTTTAGCGCCAAACCGTATACCGCTTTCAAACAGGATGCGTTGCCTCAGGTCAAAAAATCGTCCATTGAAAAAGAAGAGAAGCCGGTAATTTTGGCCGGACAAGAGGAAAAAACAATATCCGTACCTGTCCAGAGCAAAGAGAAAACTCCGGGACCGGCGCCATTGCCCGAAAACAAGATTCCGTTTTTTTATGAACTGCCGTATGAATTCCGCCAATCGGTGCCGAAAATGGCGATCAACGTATTTGTCTATTCTTCAGAACCCTCAGAACGCTTTGTCATGATCAACATGGCTAAATATAAAGCCGGACAGCAAACAAAAGATGCCGTGGAAATTAAGGATATACGTCCACAAAGTCTGGTCGTCAGTTATCAAAATCAACTATTTCAAATCGAACGGCCTTGAAGGGAGTTTAAAATAGGATGATACATATCATTCTATAATAATGCCGTTTGAATAAGCGCTTGCATTCATTCGGATCAGTCTAAAGAACCCGCTAACAGGCATTTATTTTTTAATCATCATTAAGTTACAGGTTGATGAAAGTTCCTTTATCAATCGGTTGAAGTCATTGGCAAAAATCTGTATAGCCATGTACGACGTCAGTAATGCGATTTTCAACCCCTGGAACAGTATGGATTTTTGGTCAGATCATTTATTTGGCCTACACTTTAATCTATTACTGTTTTTCAATATAGATGGCGCCAAATTTGCTTAAGCTATGATGCTAAAGACATCTCATTTTTCGTATTGGTTGACAGGCATGTTGTTGTGCTTGCCAAACTTGATTTCAGCCGGCGAGAAGGATGTCTATGACCTGAACATTGAAGATTTGATGAATGTGCAAGTGACCACGGTTTCTAAAAAAGCCCAACCGCTCTCCGATGCCAGCGCAGCAATCTTTGTTATCAGTAATGAAGACATCAAACGATCAGGAGTGACCAATGTGCCGGATGCATTGCGGATGGCTCCCGGTCTCGATGTTGCCCGCATCGATGCGAATAAATGGGCGGTCAGTTCCCGCGGTTTTAATGGCCGATTTGCCAATAAACTCCTGGTGCTTATCGATGGTCGCAGTATTTACACGCAGTCTTTTTCGGGCGTTTACTGGGAGAATCAGGATGTCATGCTGGAAGACGTTGACCGGATCGAAGTCATTAGAGGGCCGGGCGCGACATTGTGGGGCGCCAATGCGGTCAATGGCGTTATTAACATCATCACCAAGCATACTGCCGATACCCAAGGCGGTCTGATTTCGGCAGGTGGAGGCAACAAGGAATTAGGTTTCGGTTCGTTCCGATATGGTGCTCAATTAGGTGAAGACACCACCGGTAGAGCCTATGTCAAAGGCTTTCTTAGGGATGAGTTCAATAAACCGTCAGGAGCGGATGCCGGCGATGGCTGGGATAAGGTGCAGGGAGGTTTTCGTATTGATTCGCTTTGGTCCGATCGTGACTCGGTCACCTTTCAGGGCGATATTTATCACAGCAATATCAATCAAGATCTGAATCTGGCATCGCTTCAAGGTCCTGCTTTTACCGAATTTATTGATGATACCACCAGGGCATATGGTGGCAATGTCGTGGGCAGGATACATCATATCTTTTCAAACACGTCCGATTCCACGTTGCAATTCTATTATGATGTCTACAGCCGTAAGGAAGGTTTCGATCATGAAACGCGGAATACCTTCGATATCGATTTTCAAAATCGTTTTGAGCTAAATGACTGGAATGAAATTATTTGGGGGCTCGGATACCGCTACACACGTTCTGATAACAAATTAACCCGCCCTGAAACCTTTATAGTGGATCCGCTAAAGCGTGGAGACCCTCTTTACAGCGCTTTTTTACAGAATGAATTAGCCCTGATTGAAAATACATTATGGTTAACGCTGGGATCAAAATTCGAACACAATAATTACACCGGATTTGAAGTCCAGCCGACGGCCAGGATAATGTGGGCGCCGCACCGCAGCCACAGGGTATGGGCGGCCATATCCCGAGCGGTAAGAACGCCTTCTGCCATCGATAGTGACTTACGGCTGCTGGCTGGTGTCGAGCCGGCAAATTCAGCCGCTAATCCCACGCCGTTTCCGGTTGCGGTGACTGTTAACGGCAATAAGAATGGGAAGGCCGAGGTGCTGCTGGCTTATGAACTCGGTTATCGCTTCACTGTTTCTAATGCCCTGTCACTGGACGCGGCCGCTTTCTATAACGACTATGATCGTCTGCGTTCGTTTGAAATGGGATTTCCTTCCATCATTGGCGCTGCTATCAGTCAACCGATTTTTGCCAATAACGGAAGCGAAGGCGAGACATATGGATTTGAAACCACCGCATCCTGGACAATGCTGGACTGGTGGCGCTGGGATTTAAGCTACAGTTTGATTGAAACCGAGCTGGAGTCCAATGAATTATTCAAGGAAGCCGTTTCCCCTGAGCAAAAGGTCTCACTTCGAAGTTCCATCAATCCCTGGAACACTGTCAATCTGGATTTATGGCTGCGCTATATTGATAGCAATTCAACTTTTAATATTCAGAGCCCCGTCGTCATCGACAGTTATGTGACTCTCGACATGCGTTTAGGCTGGAAGCCTGTTAAAGATATCGAACTCTCTGTGACAGGCCAGAATTTGCTTGATGGCAGCCATCTCGAATCGGTCAGTGAAACTTTTTTGGGATATACGGAAATACCGCGGGGCGTTTACGGGAAAATCGCATGGAAATTTTAATGGGTTACCGGAAATATGACTGCAACGATGTGATTTCACTTGGTTGAATAATTGCAGATATGATATCGACTCCCAGGTCAAAAAAAGACCACCTAAGAGCGCGGCTGAAAAGGACTTCGCCAATCAAACGATATTTTCTGCTATCCTTAGTTAGCCTTCTGATGAGTTCCTCTTTGTCCCAGTCTATGGAAACCATGGAGGAATATGATGTTAAAACAGCTTTGATTCTGAATTTGGTCCTATTGACCGAATGGCCCGCGGAAGCTTTTAACAAGCCGGATGCGCCGATTAATCTTTGCGTTATCGGAGATAACATCGTACAAGAGGCGTTTATGCAGATTTCTGAAAAAAAAATAGGGCCACGCGGGCTTAACATCGTCGATATTACCCGTTCCAGGAAAATTGTTCCCTGCCATATTATTTTTCTAGGCAACCAGGATCGAATCCGGTTGTCTCAGATTCATGCCGCGACAGCGGGCAAGCCCATTTTGACAATTGACGATATCAATCATCTCACGACGTTTAAAAGCATAGTCAATTTGCAGAAAGGCGATGACAAGATAGAGTTGAATATTAACCTGAATTTAGCTGAACAAGCTCGTTTGAAAATTAGTTCCCGAGTTTTAAAGTTAGCCCATATCGTTTTTTAGACATCACAAGTGACCGGGATTTATGTTTGATCTTCGCAATATCTCCATCCGCACCAAGCTTAGATTGATAATGTCTGTTACGGCCATTTTTGCGATGCTTTTGATCACCGTTGCCATGGTCACTTTTCAATACGACAGCCTTAAACGCGCCGTTGAAGGGGAAATGTCTACCTTAGCCAGCGTTTTGGCGTGGAATTCTGCTGTTGCATTGGCTTTTAACGACCATAAAACCGCCAATGATTCTCTGGTGGTTTTACGCTCCAGATCGGATATCGTTTCAGGCCGGATATACGATACAAAAGGTAAGGTTTTTGCCGAATACGCGTTATCGTCAACCAGCAAACCTTGGGACGAAAAAAAACTGCAAGCTTTTGCGGAAAATGGGTCAGTTTTGCCGAATCAAGATCTCCCGGAAAATTCATGGTTGCGTCTGATTACAAAAAGTTTCTCTGTTAATCCCCCGGATGATAATAAGCCAACCGGCTATTTTCAGTATGATGATCACGGCTTATTGCATCTTCTTTATCCAATCCATTTGAACAACCAAACCATTGGCAGTGTTCATCTGATCAATAATCTTTCCAAGCTAAGGGAGAATTTGAATAGCTATTATGGGATTGTCGTATTCATTATTTTGACAACGCTCCTGGTCATTCTTTTATTATCAACCAAACTCCAGAAAATATTTTCATTACCTATGCTGAAATTGATGCAGGTGATGAATCAAGTCTCCATAAAAAAAGATTACACGAGTCGGGTTGAGGATTCCGGAAGGGATGAATTCGGACAGCTTGCCAGGGTCTTCAATAACATGCTCTCCGAGATTGATCGGCGGGATAACCAGTTGACCGATTATAGATTACACCTGGAGCAGCAAGTACTGGAGCGTACCGCCGAATTGGTCGATAAAAACCGGCAACTGGAAAAAACCACGGCCGAGGCGCTCATCGCAAAAGAAGACGCCGAAGCTGCCAGCAAAGCAAAGAGCGAGTTTCTGGCGACAATGAGCCATGAAATTCGGACGCCGATGAACGGCGTGCTGGGCATGACTGAATTATTGCTGGATACCCGACTGGACACGCGTCAGCAGAAACTGGCTACAACCGCTTTCCGCTCAGCCGAATCCCTGCTGGGGATCATCAACAATATCCTGGATTTTTCCAAAATTGAAGCGGGCAAATTTCAATTGGCCGGTTACAACTTCGATTTGCGGCAGTTACTGGAAGAAACAGTGGAGATGCTTTCCCTGCAGGCTTACCACAAAGGTTTGGAAGTGATCCTGAATTTGCCTGATGAATTAGGGGTTGTCGAAGGCGACGGCGAACGGTTACGGCAAATCCTGTTTAATCTTCTGGGTAATGCCATCAAATTTACCGAACGGGGAGAAATACAGCTTAAAGTCAGTCGTACGGAGCCTGTTTCAACGGACCATGGCGTATCGCTTTGTTTCGAGGTCCTTGATACCGGGCCGGGTATTGTTCCCGACTTGCAAAAGCATATTTTCGAAAGTTTTACCCAAATTGACGGTTCCATTACCCGCCGCTACGGTGGTACCGGCCTAGGGTTGACAATCTCCAGGCAATTGGTCGAGTTAATGGGCGGCAAACTTGAACTGGATAGCAAGGTCGGCGAGGGCAGTCGTTTCTTCTTTACGTTGTCCATGAAGCTGAGTCCTGAATCGGTCATAACTAAACCCGACTTTAATCTCCTGAAGGATTTGTCGGTGCTGATTGTTGATGATAACACCACGAATCGGGCACTCTTACAAGAGCAGTTTGAGCGCTGGGGTTTACGTTGTTATGGTACGGATAGCAGCACTCATGCGCTGGCTTCCCTGATGGATGCCGCTCGTCAGCAGAAACCGTTCAACATTGCACTGATGGACTGGCAAATGCCGGATATGAACGGTATAGCACTGGCACAGACTATTGCTGACGAACCGCGGATTCCTCCGTTGTCTATTGTGTTGCTGAGTCCGGAAAACATCTTGCTCGACTCCAACGGCAATCAAGAGCGCCTCAGCCATATCAACTATTTTTTAAGTAAACCGGTGAGCCAGCAAAAGCTGCTGAATTGTTTGTCAAAACTGGCTGGGGGACGCGATATCGATCCTCAGCTCTCGCAGCAGCCAATACTCCCACCTGACGAACCCGTTCAGCAAACCATGGCTGGAAACATCCTCCTGGCAGAAGATAACCCGATTAACCAAGATGTCGGCGTCGGCATGTTGCACGCACTCGGCTATCGGACAGACGTGGTTAAAAATGGTCAAGAAGCGATTAATGCCTATAGCCAAGGGCATTATGATTTAATCCTGCTGGATTGCCACATGCCTGAAATGGGCGGTATGGAAGCGGCGAGCCGAATACGTCAGGTTGAACAATCAATTCCCGGACAACAGCGAACGCCGATCATCGCATTAACCGCTGATATTCAACAGGGTATTGCCGAGCAATGCCTTGATGCCGGTATGGATGATTACCTCAGCAAACCGTTCAGTAAGCATCAACTCCATGATATGCTGGTTAAATGGCTGTCGATTGTTCCTCAGCCGGCACCGGAAAGTATGCAAAAGCTCACGGCTGACTCGTCAGGCAAACCCGGCTCCGGCACATTCAATCAGGCAGCCCTCGCTAATTTACGGAACTTAACCGGTCCTGCCGGAGAAAACCTGCTCAACAAGACGATCGCCCTGTTTCAGAGTTCGGCGCCTCGTGATCTCGCCAGAATGCGCGAAGCCTTATTACAAGGGGATGCCGACAAATTGACAAAACTGGCGCATAGCTTCAAATCGTCCTGCGCCAGCCTGGGTGTGCAATTTTTGTCTGATTGCGCAGCATCCATCGAAGCAATTGGAAAACAGGGCCGCACAACGGATGTCGAAAATTTATTGGCCGCTATGGAATCCGGTTTGCCCGGCTTCATGACCGCATTGGACAAAGAAATTTCCTTGCCATATTCAGGCGCTAAAACCGAATTGCCTGCCGGAGGCTTATCCAATAACCGTATTTTATTAGTCGACGATGATCCGGATTTTCGCTTTATTACCGGGGAAGTGATTCGCGCCGCCGGTTTTATTGTCGATGAAGCCGCCAGCGGTCAAGAAGCGTTGGAGAAAATCAAACGGGAATGTCCGGACGTGGTTCTTCTGGATGCCATTATGCAGGATCTGGATGGTTTTCAAACCTGCCGTTTATTGAAGCAGGAACCGGCGATGGCTGATGTCCCTATTATCATGTCTACAGGCCTTGGCGACATCGATTCCATCAACATGGCTTTCGATGCCGGCGCCTCCGACTTTATTGTCAAGCCGTTAAACTATCGTATCCTGATCCACCGCCTTTCATTTATTTTAAGAGCAGGACAGAACACTGCCGAACTTAGAGACAGCAAACTAAAATTGGCGGCAGCGCAAAGGATCGCTCGTCTTGGCTACTGGATATGGGACACTCAACACCAGCGATTTCAAATTTCTGAGCACCTGGCTGAATTATGCGGCATCACGCCCGATGACTTCGATGGCACTTTTGATGGCTTCATGAAATTAATTCACCCGGAAGACCGGTATCTGGTCAAAAATGTCATCAATGCGGCCAGCCACAGTAAAACCGTACAACATACTGAGTATCGGCTAGCCCAACCCGAAGGCATGCTGGTACATCAGGAAATCGAAGCACCCGCCGATGATAGCGAAGCCATCATTACCGGTACGGTTCAAGATATAACCCATAAAAAAGAGAGCGAAAAGCAAATACATCGGCTCGCTTATTATGACACTCTGACCGGATTGGCCAGTCGTGCTTATTATGAAGAACGGATCGAAGACTTTATTAGAACCGCCAGCCGGAGAAAAGAACAATTTGCCTTTTTGTTTCTGGATTTGGATGGCTTTAAGGTCATCAACGACAGCTTTGGTCATCATATCGGAGACAAATTCCTGGAGGCAATCGCTCAACGCCTAAAATCAGTTGTGCGCGATGTAGATTTTGTCGCCAGACTGGGCGGGGACGAATTCTGTATCATTATGGACAATATCAGTCACGATGACTCTGTTATCGAAGTGGCTGATCGTTGTTTATCGAAGGTCTGCCAGCCGTTGATATTGGAAAATCAGCAGTTCATTCCGAAAGTCAGCATCGGTATCGCCATCTATCCCAGAGACGGCAATAATGAAACCGAACTGAAAAAAGCCGCCGATGCGGCCATGTATGCCGCCAAACAGGCCGGCAAACAACGCTATTTTTTTTATGCTGCCGACATGGCCCAGCAGATCAAACGACGCATGGAAAAGGAGCGCCAGTTAAGGGAAGCGCTTGCTGAAGGCCAATTCAGACTTTACTACCAACCGCAAATATCTCTTAAGAGCGGACGAATGGTCGGGGTTGAGGCATTGATTCGCTGGCATCACCCGGAATTGGGTATCATTTATCCGGATGATTTTATTCCCCTTGCCGAACAGTTGGGTTTGATCGTCGACATGGGCAACTGGGCACTGAAAACCGCCTGCAGGCAATTGGCAGAGTGGCATCAAGCGGGTATTCCGTTGATTCAGGTTGCGGTTAATATTTCTCCCTGTCATTTCCAAAGCAACATCTTTTTAGATGGCATACGGGACATTCTCCGGCAAACGGAAGTGCCGGCCGGTTATCTTGAACTGGAAGTTAGCGAAAGCTCCATGCATAGCGAAGTGAATATTGACATTTTCAAACAGCTCAGGTCTCTTGGGGTGAGAATAGCCATCGACGATTTCGGCACAGGCTATTCACAACTGTCTTCGTTGAAAAATCTGCCTCTGGATACCCTTAAAATCGATAAAATCTTCGTCAATGAGGTTCTGCATAATCATCATACTTCGTTATTACTCGGCACTATCATAGGTTTAGCCAATGCTTTGGAATACAACTTGATAGCAGGCGGTGTAGAGACACGGGAGCAGGTACTGGCCATGCACGGTTTGGGCTGTCACATTATTCAGGGTTACTTCTTTAGCCAACCTGTCCAGGCGGGTGATATTCCTGCCTTGATGAAGGTCGATTTCAGGGTTTAGAACATCGATCTCCCTTTACGTTGCCTTGGCCGAACATCATACCGGATAGGTAAGGCGCCAAAAAAATTTGCTTTCGTAAATGATAATGATTATCATTTAATAGAAGGCTGTGATTTGACCTCTCGCTGCTTTCGTTTAACGCACCTGCGCACTCGTTATTGGCAGTGTGCGTTAAACTTTTTATTGATCGCACAAACAATCACCGAGGAGTCTTATGCTTGAACTAAAACCTGCTTCCGAAACGAGCGAACTGGGGCGGTTGCATGCGGCAACCTGCATGTCGATGACGCAATTTATCAATGGCCGCCAGTGCCCCAAATTAGCTCAACGCATCGTTCGACAATTAAACCAATTAGTCGAACACCCTGAGTTGGATCAGGGTTCCGGTACCCGTGACATGTATCTTCAGTTGCGAGAGCATTGGCAAAAAATTACCACGCAATTGCAGGATCAACGCGGTAATCCCAAGCCAACCCTCGTTTATCATTAACCTGGACGACTGACGTTGATGAAAAACGCAAATAGCAATTCCGGTGGCGGCCATCAGGACGGCATTGGCGCGATGCTGAAAGAGACTCATCCGGAGCCGCGTCGGATTAGCAGTTGTGCCCTGTTCGGCGCGCGCACTGAAATTCTCATCGTCCACAATGATGACGAATATCGTCTGCGCATCACAAGTAACGGCAAATTGATACTGACCAAATAGCTTAATTCCTTCACAAAGCAAAGCCAGCCAACTTGGCCATCTCGCCAGGAAGCCAGCCAGCCTTATTTAACGATTTAGGAGGCACGGCAATGCCGGCGAATGTTCATAAAGTCGATTTTTACACATCTCGGGATCGCTCGAGCGGCTCAACCCGATTGCATCTTGCACGCAGCAAGGTGGTTTCTTTAACTCACGAAACACCGATCTTATCGTTGCATCATAACATCGAGGCTCTACCCAGTGTTCAACGCCAAGAAGCAATGATTGCCGCTCTTCTAGCGCTGGCTCTGCATCTGGCTGGATTGATATTGAACCCCGTCGGCTTGCAACAAGACCCCGTCATGCCACCTGCGATGATACAGGTCTCCTGGATTGCCGGCCCCCAGTCGAAATCTAAAAATACACCGGTTGCGTCGCCAAAACGGCAACAGCCGGCAGCCAAGCCCAAACCGAAACCGAAGTCTGTAAAGAGAGTAAAAACCAGACCCAAAACTTTGCTTTCTACAACTGCGAAGTCAGCAACAATAACCACCGCGCCATCAGAGAACACGACGATGACGGCTAAATCTGCCGCCACACAGCCAGCCGAAGCGCCGGCCTCCAAAACCAGGGCTAACGCTTCGCAGACGGCAGCCGCACCTGCCCCGAACAGCCAACAGACGCTGACAATGCCAAATCTGAACGCCGATTATCTGGACAATCCGGCGCCCCGCTATCCCGAAGAGGCTCGCGAGCGCGGCGACCAGGGAAAAGTGCTGGTGAGGGCGCTGATCAATGCCGACGGTACAGTCGCGGAGCTTGGATTAAAGAAAAGCAGTGGACATCCAAGCCTCGACCAGTCCGCTCTGAAAACCGTCAAAAATTGGCGGTTCGTGCCGGCGCAGCGGGGCAACTTGGCTGTTTCAGCCTGGGTCGTCGTACCGATTTTATTTTCTTTGGAAGGATAACCATGAACTCAACAAACACTCTGCAACATTTTCTTTTACAAAGCGACGGCATCGGACAGGCGCTGTTCATGGTCCTGATGATGATGTCGGTCGTCAGCTGGTATTTCATCATCATTAAAGTCTGGCATGGGATCAGAGTAAGACAGAGCTCAACGCTGTTCCTGAAAACATTTTGGAACGCCGCCTCGCTCGACCAGATCGCCGAACAATTGCAACAAGCAGGGCCCGATAATCCGTTTTCGCTACTGACCCGGCACGCGATCACTTCCAGCAGACACCACGCACAGGCTGGAAAAGAACGTCTTCACGAAACCGGTCCTGCGTCCGAATTCCTGACTCGTGCGATGCGGCGAGTGATCGACGAGGAAACCACACGTATGGAATGGGGATTGACAGCCTTAGCTTCCGTCGCGAGCACGGCGCCGTTTGTCGGGTTGTTCGGTACGGTTTGGGGCGTTTATCACGCCTTGACCAACATCGGCCGGGGCGGCGCGGCCACGTTGGAACAGATCGCCGGCCCCGTCGGCGAGGCCCTGATCATGACCGGCCTGGGACTTGCAGTTGCGATACCGGCCGTGCTCGCCTATAACGCGTGCGCGCGTTCGAACCGCCTGATCCTGGCGAAACTCGATGCGTTCGCGCATGACTTGTTCGCGCTGCTGAGCACCGGTTCGGCGCCGGGCGTTCAGGGAGGTTTGTGATGGCATTCGGAGGCTTCAACCAGAACAGTAATGCACAGCCGGTCGTTGAAATCAACATGGTGCCGCTGATCGACGTGATGCTGGTGTTGCTGATCATTTTTATGATTACCGCGCCGCTGATTACGCATGCAGTCAAGATCGATCTGCCGAAGGCCGACAGCTTGGCGCAGACGCAGGAAGCCAAACATGTCGATCTGGCGGTCGACGCGGACGGCCAACTCTATTGGGATGCCGCCGCCGTGAGCCGCGATCAGCTTAGGCAACAACTGCAACAGATCGCCGACGAACTGCCTCAACCGGAACTGCATGTCCGCGCCGACCAGAATGTGTCGTACCGCGCCGTCGCCGAGGCCTTGGCCGATGCCGCCAAGGCCGGCGTCAACCGTATCGGTTTTGTTTTGGAACCCGAAACATCCAGATAACGACTCTACAGCCTCTATCCAATCATGCTTGCCAGGGCGATACCTACCGAATCTACAGCAGTCTCGCAAAACATTGCGGAACATCGCGATCACCCCTCCCTATGGACATAACGGCGTGTTCAAAAATCCGGAGCAGATCGTCCATTTTATAACACACTCGATATGCTAGGCCGTGTCCGTGAAAATAAAGGCGTGAAATTCGGCAAAAGGGGCTGGCCTGAAACCGAAGTACCGAACAATGTCAACGATTCCGAACTGGGCAATCTCGGCTTGACCAAAGACGAGGAAAAAGCCATTGTCTCGTTTTTGAAGACACTGACCGATGATTGCCCGGAATGGGGGCGAGACAAGCGGGTTCTATCCGGTACGCCGTCGCCCTATGTGAGTGAAACAGAAAAATGAGGGTTCTGGGCAATGGGTAATCGTCATTGACTTTGGCGAAAACTGTTTCAGTCTAAATTCAGGTAACGGGTTTTCAACTGCTCCGCGAGAGTACGGCGCTGGTCACAAAAGGAACGGCTACTGGTCAGCGGCGATTCTTGAAAGGCAAGCCCGCATCGGTACGAATAAAACACCGCCCCTTACAATTGAGATTGCAAATAGTTTTGCAGCCCAATCCGATCGATTAAAGCCAATTGCTGTTCCAGCCAGTAGGCATGATCGTATTCGGTATCCTCGAGCATCGCCCGCAGTATCTCACGGGTTTGGTAATCCTGCATTTGTTCGCAAATTGCGATCGCCTTGCGCAACGCCGTAACCACGCCGAGTTCCAGTTCCAGATCGTTTTTCAGCATTTCCGGGACGCTGCCGCCGACATGCAAAGGATCGCGTTTCGATAAATCGGGCTTTCCTTCCAGAAACAGGATGCGTTTGATCAGGGCGTCGGCATGGCCCAATTCGTCCTGCACTTCATGGCTGATTAGCTCGTACAGTTTATCGAAACCCCAGTTCTGGTACATTCGGGAATGAATGAAATATTGATCAGCGGCGGTCAGTTCGCCGGCCAGCAATTGGTTTAACTGCTCGATGATTTGGTTGTCGCCTTTCATACACCGTTCTCCTGATCGCCCGCGTTAAAATTGCGAATCATCGGGGTGTCGATCCGCGTTTTTGGATTATAAGCGCAGCGACAGCATCAAGCAATCGTTTGACATTGACTCGCAATTATATATAATGATAATCATTATCATTTACACAGCCACCCAGCATTTCCCGCCAGGCAGCCACTACTTAAAAAATAATGGGGGGAAACTTATGTCCGAAATATCAACGAGACGCGCCGTGCGACGATGGCGTGTAGGCGTGTTGCTGCCTTTGGGCGCAGTCTTGAGCGGCATGGCGATGGCCGCCGATTCGCCGCCGGCCGACGCGAAAAAAGAAATCATGCTGAAAGACGTGAAAGTCAAGGCCGCGCGCGATAAAAAAAACGGAGGCTACAAGGCCGATACTGCGACGACCGGCAGCAAGATCGCGATGCCGATCCGCGACATTCCGCAGTCGGTCAGCGTGGTTAAGAAAGAATTGATGCAATCGCAGAATGCGTTCAATCTGCGCGACGCGCTGAAAAATGTCAGCGGATTGACCATCGCCGCAGGCGAAGGCGGGCGCACCGGCGATTCGATCAGCTTGCGGGGATTTTCTGCCAATTCCGATCAGTATCTGGACGGCGTCAAGGAAAACGGCCAATACAATCGGGATACATTCTTTCTGGAACGTGCCGAGGTATTGAAAGGCGCCTCGTCGATCCTGTTCGGACGTGGTACGACCGGCGGCGTGATCAATCAGATTTTCAAGAAGCCGACGGGAAAAAATCAGGTGATCGGCGATTTCACTTACGGCACCTACGATTTCAAACGGTCGACGATCGATGCGGAAACGGCTTACGACAATCTGTCCGCGCGCCTGAATCTGATGTGGCAGGACAGCGACTCGTTTCGGGATTATAACTTCAACAATCGCTGGGGCATTGCGCCGTCGTTTCTGTATAAGATCACGCCGGACACCGAATTGTCGATGAACCTGCTGCATCAGGAAGAAGATGGCGTATTCGATTATGGCGTTCCGATGTACCAAGGCAAGCCCGCCGATGTGCCGATTCATACCTACTATGGATTTTTTGATAATCAGATGCAGGACACCGATGTGAATGTCGGTACTGTTGCCTTGTCGCATCGTTTCAACGAGGCGTTTTCAGTCAGGAACACCGTTCGCTACGGCGACTATGACCGCAACTACCTGACGCACTTGTTCGGCGCGGTGAAGGATACGGGAGCCATCTCGACGGTCGCGAGATCGCAGGCATTGCGCGGCAATAACCAGGAAAACCTGTATAACCAGACCGATTTTGTATTGAAGGAACCGCTGTTCGGTTTCAACAATACGCTGATGTTCGGGGCCGAATTCGGTTGGGAAAACTATGATTTCAAGTCGAAGAACTCGACCGGCGTGACGCCGATATTGATATTCAATCCGGTGCTGACGGCGTCGGTCGGAGCGGGACTGGCCGCCGATTTCAGCGGGACATTGAACACCGATCGTTACACCGAATCACGCACCTATGCCGGTTACCTGATGGATCAGTTTGAATTGTCGCCGGAGTGGAAATTGCTGGCCGGCATGCGTTATGACGTCTTTTCGGCCTCACAAAATGATCGGCTGAACAACGCCAATGATTTTGCCCGCATCGATCGCCAGTGGAATCCGCGCGCCGGGATCGTCTGGCAGCCGACCCAGTTGCAGTCGTATTATTTCAGTTACGGAACCTCGTTCAATCCTTCCGCCGAAACCTACAGCCTGAGCGAATCTACCAACACGCTGCCGCCCGAAAAGAACCGCAATTTTGAGATCGGTGCGAAATATGATCTGTTTGATGGCAGGATGGCCGCGACCGCCGCATTGTTCCGGCTCGAAAAAACCAATGCCCGTACCGCAGCTCCGGACGATCCGAATCTGACGGTGTTGTCCGGCGAACAGCGGACGGACGGTTTCGAGCTGGGCCTGTCCGGAGAAATATTGCCGCGCCTGGACCTGTCGATGACCTATGCCTATCTGGACGCCGAGGTGACCCGGTCAAATAGCAGCGCCACAGGCTCGGTCAGTGGGCAATCGAAATCGCTGGAGGGCATGATTCCGGTCAACGTGCCCCAGCACAGCGGCGTAACCTGGCTCAGCTACCATCTGACCGACGCCTGGGAAATCGGCGGTGGGGTGTTTTATTCGAGCGAACGCCATACCGACACCGTCAACGAAGTGACTCTGCCCGGTTATACGCGGCTCGATGCGGTGCTGGCCTATCATCAGAAACACTACGATGTGCAGTTGAACGTATTTAACCTGACCGACACGGTCTATTACGAGTCGGGTCAGACCCGTTCGGCGTTGCCGGGCGTGCCGGTATCCGGGCAACTGTCGGTAAGGCTGAAGTTTTGACAAGCATCCAGAATAACCCAAATACGGAGCAACATGCACTTATTTTCTAATCCTGCCAACGAGCCCCGCCGCAAAACCGGCGGCTATTTGTTCCTGCCGAAACGCTGGGCGCGCGGCAGTGTTCTGAAATGGCTGCGCCGCACGCACGGCTGGATCGGGCTCTGGGGCGCGTCGTTGGGGCTGCTGTTCGGTAGTTCCGGCATTTTATTGAATCATCGCGATATGATGAAGATTCCCGCAGCCAAAGTCGAAAGAACCGAAGTGCAATTATCATTGCCGGAGCCGCTTCCCGCCGATCCGAAAACACTGGCGGACTGGCTAGGGCAAGAATTCAAGTTGAATGTCCGCAAAGCCAGGATACTCCACGAGCCATCCAGGACGGTGACCTGGAACGGTGCTACCGTCGAGCAGCCGCCGCGCTGGCAGATTACGTTGCGCACGCCGCGAGAATCGGTGCAGGCGGAATACTGGCCGGGCAACCGTTTCGTGACCATCAAACGCGGCAGCGGCAATCTGTTTTCGCTGCTGACCCATCTGCACAAAGGCGTCGGCATGGGTGTCGGCTGGGTGCTGCTCGCCGATACTCTGGCGGGCGGCCTGATCGTATTGAGCCTGACCGGTATACTGTTATGGACGAGATTACATGGCGGCCGTTTGGCCGCCGCCGGCTTGGGTCTGGGCTCACTTGGCCTGGCGTTAGGGCTTGCACTACAAGCACTGGGAGGTTAAGCGTGCTGATACAGATCCCCGAGATTTTATCCCCCGATGCGCTGGCCCAGTGCCGGGGTATTTTGTCCGGTGCGGATTGGGCAGACGGACGATTGACCGCCGGCACTCAGTCGGCCAAGGTCAAACAGAACCTGCAATTGCCGGAACTGTGCGATGCCAGCCTGGCCGCCCGCAAGATCGTGCTCGACGCCCTGAATCAAAATGCGCTGTTCTTTTCGGCGGCATTGCCCAAACGCATTTTTCCGCCGTTGTTTAACTGCTACGAAGGGACCTACAACACCTTCGGGAACCATATCGACAATGCGGTGCGCACCTGTGCCGGTTCCGGCGTCCGTTTCAGAACCGATTTATCGGCGACGCTATTCCTCAGCGGTCCAGAGAGTTATGATGGCGGCGAATTGGTGATTGAGGACACCTACGGCGAACACGCGGTGAAACTTGCGGCTGGCGACATGGTGCTGTATCCGGGCTCCAGCCTGCACCGGGTCGAGCCGGTGACCCGCGGCGCCAGGCTTGCCTCGTTTTTCTGGATTGAAAGCATGGTGCGCGAAACCGATCGGCGCCGGCTGTTATTCGAAATGGATATGTCGATCCTCGAACTCCGCGAAACGCAGGGCGATACCGCTCCAACGGTTGGATTGACCGGTTGCTATCATAATCTGTTGCGCATGTGGGCCGATATGTAACATGTTTTTTGACTTTTTGGCTGGAACAGGCGCTTTTTTAGCAGTGAAACTTTATGGAGGACGCTATTTCGGCGAATCCTTGGGGAGTCTCCCTTTTTGCCTGATGCTATCGGGAACGAATCGAAGGCATTAGTCTGCCGGACAAGGACATTGACATCAGGATTGATTTGAAAAAAAGGCTACTGAGCCAATTTCTTTACGCCAGGCAATACGCTATTATGCTATTTAATATGAAAACAGTATTAATCACCGGCAGCAATTCGGATATAGGCATGGGCGTAGCCAAGGCGCTGTCCGAACGGGATGTACAACTGGTTTTGCAATATCATTCGAATAGGGAAAAGGCCGACAGGCTTGCTGCCTGGCTGGACGATAGAGACTGTGAAGTCAGTCTCTATCAGGGAGACCTGACCCGGCCCGAAAACGCAAAGGCAATGGTCGGCCATGCCATCGGCCGTTTCGGCCGGCTAGACGCGTTAATCAATATCATCGGTCCATTCGTCTACAAGAATATTCTCGACGTCACGCCGGCCGAGTGGCTGGCCGATTTTGACCTTAACCTGCATACCTGTTTTCATACCAGCCATTATGCGTTGAACGAATTGCGCCGCACACAGGGTCAAATTATCAACTTTGCCTTTTCCGGAGCCGAAAACCTGAAGGCCTGGCCGATGTCGACAGGCTACTCCGCCGCTAAAACCGGCGTCATCGCCTTGACTAAAAGCCTGGCGGTGGCGCTGGCTCCCGATAACGTGCGGGTAAACGCCATCTGTCCCGGCCTGGTGGAAGAGGGTGCAATCACCGCCGAAGAACGCCAGCAAATGGCAAGCCAGATTCCCTACGGTCGCCCGGTCGTTCCTGATGAAATCGGAAAAACCGCTGCGTGGCTGATATTCGACAGCCCCGAAATAATGACCGGTGCATCGATTTCGGTTTCAGGCGGCTGGGAATATTAGTTGACTGACTGCAAATCCGCTTTAGGTTTATCATTGCGGCCGGATCTTAGCGAATCCTGGCTATTAGTTTTATAAATATCAATAAAGCATTTCAATGAAAGAAAATTGTTGTCCGGAAATGTTAAGGACGGCTGTTTTTCTTGACTTATATGATTGAACTTGAGACCCTTAAGATAATGCTGAACAAATCGTTTTCCCTCTGTAGACCGCAAAATCTCAATTGCTTGCTAAATCAGGAAGACGCCTCTTCACCTATAAACTTGCCGCCGGTCGGCAAGGCAAAACCCGCGGAACTGAAAAATCTCTTATTAGGGTATCCGCTCAATATGAATACTCCGCCGGGAGAGTTTTTTGTATGGCGTCGACAGATGCGCGAGATGGGAATCGGCGACTTTGCCTACAATAATGTGGGCGATCCTTATAAAGACAAATCAACCCCCTACCATACTCACGATTTTGAACGCGAACTCATTGTCAGATTCGGCAGGTTATTGGCATTTCCTCCAGGCAACACCTGGGGCTTTCTTTCAAACAGCGGTACCGATAGCAATATGCATGGCATGTATATGGGGCGGACACTTTTAAAGGAACGCACCGGTGTGCTGCCGAAAGCCTATTTCACCAAGGAAGCGCATTATTCGGTTCAGATTTTACGGGACCTGTTGGGTCTTGAAACCGTTATGGTGGAAACGCTGCCGGATGGCGGTATGGATTCCGATGATCTAAAGCAAAAACTTGCCGATAACCGAACTCATCCGGTATTGGTAGTTGCAACCATCGGCACTACTTTTAAAGGCGCTATCGACCCGATTGACCGTATTCAGGAAGCGTTAACAGGCTATACGAGCTATCTGCATTTGGATGCGGCCTTATTCGGAGGCTATTTGCCCTTTACCTCTCATGCCGGGGAGGTGTCCTATCCATCCCGGAACAAGTCAATGACAGGGCGTTATGATTCCATCGCCGTATCCTGCCATAAGTTTTTCGGCTTCCCGTCGCCTGCCGGTTTATTCATTACAACGAAAAGCCAATTTGATGAGTTTAACGGACTGTTTAGTCGACTGCATAATCCCGAATATATCCATCAAGCGCCGGGAACGATCAGTTGTTCCAGAGACGCGGTAAAACCGGCGGAATTTTATTTTTATTCGACGCCATCGGCCCAGGTCAAACTTGCTGAGGACGCCGAGTCGATGCTGCAAAATACGGTTTACCTGATGGATCAAATGCAGACCCATTTTTCCCATTTGCAACCCAAACGGGCGAATGATCTTTCGAATACCATTTTCTTTAAAAAGCCCTGCGACCGGATTGTCAGAAAATATTTGCTGGCGACCATGCAGATAGAAGAAAAGCATCAAAAACAGGACTATGCGCACGTAGTGGTGATGCCGCATACAAGCCGGGCAATACTAACAGAATTTCTGACCGATCTGGAGAATGATACGTTGCCCGCTTATGATCGATGAAAGCCGCAATGCATCTCAGCAACAAGTTGAACAGCAATGAAAATCGGCATACAAACCTGGGGTTCCAATGGCGACATTCGTCCGATGCTGGCGTTGGCCGACGGTCTGCAAAAAGCGGGGCATCGTGTGACGCTGGTGGTGAGCAGTATCGACAACCAAAACTATCAAGGAATCTGTGACCAGTTAGGGATAGCCTATCGACAAGCACCGGCCCATATCGTTTTCGATATGCAGGATTTTGCCAAGCGCTCGTTTCGAATGCATTCTCTGCAATGGTTGCGGGCGTTACTTGATGAAGCGTTCTTTCCCTGCGAGCAGGCGATTTATCAGACCGGGCAACAATTAGTTGCCGAAAATGACTATGTGATCGGTCACCATTTTCTTTATCCCCTTAAATTGGCCGCGCGGCAACAGCAAAAAACGTTTGTTAGCGTGACATTGTGCCATGCCGCGATTCCCGATCCGGCCGTTCCTCCTTTCCGCTTTCCTGATATGGGCCGTCATATCAACAAGCTGAGCTGGAAACTGCTGGATGCCGCGTTCAATTGGGCATTAAAAAATCCGTTGACCCGTTTGTGGCAGGAAGCCGGCGAAACGCCGCCTGCCAATGTATTAAGCGAACTGCTGACTTCGCAACAGCTGAATCTGGTCGCGGTCGATCCGGTGTTCTGCCCATCTTCTGAAGATTGGCAACCGCATCATCGGGTCTGCGGTTTTCTGAATTTAATGGAAGATGCTCGGCATTGGATGATGCCGGCCAGTCTTGCCGGGTTTCTGGATAAGGGCGCCGCGCCGGTATATATGACCTTCGGTAGCTTGCAACAGGCGATGCCCGACTGGAGTATGGAATTGTTTCTGGAAGCGGCCTCTTTGGCGGGATGCAGGGCCATTATTCAGACCAGTTCCGAGCGCTATCCGGCCGGCACTCGGCACGGCCAGGTCTATTTTATCGGTAAACATCCGCATCAACCGCTGTTCAGACATTGTGCGGCCGTGATTCATCATGGCGGCGCTGGCACAAGCCATGCGGCTACCCGCTCGGGCTGTCCGTCGGTAGTTGTTCCGTTCATGGATGAGCAATTGTTCTGGGCCCGACGACTACAATCGCTGGGGTTGGCGGGAAATCCATTGCCCGCGAAAAAAGCGACTCCAACTGCGTTGGCCATGGCAATACGAACAGTACTGGATTCAAAAATCATGCTAGCTACTGCCGGACAAACGAGTCAAACCATGCAAGCCAACGACGGCGTGGCGCGAGCGGTGCAACTGCTGGAAGCGCAATTCTATTGATCCGGCTCTGTATGGAATTTACTCAGTCCGATCGGTATTTTGGATTGCTCGGTTGTTCGTTTTAGGTTTAAATCAAGCGATCGGACTTTCGAACAACAGTTATACCAGCGATTGGAATGAATATAAAAACAGCCCGCTTGTCAAAATGATAAGCAAGTGGTAAGTTTGAAAAGAATGGATTGAATAATGAGATTGAATTTCTTATCCATAACCATTCTATCTCTTTATAATTCAAAGAT
>CAZMRW010000064.1:0-27182 GCA_964568805.1 uncultured Methylococcaceae bacterium | reverse complement strand
GAGTCTTTATTAACTTACACCGCTTGCCGGTCGATAATTTTGCAAGTGGCTCTGAGGAATAAAATTTATACCTAAAGGGTCAACTCCCAGAGTTTTAAAAATTTTAATATTTAAAGCATGAATATCGCGGTCTTCATAAAATCCCTTGTCGTTAATCCCCGGTACTGGTGGCATTAGGTTATTTCCTAAGTTAATTCCCAAAGCACTTAACCCTCGAGTTACAGCACTAGTTCCACTACGGTGCATACCTAAGACAAAGAATAACTGTCTATCATTTTCTACTTTTTGCATCATATTCAGATCAGATTAAAACCTAAGTTATAACAATGCTTGGTTGGAACCCAAAGTCTACAATTCCTGTCGCCAAACTATCGGCTTCAGTGAGTACTCTAAACATAGCCACATCTATCAAACGATGCAGATAAACTTCACTACCGTTTATATCGCCAACAACTCCCGCATTAAGAAAATATACTCCAGGATTTAATCCACACCGGAAACGATATTCAATACGATATGTAGTTCTTGGCTCTATATATGCCAAGCTAGCTCTTGCCGATGATGCAGATACACATCCTCCTAATTCGATGCCGGACATAGTTTTAATCAGCATCCCAAATCGCACGTTACTCGCACTGCGCGTAAAAAGCACATTATATGTATATCGATAAGTTTTCCCGCGGATCAGATTGTTAACAGGCTCACCATCGATTGTCAGTATCTTCGGTGATTCAATATAGGCGCCGTATGATTCGTATTCTATAGTGCTGGTTGGCTTTAGATTAGGATCAAAACTTTCAGGCAATTCCTCAACAGAACTTTCCTCTGCATTTTCTTGCGCTATTAGAAATGGCTGTTCAATCTCAACTTTGACAACATTTAACTCAGCATTTTCATTGCGTATCTGTTCACGTACCGCATTTCGCTTGTCTGTGGGCACATAAAGCAGTTTTTGGTATCTACCCACAATTTGTTTGGGCGCCCCAACTGCCAGTTTTTCGCCGCCATCTAGCAATACAGCCCTGTCACAGAGTTCTACAATGGTTCCTCCGGAGTGAGAAACGAAAAGAATGGTGGCACCCTTGGCGCGTATCGCTTCAATTCGCGAGAAACACTTGCGTTGAAATAATTCGTCACCGACGGACAACGCTTCATCGATAATCAGAATTTCCGGGTCGACATTGATAGCGACTGCAAAAGCAAGCCGCACCATCATGCCGCTCGAGTAGGTTTTAACAGGCTGCTCGATGAAGTCGCCAATTTCTGCAAAAGCGGCAATATCATCAAAACGGGCATCAATTTCTGCTTTGCTTACCCCCAGCACAGCGCCGTTCAGGTATACATTTTCGCGTCCAGTGAAATCCGGATTAAACCCGGAACCCAGTTCCAGTAAAGCGGCGATACGGCCATGGGTCTGAATGCTGCCGCTGGTCGGATTGAGGGTTCCGCAGATGAGTTGTAACAGCGTCGATTTGCCGCTGCCGTTGCGACCGATGATGCCGACCGTTTCGCCTTTTTTGATCTCGAAGGAGACACCCTTTAGCGCCCAAAATTCGCGAAAATATTGTTTGGGCTGCTGTCTGATCAAGCGTTGCAAACGCGGATAGAGCGATTGTTTGAGTCGATCGTGCGGCTTATCGTATATCTGGTAGCACTTGGAAAGATTGCTGACCTTAATGGCGATTTCAGAGGACATCGGCGAATCCTTTGCGAGTCTTTTGGAACCATACAAAGCCAGCCCAGGCGATCAATAATCCCAAAGCAGACATGTATCCCCAATGCCAAAAATCCGGCACTTTGCCAAAAATCAATGTGTTACGCCCTTCTTCGATGATGAAAGTGAGCGGATTGATTTGAATCAAAGCCTGGTATTCGGTAGGTAGGGCGCTGATCGGATAAAACACTGGCGAAATGAACATCAATACCGTCGTTAACATACCGGTGATTTGACCAATGTCGCGAACATAAACACCGAGCCCAGCTAGAAACCAGGCGAAGCCCATCGTTGCCAATACCAACGGCAACAAAACAAGTGGAAATAACAGCACAGTCCATACAATCTGCTGGCTAAGAACCAATTGTGCAGCCAACAAAACGAACAGGTTTATCGAGCTATGAAAAAGAGCCGAACTGAAAGCGACCCAGGGCAATATTTCCAATGGGAAAATGACCTTTTTAACATAATTGACATTGGAAAGTATCAATCCTGGCGCGCGGTTCAGGCATTCGGCGAACAAGCCGTGGACGATCATGCCCACGAAAAGAATGATCGCGAAATCGGCTTTGCTTTCTTCGCCACCGACACCCCATCGTGCCTTGAAGACCTCGGAAAACACAAACGTGTAAATCAGCAACATCAGAATTGGATTAAAAAAAGACCAGGCCATTCCCATCAAGGAACCGCGATAACGCCCGACCACCTCGCGTTTGGTCAACGTAAAAATCAGGCTGCGGTTTCGCCAAAAACTGGCGACCATCTCGCGCGGTGAAATACTGAAGTGCTGCATCAGGCAAATAACTCGGCTAGATTCAAAGTCGAGCCGCAGGAGTCTTTAGCCGAAAGCACGGGTTTTTCCTGAATGCGCCAATCAATCGTGAGCGTGGCGTCATTCCAGGCAATACACCGTTCATAGGCCGGTGCATAATAGTCGGTCGTCTTATAAAGAAACTCGGCGTAGTCGGTGAGCACGACAAAACCATGGGCAAAGCCTTCTGGCACCCAGAGTTGATGCTTGTTCTCTGCGGAAAGGCAGGTGCCTATCCATTGTCCAAAACTTGGCGAAGAACGACGAATATCCACGGCAACATCAAACACTTCGCCCTGCGCCACGCGCACCAGCTTGCCTTGTGGTTGCTGGATCTGATAGTGCAGGCCTCTCAAGACGTTTTTTGCGGATCGGGAATGGTTGTCCTGTACGAAATTTACCTTCCTGCCAACGATTTCTTCAAACCGGCGCTGGTTAAAGCTTTCAAAGAAAAAACCGCGGTCATCACCGAATACAGTTGGCTCAAATAATATGACATCGGGTATGGCTAGGGGGGTTGCTTTCATCAGAATATGTTTTCCTTGAGTATTCGCTTAAGGTATTGGCCATACCCGTTTTTGGCGAGGGGTTCGGCGAGTCTTTCAAGCTGTTCGGCATCAATCCAGTGTTGTCTAAAGGCAATCTCTTCCGGGCATGACACTTTAAGTCCCTGACGATGTTCGATGGTGGCGATAAACTGGCTGGCATCGAGCAGCGATTCATGGGTGCCGGTATCGAGCCATGCATAACCGCGGCCCATGATTTCGACGTCTAACTTGCCTTGTTCAAGATAAATTCGGTTCAGGTCGGTGATTTCGAATTCGCCTCGCGCCGAAGGTTTCAGATTCTTGGCATGCTCGACGACATGCCGATCATAAAAATAGAGGCCGGTTACCGCATAATTCGATTTGGGAGATGCCGGTTTTTCTTCAAGGGTAATGGCTTTACCTTTAAGGTTGAATTCAACCACGCCATAGCGCTCCGGGTCGTGCACATGGTAAGCGAATACGGTGGCGCCCTTTTGACGCGACATTGCATTGCCAAGGAGTTCTTGAAGATCGTGACCATAAAACAGGTTGTCGCCCAATACCAACGCTGACGGATGATGACCAATAAAGGATTCTCCAATAGTAAACGCTTGGGCAAGGCCGTCGGGGCTGGGTTGTATGGCATATTGAAGATTTAATCCCCATTGATCGCCATTACCCAGAAGTTGTTCGAAACGCGGTATATCTTGCGGCGTGGAAATGATCAATATGTCGCGTATACCGGCCAGCATCAAGGTGCCGAGGGGGTAATAGATCATCGGTTTATCGAACACCGGCAATAGTTGCTTGGAGATGGCCAGCGTGGCAGGATGCAGGCGGGTGCCCGAGCCGCCGGCCAGAATAATGCCTTTACGTTTCATTAGTGTCATGGTGTCCGCTCAGAACGCGTGAGTTGATCAATTGTGCGATTAACATGGATAGTCCAGTCGGGCAGTTGCAGGCCAAGTCTGGATGATAACAGCGCGGTATCCAGCCGTGAATTTTTAGGTCGCCTGGCCGGAACCGGGTATTCCTCGGTAGTTATAGGGCTAATTGTTGACGAATCCAGTTGCAACAGGGCGCCATTGGCAATGGCCCGATTGACGATATGACAGGCGAAACCATGCCAGTTGGTCTCGCCTTTGGCGGTCAAATGATAAATGCCTGGCGCAATAGTGCCGGACCGGTAACCCGCGATTGCCAAAGAAGTAACATCGGCGATTAATTCTGCCGAAGTCGGCGCTCCGAATTGATCGGCGACGATATTAAGGCTATTTCTTTCTTTCGCCAGACGCAGAATAGTTTTCACAAAATTGCCGCCATGGCTTGAAAAAACCCAGCTGGTACGGAAAATCAAGGCATTGCACCGGCTGGATATGATAGCCTCTTCACCTGCCCTTTTGGAAAGGCCGTAGACACATAAAGGATCGGTAGCGTCCGTTTCCACGTAAGCGCAAGGCTTTTGTCCATTAAAAACATAATCAGTGGAATAGTGTACGAACAAAATTTCATGTTGAGCCGCATAGTCAGCCATGACCGCGACCGCTTCGGCATTGACCTTGTAAGCTGTTGCTTCGTTGGTTTCGGCCTTGTCGACGGCGGTATAAGCGGCGGCATTGACGATCAAATCGGGTTTCATCGCCAGCAATAAATCGTTTAATTCAGCCAGATTTTCCAGATCGGCCTGATTTCGATCGAGTGCCAGGACCTCTCCAAGAGGCAGCAGCGTGCGCTGAAGCTCGCGTCCAACCTGGCCGTCTTTACCCAATAACAGGATTTTCATGCCGCGTATTGTTTGTTGATCCAGTCGCGGTAGGCTCCGCTTGTAATGTTGGACACCCATTCCTGGTTATCCAGGTACCATTGCACGGTTTTGCGTATGCCGGATTCGAACGTTTCGGCCGGCTTCCAGCCCAGTTCTCTTTCCAGTTTCGACGCATCGATGGCATAGCGGCGATCATGTCCCGGGCGATCCTTGACAAAGTTAATTTGGGCCTGATAAGACTGGCCGTCGGCACGCGGCTGGAGTTCATCCAGTATGGCGCATAGGGTATGAACGACATCCAGGTTTGCCTTTTCGTTCCAGCCGCCAATGTTGTAGGTTTCTCCTGGTTTTCCGGCTTCCAGTACCTTTCGAATGGCGCTGCAATGATCCTTGACATAAAGCCAGTCCCGTATTTGCTGACCATCGCCGTAAATAGGCAAGGCTTGCCCGGCCAATGCATTGTGGATAACCAGAGGAATAAGTTTTTCCGGAAAATGGAATGGACCGTAGTTATTGGAACAATTGGTTGTCAGTACCGGCAAATTATAGGTGTGGTGGTAGGCGCGCACCAAATGATCGCTGGCCGCCTTGCTGGCGGAATAGGGGCTGTTTGGCTCATAACGTCTGTCCTCGCTAAAGGCAGGGTCATCCTTGCCGAGTGAACCGTAAACTTCATCAGTGGATATATGCAGGAAACGAAAGCGGGCCTTTGTCTCATCCGCCGATGCATCCCAGTACTGACGTACCGCCTCCAGCAGGTGGAAAGTACCCACGATATTGGTTTGTATGAAATCTTCGGGGCCATGAATTGAGCGATCGACATGGCTTTCGGCGGCAAAATTGACGACTGCGCGGGGCTGGTATTGGCTGAGCAATCTGGCGACCAGGTCCTGGTCGCCGATGTCGCCGATGACGAATTGATGCCGTTCGTCACCTTCCAGGCACTTCAGGTTTTCAGGATTGCCTGCGTAGGTCAGTTTATCCAGATTAATCACCGGTTCGTCGGTATGGTCAAACCAGTCAAGTACAAAATTGGAGCCGATAAATCCAGCGCCTCCTGTAATAAGAATGCTCATTTTTCTTTATCTTAAAGAGTTTTAGGAAAGGGGCCCTGAGGATAGCCGATAAACTATTGGAATTTTATAATACAAACAGAATGCCTGAAAACCGGCTAATTATTTCGATTACCAGTGCATCCAAAATTTAGAGTCAATTAGATATAGTCATCGCTCGTCAAAATCCGGCATCTTTGCTCCCTCTGCTGGACGACTGCAGGAGGCAGAGCAACGCAGGAGCAGTTGCCGGGAGAGTTAGGCAGAGAGGATTCAAATATCGAAATTGTTGTATAAATATTATACACGACGGCAGAATTTGAAAAAACATTGCTTTAAAAAGATGTTATGATCAACAAATCCAAAGCTTATTATAGATATTTAAATAATTTTGATAGCCAACTGTAGATTATAACTTTATTAGTTTGCAATAGCAATAAGTCTTTTTTCCAGAACTCTATTATACCTGCCGGGCTTTCATTTTACACATTCCGATGTTAATTGAAGTTGAGCATCGCATAAGTTTGACACCCGAAAAAACTGCTAAATTCAGTACAAAAACAAATTAACAAGCCGTTTGATTTACCATCACGTTTACCGATATTCTGCGACTTTCCCGAAGTTTTTATCAAAGCGGAACAAGTAACAACACCCTCCCGAGAGGTAACGTCTAACCAACCGCATAGGCTACGGCGTTGGCGTCGCGCCTATGTGGACAGCCTGACAGATCAAACCATTTGGATTTTTTATTATGAACTGGCAAGATACTTCAACAACTGCATCCGGGTTATAATTCGGATGCGGGCTTGAACTAACCGAATGTTGAAAAAGTCAACCTCCCCGATTAACCCTGATGGCCGGATGCGATCAATCCTATTTTTATTAAAAATGCTTAAATAACACTTAACTCGATGACATCTTTTATGAAATGTTTGACGATGAATTTGCTAATAGCGATAAAACCATGGAATAACACGCTAGTCAGCGCGAAAGCGGTTTTTATCCTGCTCATAATACTGCATGCGTTATTTCCAGTCGATGCGTTTGCAGCGCAAATCAAGGCATCGGTAGATCGAAATCCAGTCAATCTCGATGAATCCTTTCAGATTATGTTTAGCGCTGCGGAATCGCCCGATGATGATCCGGATTTCAGCCCTCTGGAGCAGGATTTCAACATCATCAGCCAAAGTAGTAGCAGCAATGCAACTTGGATTAACGGGAAAGCCAGCAAGTCTATCCAGTGGATGCTGACCGTGATGGCCAAACAGGCCGGCAGTTTGATTATTCCACCCGTTAAATTCGGCAACGACATGAGCCAACCTCTGACGGTGATGGTCACTCAGGAGGCAACATCTAAAAACCTGAACACCGAAGACGACATCATTCTGGAAGTTGAGGCAACTCCGGAAAATCCTTATGTACAGTCCCAAATACTTTACACGGTGCGCATCTATACCCGAGTCCAGATTGCCCGGGCCGGATTAAATGAACCGGAACTTGCCGATGCGGTGATCGAAAAACTGGGCGAGGACAGCAACTACACCACTCAGATTAACGGTGTCGATTATTCCGTTACCGAGCGTAAATATGCACTATTCCCGCAAAAGAGCGGTCAGATGACAATCAGCCCTCTGATTTTGACAGCGGAAGTACTGACCAATAACCGATCAGGTTTTAATGGCTTTTTCAGTTCCCAGTTAACCAAAACCAAACGAGTAGAGTCAAAAGCGATAAACCTGGACGTAAAAGCGGCGCCGGCTTCGTTCACGGGCCACTATTGGCTGCCTGCCGAACAATTAGAGCTATCAGAGAACTGGTCCGGCGATATTCGGCAAATGAAAGTCGGCGAACCTTTGACCAGAACGTTGACACTGCAAGCCAAAAACACCACCGTCGGCCAATTGCCCGAATTGAACACGACCAAAGCGGACGATCAGATCAAGATTTATCCCGATCAACCCGTGCTCCAGGAACAAAAAAAGCCGGATGGACTGCTTGCCTTCCGGCAAGAAAAAATCGCATTGATTCCGTCGAAAGCGGGCAACTACACTTTACCGGCCATAGAAATCCCCTGGTTCAATACCAAAACCCAAACCATGGAAACCGCAAGAATTCCTGCAATTACAATCACGGCGGTAGCCTTACCCGGCGTAGAATCAGACACCCAAACGCCAGCCGCTGCAACAGACAAGCCTCAAACAAGCGCACCGTCCTTCTTCTTTCAGCCTGATAAAACCAATGTCTGGATATGGACTTCCATGTTTCTTGCAATCGGCTGGATGGCCACTCTTGCCTTTTTCCTGATAAGGCGCCCTGCCAATAAACCGGTTACATACCAAGCGGAGAGAAACAGCGATGCCCCTGACATTATTAAAAGCCTGAAAAAAGCATGTGCCGACAATAATGCAACGGCAGCTAAAAATGCGGTGCTCACGTGGGGAAAACAACTGTTTAATGCGACCAGCCTGGGCGCCATTGCATCCTGTTGCGATGCGAGGTTAAGGGACGAAATTCTTTATTTGAACAGCGCGTTGTACAGCAAGGATCCCGCCCAATGGCAAGGCAAAAAATTATTCCAGGCCTTTATCGAAAATAAAGCCCGGAGCAAAAGGGCTGCGCCTGAAGATAACAGCCTGGAGCCGCTGTACCGTTTATGAATTAGGAGTACTAAAATTAGCCTGCGCTCCTGGAAACCTACATTGCCTTATAATACTCCAGTGTCATGAACAGCGCGGCGATCGAACGCGCTTCGGTGCATTCGCCGGTAGCAATCAATTCGTTGATACGGCTTAACTTCCAGGGAACGACTTCGAGCTCTTCCGGTTCATCACCCTGAAGTTTTTCGGCATAAAGGTCCTCGGCGATAATGATCTCGGTCATATGCTCAAGGTAGGACGGCGCGATCGAAAAAGAGCTTAAATGATGCAGCCTGCGGGCGCCGAAGCCGATTTCCTCTTTCAGTTCCCTGTTGGCGGCGTCCAGAAACGATTCGCCGGCATCGGTTTTGCCTTTGGGCAGGCCCAGTTCATAGCGGTGCACACCGGCCGAATATTCCCGTATCAGCAACACGGTTTCAATATCCAGCATCGGCACGACGAGCACGGCGCCCCCTCCGGAATTGCCGCGTGTCAGGCGTTCGTAATGCCGCTGCTCGCCGTTGCTGAATTCAATAACCATTGATTCAATATGGAATAAACGGCTCTTGGCGACGGTGGTTTTGTTAAGGATGGTCGGTTTTTCAGCCACGGTGCTATTATAATGCTTGCATTTCATTGCCGGTTTTTTAGAACTTCTCGCCCAAACGGTCTGAGGCGAAATTGAATCGAATTTGCCAACAATGATGGACGTTGAGTCTTAGTAATTTGATCGGCTAAATATAACGCACAATGATGATTGAATGGAACAAAATTAATACCATTTTGCTGGATATGGACGGCACCTTGCTGGATTTGAATTTTGATAATCATTTCTGGAAGGAATTTGTGCCGCTCAAGTATGCGCAAAAACAGGGCTTGCCGCTGCAAATGGCGAAAGACCAGCTTGTCCCCCGCTTTAAAAGCATGGAAGGCAAACTGGAGTGGTATTGTCTGGATTACTGGAGCCGTGAACTGGATCTGGACATCGCCGGACTGAAAGCGGAAATTTCCGGTTTGATCTCCGTATTGCCGCATGTCATGGAATTTCTGGAAACATTAAGGCGATCTCCGAGAAAAGTATTTTTAGTCACTAACGCACACCGCGACAGTCTGGGCCTGAAACTGGAAAAAACCTGCCTGCACTCTTTTTTCGATGACATTATCAGCTCCCATGATTACGGAAAACCGAAAGAACACACTGAATTCTGGGCATTGCTGCAAAAGCAGCAACCTTTTGAAAAAGCCACAACGCTGCTGATCGACGATAGTCTGGCAGTGCTTCATTCAGCCAGACAATTCGGCATTAAACATTTAATTTCAGTCAGCAGGCCGGATACCCAACTACCCAAGAAGCATATAAGCGATTATCCGTCTATTGAAGACTTTCGGGAGCTGATGACTGGCTTTTAGGTTTGCCGCGCTCTCTCCCTTGACCAGGTTTATTGCGCCGAAACGAGCTTTTGTTTCTTTCGGGCCTTTTTTCGGGCTTGATCACATCCGCCAAAAGATCTTTGGTAACCGCCTTCACTGGAATTTTTTGGCCAATATAGTCTTCAATATCCGGCATGGAATAAGCGTATTCTTCGCAGATAAAGCTAATCGCTTCGCCACTGGCGCCGAAGCGGGCGGTACGGCCGATCCGGTGCACATAATCTTCCACATCCTGCGGCAGATCATAATTGATGACATGAGACACGTCGGCGATATGCAACCCTCTGGCGGCGACGTCGGTTGCAATCAATAAGGTAATGCGATTTTCCTGAAAATCAGTAAGAATTCGCTGACGCTTGTCTTGCGGGACATCCCCGCTTAAGGCCGCGGTTTTATAGCCATTGACATTAAGAACATCATCCAGTTGCTCGGCGCATCGCTTGGTGTTGACAAAAATGATGCTGCGTTGCGGCTGGTATTGATTCAAAATGCCGATCAGCAACGGTATTTTTTGTTCGTTGGCCGGGCAATAAGCGCTTTGCTGTATTGCTTTCGAGGTGACCGCTTCGGTTTCGATACGAATCAGCACCGGATTATTCATATGCTCGTAGGCCAACTCGGTCACTTTATAAGATAAAGTTGCCGAAAACAGCATGTTGATACGTTTTTCCGGCGGCGGCATCCGTTTTAACAGATAACGGATGTCTTTGATAAAGCCCAGGTCGAACATACGATCCGCTTCGTCGAGAACACTGACCTGTATATGATCTAAAGTAAACGCTTTTTGCCGGTAAAAATCGATAATACGGCCAGGCGTACCGATGATGATGTCGACATCGGTTTTAATTCTGTCCAATTGCTTTTGGTAGTCGGTACCGCCGTAGATCAGTGCCAGTTTGAGATTGAGTTGCCTCCCCAACTGCAAGGCATCCTTATGAATCTGGATCGCCAGTTCCCGAGTCGGCGCCAAAATTAAAGCCCTGGGATTTTTGATCTCTTGGCTTTTACCGGTCATGGCCGGCGCTGTTTCTTGCGTTTCGGAGAGCCCATCTTCGACTTCGACATCTTCTTCCTCAATCAAGGGAATACCTTCATTATCATTGATCAGGCGCTGAAATGTCGCCAGCAAAAATGTCGCGGTTTTACCGGTGCCGGTTTGCGCCTGACCGGCGATATCTTTACCCCGCAGGAGCAAGGGCAGGGCTTTATCCTGAATCGGAGTGCACTGCCTGAAACCGGCCTGGGTTAAACCTTGAAGTATGGAATCCGATAATTCCAGATTACTGAAATGAGTTTCTGTGAGATGTTTATTATTCATAGTGTCTATAGCATAACGTAAAAATCAAATCGGCAGTACTCGATTGACTAGAAATAGATTGACTACTTGCTTCATCCCTCCTATAGTTTTAATTTTTTATTGTCGGAGAAATAGTGTGAGCGACTCTGTCCTTCATGTAAGTGATAGCGAATTTAACGAAACTGTTATCAAGGCTAGCGGTCCCGTACTTGTTGACTACTGGGCTGAATGGTGCGGACCTTGCAAAATGATTGCCCCGGTTCTGGATGAAATAGCTAAAGACTATGCGGGTAAACTGACCGTAGTCAAGCTGAACATCGATGAGAATCCCAAGACACCGCAGCACTATGGCGTACGCGGCATACCTACGCTGATGCTGTTCAAGGACGGCGAAGTGGAAGCCACCAAGGTTGGCGCATTGACCAAATCACAACTTGCCGCATTTCTTGACAGTAACATTTAACGGTTGCCACTCACTCAACCCGTCATATTTAAATAGACGGGTTTGAGTATTTAAGCTATACTTATTTTATGCACTAAATCCAGTGCACTCCAGCATATCGTCCGATAAACTGCATCCCTGAAATCTAAATCCTGTTCGGGTAATTACGGCATATCACCGTACTTACTTTCGCGAGTCGTCCTTTTATGAATCTAACCGAGTTAAAACTAAAACAAATCAGTGAAGTAATAGATATAGCCGAGTCCCTTGGGCTTGAAAATGTTGCCCGATCACGAAAGCAGGATTTAATTTTTGCGATCCTGAAAAAACAAGCAAAAGCCGGGGATGATATTTATGGCGACGGCGTGTTGGAAATTTTACAAGACGGCTTTGGTTTCTTACGCACACCGGGCTGCTCCTACCTGGCGGGTCCCGATGATATCTACGTATCGCCGAGCCAGATCAGACGATTTTCGTTAAAAACCGGCGATACCATCAGCGGCAAAATCAGGCCACCGAAAGATAACGAACGTTATTTTGCGATGCTCAAGGTCGAACAGATCAACTTCGAGCCGCCCGAGAATACCAAAAACAAAATTTACTTTTCCAACCTGACGCCGTTGTTCGCTAAAGAACGTTTTGTTCTTGAACAGGGCAATGGCACTAGCGAAGATTTAACCGGGCGCATCATCGACTTGATCGCACCTATCGGCAAAGGCCAGCGCGGTCTCATCGTATCGCCGCCGAAAGCCGGTAAAACCATGATTCTGCAAAGCCTGGCTCAGGCCATCGCCGACAAAAATCCGGAATGTTATCTGATTGTTTTGCTGATCGATGAACGGCCCGAGGAAGTCACGGAAATGGAGCGTTGCGTACGCGGTGAAGTGATTTCAAGCACCTTTGACGAACCGGCGACCCGTCATGTCCAGGTAGCGGAAATGGTTATCGAAAAGGCCCGACGCCTGGTTGAGCACAAGCACGACGTGGTCATCTTGTTAGACTCGATTACCCGGCTGGCCAGGGCTTATAACACGGTGGTACCTTCTTCCGGAAAGATATTGACCGGCGGTGTTGACGCCAATGCGCTCGAAAAACCCAAACGCTTCTTCGGCGCTGCGCGGAATATCGAAGAAGGCGGCAGTTTGACGATCATCGCCACCGCGCTGATCGATACCGGGTCGCGAATGGATGAAGTGATCTATGAAGAATTCAAAGGCACCGGCAACATGGAATTGCATCTTGACCGCAAGATTGCCGAAAAACGGATCTATCCCGCCATTAACATCAACCGTTCCGGCACCCGCAGGGAAGAATATCTGGTTGATCCCGATACCCTTCAAAAAACCTGGATTCTGCGCAAAATTCTGCAGCCTATGGATGAAACGGCAGCATCCGAATTCCTGATTGGCAAACTGAAAGATTTCAAGACTAACGCCGAATTTTTCGATTCGATGAAGCGATAACGTTTTTCGTTGCCCATTTCCTTTTAAATTGTTAGCAGTTAAACATTGATCGTTTCATGACTGACACTACCCTTTTGTTGAACGCGTTCATCCTCGGCATTATCGAAGGCTTAACTGAATTTTTGCCGGTTTCGTCCACCGGCCACCTGATTCTGGCTGGACAATTGCTGGGGTTTAATGATGATAAAGGCAAGGTCTTTGAAATCGCCATACAGTTTGCTGCCATTCTGGCCGTTGTTTGGGAATACCGGGTTAAACTCTGGCATACCCTGACCAGCATGACGGCAGACCCGCTCTCGCAGCGGCTGGCAATCAATCTGATCGTTGCCTTCCTGCCGGCTGCCGTGCTGGGTTTTTTATTTTTGAAGCAGATAAAATTTTATTTGTTTAACCCTTTTGTCGTGGCGTCGGCATTTATCATCGGCGGCTTGTTGATTTTATGGGCTGAGCGCCGCCAGCATGTTATTCACGCCGAATCGGTCGATGACATGACCTGGCGCGATGCTTTAAAGGTAGGTTTTGCCCAGGCTGTATCGATGATACCCGGCACCTCCCGTTCCGGTGCGACCATTATCGGGGGACTTTTTTTCGGTTTGTCGCGCCGGGCCGCGACCGAGTTTTCCTTTTTCCTGGCCATTCCCACCATGTTCGCGGCCACCCTGTACGATGTATACAAGCACCGCGAGTTGTTCAGCTCAAACGATATCGGATTATTTACCGTCGGCGGCATCGCGTCATTTTTCAGCGCTTTTTTGGCCGTACGCGGACTGTTGCGCTTTATCAGCCGCCATGATTTCAGCGTATTTGCCTGGTATCGCATCGCTTTCGGTCTGATGGTGCTGATTTCAGCACAGATGGGCTGGATTGACTGGAGCGCCCACTAACTCGGCCAGCGATCACGTTTAGGGCTTGTTTCCCGGTTTTCATGACCGGGGCACAGGTTTAATCTTGCTGTTCGACACGCACCTCCATTGTTTACCCCATAGCGACCGCTTGCCGCTTTGCCCCCCATTTGCCCGGTTTGTCATTAAACACGCCTGGACAATGCGCCCCGCAAAAACGGCAGTTGCCTGAGGCATCGAGATTCCAGTCTGACAGCTCGTACCAGTCGCGACCGATCAAAACCTGTCCGCAGCCATGGCAATAAGTGCTTTCTGCAGTTTTGTCATGAACATTGCCGACATAGGCATAATGGACGCCGTTTTTTAAGGCGATCTGCCTGGCTTTTAGCAACGTTTCCCGTGGCGTATGAGGTTTGTCCATCATCTTCCAGTCCGGATGAAAGGCGGTGAAATGCATCGGCACATCCGGCCCGAGATTTTCAACGACCCATTGCGTCATGGCTTCCAGCTCGGCGTCCGAGTCATTGACGCCGGGAATCACCAGGGTAGTGATTTCAAGCCAAACCGAAGTTTCATGTTTGATGTAGCTGAGTGTTTCCAAAACCGGCTGCAAGTGCCCGCCGGTTATCTGGTGATAAAAATTCTCGGTAAACGCTTTTAAATCAATATTGGCGGCATCCATCCACTGATAAAACTCCGCCCTGGGTTGTTCACAAACGTAACCGGCTGAAACCGCCACCGATTTTAAACCCAATTGTCTGCAGACCTTGGCGGTATCGATGGCATATTCATGAAAAACCACCGGATCGTTATAGGTGTAAGCGACACTGAGGCAACCGTGATCCAACGCAGCCTGGGCTATCGCCTCGGGCGACGCCTTGCTCATCAGCGTATCCATTTCCCGCGACTTGCTGATATCCCAGTTTTGGCAAAATTTGCAGGCCAGATTACAACCGGCAGTGCCGAAAGAAAACACTGACGTGCCGGGAAGAAAATGGTTAAGCGGTTTTTTTTCGATCGGATCAATTGCAAAACCACTGGATCGGCCGTAACTGGTCATGACGATCTGATTGTCCAGATTCTGCCTGACGAAGCAGAGCCCGCGCTGTCCCTCGTGCAACTTGCAAAATCTCGGACACACATCGCACTGGATCCTGCCATCGTTCAAGACATGCCAATAGTTGGTTTTTACCGTATCTGGGCTAACAAAAGCGGTCATTTTAAGTCTCCCGGAACCATTAATAATTCATTTTGTCACTACTATTAGTTAATGAATTGCTAATGCAGCTCCTGTTTGGGTAAATCATAGTGATCTGTTTTTAATTCATTGTTATTTATTAACTTTGATGGCCTAATCGCCGATAGGTAATAAATGCAACATAAAAATCCGGCTCTAAATTGAGTCATTTGATCAGTACAGCCGATACCGATTTGCCATTAAACAGGACATAACAGGAATCGATAATGAACAGACAACCCGCCGTCGCAGGAACCTTTTATCCTGCAAACCCGCAGGAACTTCATCAAATACTGGATCAATTCTTATCTGATGCTGAAATCGGAAATAAAGTTCCCAAAGCCATCATCGTGCCACATGCCGGCTATATTTATTCGGGCCCCGTCGCGGCAACCGCCTATGCCCGGCTAATCAAAGCCCATGACCTGATCACCCGTGTGGTGATTATCGGCCCGTCCCACCGCGTGGGTTTCAAAGGCCTGGCCGTCAGCAGCGCGGAAACTTTCTCTACTCCATTGGGCACCATAGCCGTAGACCTTGAAGCCGTGAAAAGCATCCTCAAACTGCCGTTTGTCGAATACAATGAGCCGGCTCATGCTCATGAACACAGCCTTGAAGTGCATTTGCCTTTTTTGCAGGAAACGCTGGATAGTTTCACGATAATTCCCATCGTCGCCGGCGAGGCATCGCCCGCTCAGGTCAGCCAGGTCCTCAATGCTCTGTGGGGCGGCGACGAAACGCTGATCGTTATCAGTTCCGACTTAAGCCACTATCACGATTACGCGACCTGCCAAAAACTGGACAAAGAGACCAGCAACATTATCGAAAACCTGGAATATGAACGGCTTGCCTTTGATTCCGCCTGCGGCAAGGTTCCCGTTAGCGGCTTGTTGAAACTGGCGAAGGAAAAATCGCTGTCGATCAAAACCATCGATCTTCGCAATTCCGGCGATACGGCGGGAGATAAATCCAGAGTGGTGGGTTACGGCGCCTATGTCATTGACTAAGACACTGCAGCGCCAATTGCTGGAGCTGGCAAAAAACTCGATTCGACATGGCTTGGAAACCGGCAAACCCTTAGCCATTAATCCGGGCGATTATCCTGCCGAGTTGATCGAGCCGCGCGCCACCTTTGTCACCCTGCATATCAACCACCAACTGCGGGGGTGTATCGGCATGCTGAAAGCAGTCAGGCCCCTGGTCGAAGATGTGGCCCAAAATGCATTTGCCGCGGCATTCAAAGATTCGAGATTCCCGCCCTTGCAGGCTGACGAATTCGACGCGCTGGAAATTCACATTTCCATCCTGACGCCTTCGGAACCGATGACATTCGTTTCCGAAGAGGACGCACTCGCGCAGCTGCAACCCGGCATCGATGGCCTGATATTTGAAGACGGCAATCGCCGCGGCACTTTTTTACCGTCGGTTTGGGAAACCCTGTCCCAGCCTCGGCAATTCTTAAGGAATTTAAAACAAAAGGCAGGGTTTCCGCCGGATTATTGGTCTGATACCATTCGCATTTCCCGTTATCGCACCGAAGAGTTCAGCGAAAGCTAGGACCGGGCTAAAGGCGTATTTTCCGTAGTCCACTGTCCAACAGGACAAAAGCAGGGCCGTACTCTTGATTTTCGAACCAGGCCGGCTTCAGGGCCTATCCGCATTCGATTTAACGATTTTGAAACAGTCGACGGTTCCGTTCATTTCGTTGGCGGTTAAGAGATAATGCTCGCCGGCAACGGTAAAATGAGCGATGCCTTCCGGCGATTTTTCTTCATCGCCTGCTATCTTGCCTAAAGCGACTACTTTGGGGTGAGCGGGGTCGGCCAAGGAAATCAGTTCTACCGAAGCGGCTCTTTCCATGTCGACAGCGATGAACGGTACGCCGTCCAAATCAAATGAAACCAGCATTTCCGGTTCCGAACCTTTTTTGTTGCTGCGCCGCTCCGGATAAACCTGGTTGGCAAAAGCGACTTCATCTATCTGGCTGCCGGTGTCGCCGACCAGTGCACCGGTCGCCGCATCAAACACGCTGACCGTGCGTCCGCCGCTCATCGGCTGGCTGGAATCGGCCGGGTCCGACTCGGTATCGCCTTCATCGGCGGTGACGAAATAACGGCCTTTGGCCGCCAGCGCGATGCCATCGGGTTCACGCAGTCCGGTCATCGACTGGTCAAATTTGACCCAGCCGTCGTAGCGGGCGTCGATTTTGTGCTGTGCTGCGCCGAGAGCAAAATAACCGGTAATTCGTTTATGGGCCAGATCGACGAGGACGACCGCATCGTCTTCCTGCAAGGTCACATAGGCTTTCTTGCCATCAGGCGCGATTGCGATATATTCAGGCTCCAGCAAGGCAAGCGAGTTGCTTTTTATCGGAATCAATATTTTCTTTTCGCCATTGGTTTCGGTACCGAATACATCATGCCCTCCGAAGTTGCCCAGAAGCACTTTCTTCTTTTCAATCTTGCCGTTGCCGTCAAAATCCATCGTCTTGCTGATCAGTCCATCCCCATTCCAGTCGATTTCCCGTTCCAGAAACCGGCCGCCCTGGGTCACGACAAAACCTTCGTTATTGATCGTGTTGGCCAATTCAAGATTTTTGTGATGAATGATACGTCCCGAGGGTGTTAAACGCACGATAGAAATGCTGCCTTCGGGCTTGAAGAATTGCTTATTGTCCGGCTCAAATAAAAAATCTTCGCCTTCGTTGGCGATCACGGCAAGCTTGCCGTCCTCTGAAAACACCACGGCATCGGGGCCAAAGCCGACAATGATGCGATCGATCAAATCCCCGGTCGACGCCGAGCGAATTTCCAGCCTGCCGGGTTTGATGCCGGCATCGATCGTGGCTGAAAACAGGTCCAGGGAATGGTGAAATGCGACCGAAGTCAACTCCTCTCCCTTGTTGAGATTCAGGGAGAAACGTTTTATTCTCTTGATATGCTGAGGGTTGCTGATATCCAGCACATCGACCTCACCAGTTTCGTAGTTGTTCAGAACCGCACGCAGTGTCGATTGCTGAACGCTGATAATTTCCGTGCCTTCTTTGTATCCTGAATCGTAAAGACTGATGGGCTCGATTCCCCATTGCTGCGACGCCGTGGGAGTTACTGCACAAGCAGACAAAAAAAGCATAGGAATCAGTTTGATGATATTGCTAGTTTTCAATTTCGACCTAAATTTGCATTTATATAAATATCTTTCTGAAGCTTTATTCAGTTTTGTAAACTGAACATGATATATGAATTTGTGAAAATAAAAAAAGCCGCACCGGATTATCGGTGCGGCTTTTAAACCCTAAGTTACGACTTCAGAAACTTAGTAAGCCACTTGCGCACGTACAGTAAAGGTATCCAAATCGGTATTGTCATCCGACAGAGGCGCACCCGATGCGGTAGTTAATGGCGAATCTTTGATGTCCAGCAAGTGCGTCCAGTTGAACAACATGCGGAAATTGCTGTTGATGTACCAGTTTAACCCCATAGTAATATTTGACAATTCTCCGCCCGCAAAAGTACCGTCATTAAGATCGGCCGAAGAATAACGGGTCGCCAATTCCCATGCGCCCCATCCACCATTCTTCAAACTAAAGGGTTTGGCGGGCTCAAGATACCGGAAGTTGCCTTCCTTGTACTTGCGCGATTCGCCGGTAATCGACCAGGCCGCTTCTCCATACCAGCCATTTAAGGCTACGTTGTCGGAGCCATCCTTGCGGTCGACCCATTGCTGCGTATATTCGCCGCCAACCGAGAAAGGTCCATACATCCCTGCAGCTTCCAGACCCAACATTTTGATGCTGTCGACATCTGTTATGCTTGCATTTATTATATCCAGATTGGACATGTTATTGGTTTCATAGACGACCGCCAAGCCTCTGGATTTCGCCACGTCGCCCGTGGCATCTGGCACACGGTAATTACCGGCAATACCCAAATGGATCAGTTTGTCTTTTTCCAGGATCGGATTGTATATCAATCGAGAGTTAACGCCCCAACCTTCATCGCCAGCATTGTCTATTTCCGGTGTTGTACCAGTTCTTGCTGGCGTAATCGAATCGCCAAAAATACCGGCCTTTGCCACCCAATTTTTTCCAAACGATTGGAAATTAAGACCGATGGCCCGATCCACCGTTGGATTGTTGAGAATATTCATCAACGAACGTTCGGTAAACATCATGTCATTCGAACTTTCCTGTAACTCGCGGCTGAAGTTTTGTTTTTGCTGACCCGCGGTTATTGTCCCCCAATTAAAACCGGTATATTGGATAAAGGCATCTTTCACTCTGACGTTGTCATCTGAGAAATCGGCTACCGTTCTGAATCCCCAGTCTTTAAAGAAAGTTCCTGCAAACTCCATCCGCGCGCGCCGTATTTCGGTTCCGTCATTGGCCTCAACATGATCACCGTCTTCAAGATAATCATCACCGCTAGTGTAATTAGCATCGGCATGAATACGGCCGCCCAATTTAAACTGAAAATTTTTATCCGCCGATTCAACCTGCAAGCCCTTTTTGTCCATTGTAACTTTGACTTTCTCGGCTTCGGTCATGTGCTCCTGCAATGCCTTGATCTCGTTGGTCTTCAACTCCAAATCTTCTTTTACCGCCGCAAGTTCGGAGCTTTCCGCCGGTTGCGCCGCCGCAGCCTCATCGACCTGAACGAAAGAACCCATTTTTACCCGGTTCCGGCCGGGCTCCGCATAAATCTGTTTGGTTTTCATATCGACATAAAGGTCGATAGCAAAAGCGGACGATGTAGCGCTCACGCCCAGGACAGTTGCCACTGCTAAAGTCAGTTTGGAAATTTTCATTAATTGCTCACAGTTAATAAGAAAAGAAAACTCGAGCAAGAATATTGAAAAGAAATGACAGCTTAGTGACAGATTTATTACAGTTTGATGACACTGCAACAAATCAGATGTATCGTTGCGTTTTTACAAAAACTGTATGCTGCGAATTGCTTGGCAACAAATTACTAGTAGTTCGCCAATGCAATTTTGACGGGAAGCGCAATAGTGTAGGTGCGGATTTATCCGCGTTGAATGTTACCGGCCAGCCAGTTGACAAGCACAGCCTTCAACCGGTCACATGCGTCGAAAATGCCCCGATGCAATAATGCGTAATCCGATAAACAGGACGACGACGGGCGCCATATAGGCTACCGCTACGCCAGACGAGCCATAAACCGGCCCCAGCGTAAAGCCCATGACTAACATGGACAGCGTAGCGGCCAGAGTCCAATTAAAAACGGTGCGTTTGAGCCCCATAAATTGCAGGTAATACGGTATATCGGCGTACAGGGCGCTGATGGATGCTCCCACTCCGATGATCACCAGGGCATCGTAGCCGATACTAAAATGGGCGCCGAATAGGCCCAGAATTTTTTCGCCGTATAAAAAAATGGCGAGCAATAAAAACAAAATCAGGCTGCCTACCGTCCTGATTCTTTTCTTTAACAATTCCTGTATCGCCCCTTTATTGCGCTGTTCAGTCAATACCGCCATGATTGGCAAATAATATCGATTGGTCGATGTACCGATCAGCGAAATAAAACTCCCTGTCTGGGCGGAAACGGCATAAATGCCGACTTCTATGCTGGAGGGAAACAACAATTCCATAATAACGACGCCTCCGCTGGTCATCACGGTCATCATCAGGCTGTTCATGACCAAAGGCAAAGAGGCCCTGAGCCAGCCGTTAGCGTTTGTTATTGCAATTGAACTATTGACAGATGCAGGCATTATGATTTCGCTTAAACGCCACATCAGAAGACACACGGACACCCAGGCCAAGCCGAAACAGATCACGGCGATTAGCGCGGACAGCCTGACCAGAATGATCGAAACGGCAATAAGAAAAATAAGATAAAGAATGGGCAACAACAATCTATAAATCGCTACGCTCAATAACACAGCGCCATGAGCGGCAATAAATTCGACCAGATACAGGCTTAACGCAATTATCGGTAAAAAACCGGCAAACACGACAATGGCGATATGGTAATCCGAATGATAAAACGCCAAGACCGCTTCAAGACCAATACCCAGGGTTGCCGTTAATAAAACACTGAAACCGCAAATCGTGCGCAGCGAGAACAACCAGTATCCTCGAAAACGCCGCCAGTCCTGACGCTCCCGAAATATCGAAAATGCCCTCAGCGCATATTTTTCAAGACCCAGCGTGGCAAGGGTAGACAAGATTGTGACCGTCGATAGCGCAACGCTGTAATCGTCGAACTCGCCGACATTAAGGGTGCGGGCTAACAAAATATTCGCCCCATACATCAAGACATAATTTGCCAATGCCAACAAAAAAAGCAGTAGCGAATGATAGGTACCGGTATGCCGGCTTGGAAAATTGTGATGCGCCATCGCTCTGTTGTAGTTTACGCAGGCAAGACCCCCGCATAAAACGAAAATGAAAATTGACTATAAAAAAACGATTACAGGCTATTGAGTCGACGTTGAAACGGCATCAGCAAGCACAGAGCAATACCTTGCCGCAAATCCGGATAATTTAGATTATTAACGAGAAAATCGGAAATTAAGAAAATGTTACAGAATGAGCTTTTATCCGAAGGTATCATCCACATCCTGTTCCGCTTCCTTGATGGCGCGAGTTAACTCAGCCCGTTGTTTATCGAGCACCAGCCATTCGATTTGCCGGTGCAGATATTGGTCCTTGTTTTTAGTGACTTCCACGCGCAGTTCCAGTTCCTTGATTTCTGCCAGGAGTTGCATTTCACGTAAACGGGTCTGATGGGCTATGCGGGCGGCTTCCAGTTGCTCCTCAACTTTCTGCTTTTCCAGCAACGCCGCTTCCTGGTTTTGATAATCGACTTTTTGTTCCTTTTCTTTCATCAGCGCTTCATGCGCCAGCCTTTGCTCCTGCATGTGCCGCTCAAGCTCCATCTGGCGAAGCTGCTGTTCTTTATGGAATTGAAGTTCGGCCGCTTTTTCGATCTCCTGCAAACGCTTTTCATGCTTCACTTTTTCCGCATGCAGTTCGACCTCTATGGCATATTGCTCGATATTTTGTTTACCCTGTTCTTTCAGCAAGCGCCTTATATTTTCACTTTCCAGCGCCAGTTTTTGTTTTTTTAATTCATTGACCTGGTCCAGTTGCTTCAGGCGTTCTTTCTCCAACTGCTCCTCCTGGCGCAGAAATTCCCGGTTCTGTTTTTCCCGAAATTCGAAATTCTTTTTCACGATGTTGAGATAAACCGATTCCTGCATGAAGCGGCCGTCCAGTTTGGACTCGTCCGGTAATTCTTCAAAGGAAGGTTTCAGCGCACAGATAGTCCGGCATTTGATCTGCTTTAAAATCAGCATTTCGTTGATGACGTTTTCAATATGCCGTTCAACATCGGTCAAACCGCTTTCTATCCAATGGCCTTCCCTCAAAGTGCGCAGCTCGGCATCGACTGCCGTCTTGATCAAGCCTTCGTAGCCGATTCTGATATGATCGTTAACCTCAGGCAAGGCATCCCTGTTTCTTTCGACATAGCGAAAAGTCGCCTGGAAGTGAACCGTCAAATGCGCATCGATGGTGCATAATCCGCCATAAAGCTCGGTGCAGACGGAGAGATGCCAGTCCTCAATCGGCAGGGGATAGACGCTGTGGTAAAAACGCCGGTTAAACCTGGGCGGACAGAGAAAAAGTTTTTGGTACGGACCCAGTTTCGAATAAACGATGCGGCTTTCGCCGTCGAATCCCGGATCCCAGAAATCCGGATCCGAATCGTTAAAGATCAGGTTGGTTTCATTTAACCATGCTTCGAGAGGTGATAGATTACTGCTCATTGGACACCTGATTTAGCTCGGCTTTTACGGTTACGGCAGGCTGGACTTTGACAGTACTTAACCGGGCACCCATGCGCTCAGCAACCAGAGGATAAAGATTGGGCGCGAATTCCACCGATCGTGCATCGATCTTTCGCAAAAATCCTCTGCTTAGCAAAAAGCCAACGGCAAAAACCCGGGACCAGTCGGAATAGCGCCTGGCTTGTTCGATTTCGGATTTCTCGATCACCATTTCCAGTTCGTCGTTTTCGTTGATTCTGAATTCGGTGAATTGTCTGAGGCATTCGAAAGCCAGATCCTGTTCGCGTTCGCTTAAGGGCCCAGGCGCGGTAAATTCCAGCCGGTAAGACAAAAATACCGTGAAAAAATCCGCCATGGAGGCGCAGATAAAAGCAAACAGCGAAAATTCCTTCCACATCGCAAACGATGGCGTAATGCCCTGAACGACTTCGGCATAAGTCATGATGACCGGGGCTTCCGGTGCGATAAAGCCGCTATTGGTGGCCAGCTGGTTGAACTTGATCTGAACTTCCTGAAGGCTGGTAACAATTTTTTGATATTTTTTTTCGGCGTCAGCGGCATTTTTATCCCATTGGGCAATACCGTTTTGCAGCATCCTGATATCCTGGTTGATCAGATCAAATTTCTGCTCAAGCTGGGCGACCTGGGCCTTTTTTTCCAGAAAAAGCTCATTCTGGTACCTGAACAGCGGCCCCTGACCGACCATGTTCTTTTTGGTCTCCGGCACTCCGGGATGCGTTCCGAAGTAGGCCTGGGTTACGTTGGCCGAAGCTTTTTCGATTTCTTCCTGTTGCTGTTTCAGAATCTTGCTTTTGGTTTCGGCGAGGGCGGTCAGATAATTGTTCACATCGGTCCTTATTTTGTTGAAACGGACGATGTGTACAGTCTTGCCTTGAGAAATTTCGTAAAACTTGAAATAAGAGAAGGTGATCGAGGCGGAAACCGCGATCAGCAGCGACACCAGCACGCTGATAAAGCGTAACCGGTTGGCTTTCCAGTGAATTCCTGCAATTTCAAGAGAGCTGATCACAATAATGGACTGGATTGCAATGGTGATGATGAGGGCAATCCAGGGCAGGATGAAATGCGACAAACCGTAATACGTGGTAAAGCCGGTCGCCATGCTCAGCATCAGTACAATCGGGATCGTCCAGATCCTCAGACCGGCGACAAAAAGCGTCTGCACGCTGTTGATGAAGCCGCCGAGGCCACCGTCATTGTGTTTTTTGATTACGCTTTTTATTTCCATTGTTGCCAGTTTGGGATTGTGTCAGCCCGACATAAACCCTCCAGCGGATTCATGTCGGGCCGATACCATGTCGAAAAGGAGTCTGTTGTCAAGTCGAAACGAAGTCTATTTTATTAGGGAATAAAATGCAAACAGCAACACTTGTTGCTTCCGGACCAAGCCTGCTTCCGGAAAAGGCAAAGTGTATGATTATTGTACATTATTAAGCTAAACCGTTATATAAAAAGACCTTTTTAAGAATGAAACGTGCCAGAATATTAATGACGTACCGGCTCGGGAAACGAGGATTTTTACGATGGTGCCTACCCAATTCAGATCACCGCTGCCGAATGATCCCGTTGCGTGCCGGCAGCGTCTATCGGGAATAGCGGCCGGAATTCGACCGGCTGCTGCGCCATCGGCTATTTCGAAGGGAATTGCAAATCTTCACGGAAAGTATTGATGTCGCCAGGATAAGCGTGACCGAATTGGCGATGATGATGGCCTTATCGGATAAATACAGCCCATAAATCAGCCAGAAAAACACCCCGAGGGTAAAGGTGCTGTACATTGACAATGAAAGAGATTCGGTATTTTTGGTTTTTATCGTCAATATCGCCTGCGGCAAAAATGAAGCCGTCGTCAATGATGCCGCGATATATCCAATAATTTCTGGTGTCGTTAACATGGTGTTCCTATTTGAAGAAATATTCAAGCAGAAGGCAATCCTCATACGCCCTGCAATCACGCGGTACAACCGCCGGGCTACAAAGGATTAACGGGCGCATCGATTGCTCCCGCCGGTCTCGATCGCTACTTAGCTATGCTTGTTGGCTCTTGTCTACTGGAAGCCATCCCAGACTGTCCGCAGTCGAGCCGATGGGCCGGTATTCGGCCCCTACCCAGCCCGCATAAGCCGAGTTCTCTATGCTGGCAAAAACCTGTGCAAAATCGATGCTGCCGGTGCCGGGCTGGCCGCGTCCGGGGCAATCGGCGAACTGGATATGTCCGATTTTTTTGGCATGCTTGCTAATAAATTCGGCGATATTTTCGCCCATCATCTGCATATGATAAATATCGTACTGCAGATACAAGTCGGGATAGTTAAGCTCGTCTAACACTGCGAGCATCTGTTCGCCGCTGTCTAGGAGAAATCCCGGCATGTCGTGGCTATTGATGGCTTCAAATACGGTTTTTACGCCCAAAGGCGAGAAGGCCTCGACGGCAACTGCCAGATTCTGTTTAAAGGTTTTTAGATATTCCTGTTTGCGGCTTGCGTCAAAACAGCATCCCGGCAGCACGTTGATCGCGGCCGGTTTTAACAGCCTGGCATAGGCTGCAGCCTCCGCAACTGCCTGCCGGAACTGTTCCCGTTTTTCCGGCACGCCGGCCAATCCTTCACCGCCCTGCAGCAAGTTATCGGCGGCGACGTTAAATAAAACCATCTGTAAGCGATATTCTGTCAATACCTGGCGAATGCTTTCGGCACTCAGCGTATAGGGGAACTGAATTTCCACAGCGTCAAATCCCTGCTGTCTCGCGGCGCGGAAACGGTCGATCATCCCGGCCTCGGTAAATAGCAGGCTCAAATTGGCGCTAAAGCGAAGCATCAATTTTTTCCGAACAGCTTTATCAGCGTTGACGGGTCCTGTTCAAGATAGCCCCGGCTTCCATGCAATTGCATCAGCTGTGCGGCCAGCCCCGACATCGGGACGGCATCGCCCTGTTTGACAGACAAATCGACGGCCATGTTCAGATCCTTCAACAGGGTTTTTACCCGCCATTTGACCGGTTCAAAGATCTCCATCGCCATTTCCGGGCCGGTGATTTGCAGCGGCCTGGAATCGGCAAAACCTCCGGCCAGCGCCGCCGGAATTTTTTCCACATCGACTCCGGCCCCTTTGGCGAGCGCCATCATTTCGGCGATGACCAGAACATTGCAGCCCACAATCATCTGGTTGCATATCTTGGTCACCTGGCCGCTGCCGACATCGCCCATATGGGTCAACTGATGATACAGAGGTTTCAGCACGTCGCGCGCGACGGCGATATTTTCGGCGCTGCCGCCCGCCATAATGGCCAGACTGCCTTGTTCAGCGCCGCTGACGCCGCCGGAAACAGGCGCATCAACCCAGCCCATGCCGCATTTTCGATAAAGCGCCGCCGCCAGTTGCCGCGTTGTTTCCGGATCAATGCTGGATAAATCGATCAGCAGTTTGTCCTGTGAACCATGCTCCAGAATATCGCTATAAAACACAGACTCGACCGCTGCCGTATCGGACAGGCACAACATAATGACGTCCGACGATTTGATTACGTCGGCAATGGCAGGCAAAGCGCAGGCGCCGGCACTGATCACAGGCTTCAATTTATCGGGGCTCCGATTCCATACACTGACGGCAAACCCGGCTTTTAGCAGCCGCAGGGTCATGGGTTTACCCATCAGTCCTATGCCGATGAAACCCAGTCTCATTTTTTTCACTGGCGAGGTCATTTCATTTTTAATCAATTACTAACGGCTGGTATTAGACACTCGCGCGGAGGGTCAATGGAGAGTGGTTTAGTCTATTCAGACAGCAAACCATTTTGTCCGGTTAGGCATTTAATCTAATATTGGTCAGACACTCTGATTAACGCCGGCCAATATTATCTCCTGATAGCGGGTAAATTTTAAAACCCTTTCGCGCAGAAGCAGCAAATCCGTGGTTATGCCTTGATAATTTTTGTTTACCAGACATTGCTCCAGTTTTTTTGCCGGCTCCTGTATATCCGTCAAACCGCAAAAGCTTACCGAGCCATGCATTTTATGAGTTATTTCCCGGGCATTTTCATAGTGCCCGGCTTTCAGCGAATCCTCGATGCCGGCTAGGAGCCTGTCCGAGAATAGCCTAGCCACCACACTATTTCTGCTGATTATTT
>CAZMRW010000063.1:0-27419 GCA_964568805.1 uncultured Methylococcaceae bacterium | reverse complement strand
GCTCTATCTTAAACTGAGTAATAATTTGTCTGGACAATGGGGTCCACTTTAGTCTTTACTTGGATATGAAAGTATTGATCATCTTTCGAAGCCACAATATCAACCCCATGATCAACGACCATCATGGCCGGATTATATCCCCAGTAAAGCAGTTCACTAAAAACACCATATTCTCCAGCCTTACCGGTGAAACCATTAATAAGGGGCGTATCCGTATCTATTGTTGGAATTGGTGGCTTAGGTGCTGTTCTCTTTCTTAATGCATAATAACCTGCTTTAAAACCACCTTTTCCATTATCTATGCGTTTAAAAAGGGCTGTTATTTTTTTATCATGTCGTGCAATGTGGGCAGAAAGGGCTTGTGATATTTTCTGACCACAAGCTTCAACATCGGGGCCTAAGCTTTTATCTAGAATTATGGCTTTTTCGGCTATCGCTCTAAAATGTAAACCGTTTTTTTCTTTCTCTAATATCGCTTGCGCTAAATCAATAATTGACACAACCACCTCCTGGATAAATAAAAAAGTATAGCCCATACACCAGAGTTAAACACACATCGGCTCATTACCTATAAGTTTTATCGAACTATTCTCCAGCTAATCCGTTGAATTGTTTAGGGTGTATAAAATACGCCGACACAAAAAAGCCGGTGTTACCCGGCTTAGTTGGTGATTACTAATAAAACTGTGGTATTGAGCGGACGGCTTCAAAAATTAGCTTCAATTGAATCTGGAATTGACTGGCTTAATTCGAATCAGACGGGTTAGTCAAATTTGTTTTTAAGTAAAATCCTCTATACCTGTCTGACCGTCCAATCGCAATGCACAAGATTTAAAGCCATCCGCTAATTTTATCGCTCTAATATTTAACTTGTGCGAAATTCGCAATCGCTCGCAATATTTGCAAAGGGTAGAGGCATCTTCCGTCAGAATGAATGGAATTTCTTCATGTAAGGCTTGCGCCATTATTTTCACATCATCTTTAACTACTGATCGATTGTCGCCGTTATCATGGCCGCCGAGCAAATTCCATATATGCGCAGCTTCAGTTGAGTGTGGAATATTGAAAGGGATAGACCGAAAATTTTTAAGCGGGAAATCTGTAATGGGTTGTTTGATAGCAATTTCTGCCGCTACGATAGCTGAGAAATAGAGGGGCGACTGTTGCTCAAGTAGCAATTTATAGTATTGAGTTGCAACGCCATGGTTCGGCCGATTACGATCAACTAGTGAAATCAAAAAACTGGTATCCAACAGAACGGATGCTGTCACGCTTGATTACCCCGCAGAGCTTCCAACCATGCCGTTGCATCAGGGACATCTGCCCACGCTTTAGTTCCTCGTTCTACCATTAGATTGAATTCATCATCGTCATAGCTGGGTTGATGAACCTCGAAATCAAACAAGCTCAAGTTACGTAATTCTCTAGTAAGCAAATTTTCCTCAGCCGTAACATGAAGCAGGGCGGGGCGATATAGCCGGTTTTGTTCGCCTTGCGCTAACTTATTTTGAGTGGATGCAATTGTCAGAGTTACACCGTTTTCTAGTTTCAGATGGACATTAGCCTTAATGCTACCGCCCATATCAACAACGATACCGTGCAAATATTTTTCCACATACACCCAAGCATCTTCAATTCTGCGAAAATTAGATGTTGAGTCGACCGAGAAAGATATCTGATTTGATTGATCTGTTACCAAATAGCGTCTATGTGGATTTTTTTGCGCGATAGATTGCCACCGTTCCACCACGCTTGCCCTTTTTGAGTCGATTAAACTGAGTGAATCTGACGATTTTAAATGTTCAAGATCGGACCATAGAGTGCTTGCCGCAAGCAACCCCATGGCCACGAAAGCCAACGAACCTTCCTCGATTGAAACTATAACCTTAGCCGGATCAACATCACGATTTGATCCCTTTAAAAACTCACTTACGTCTTTTTGGAATTCGCCCAACAAAGCCAAGGGGACGTGCGATGGCATGACTTCATTATCATTGATGCAGTCATTCACGGCGAAACGCAACTGGTTAATCGGATTCATGGCATATTAATTTCAATGTAAGTTTTTTATTCTATTTCATTATATGCTTGATCTTTTCTGTTGAAAAGGATGATATAAACCTAAGCGAAATAAAGCATCGCTGTCATAAATATAGACTGGTTATCTAGTCTGTTTTGGCCTGTGGCTGCCTAATACTAATCGATTGCATATGTGTAAAATACAAACCTGACTATGTAGCCACCATTATCTGACCAGCTTTAAAGCATCTCGTTGATCCCGCAATGACGCGGCAATCCTACGCATAAATAGACGAGTGCCTCCGGTATAAGCGTTTTGTGATGCTATCGCTTTACCTTCGGCTGTCCTCGGCCCGGTCGATTTATTCCACGGCTGCCATTGCCGTATCGCTTCCGATTGCTTCTTTCGCCGTTCTGGTGTCCAACCGTTCGCCATCGATCACCTCCAATAGTTCGTTTGGCTGATTTTTAATTTCTTCTGCGTGTGGAGCCTGAGCGGGTACGCCATTATTGACCTGTTGCGGGCCATTTGAAATATTGGCCTGCTTTGCATAGATTACCGGCGGGTTTTTGATATTGCTTAACGTCTCCAGCGTTTGCCGGCATTGGCTTTGTGCCTTTAATGCCAACCTCAAAAAAATTTCCATGTTTTTCATGTATTCCTGAGTTATTGCCCGCCGTGACAGACTCGTGAAAATGGATTGCAATGCCTGGGCCTGCGCTAAAAGTATCCCTTCACATCGATGCATATCTCCGGCGTTTACTTTATCGATGCTATCGACTAGCCCATCGATTAAATCCTCTAATTTATGATCACCAAATATCTTTCCGTACTCTTGAATCACTGCTGCTGCATTTACGCTTGGGCGTACTGCCATCTTTGCCAGGAATTTTTCGGTTTCTCTGTCTTTCGTCGAGGTCTCTGATGCTTTACTCGTAGATTTCTTTTTTGTTGCCATCTTGTTTCCTTCGATCTGGTTGCCTGTCGTCTAAATTGCGTCAATTTTGGGCCGCCATCCTGATGCTGCTTTAATTGCTGCCTATTTCCTGCATTAATAAACTATAGGATATGGTAAATAATAGGTACATCCCGTATAGTGAACACTGAGGGCTAAAACGCTTATTATAAGTCATTGATTCATATATAAAAGCGTTCATATTATGAACACCTGTTCACTATACGGGATGATTTGTTCACCATACGGCATGAAGCGTTCATATAATGAACAAGCAAATTAATTTTCCGGCGACCAATCCCGCCATTCATCGCTCGGCTTGTGGTCGTTAAACTCTCGGAAAGTCAGCCGCCATTTACGTGCTAATTGCTTGCTAAAATGCCCCTCCAGCATCAATTTAATAAAGCCGTGAGACTCTAACTCTCTGAATGCTTCGTGCGCCTTGCCCCGGCAACAACCTATGCGCTTCTGTGCCTCTGTTATGCTATAGGCAATAGGGTCATACATGCGCCAATGGGTTTGCATCAGAATTAACAATTTAACCGCGTTGCCGCTTAAATCCTCATAAGCGGCTGATCTAATCATGTCCACGTTCTGCGCTATGTACTGCTGGCGTTTGCGAATTGCCTTAGCCATAGCTTACCCACCTAATATCGATGTTCTGCCTGTGGCAAAGCTCTGTAGAGCTGCTTTCACTGCCTGATAAATCTCTTTGTAGGGCCGTTGACTGTCCATACCCTCAGTCAACACCTGAACCGCCGTAACTTCTGCCAGTTCCAATGTTTTCAACTGGACTGCATTCATTAATTCACGCACTTGGGAAGCTTGTGGCTCGATACAGACAACGGCTTTTTGTGTTGCATTGGTAATTATGGTGAAGTACTTATCCGCACTTTGACTACCCTGTGAACGGGCATATTCGATAAATCGCTTGATAACATCAGTTAGAATGCCTCGGCTATTCTTGCCAGATGAACGTGCCATCTGATAAGCCTGTGTTTCACGCACTTTCGATTGCTGGTCTAGCTGCCGCCGAATTTTCAGAAAGTCATCGACTAAACGCTTTTGTCCTTCCCGTGATTTACGGCCACCAATAAATGGCATCGCTTTTAAAAAACCGGCTTCATTCAATTCATAACAACGGTATTCCCGGCCTAGTTTTTGGTAATTTCGTGGCTTAGATTCAAGCCGCGAAAGTGTACCGTCATCCAGTAAATTATCTAGCGTTTGTAGTACGTTTTTATGCTGCCTGCCAAATTCCTTGGCAATCTTACGACTGTCGACGCAAAGCTGATTATTGCCGCCGTGAATAATCAGGATCAATGAAGTTTTGGTAGTATCAATTTTCTTGCCTTTCATACTGTACCGCCCATGCTTTCAAGTAGCGCAAGAATGTCGGCTTTCTTCCAGGCGGTTGTTCTTTCGCCTAACTTTACCGGTTTGGGATATTTGCCGGAATTAACGCCAGCAAGAAAAGTTGACCGGCATACGGGTAACAGCGGTTCAATACCGCGTTTACGATCTCCGATAATCTGCCAGATTCTTAAAAATCCGGCTTCTGGTAATTGGTGGGTTGTTGTAGCCATGTTGATGCACTCCTATAGTGCTTATTGAACATGGTTACCTATTATTCCCATAAAAATCAATCTGTGAATACAGCCTGCTTGCATCAATTATGCTGTGCTGGCATCACTCAGGAACAACACCTCTTAGGTAGCCTCTGACTGTTGAATAAGCAAGAGACACAATATTGTTGCTTATGTATTCAGCTGCATCATCTTTGCTCTTAAAGTTTTTATGATTGTTTTTGTAATACTGAATGGCTTTCTCCTTCAAAGCTATATTTACAGCATGACGCTTATACGCAGCTGCTTGATGGAATGCTGTCTTTTCAAGGCTGAAAACATACTCTGTTGCACTTCTTCCTTGAGCCATACCCCGCCAGTAGTTGGCCTGACCAAAATGAAAAAGCGCTTCTGATAAATTACCATCCCTCAAAGCAAATAAGGTTAGCCAGCAACTGGCCATTGCAACTGACAAAAAAATCTCTACAGGACTAGGTTTTTTGTCATCAAGCGAGAATAGCTCATTAAAGGTATTAGCATGCTTGTTGGCATTAGCAGAATCAGAGTCCTGAAACATCGTTATCAACAGTGGAAATGCTCTTCCCACTCTTGATGCTGCATTTTCATCATCTCTACTTAAATTATAAATATCAGTCTCTATGTCTTCTTCGATATCTTCCAGCCAATCTAAAAGAACATGTCGATCATTTTGTGGCTGATCTGAATCTTTGGCTATGTTCCCATGGGCATTATCCCAATCTAAAAGATCATCAGTTTTATGATCAAAATCAGGTATTTGAGATGCTGTTGTTTCTACTTGCTCAAACAAAATAACACTCCGTCAAAGTGATAAGCCGTCCTTATAGGAATAACCGGAAGCGGGGGACGAATCCCGCTTATCGCTCCGTCGAGCTATCCGGTTAAATTGGATTATAACAGGGCTTAAACACTTTTCTTAAACGGTATTACCGAAGCGCCATTCTTCAAGTCGTCCAGATAATCAGCCCAAGTTTGCATCATTTTATGGCGTTCAGGTAAATGTGCAGTTCGATTGTAAGCCCTGCCGTTTGGGTCTTTAACTGCGTGGGCAAGTTGATGTTCAATAAAATCCGGGCGGAATCCCAGCACTTCATCAAGAATGGTTCGCGCCATTGCTCTAAAACCGTGAGCCGTCATCACGTCCTTACCGTAACCGAGCCGCTTTAACGCCGCGTTAAGGGTGTTTTCGCTCATGCATCTATCGCCGCGCGGTGTGCGTTCAGACGGGAATGCATACCGGCCATGCCCGGTAAGCGGGTATAACTCTTTGAGAATTTCAATAGCTTGAAACGAAAGTGGGACAATGTGTTGTACAGAGGTTTTTGATACAAAGTAACGCCATTCTTTTGCGTTAATGTCGATATGTTGCCATTCCGCGGCGCGTAATTCGCCAGGTCGAACAAATACCAAGGGCGCAAGCTTCAGGGCGCAAACTGAGGGTAGGGAGCCTTGATAACTATCTATTGCACGCAATAATTCACCGACCTGTTTGGGGTCTGTGATGGCTGCGAAGTGTTCGCCTTTGGCAGGCGGCAGTGCGCCGCGCAAGTCTGGCGTAATGTCCCGATCCGCTCTACCGGTTGCGACTGCATAACGAAACACTTGCCCGCATATTTGAAGCGTCCGGTGTGCGGTTTCGATAGTTCCTCGGTCTTCAACGCGCCTTAAGCATTCCAGAATATCACGCGGCATAATATCCGTTACCGGCTTACCACCGATCCAAGGGAATATGTTCCGCTCCAGCATTCTTTTAGAGCGGTTGTTTTTTTCGCTCCAGGATTCAACTTTTTTCTGTCCCCATTCGCGGGCTATAACTTCAAAGCTGTTGGCTCCGCTTTCGGCTTTGGCCTGCTTAACGGCTTTTTTGTTTTCGCCTGGGTCTATGCTTTTGGCGATTAGTTCCCGCGCTTCATCGCGTTTGGTTCTAGCATCCTTTAGACTGGTTTCAGGATAGACGCCTAGGGCCAGAACCTTTTCCTTTCCATTGAATCGATATTTAAGCCTGAAATATTTTGAACCATTCGGATTGACTAACAGAAACATTCCCTTTTCATCAGCCAATTTATACGGCTTTTCCTTTGGTTTGGCGTTCTTGCAGGATGTATCAGATAAGGCCATTGGGGGTATCTCCGTCTGGGGGTATGCGATATGCCCCCATTTATACCCCCACGAGCAGGGGTATGTCAACACACCTTATTGCACATCGTCGGACAATAAAAAACCCGCTAAGTCAGATAACTTGCGGGTTTATGTACTTCATTGAATCTGGTTGAGTGCACTAATGGAGGCTGCGACCGGAATCGAACCGGTATAGATGGCTTTGCAGGCCACTGCATAACCACTTTGCTACGCAGCCATAGAGGTTAAATGAAAAAGCCGCGATGTTCGCGGCTTTTTATTATATATTGGAGCGGGAAACGAGATTCGAACTCGCGACCCCAACCTTGGCAAGGTTGTGCTCTACCACTGAGCTATTCCCGCACTAGAAATTATCCATGCATTATATAGGATATTTTAACGATGTCAAACAATATTGTTTATTGGACATCAATTGCCAATGCCCAGCCCGTTTTGCCTTTACATTCGCCTTCTTCGATAGAGACTTCAGCGAATTCGGTTCCAATGGCTTCCTGGAGTCTCAGGACCTTGACAGGGGTGCCTTGTTTATAATGTTGGCAGGTACCGGTTCTATCCGCTTCTTCGGTATCGTCGAAAGCGGCTAATGTGCCGGGTGCTCCCACCAAACGGACGGTAGCGGACGGGTCATAGGCATTTGCGCTTTTTAAAACATATCGTTGTCCGACAGCAAGGTTTTTAAGAGTAGTCCCGGACGGAAGGCTGGGAGCGCCATTGTCGCCGCCACCGCTCATCATGCTAAAAATAATTAGAATGGCAATTCCCCCAACCGCACCAAAAAAAACTTTAGGATTTTTTTCCTTTAAACTTAATGCCGCCGAAATCAGGTTGCCGGCAATATTTTTTGCCGAATCTACGGCTTTTTTAGCGTTTTCTTCGTTACTCATATTTCTTCCTCACGATTTTGTAATTTTTATTTATAAATAAGCGCAACTCAAAATTCGGCGGTTTATCCCTTGTTCCCTTGCTCTCTCCTTCGGTAACATGAGCCTGGGACGCCTGATTTCAATATGCAAATAGATTATGAGACCATGCCCGATATCATCGCCTGTTAACCAGATTATCGTCTGTTCGACAAGCTTGCGATATTATTAAGCAAACACCCTCAGCCGAGTTTTCTTTTAGTCAGAATCGAGGTCCTTTATCACTCTGACCAGTGTCTACTTAATGGGACAACTTACCACGATGAAAAAACTTTTCAAGTGCTTTATGCGTTTGCCGTCGTGTTTCAAGCAGATAGTTCGGATTTAAATGAAATCGTAGCCCTTTTTGGTATGCACAGGCTTTTCCTTTTCCGCAATTTTGACGCATCTGAATTGCCAATAACCCAGACCGATATTTATTCTATCGTGCAAGACGATTGGAAAATCTTCGTTTTTCCAATACATTCGCACGACATCATCTTCTTTCAGCAAAAAACTGTCCGTAATGATAAATGTTTTATCACCTTCCGCATCGGTTACGGAATAAAAAAGCGCTTTTAGCAGGTCATCTTTTTTGGATGCATTGGGGAGGGAATATGAAACCGCATAGTAAACCGGCGTCAAGATCTGAACGCCAAAGTGTATTTTGGGGCTTTGTTTGTTGACGATTATTTTGTTGACGATTCCGATCGCACGTTGTTCGTCCCCGCGTTCCGTTTTTCTGATACTGATCAGGCTGCCGACTGAGAGAACCCCCGGCTGATCAAATTGACAGCTTAACAGGCTGTCGGATTTTGATTCGGCAAGGATTTCCATCTGGCTTTCGGTAGCGGAATCCAATTGGCTTTTAAGCGCATGCGAGGATACCAGGCCAATAGCGATATATCGATCCAGCCTGTCATTGAACAGTGCCGTGCTCTGCAATTCAAGTCCGGACCAGCGTTGTTTGAGATAGTCCAGCAGTTCGGCGGCCGGCTGGTCGCGGCGCTGCATTATTTGCATGGAACTGAAGCGGCCATCTGTCGAGCTGCTTTGTTTAACTCGTTGCTCGATGGCTTTGTACAGTTTGGTAAAGTCGATATAGAGCTTCGCATTATCAGCAGGGATATCTGCTGATGCCTGAAACATCGGGGGTTTGTCCTCGTCAGTTAAGACATAGCATTGAACACGCTGATTAACGACAGGCTTGGTATGCAGGCTGACTAAAGAGGATATGTTGTCGATAAAACTATAAACCATGGGGACTTCTTTTAGCATCAAGCCGGTCGGATCGGTCAGGCTAAGCAAAAGAATTTGTTTATAGCACGTTTCAGGAGTGCTCTTTTGAGAGGAGCCGGTTTGGTCAAGAGCCACCTTGGCAGTGTCTTTGCCCAGTTTGACACTCAGCCTGTAAAGGGAATGCAAGTCTATCCATATCCAGTCCGGGATCGGCATGCCCATGATGTAATGGCTGATCACGATGCTGCTGAGCCCCTTAATGCAGCGTTGCAGGGCCAGTGTGACATTTTTGCCTTGCAGCCAGCCAATAGATTTTTGAGTCAGCTCTTTGACCACTATCCAGTAGCCAAGCGTATATTCCTTTTCAATCGCGACCAGGACATTAAGGATTTTATGATCGTTCTCTTCTTTAGGGAATCCGGATTTAATCAGCCTGAAGCGGAGACTGTCTTCGGTAGCAAGAACGCTGGAGCGTAGCTGCTCAAGTGCTTCCAGTCTTAATTCGCTGGGCATCTCGATAGTGTTTGACTCGATGATGAAATCATGCAGCAAACGTGTCGCCAAGCCCGGATTACCGGCGGGCAGCTCGGAAATCCAGTGCTGAATCGATTTTGCTTGGAAGTCTATGAGTCGTTGAGGATTGTTCTGTCGCTTTGGAATAACCAGAAAGAAAGAGTTCTTCACATATTCACCGAGAGTATTTGATGCTGAAAATTAATAAGGAATTAGACGTACAAGTTTAGCATCTATTTGAACTTGGCAAGCCCGAAGCCGTTATTGAGTAAATTTCCAGAAAGACTGCTTGATCAAACACCGCCTTTTTTGACTGTCATTCCTTTCGATGGATTATAGCCAATGATTGCCGCAGTGATGAATACAATGAACGCGATCAATGTATAGAGTAATGCCGACTGGTTTAGCTGTCCGTACAAGGCAAAGCGGATAAGCTCAACCGCCTGCGAGAAGGGGTTATATTTCGCCAGATTGTGCAGCAACACGCTGGACTCTTTAAGTTTCCATAAAGGATAGAGCGCGCTGGACATAAAAAACATCGGGAATATCACAAAATTCATGACTCCGGCGAAGTTTTCCAGCTGTTTGATAAAAGATGACAATAATAATCCCAGGGCGCCCAGCATCAACCCGGACAGCATCAGCGCAGGTATCAGCCACAAGTAACCCTGCCACGGCGCCTTGATGTCATATGCCCAGGCGATAGCCAAAAATACATAGACTTGCAGAATCGACACACTGGTTCCGGCTAATAATTTGCTGATTAATAAAAACCAGCGCGGCAGCGGAGAAACCAGCAGTATCCGCATGCTGCCCATTTCCCGGTCATAAACCATCGACAGGGAACTCTGCATGCCGTTGAATAGCTGGATCATTCCGATCAGGCCCGGAGTAATATAGACTTCATAGAGGATGTAGGTTTCATAGGGCGGGGTAATGGCAAGTCCCAGGGCAGCCCTGAAGCCGGCGGCAAATACAAACAGCCAGATGAGCGGTCTCACCAACGCCGACACAAAGCGTTCCTTCTGAGTAAAAAACCGCCAGCATTCGCGCCAGATGATGCCCCACATGGCCCGCCAGTAATGAAGAATGGTCACGGCTAATGTTCTCCCTGGGTCAACTTGAAAAAAGCATCTTTAATCTGTGCAGTCCCGGTCTGCTGCAGGACTTGATCCACAGTGCCGTCGGCTTTAACCCGGCCTTTATGCAATACGATTAAACGGTCTTCCGGATAAATTTCATCGATTAGATGGCTGGCCCATAGCACCGCCATCTTTTCGTCGGCCGCCAGCTTGTGTACATGCTCAACGATGGCCGTCCGGCTCGGAACATCCAGGCCGACGGTGGGTTCATCCAGCAGCAATAGCGATGGCTTGTGCAATAATGCCCGGGCAATCTCGACCCGCCGCCGATGCCCGCCGTTGAGCTGGCGTATTTTTTCATGGCGGCGATCGTACATGGCTAAACGCTCCAGTTCCTGCTGGATTCTTTGCCCGGACTGTTTCCTGCTCATGCCATGGAGGGCCGCGTGATAACGTAAATTCTGAAGGACAGTCAGATCCAGATCCAGGGTCGATTGCTGGAACACGACGCCCAGTTTCGCCAGTGCTTTCAGGGTCTGCCGTTTAATATCGAAACCGCAGAGTTCGATGCGGCCGCAACGGGTATCATACAGGCGCGTAATTAATGAAAATAAGGTGCTTTTACCAGCGCCGTTGGGGCCCAGAAGCAATGTGCAGGCGCCGGATTGAATGCTGAAACTGACATGATCCAGCGCTTTTTTGCTGCCATAAGAGAAATCCAGATTTTCTATTGCCAATGCTGTCGGTGAATTCATGGTTTTACTGCGACTCCCCAGGGGTAGGTGCCGACGCCCACGGATTTGGTCACGGTTTGGCCGGGCAGGTCGATGATGGAGATGTCGTTACTGACGCCATTGGTGGTATAAAGCCGTTTTTGATCGGGCGAGAATGCCAGATTCCAGACCCGTTGCCCTACTAACAGCACTTTTTCTACCTCCAGAGTCTGGGCATTGATGACCGCTACCCGGTTGGCCGGACCCAGGGCGACATAACCCCTCTGCCTGTCTTTATCGACCACAACGCCGACCGGCTGTATTTTATCCGAGGTGACGCCCGGAATTTCAAAGCGGATGGTTTTGATGATTTGCCTGGTTTTCACGTCCAATATCATCAGGCTTCCCGCCATTTCCGAGGTGACCCATAATTGCTGGCTGTCGGCGGTAAAACTGGCTGCGCGGGGGCGGGGATCGACGAGGGTGTTTTCGACGATTTCATTGGTTTTAGCGTCTATCCAGTGCACCATATTGGTTGTTTCCGACGCGCTGATGACCCAGCGATTATCGGGACTGACAGTAATGCCTTCGGGTTCGACGCCGACTTTGATCTGTTTGATCGCTTTTCGTTTGGCAAGATCGATGACTGTCACCAGGCTATCGTCTTCATTCGAGACATATAACCGGTCTCCGGCAGGATTCAGGGCAAAAGTTTCCGGGTCTTCGCCGGAAGGCAGTTTTCCGAGTTCCTTCAGCGTCTCCGCATCGATAATCTTGATGGTATCGTCATCGCTGGCCGCGATATAAAGAAATTTATTATCCGGGCTGATGGCGATACCTCTTGGCCGCTGCCCTACAACCACCGTTTTGATCAGTTTGCCGTCAACCGGATCAACAACGGCCAGGGCATTATCTTTTTCCAGGGTGACGAAAACCGTTTCCGCTGCGGCTCCGCCGGCCGATACCGACATCATCAGCAACAATAGGATCTTTTTTAAGGGTTCTGCGGGAAAACCGCTGTTGACGTCCGGTTTCCGCTTGGACAGGAACGGCAGAAACCGCTTTCTGTGTTCATTTGGAGGCAATGAATCCGATAAGATTTCAACAAATTTATTTTTCATCTATTTTAACTCCGGTACATGTCGATTCAGGTTGATCAAAGCCGAGTGTGTCCAGTTCCGTTTTCGGGTGCAGGAAACCTTCAATCGGGGCGACGGCAACTAAAGAACGTGGCGCCGATAACAGGATGGGCTGCCGCAACTGTCCATCCCACGAACGGAATGACAGTGGAGCGCCTTTGTAACCCTGCAAGGCAAAGGCGTCGCTCAGCAGATAGTCCTTGACCGGTTTTAATTCGTTTGATTTGGTCCGGGTAGCCGCTTCGCCGACGGCTCTGACGGCCAGATAGGCGCCATAGTCCTGTTCTTCCATCCAGCGGCCCGCGCGTTCTTTAAAGCGGTTCTGAAGCTGGACAGCACCCCATTGCTCGTGGGTCCGGTGCCAGGACCCGGCAATCAGGCCTTGAGTGCCTATCACCGGCCTGGGCAGCCAGGTTCGATAGTCGAGATATTCGCCAAACTGGCCTTGTTCATCGGCAACAACCAGCACGTCATAATCATCGACCTGAGTAAATACAGGGACATCGGATTGAGCCGTGCGCCGGGCATCGAAGTTATGCTCCCAGATTTTTTCCTCGACCAGTTTAATGCCGAAACGCTTGGCGGCGCGTTTGATTGCTTCGGCATAAAGACGATCCGCTTCGGCGTTTCCCTGCACAAGAAACCAGTCAGTCCAGCGCTTTTTCAGCATATATTGCGCCAGAGCATCGGCCCGCATCGCTCTGCTGGGCAATAGATGCAGGATATTGCCGCGGCAATTCCGGTTGCGTAAGGCATCGTTAACGGTAGCTACATCGAAGAGTAATTTTTGTTTGCCATCCTTTGAATCGGCGATCTGAATTAATGTGTCTTCCGGCAAATTTACGACAACAAAGTCAAATTTTTTGCCGATATTTTTATTAAACACATCCATGACGTTTCCGGACACTGGAACGATGAATTTCTTCAGTACGAAATGCTGTCCGGTAAACTGGCCGGTCGTATTATTGTCATCGATGGCCAGTTCCGCCCCGGGTTCCCCTTTATTGACGATAAAGGGATCCAGATTGGACAGGGCGGGAGGGGCTTCCTGCTCCTGGGTTAAATAGGCGATGTTGATGGTTTGTCCGGTTTTGGCATAGGCCATGGCGGATGTCATTAACAGAATAACAACACTGTTAAAGGTTTGCTGAAGGAGACGATTGAATGATTGCATCATGCTTTGTTTAAAAAAGAAACGACCTGGCGATCATTTTAACGGATTTACGGACTTTTATTTAGTTTAGGGTAGGATTTTATGGCCCAATATTTGTATTTTACTCATTTAACGTCGATACTTAGGAAATCATTTATTTTTCCGTTAATCGCCATGACTGAATTAGAAGCTCGTTACGAGTCTTTCGGTGATATTTTCAATTTTGACCCTGAATTATCTGAAAGCACATTCAATAATCAACGTCTTGCGACCCGCTACGTCAGGAACGATATCGATGCGGTTTTTTATAAAATCGATATGTTCACCAGCTTCGGTTTTAATTTTTTTCGACGGCTGATTAAAGTTCAATTACTCGATATCAGTTCCAAGGGCGTACTCATCTCAACGGACAGAAAATTTAAAATGAACACCAGAATAGTGCTGGGGCTTAAATTCAAATCAGGAAAAACATTCAGGATTAAAGCGACTGTAGTCAGGAAATGTACTTCATCGGACTTCGAGTATGGAATAAAATTTGATGATTGCCATAACGATCTGGGCGATTATCTGGTTGCATCACAGAGCGAACTGAAATTTAAATAAGACCTTAGTTTGTAAATATTGCGTTAAACATTACAATGACCATTGTTTTTTAACCTGAACGGGACGTGTCCGTGCTTGTTGCTGAAATTGAATGGTTTTTCAAGATTGTCCGTTTTGGGCTCATCTGTTTTAAACAATTGTCTTTCCCTCCTGGCTGTCAAAAATTGATCGCCTTTAATTTCTATGTTGGCCTAAATGACGCCTTATAAATTAAGCAGCCTTTTTATCTATCCGGTAAAATCGCTTGCAGGTATTGCCGTCCCCCATTGGCCGGTAACCAAAACAGGGTTGCAGCATGACCGCAAATGGATGATTGTCGATGCAGAGGGTCAATTTCTGAGTCAGCGCAAACTGGCGAGGATGGCATTGATAAAAACTGCGCTGATTGACAACCGGCTGCGTCTGTCTGCCCCGGCAATGAACGATCTTGCCTTGCCGCTGGAGCCTTCCGGAGGAGAAATTGTTGCCTGCACCATTTGGAAAGACCGGAGTATGGCGCGCAGCGTATCGGCTGAAGCGGATCGCTGGCTGAGCCTTTTTTTAAACCAGTCCTGCCGCCTGGTGTATCAGCCGGACGCTGACAGGCGCCAGGTTGATCCGTTGTACGGCAGCGAGACGGATCAGGTGGCCTATTCTGACGGCTTTCCGTTCCTGATCGTTTCGGAAAATTCCCAGGCCGCATTAAATCGCGAGATGGGCCTGGTATTGCCGATGTCCCGTTTCAGACCCAATCTGGTCATATCCGGATGCGATGCCTACGCCGAAGATACGTGGCGCGAAATCAGCATAGGATCGATTGATTTCAGATTGCCCAAGCCGTGTTCCCGCTGCATTGTTCCGACCATCGATCAGGATACGGCGGAACCCGGCAAGGAACCCTTGGCAACGTTGAACCGCATCCGGAAATGGCAAAATAAAGTCTATTTTGGTCAAAACGCCCTGCATGATCAATGCGGTGAATTGACTGTCGGCGATCAGGTGCTCATAAAGATGATGGGGCCCAGGCAGCCGCCGATTTAGTTTTTTATCGGCATGGTCGAGTATAGGCCTGATAAGGGGCATTGTCTTATGAAGCGCAACCATTTTCCAGAACCGCCACTGCCTGATCTTCCCAGGCGTCAATTCATCAAAGGGATGGTTTCCGGCGGCATGATGCTGGGCCTGCCATCCTGGCTGAAAACCAGTTATGGCCGGCAAGCCAGGCAACCCGTGCAAGAGCTATCCGGCAACGAATTTAGACTGACCATCGCGAGAACACCGGTCAATTTTACCGGTAAGGACCGCCTAGCCACCACCGTCAACGGATCGATTCCAGGTCCCATCCTGCGATGGCGGGAAGGCGAGACGGTGACGCTGCATATTGAAAACCGGCTCGATGAGGAAACGTCCATACATTGGCACGGAATAATTCTGCCGTTTGATATGGATGGCGCTCCCGGTGTCAGTTACCACGGCATTGCCGCGGGGGAAACCTTCAGCTATCGGTTCAAGGTCAAGCAATCCGGCACTTACTGGTATCACTCGCACTCCGGGATGCAGGAACAGACCGGCATCTATGGTTCGATCATCATTGATCCCGCTGCAAAGGATGTGATCGAGGCCGATCGGGATTATGTCGTGCAGCTTTCGGACTGGACCGATGAAGATCCGATGAGCGTTTTTGCCAAGCTGAAAAAGCAGAGCGACTACTACAATTTTAATCAGCCCACCGCCGTCGATTTTGTTAAAGATGCCGCCGAAAACGGCGTCATGTCGGCGATCGGCAAGCGACGGATGTGGAATGAAATGCGGATGAATCCGACCGATTTGTCCGACATCTCCGGTTATACCTACAGTTATCTGATCAATGGTGCTACCGTAACCGATAACTGGACCGCTTTGTTCCGGCCCGGAGAACGGGTACGCTTGCGGTTGATCAATTCCGCCGCGCAAACTTATTTTGATGTACGCATTCCGGGCCTTAAAATGACCGTGGTTCAGGCCGATGGGCAGAACGTTGAGCCGGTTACGGTCGATGAGATTCGCATGGCCCTTGCCGAAACCTACGATGTGATTGTAACGCCGGAAGAGGGCGCCTATACCCTCTTCGCCCAGTCCATGGATAGAACCGGCTATGCCCGAGGCACGCTGGCGACGCAGTATGGAAGATCAGCGCATATTCCCGCGCTCGACAAAGCCGAGCCCTTGTCGATGGCCGATATGATGGGCGCGATGGAGCACGGCGAGCATGCCGCCCATAATTCGTCCGAAAAACGGGTTAGGGCGCGCCATGCCCGCAGTGAATACGGCCCCAGCGTCGACATGCGGGTGGACTGGCCGCGCTCGAATCTGGACGATCCGGGCGTCGGCCTCAGAAACAACGGTCGCAGGGTACTGACTTACGCCGACCTGCATACGCGGGGCGGCCCCCTCGATCCCAGACCGGCCGAGCGCGAGATCGAACTGCATCTGACCGGCAATATGGCCCGATACAGCTGGTCGCTGGACGGCCTTGAATTCGGCAGTTCGACGCCCCTCCATTTTCGCCTTGGCGAACGGCTGAGGATTATCCTGGTCAACGACACGATGATGTCTCATCCGATGCATTTGCACGGCATGTGGAGCGAACTGGAAAATCCTGACGGGACGTTTCAGGTGCGCAAACACGTGATTAGCGTGCAGCCGGCCCAACGGGTCAGTTTCCTTGTTACTGCGGATGCTCCCGGCCCTTGGCCGTGGCATTGCCATCTGTTCTACCATATGCATGCGGGCATGTTCCGTGTCGTCATGGTCGCCTGAGGGCAGGGGCAGCAGGAAGCGAAGGAAACTGGCAAATGAACCGGAAAGCGACCTTCATGGCGTTAATTCTTTTTATGCTTTATGCGCACAAATTTCACGTATTGGCCGGCGAGTCTGTAGATGATTCCCAGACCGGACACACCGCTCATTCCTCGATGCATCCTACATCATCGGAAAACAAGCTGGAGACGATGCCCGCTGCCGATGCCGAGTCAACGCCGCAAGCCGGCGATCATCGGGGTATGCACGATGATGTCAGTCAGGACAGCGAGCAAGCCGTTGCTGTTGACCCGCACGCCGGACATGATATGAAGACAATGGCGACCGCTCCAGCGGAACCGATGGATCATGCGCAGCACGGTTCGGCCCCGCCCGATGCCCGCGATCCGCATGCCTATGCGGAAGGCTATGGTTTTGGTCCGATCCCTCCGCCGATCATGGCCGACGAAGAACTATTTGCTGCGTTGATCGCCGACAGGCTGGAGAGTTTGACGACAAGCGACAGGACTTATTTGACCTATGATTGGCAAGCCTGGCTTGGCAAGACGTATAACCGTGCGCTCATCCGGGCCGAAGGCGAGATCGACGACGGCAGCTTTCAGAATGCGCGAACCGAACTGCTTTGGGCGCATGCTGCAGACGCGAATTGGGATCTGCATTTGGGTGTGCGCTACGACACCGGTTTCGGTCCAGACCGCGGCTGGCTTGCTGCCGGTGTTCAGGGAATGGCGCCGTACTGGATCTATGTCGAAGCGACCGCCTATGTCGGCGAGCAGGGGCGAACGGCCTTTCGCATCGAAACCGAATACGATATCCTGCTGACGCAAAAGCTGACTCTGCAGCCGCGCATCGAGGCCAATTTTTATGGCAAGAAAGATCAAGCTCGCGCCATCGGCCACGGCCTGTCCGATCTTGCCGTTGGCGTTAGGCTGCATTACGAAATCCTGCGGGAGCTGGCTCCCTATATAGGCGTCGAGTGGGCAGGCAAATTCGGCGATACCGCCGATTTTCTGAGAGCGTCCGGCACCCGCGCCGATGAAACGCGCGCGGTTGCCGGGGTGCAGTTCTGGTTTTAGTGCCCGTATTCCGTGGGGCGGATTAGACGAGAACAGACGATATATCTGTTTTAATTACTCATTGGGCGCTTCTAATCCGCCGTGCTAATAAGTATCCCATAAACGGAGAATTGTAATACAGCGCCATGGAAAAAATCGCTAATCACGCGGTTTTGTTAAATCATTAAAATGCTTTAACAGCACGCATTACCCATGGGGTGCTCTTAATGCTGCTGAACGGACTGCCATTGGTGAAATCCTGGGCCCACGCGTTGCCGGCATCGGACACCGTAGAGCTCCAGTAGCTGACGCCAGCCAAACCACCCACAACGTTCTTTTGTTCATATAATAGTTCCAACTCGGTCTTTGTGGGCAAATGCCAACCCGGTCCATAAATGCTAGCAGCAGTAACCGCGGCAGCCCAATTAACAGAAAACCTCTCATCTGCTGATTGTGCTTCTAAACCATGCTCGCCAGAACCATCGACATAATACACTATGCCGCCATTGGGTCCAGGGCCGCCTAATTCATATTGCATTGATGAAGAGATGCTGTCAATTTGGTTCTGTAACGCGGTATCATCTGCTTCACGATTAGAAGCCTCAGCTGCAAGCTCTGCTTTCGTAGCGTATGCGGGCGAGGCGGCAAAGGTATGACCAGACAACAATATTCCAGCACTGAATAACAACAGTAGTGCCGGAATCGTTCTGTGTCGTTTTTTTTGTGTCATGTTCATCGTTATCCTAATTTGTTTATGATCAAAGTGGTCATGTGGCTCTCCTTCAGCGCCAAGCAATTATTTTGAAGTGCATAGAAAACCGATAAAATCCCGTTTGCAAGCCATGCATTTCACGGCATCATCAGCAATGCCGTTTTTTGTGCCCATGCCGATGTTTTTACCGATACATTCTTCATCTCTTTTTCCGCTATTCAATGCTACAAAAAAATCAGTTCTGATTCGCCCTCCTCGCGGAGGGTAAATAAGCCATTGCATGACGGTTTTCTAAAATGGAGGAATCTGCTACTGTAACGGTGGGTGTTTGACGGAAAAAACCAAAACTTCGGCGTGTTTCGGCGTACCGGGACGGACGGCGGCCATGAAGGTCTCTTTAAGGTTCAAAAAGGTGATCCAATGAAACAGAGCCATGCCGTGGCTTATCTTCGTCAGTTGTGCTGCTCCGGATTGAGCAAGGAAGTTGTGATTCGGGAGTTTCTTCGCGCCGTGAAGACGGTTATTCCATCGGACAACAATGTGTTTTCCGGGTGCGATGAGCAATTAAGCCCTACCTATCACATAGCCGGATTTGACATTGCCGATATGGATGAATTTATCCCCGTCGTCATTTCCGATTTTGCTACCAAGGAACGCCAGCGCCGTATCGCTGAATGGTTTAAGCAGCATCCGGCTATTACGGATTATGTCGTATGGGATGAGGCGTTCCATATGTCTGATCTGTATAATCTGGTCTGGCGTCGATTCGATCAGCATCATGTCTTTTGGGCTCCCGTGAGGCAAAACGGCAAACCGGTTGCCTTGCTGAACTTATATCGCCCTCGCCAGCATAAACCCTTCGATAGCCGCGAGCAAGCGCTGGCGTTACGGTTGCTGCCTTATCTCGCCCATGCGTTGCGGGTGCCTGACGACAAGGACATTCACTACAGCGTTAGCGGAACGTCGGGCATGATGGTGTTGAATGCGCAAGGAGCCATTCTCTATCTGAGCGATGAGGCCAAACGGTTACTGGCATTAGCCTCTCATCCGATCATGACTCTGGATATGCGGCTTCAAAAGGAAGCCTTGCTGGTTTAGCTGACGCAACTGTGCCGAAATCACGACGCCATCTTTCGCGGCCAGGCCGCCGCCCCGCCTTCGTGGTGTCATACCGGCCCGCACGGCCGCTTTATATTTCATGCCTACTGGCTGAACCGGCAAAACCGGGAACCCGGCGGACTGGTCGGCATGACCGTTGAACATCAGGAACCGTTAACCTTGAAAATTCTGCGCGCATTACGAAACCTGCCGCTGTCGCCGACGCAAAAGGAGGTCGCCTTGCTGCTGGCGCAAGGCGTTTCCTCCGAAATGATCGGCCGAAGGCTGCATATCAAGCCGACCACGGTGAAAGACCATATCGGCAAAATATATACCAAACTGGACATTCACCACCGGGAAGAGTTGCTGCCCAAGTTTGCTGGCCTTGGACCGTTCGACGCAGATTATAACGGTTATTGATTAGCATGAATCTTCAGTCAATCCGTAAGAGATACCCGCTATTGACGTTCCGGCATGGACTGCCGGAATGATGGTGTTGCGAAATGTGTGGATGCCGCAGGTAACGGAAGGAAGTATTGAATTTATTTTTTCGCAAAGGCTAAAAATTCAATTGGCAACCGCCATACACCGCAATGCCCGGCATATCGGTGTTGTAAAACTGAGGGACGCGGTTATTGGCCAGATTCTCGCCGCGCAGGTAGACTTCGGCCATTTTTGATACGGCATAACGAATTGACGCATTGACCTGGACCGATTCGGCGACCGGCATCGTATTGGCGGTATCGTTCCAGGTTGCGCTGCGTATGATGGCCTCTGCCCAGAGAGTTAGCGGAACGCGCGCCAGTTTCTGCTGTCCCCAAATCCGCGCGATATGGTCGGGGCGCCACGGCAAGTGCTGATTGGTGTTTAAATCGCGGCTGTCGTTGACGGTATAGCTGATGCCTGTTTCAAGGTTGTCCGTCCAGGCATAGCGGACAGCCGATTCCATGCCCGAAACCTCGGCATCGGCCACATTTAAAGAGATCGGCCCCCTGTTGGGATCATAAGCGGGGGTAATGAGATCGTGGTAACGAAAATAAAAGCCGTTAACCGTAACCCGCATGCCTGACATAGGCCGCCAGTCGAAGCCCAGATCAGCGCTGGACGAGCGTTCCGGTGTTAACGCCGGATTTCCGAAAAACAGAAACAGCAGTTCGGTGTAACTGGGCAGCCGATAGCCGGTGCCGCCCGCAGCCCGCAGCGTCAAAACGGGCGTAATGCGCCACGCCGCCGCGGTTTTAAATAATGGACGATCGCCGTAACGGTCGAAATGTTCCACGCGTAGGCCGGCTTCTCCGCTCAGCTTGCCGTATTGTGCTTGCGTATCAATAAAGCCTGCCGCCATCGTCCGTTCCTGACTGAAACCGGAAGTCGGTGATGATCCTTGCTCATGCCGTCCTTGTCCCCCCCAGGTAATCTGCCATTGCCGCTTTCGTTTTTCGTCGTCGATCAGTGTGTGCCGGTTGCGCCAATGGGTCAAAAACAGACGGGTAAAGGTGCCGTTCCGTAAAGGAACCATAGTCAGGCCAGTGTCCAATTGGGTATAACCTAGTTGCAAACGGCTGATCCAGTTCGAAGCGACTTGATAGTTTAGGCTGCTCTGAGCCAGCCAGGATTCTTCTATACCGGTACTGTTCTTGTCATCCAACAAGGCAACTCGCCCCTGACGGTCGAGGCCGAATTTGTCGATGCCGGTTTTCGAGTTACGGTAGAGCATCGAGCCTTGCCAATTCAAGCGCGCCGTCAAATCGGATGAAAAACGCAAAATCCCTTGGGTAAAATGCGAAGGCTCGCGCTCGGGATTATCGGAGGAATGGGCAAGATGAGCGCCGTCGAAGGCATCGGCGCGGCTCAGCGTTGCGGTCATCAGTCCGGAATCTCCGGCGATTCCGCCTTGCAGGGTTTCCCGGAGGATGCCGAAACTGCCGCCTTCCACAGAGAGTTTGCCGCCGCTGTCCTGACGATCCCGAGTAGAAAGGCGAATCGTTCCGCCCAGCGACTGAAACGGGTAATAGGCGGCGCCGGGGCCGCGTTCGATATCCGCCTGCTGGATGGCTTCGACAGGCAAGGTATCCAGATTAAGGAATCCCGGAACTGACAGAAGCAAGGGGATGTCATCCAGGGTAACCGAGCCCTGGCCTCCGGCGCCGCGAATGAACAGCGTACCGACTTGCCCGAAACCTCCGGTCTTGCTGATGCTTAATCCGGAAAATCCCTGGAGCACATCGGCGATACTGCGCTCATGGGCGACAGTCAATTCCTCTTCTTCCAAACGTTCCGGATTGCTGGTGAGTTCTTCCAGGGCAGTTTGTGGGGGATTGACGGTTATGGTCGGTAAGACTTCCTCGGAAAATACCGGTCGGCTGCATAAAAGTGCAAGCAATCCCCATTGAAGTGCATAGCTTTGTTTCAATATTGATGCGTGGGCATGCATTGGATATTATTCTTTAGCTTGAGAAATCGACGTACCGATCGTGACCGCCGTATATCTTAACAATCAATCTTCTTCAACAAATTATGTAATTATAGTCTGGTAATGCGCCTTCATTAAACGAGATGATTCGACCCGGCAATGCCGGATAACAAACTGCTACGCCAAGTCAATAAAAGCCTTGAGAATCTCGGCGGTATTCTCCATGCCGTGATGGAGATTCTGTTCAATTTCAGTCATGGTGATTTCGCCGGAGGTTTTACCTGCGGCCCAGTTGGCAACCACCGACAAGCAGGCATATCCGATGCCGAGTTCCCTGGCCAGGGAGGCTTCCGGCATGCCGGTCATGCCGACGAGGTCGCATCCGTCGCGTTCCATGCGGGAAATTTCGGCGGCTGTTTCGAGGCGGGGCCCTTGCGTGCAGCCGTAGGTGCCTACCGGAGTAACGTTGATATTGGCCGTGGCGGCTGCCGTGATCAGCCGGGCTCTCAGGTTTTGGCTGTAAGGATAGGTGAAATCGATATGGGTCACCGTCTCGATTTCATCTTCAAAAAAAGTGTGTTGACGGCCGTAGGTATAATCGATGATCTGATCGGGAATGGCGATACGGGAGGGCGCCATAGCCTCGGTAATGCCGCCGACGGCAGCGACCGCGATAATGTGCTCGACGCCCAGTTCTTTGAGGCCGAAGATATTGGCCCGGTAATTGATTTTGTGCGGCGCCAGCGCATGCGGAATGCCGTGTCTGGCCAGGAAAACGATGGGTTTATCGTTGAATTCTCCGACAAGATAGTCGGCCGACGGCGGACCATAAGGCGTCGTGATCCTTTCATGCCTGACAACCTTGAAATCTGCGAGCCGGGATAAACCGGTGCCTCCGATAATGGCCAGTGTCCCCATCATGCGGTCTCCTTGCAGGCATAAATGCCTGGTGCGTTGCGCAAATAACCCTTATAGTCCATGCCATAGCCGAACAGGTAGCGGTTTTCCGTTTTTAAACCGACGAAATCCGCTTTGATCGGCTTGTCATGATCGAGGATTTTATCCACCAACACGGCGCTGTAAACCGATGACGCGCCCTGTTCCAGGCAATAGGCGATGATGGCCTGCAGCGTGATGCCTTCGTCAAGAATGTCGTCGATAATCAGGATGGTCCTGTCTTTAAGCGGAGCGCCGGGTTTCAAAACCCATTCAATGCTGCTGCCTGACGTCTTGTTTTGATAACGGCTGGCGTTTATTGCGTCAATGGTCAGCGGTATCCGTAAGCGAGGTATCAATTTGCCGGCAATGACGATGCCGCCGTTCATAACGCAAAGCACCAATGGGTCGCGCCCGTCCAGTTCATGGTTGATTTGCTGCGCCATTTTGTCCAGGGCCGCCTCGACCTCCGTTTCGCTGTAGAGTAAGTCTGCCGTTGCTTCAACTTGTTTGATTTCTTTATGCATGGTGATGAATAGTCTGATTAATAAGGGCTGACTGTCGTTGCCATTGTTCGGTGTTGATTAATTGTTCGCGGCTTGGATGCGCTTTGCCCAGCATGGTGGCCAGCCTTTTTTCCCTGACGGCGTCCCGGGATACCGGCAAGGTATCCAGCACCTGTTCGGCGGCTTTAGGGTTGTTGCAGACCAAAAGCATGTCGCAGCCGGCACGTTGCGCCCGTCTGGCGCGCTCCGGGTAATCGCCTGCGGAGGCGGCTCCTTCCATACTGAGATCATCGCTAAAAACGACTCCGTTAAAATGGAGTTCCTTGCGCAGAATCTGCTGTATCCAGTAACGTGAAAATCCGGCCGGTTCAGGATCGATTTCCGGATAGACGACATGAGCCGGCATGATGGCTTCAAGCCCCTCAGCTATCAGCTGTTTAAAGGGTTCCAGGTCTTTCTTTCTGATGCTGTCCAGGTCGCGTTCGTCCATCGGTAAGGTCAGGTGCGAATCCATGGCGACAGCGCCATGCCCTGGAAAATGTTTACCGGTCGCCGCCATGCCCGCGGCATGCATTCCTTTCATGAAAGCGCTGGCAAGCCGAGTCGCGGTTTGAGCATCGGTTGAAAATGAGCGGTTGCCGATCACCTCGCTGATGCCGCAATCGATATCGAGTACCGGCGCAAAACTGAAATCGACGCCGACCGACAATAATTCGGCCGCCATAAGCCAGCCGGCCGGTTCGGCAAGTTCCGGCGCCTGCGCATAAAATGAAGCAGGCGGCAGACGGGTAAAGCCTTCCCGGAAGCGTTGGACTCTGCCCCCCTCCTGGTCGACGGCGATCAGGATGCTGCCATTGCGGGCGGCGCGGATGCTGCTGATCAGGGCGGTTATTTGTTCGGGGCTCTGATAATTCCTGGAAAATAATATGACCGCCCCGGTACTGGGGTGATTAATTTTTTCTTTTTCATCCTGGGTCAGGGTCAAACCCTCAACATCCAGCATGATCGGTCCGATCGGATAGGTTGTTGTCATAGTGTGGTTAAGTCATTAACAAATGAGCTTTGTTTTAAGCCGGTTGTATCGATTAAGTTTGGCGGTGCGGTTGAATTAACCGGATGACTTAGGTGGTTCGCATTGTCAATGCCGTAACACATGAGTTTTTGAACGGCAATGAGCGTATCAATAAATCTCCAGTCCGGTTTCAAGTTTACAGTCAAATAGTCCCGTCGGGAATAAAATCGTTTTTTGAGAGTCATCTATAACGTGGATAATTAATGTTGCGCATTTGTCTGAGTATCCAGTATTTCCGTTCAACCAAGTAGTTTGTAGGACGGGTAATCCGGAGCCGCAGTGGATTGGGTAAGGTAGCCGCTAACAGCGCTGCCTGCGACGGATTCAGATTTTTTGCCGTGATACCGAAATAATGCCGGCTTGCCGCCTGAATGCCGAAAATATGATCGCCAAACTCGGCAATATTGAGGTAAACGGTTAATATTCTTTCTTTACTCCACAGTAACTCGATCAGCAGTGTAAACCAGACTTCAAAACCCTTGCGGATAATGCTTTTCGACGGGTTTAAAAACAGATTTTTGGCAACCTGCTGGGAAATGGTGCTCGCGCCTCTCAGACGTCCGCCATCAATGTACTTATCGATAGAAGACTGTATCGAATGTAAATCAAACCCGGAATGTTGAAAGAAACGCTGATCTTCAGAGGCAAGAACGGCGCGATAGGCATTAGGGGAAATCTTCTTCGAATTGACCCACTGATAATCGATTCGCCGGAATGACCGGTTTTTGGTAATATCTTCAACATGCCGATAGAGCATGAAGGCAGAGGATGGCGGTGGAACCCAACGAAGCACGGCACAGACCAGGATGCTTGAAATCATGAACGTCAGCACAACGCAGGATGCCGCTTTTCGCAGTTTTAAGCTGAATTTGAAAGGTGTTTTTCGATGAGAACGAACTTTCTTATAAGGTTTTTTTCTAGCCGGCACTGGATTTATCGACGGGTTGGTTTTTTATCATCGCTCCAGCAGGCAGGGGCGAGGAGCAGGTATCAGGTAATATGATAAAGCCTTTGGCTTGGCTTGGATACCGGGGAAAGCATCGACAGGCGATTAATTAATTGCAACATGTTGATCAACTCAGCCACACTGCAGGGCTCAGCCGAAGCGCCTCGGTCTCTCTACATGCGTATGGTGAACGAATTTAATTTTACACAGGGGGGCGATTGATCAGTAATTATACGAATAGCTTTTTGACTTTTGTAGAAGCATAATAAAACGGTCTTAATCAAAAATAGTTATAGAGGATATCAAGATGCCATCAACCTGGATAATTGTCGCCGACAGCAGCCGAGCCCGTATATTTTCAACCGAAACCTCCTCCTCTCCCTTGGTAGAAATCGAGGCATTAACTCATGGCGAAGGCCGTCTGCATGATCGAGAACTCACTGAAGATTTGCCGGGTAAAATAAAGAATGTCGGGGGTGTCGGCGGTCATGCATTTGAGCAGCCCACTGATCCCAAAAAATACGAAGCCGATATCTTTGCCCATCGTATCATTCATTATTTGGAAGACGCTCATAATGCCAATCGGATTAGCCGTTTATTGGTCATAGCAGAGCCTTCCATGCTGGGATTGTTGCGGAAAGATATGCCGGCACAGATTAAAAAGCTAATCGCTTTCGAGCTGGATAAAAATATCACATCGCTTGGCGCTGACGAAATTCGCAAACATTTGCCGGATTATTTACCGTCTCTTTAAATTGGAAACGATGATCGACGGGCGTCTGAATGAGCTAACGCGGCTAATGGTTAAGGGAATGGTTCAGGACATCGCCCGCGAACATCTGGGCTGGCTGAACGTCTGGGGAGGCATCTTTGGCAGCTTGATGGGCAGCGTGCTCGTTTTTGCGTGATGGAAGCAGTCGATTTGGTATTTGCGGAGTTCGGCGAGCCGGATTCCGAGCCGCTGATCATTCTGCATGGTTTTTTTGCGTCCTCGCGGAATTGGCGAAAGATTGGCGAAAAACTATCCGCCCGTTTTCATGTCTTTCTGTTGGATATTCGAAACCACGGCGCGTCGCCCCGCCACCCGTCAATGGATTACCCGGCCATGTCCGCCGATCTGCTGCGGTTTATTGAGCGGCAGGGGTTAAAGAAAGTCAACTTGTTGGGGCACAGTATGGGCGGCAAGGTTGCCATGTGGTTCGCGCTTAATCATCCGGGCATGATCGGGAAACTGATTATTGCCGATATTGCGCCGGTGAGTTATCGGCATAGTTTTAATAATACGATACACGCGTTAAAATCATTGCCGCTGGCTGAACTTAGCAATCGAAAACAGGCGGAAGAGTGGCTTGCCGATTTCTTACCCGAGTTGAGTTATCGTCAATTTTTGTTGCAAAATCTGGTTTTAGCCAACGGTAAGTATCAGTGGCGGATTGACCTTGATATTTTTTACCGCATGGCGCCGATTATTGTGGCATTTCCGGATGCCAGTCATTTATCGCCGTATCTGGGAAAAGTCTTGTTTATTGCGGGAGCAAATTCCGATTTTGTCAGGAAGAAGGACATTGAAACCTTATTTCCCGGCGCTGCATTAACCGTTATCCCCGATGCCGGCCATTGGTTACATGTGCAGCAACCGGAAATCTTTATAAAAACAGTAGGAAATTTTTTGAAATTCTGGTAAAAAATAACAAGTAGCTGAAAGGCAATGTTAAGCTAAAAATAAAAGATTTCTTTCGAAGCCCGTCAAATCGGCTTTATGTCCCTTATATTCAGATCAATTGATGGCAATTAATGAAAATAAATTCCAATTATGGTTAAATTATGATATGTACCACTTCGTT
>CAZMRW010000062.1:0-27436 GCA_964568805.1 uncultured Methylococcaceae bacterium | reverse complement strand
GTGGACTTAATGCTCGGCCTGCTGACCGTCAGGCAAACCAAGTAAAACAAATCTCTCCAGTTGCCACTGCACCCAAGTACGACAGCCGCCTTGCTGCGCTACCGACAGCTCCGTCATCATTATGTCCAGGAACGTCCAGAAGCGCCGTTTTTCGTGGGCACGCGCGGCAAACATCTGGGAAAAAAGCTGGGGTTGCGCCAAGTCGATCGCGTTTTCAACGGGCTACGTAAGCAACTGGGCTGGATCAACCGCGGCGCCCACGATGCCCCGCGCATCCACGATCTTCGGCATACCTTCGCAGTACGACGCGTGATGCTTTGGCACGAACAGGGCACTGACATTGATCAGGCGATGCTGGCACTGTCCACCTACATGGGGCATGCGAAGATATCGCATACCTATTGGTATTTGACTGCAGTTCCGGAGCTGATGGCGGTGGCGGCAGGGAAATTCGAGCTGTTTGCGCAGGCCAAGGAGGTGGACTATGTCCAGTAAACCACCCGGCGCAGAACCCTCAATCTCGTTCCCAGCGCTGGTTCAGGAATTTTTTACCCATTACCTCGTCGAGCAACGTGCGCTTAGTCCCCGAACCGTGGCCGGATATCGGGATGCTTTCATACTATTTTTGACGTTTGCCCACCAACATCTGGGCACATGGCCGGCGGCGATGAACCTGGCCGACATCACGCCGGCGTTGATTCTGGCTTTCCTGAATCATTTGGAGCAGGAGCGACACAACAGCGTATGTAGCCGCAACGCCCGGCTCGCGGCGTTACTGGCGTTTCTAAAGTTCGCCTCACACCGCGACCCATCAGCCTTACAGATCATTGAGCAAGCCTTGGCCGTGCCCATGAAACGCTTCGAGCACCCTAAACTGGAATTTCTTTCACGGGAAAAGATGCTCGCAATAATCGGATCACCCGGAACGAGTTGGATTAGCCGGCGCGATCATTTATTACTGGAGTTACTTTACAATACGGGGGCGCGGGTATCGGAAATTATCAATGTGAAAGTGGCGGACATCGTGTTTGACGGCGTAGCCTACGTCCATTTGCATGGCAAAGGGCGAAAGCAACGTGCGGTGCCATTATGGAAATCGACGATACAGGAAATCCGGGCGTGGCTGCGATTGAATCCACAGATGGGAGACGATTCGGCCTTGTTGCCCAACCGCGACGGGCAAGCGATGACGCGAAATAATGTCGCTCAGCGCGTGAGTCTGGCGGCAACCGCAGCCTCCCGAACGAACACCAGTTTGTCCGGACGTCACATTTCTCCGCACTGCATTCGACACGCATCCGCGATGCACCTGTTGCAGTCCGGAGTCGATATCAGCTTGATCGCGTTGTGGCTGGGACACGAAAGCCCGAAAACCACGTACATGTATGTCGAAGCCGATTTGGCGATGAAAGAACAGGCACTGGCCAGACTTCAGGAGCCCGGTATGAAGGCACTCCAGTATCGCGCTCCAGATCCCCTGCTCCAGTTCTTGAAATCGCTATAATTATGCAAAGCTCGCGAGCGGGATTGATGCTTCTAACCCAGGCTGCATCTCGCTCGCGGCAACGCACTGTGCATAAAAAGACACTTGTCATAATGGACTAATGCCAGACTCTTGGAGCCTTGGTAGATGCTGCCGACGAAATTGTTTATGCCATGTAAAAAAGCCCTTGCCTATATAAAATAAGGGCTTTCTACCATTCGGCCCTCAAATATCAACACGATTCGAGAGGGGCTTGGTTTATTTCGCGTCTTTCGATGGCGTAGCAGCCGAAAGCGGTCGTTGTGCGGCACCGGGCGACTTAAATTGATCACCCAAATTCCACCGGCGACTTTCAATTTCCGTATACAGGTAGCCGTCCGCGTGCAAATCACCTTCTTCGTCCTCCCATGGCGCCATCCATATCCGCATCACTTTGGCCTGTGTCCTAATAGGAATCGGTTGCTTGATACTGGGTATTGCAACCTGACTTGCATGCGATTGTCCGGAACCGCTGTCCGGTTTTTTTTTATCATCGGATTTGTCGTCTTCCGATATCGTCTTCACAGTGTCCGATGATTCGGTAGCCTGGTAAACTTGCCGCGCCGACATGCAGCGGACCCCGTCAACTCCGCCAGGACATGAGAAATCACCTTTACCAATACCCATGAAGGAACAACCCTGCAAAATGCCAGCTATAGCAATGGTTGTTAGCTTCAAAAAGCGCTTACCTACCATTAATTTCGTCTTCAAGGTCTTTCTCCAGTAAGGTTTTGAATGATTTAGCCCCGCCTCTGAAGGTGTTATGAGAGGGCAGGAAAATGAATGGAACCCCTTGAATATCAAGGAGCTTGGTTGCAACCACCGCTTTCTGCAAGGGCTTTAGGTCACAAGCACCCTCTTGACGCACGAGTGCCGGGAGTTTGGAATAATCCTTGGCGATAAGACTTTTTAACGATTGCGCTTTATCTTTGTTGCAGATCAATTTTTTGCTGATTTCAGCCGACTCTTTACCCAATACCGGTATCAGAACCAGCCTGAACACATACTCTTTGCCCAGAGGCTCAAGCTGAACGATCAACTCGTGACAATAATTGCATTGCGGATCGACAAAAATCACCACTTCCTTTTTGCCGGTGCCTATCGAAAATGTTGAAAGTTCAGTGGGATTTAAACCTATTTTTCGCAAATCCACTTTATCAATACCTTGGGTATCGCCCACCGAGCCGATAATTTTTCCTTGCCACATATCGACCAGCTTAAAGTTGCCGGCCACTACAAAATGGCCGTTGTCCGATATCAAGAAGGCATTATTCCCGGCCTTGATCATTGACAGACCTGTCACGGGTAATCTTTTTACCTCGTCAACACTGCGCATAATGTCTTTGACCTCTGCCGCCATCTCCCCGTCAGTCTTTGCTTTTGTCGATTGCGCCGTGGCCTCAGAATCAGCCGCTTGTGATTGACCAACGATTCCCATCAGTACTATTAAAACTCCTAATTTTTTAATCATCATATTCACCTAAAATTAACGTCCATAACCACTATAAGCCCCTCGCGAACCAACTCCGTACTCACCGCCAAAACTTCCCATTCCGCTGTGCCGAACACCGTTGCTGCCCATCACATTTCCACCGTATCCATTCTGATTGCCGCTATAGATGTTGTTCGCGCTTCGTACTCCGTCCTGCAAATTGGTATCTTGAACCGACTTTGGTTTAGGATTGAGAGACATGCCGCGAATCATAACGAAATCGACCTTACGCCCAGCATCAACCTCGATAATTGGGAATATGTTTTTCGCCATTTCCAGATAGTAATCGGCAATTTGCTCGGCTGCGCCTTTGACACCCCCCATGACCGCCTGACCGGCCAACATTTCAGGCGATGGATATTGGAATGTTTGAGGTTGACCTGGAATCGCGTTTGTTTGATACGACTGCACCCTCTGTGGTGCAAATGCCTGAGAAATACCGGAAACGAAACCCGCTAACAGTGAGTTTCCGATGATTTGTCCGTTTTTGCTGACAAGACGACCTCGGATGCCGGCTTTACCGTCTTCTCCAACCGAATAGGCGTCCATTGCTGTTTCAATAATGGCGCCGTCTTTCTTCACGCATGAGATGCGTTCCGCTCTCATATACGCACGCTCGGAACTCAGGTCACCGTAACCGCTGGTAATCAGGAAACACTCGCGTATATCCATCCGGTAGCGATTCGGCAAAATGGCTTCATGCTTCAACCGCAACAGTGCAGGGAAAGGATCCTGTTTGGATTGGTTTGACGTGGGAGCGTCCAATCCGGTCACCAGTGTGCCGCTCAAAATACTGCCGGCAGGCAAGAATATGTCTGCCCCTCCAGTATTACTGGATGTTTTTTTGATATTGACGAACTCGGTTATTTTTTTGTCGCCGGTCTTTTTGGTTCCATTCGTGTTATTGGCCCCGTTGGTGGTTTTACCGTCTTCCCCGAAACCGGTTACCACGCGAATTTTAGGGCCTGTTACGACAGGCGCCACTGCGTTCTCGGCCATCGTTGGCGGCTGCTGACCTAATAGTTCTGGTTGTGCGGATTCGTATTTGCCCCTTGTTTTCCTCTTGCCATTTGATTTGTCGTCCAAGGGCACTTCGGGCAGAGGTACCTGGTTTTTCAACACGTCCTGCGCGTCTTCGAGTTTTTGGTAAAGCTCAGTCGTTTGTTGAGCCAGTTTTCCAGTCCGCTTATCCAGTTCGTCAGATCGCATTTTGATCAAATCAGAGGCGTCGTTAATCTTTTTTTCCTGCCGCTGGAATATCGTACGGATATCCGAAAAATCTTCGGTCAACTTTTTGATTTTTCCGGCCATCGCATCGATTGAGACATCCCTTGGGCTTTTGCCGTTGAACAGCGTGTACTCAACCTTTCTGGGTTTTTGTATGAAATTTTTTGCATTATCATCGGACGTAGCGGTTATCAGAATCGCGGCCGCGACAAATAAAGCTGCGCTTCCGCCAATAAGTATGAGATGTTTGCGCTTTGAGGGATCCAGTGTTTCATACCATGAAACCAATTTTTCTTTGGGTGTTTTCTTTTCAAGATCGATCACTTTTGGCTCCTGGTTGTTCACAGCAAGGCGGGTCTGACTTCTTCGCCGCTTTTTCCTTCCGGCAAGCGCATCAGAATAAATATCTCGGTTTTTTCACCGGGCTCCAGGCGAACCTTCGGCCACGCGGCAACGGCCATAATGTTTTCACCCGCACAAGTGGCTTCTTCAAAAACACGGGCGGCCAGTCCATTGTTTTGCGCAATCATGACAAGGATTCTGGCGTCGTGTCCCGACAGCAACTGACCGGGCATAAAGGTTAAATTGGCAGCGTGGCAAATAGATGCAGTGCGAAGTTCATCGGTCACTTCTTCCAGGGTAAATCCTTGGGGTATTTGTTGTTTACCCAGGTTTTGCATAATAGCTTTGATTTCCGCGACATACGGTGAGTCCTGGCGAAACAGCTTGTCCGTTCTCGATGATGCCGCTTCGGTTGGCGACGCTTTGCTCGGATCCTGCTCAATTCTGATTTCTACCGGCGTCACCAGCTCCAGAGGTTCCAACTGAAGAGATGCCGCATTCCCTGTTTCCGTGTCGGAAATAAACATACTCACAGGCATTTCGGAATCGGTCGCGATATAAACAGCCGAACCATCTATCTTGGTTTCTACGTTGTCAACAGTCAGTACCTTGGGGTCCGCATACGGTGTAACTATCCGATTGAGCTTACCTTTGGCAATGACGATACTTTCCGTTCTGCCGGGTTTGGGTTTGATGATGCCTGACTGGAGACTCATATCGAATGCCTTGTCTTTAGCCGATGCCTTTATTGTTTCAGGCGCTTTATCAAGAATTTTTGGTCTTTTCTTTGGTTTTGGGGTGGACTCCGGGGCTTGAGCGGGTTCCGATGGCCCGGCTATCTCGGCGGATTGTTGATTTTGATCCTGCACTTCAGGGGTTCCGTTAACCATCGGCTCTTTCATTTGATTCGGATGATTCGGATTGATATGGGTGCTTTGCGCCCCGGCAGTGCCTTCCTGGTAAGGCACTAACCCGCTACCATCAATGGCCTGAAACGGAAGTTCCGGTGGAAGTTCGTTAGCCAAGGCTGTTGATGCCCAGGCTATTGAAATAAGCAATGTTTTTACGTGCATTGATAACTCCTAATTTTTGATCAGTTTTTGACGTTCTTCTTCAACTTTATTTTTCGTTTGTTCTTTCTGTAGAACGCTTAGCAATTTGGGTATGCCTGCATAAGAAGCCATTTGCGTGATGATCGGCGAGTATTGTTGGACATCAATTTTGAATTCAAAAGTTTGGTCGGTTGGCGTTGATTTACCCCCTGCGCCAGTCATACGGTTACGCCCCGTTACAAAGACCTTGTCTGTCTCTGGTTCGTAAGCCACCTGGACGACCTCAAACGTTGAAGACACCTTTTCCTGCTTCAGTATTTCGAGTTCTTGAGTAATTTGTTCGGTGACAATTGATCTGATGTCACTGGTCACCATGCCGACAAACGACTCCAGAACGAAGTTAGCGTTTTCCGGTGTAACGTTTCCAATCAACGTCGCCGTGTACATCGCCCAGGCTTTTTTGTAGCCCTCTGACGCCTTGTTCTTGGCGATCTCTGATTTTTCTGACAGACCGGGTGGAATTAAAATCACTGCGGTATCCTTTTTCAGCCAGCCAATCAGTGTCAGAAAATTCAGCGCCATCAGGAATATGCAAACAAACTTCAGGAATCGATTCGATGCCTGCAGGCTAAGCCAGGTCGAGGCAAATTTTTTGTAATCCATGTTGTGTCCTAAAAGAATCGTCGAATGAATGCCAGTGGTTTTGATGTAGGCGGGGATTCTGAACAGCCAAACCCTGCATACCAATACAGTATGTGCAACAGGAATCCATTGGCTTGTCTGTCTTTGATCTTGCGGTAGAACTTGATTCCAACCAGCCCCGTCACCGTCATTACGGCGAGATAATTCACCATGATGCCAACACCAAACATGATGGCGAGCAGAATGAATTCGTCGAATTCCCAGAACAGGATTTGTGGGGGGTCGTCAAGGTAATTAGGTATGTCTTTCATTTCAGTTACCTGTTAGTGGAATTATGTCAGCGCGACGATTTTTTGCTCGATGCTCTTCGGTGTCGTTAGGCTCTAACGGCAAACCTTCGCCAAAACCCTTGTGTGAAATTTTTGATGGTTGAATTCCGTGTTGGACGAGATAGTCACGAACGGCTTTGGCACGCCTGGTTGATAGTTTGTTGTTGTATTTCGCCGAGCCTTTCGAATCGGTATAACCTTCGACTCGAACATGCATAAGGCCGGGCGAATCAATTCGATGCAGGAAGTTATTCAGCTTGTCCAATTCGGAAACCGGAATCGAAGCATGGTCAAACTCAAAAAAAACTGTTTCGGTCTCCGGAATGGCCTTGTCCGTGACGGGTGCCAGCGCGAATGACTGCAACTGCGGAGTTACGGCTTGCTCAATCGCCTTTTCCTTTCCAGGAATAGAAAGCGCATGCTGAAATCCTCCCTGGACAATCACTTGGTTTTGCGAGCCCTGAATGTCCTTGTAATCCAGATCGGCAACAACGGGAGGAAAATAGGCGGTTATCATTATCTGTTCGCAGTCATCGCCAATTGTCTTGAATGGGCTGGTTGAGTTCATTGAGCAACCCGAAACAACCAGAACGGCCAGTATTGCGATGGGCAGTTTATTGAAGTTTTTCATTGATAATTTTCTCATAGTGTTTAACGTGTTTCACATAGGCTTTACCCCGCGCCGAATTCGATGGGGCGTGGTAGTCGGCTACGGTTTTGCTGACGTTATTTTTTGTGTTGAGATCTTTTAGATAGCCGGCTGCTACGGTGATATTGGTTTTGGGGTCAAGCAGTTGTGTGTCATTGGCTACCTTGTCACCATGCCAATACAGATTGACCTGCATAATCCCTACATCGACATTTCTTATGCCTAGCCTGGTTAAATGCAGTAGCGCCTGTTCTGCGGCTTGCTTGTTGGTGTATCGCCTGGCACCGGGCTTAATGCCGTGTTTCCCTTCATTGACATTCAGCGTCCACGGCCAAGGCCGAAATGTTCCGTCATGCCAGCGCATTCCGCTTTCCTGGACAGCAATGCTGTATAAGGTCGCAACATTAATGCCTGCATAGCTCGCAGCGCTGCCCCAGACGCTGTTTTTCAGGCTGGGGTTCGAATAAACGGGACTCGAAAAAAATATGGAGATTGCTATAAAGATTATTGTTTTCATGACTGCTATATTAAGCGGTCAAAAATAATTACGTCGGGTCGAAAGACGCGGTTTTTCGGTCTCTTTTGATTTGCATTACGGGTATTGCAACGAAGTTATCCACAGAATCTGTGGATAACCCTGTCGAAAGATAGGGGGGCTTTGCCCTATGAAGCCGATTAATACAGGCGTTTAAACAAAATGACTAAACTTTGGTCAGTCTCAAAGATTGTCCAACAAATGCTGTCTGATGGCATCAATATCACTGTCTTGGGTTTGGGTATTTAAGCGATCTTGAGCGTTAGTATTTTGAGTGTTAGGCAGTTTGCCTTTGGTGACGTTGGCTTTATCGTACATTGAGTTGGCTGTCAGGCTGCCTTCAGGCAATTGATTTGAAATTTTCAGCATATCGATCCATTCACTGAAATCCATTTTGTCAAAATCCAACTGGGATATTTTATTAATAGAAAGCCCTTCGCATGTCGGCGCTTTAGGGTCACCGAAGGTCATGCCCAGCTGTGGCCTCGCCTGTTGTTGAAATATCCTGGAAAATGGACTGCTAAAACAGCAATACGCTTCTTTTCTGGCAACGCAGCCAAAGAGTGTTTTAGATGAGCAGTAGTTGCAAATTTCACTGGCCGAGGTGCATAATCGTTGCTGCTTGAGCATATTTAGTTTAACTTCTTCCTCAGTGCAGGCAAAAATCAGCTGCACAACCATTTTTGCGATCTGGTAAATCGCATAAATAATGCCGACCACTGTGATAATTGAAGACAGCATTGATCCGGCCATTGAATACGTGGTTGTCGTAACTGTCCCCATAGTAGTTGATGTGGCTGCCAACAATGTTGATGCGGCGGTTTCTCCAAATATAGACGCAACCCATTCCCCCAGCCACTGCACAACTTGTTGTTTCGCGGCTTCTATGCCTAAATTTGTGCCAATTTCCTCGCCCAGCATCGATGCTACAGAATCATACATGGATGTGAAAGGCTCAGTGACGGCGCTCCAGGTATCCGTGATAACGCCAATAGGCGCCTGAAGCACAGAACCGGCGGATACCATATTCCATGCGCCAACCATATCCGTAAGAACAGCTCCGTTTTGTGCGATGGAATAGGCCTCGACAGAGGTATCGGCCAGCTCCCAGGTATTGGTAGCCAACCACATGTAATCGATCCAACTGCCTTGGATCGGCATGTTGCAGCAATCGACCTGCCCCAAGATGGATAGATCAGCCATTTGACATTCCATGGGCTCGCCAGCAAATAAAGCACAATCGCCAGTGGATGGATTGCAGCCATTACTTTGTTGTGCCTGATTGAGCGTTTGTAATGCGGTGGCCGCCCGAATAAAATCCTTGTTCGACTCGGTTTTTTGATCGACGCATTCCCCTCCCATGCAGCGAATACCGCTATCGCAGATAGTTTTTTCACCGTCATTTACTTGATCGCAGTTCGCTGGCGAGTCATTGCCGCAGTCATAAGTGATAATGAATTCCTGGCATGTTCCTGTTATTGGACTTACAGCTCCATCCGCACAAGTTTCACTAACATATTTGCACTGCGGATTGGACGTCAATTCATCACAGCTGGTATGTTCGTCCAGGTTGTAATCGTATTCGGGGCAAACCTGATACCCGTCCTTGTCGGTAAAGCACGGTAACGTAATATGCCCTGGGACACGCGTTTCCGCTGAATAACAAATAGGCGCCGGCGGTGTTGCGGGTGGATCAGGCAAAATAGGGGATAAATATTGTGCCCAATCCTGTGTAGTAAGCGTTACTGAACCAGTTACACGAGAGTTTGATGCATCTGTGCATACCCACCAATCCGTCGACGCCTGATCGTTTAACGATCCTGTTGATACAAAACCTGGTGCCGTTCCATCTACAGGCCAGGCATTAAACATATTTTGTCGGCATCCGGCCGGGTTATCAATGAACTGTTCAGTAATATCCGGATCAGCTTCTACCTTTATCAAAGAATAGCCTTCACCGTTACCACCAACGATTGTTTCTTGTCTTATGACTACCGTCCCGCCTGCTACCGCATTTTTAAATGCGGCAGTAATGTCGGTGCCTGGACTTTCATCCCAGCTTCTTTTTAATTCACAGTTTCCGCCCCATCCTGAGCCGCCGGTAAAAACCGGATTTTCATTAGCAAATATTCTGGTTTGGTCATCATATATGACCCTTACAACGGTGACTTTTTTAACAGCTTCAGGTCTCAAAATAGTGAAACTAGCGCTCCAGTTATAGTGAGCACACGACCCTGACCAGTAGTTGTCCCCAATGGTACCTACGTTTATATAGGCACAACCTATACCGCAGCTTGTAACATTTCCATCCCCGCCTGCAAAACTCATAACAGGCCTATATAACACGGACCTTGTGACGCTGCATTTCTCTGTCTTCAGCGTTTTCTTGCAGGTCTTCATATCCTCCATGTGGATTGGGCACGATGTCTCGGAAAAACTGGTTTTCTTTTCGCAACCATTAAACAGGTCATTGATTAATGGGGATTTCAGGCTATATATGTCATCCGATGTTTTCCATACAGGATCGTTGACTATATTCGGCATCGATGTATTGGCACCCATCAGGGTTTGATAGGCATAGGCATGTGTCGATGTTCCTGTCGTGAGTGAGCCGAGATCGTCATTTACATGCGTGCCAAATGTGGCCGCGTCACCATAGGATGCTGAAATGCCATCCATTGATCCCGGCTGTATTTCCTGGAACAGCTCGTTTTGCTGTACTGTTTGGCCGGCGACTAGACCATTGGTGAGCGTCATTTGCCCAGTCGCGCTGTTCACGTTGGGAATACTATAGCCCGTCATTAAATCGGTACCGAAGGCCTGGCCTTCGGCAGCTTGATCAAGAAATGCGTCCGCAAATGCAGGGAATGGCTTAAAAAATAACAACCCGGTCCATAAATAAAAACCGGCTATTGGGTTATGAACAAGACAAGCAATCAGCGCCGAAGCAATGGGTTTTGTTATAAAGCGCATTATTGGACTCAAATTTCTTTAATGATCGTTATCGCCGGTAAGACAGCATTCGGTGTAACGCCAGATCAAGTAGACATAGTCTTCGCCCGTGCCTGGGATGGTGCGATGCTCACCCCATTTGAAAGTTGACTCGCCTATCCAGTGGCAACAGTTATCCAGGATTTTAGTGTGTATAACACCACTGGCATCTGTGCTTTCAAAATGTTCCGAGTCGGCTTCTGCCAACGGAAACAGAGTGCTAAGCTTGTACTGTTGCTTGGGGATCATGGGATATAGCTGACCCGAGCAGAGGGCGTCATCGCCGTATGTTTTGTGCGCCAAGGCCTTGCGATGAAGTGATGCCAGAACTCGCGCTGTTAAAAGACTGGTATCACGGGGCGCCGATGCGTCTGAAGCAATATTTCCGGTAAAGGGATACAGATTGCCCCAGCAACCGGCACACCAAAACAGTGATGTCATAGGCATTGATGCTGTCGTGGTGGCGCAATCAACCATGCAGGCCGCAACGGCCAATGGGTTAGCGAATACAACGGCTTCCGGATTCATGAAGAATGCAAGTTCGTCAATATTCCAGGTCGGATCCAATTCGGACATGTACATCATGTCCAAATTGCGAAGTCCTCCGGCATTGCAGTTGTTTTGAACGAATAGCTGCAAGATGGCGTAGAGAGGAAACGCCCAATAGTGATAGTTGTAATAGGTCTTGTCAGAGCCATCACCCTCAACTTCTTTATGCCCGCCCCAAAGCCTGACACCACTGTTGAATGAGGTACCACCCAGTATCGGTGAGCAATAAGGTTTTCTAACAACCTCAATCAATCTCGCCGGCAGCCAGGCACCTCCCGTGATACCGAGCATAGGAAGCCCTTCGTCGCCACTACAGGTACAAAATGACTTTTCAGTCGCTCCATCTGGCATATCGTTATCCTCGTCGAAAATTGTCATGCCGAGCAAACGGACGGGGAACAAACAGGACCAACAGACGTCAGTCAGCATTTTCTTTCCCCAAAAGTCGGCATCAGGGCACAGTAGTTTGGTGGCGTCGATAGCTTGCGTCGTTTCAGTCGTGGTGACGTCTTGCGCTAATGGCGCCGTTTGAAAAACCAGGCATGCGAGACACACATGAAGGGTAAAAATAATTCGCATCAGTTCAGCACCCTTGCGTCAATTTCCCTGACCAGGATAGTATCGCCTAGTCCTTCAACAACCGAAGGCAGCGCCTGAATCTGGAATCTCTCAATGATGGTTTTGTTGAGCTTGTAAATGGGGGCGTTCATCAACTCTGTCGTCTGGTTGTAATGCTCCCAACCCTTATCTGTAGTCATCTTGGAAAACAGGTAGACCACTGGTTTTTTCTTGGCAAGCAATTCGTCGCCAATTTTTTTAGCGATTTCAACTTGCCGTTTGTTGGTGGCGTCAAACAGAATATAGGCATGACGCATCGGCATAATGGCCTGTGGATTGATCTTTTGGCCTTTTTTGAAAATCAATCTGCCGTCGGGATGAAAAATGTCCTGTGTAACAACAATGGAGGTATCGATACGACGCTCACGGTTTTTGTCGGCGACCGGAAGACTGACTGAGTCCTTTTGCTGCGCCCAGAAATTATCGATCGCATGTTTCTTTTCTTTTTCCCAATCAAATTCGGCCATGCGGCGTTGCATTTCTTCGATCATGTCGGGTTCTGCGATCCCGAATACTGGACCTTTTTGACCGAGGTCACCAGCGTCCTGTTTGGACATCCAGTTGTATCCGGGTAATCCGCGAGCAGTGCGCGTTTCACCATCCGCATTGGTCTCAATCATCGTCGGCACCACTTGCACATTGAATCGGGTGAAAAGCGTGGGGTCTATGACAGCCCCTGGTACCGGCTTAATGTCTTTCACGACCAGGTAGAGTCTGCGTGTTATGGTGCCTGTGTCGCCGCCTTTTTCTACCCCACGGAACACCAATACTGAATTTGTCGTAGAAGCCTCCAGTGCGGCTGCTTTAAGTTCCTGAGTAGGCATGCCCATTGACACAAATATCCAGCGACCTTGTATCGGCTTTCCTGTACTTTGTGATTTTTCAATATTCACAAGTCCCTCTTTATTGATTTGGCGTCCATTGTTTCCTTCGCGCAATAGCTGGTCAAAAACCGGACTGAGTGCCGCCGGTTGGGGTTTTAACCAATCTGGAAGCTGACGATTCATGTTGGGTTGCTGTTCTTTCATGATCTCTTTGATAAAAAAATCGTCCTCGCCCGCACTTGCGATTGAGGACGACAGGTGCAGCATCAATACTACAAGGAAACGACTAGAAAATCGGGTACGCACGGCCAATGACATCTTTTTTATCCACTAATCCGAGCAGGTTGTAACGCGAATCCAGGCTGTATTCATGGTCGCCGGCGACGAAGTATTTATTGAATTGAAGGGTGTTCTTGCCTTCCCGCAGCTCATCGTTTGGGAACAGTTTTTTCAGGCTTAATCCGATATTTTTCCCCACCAGCGTTCGATCGCCCACAACAAAGTCACGGCCCTTTTTGGTCACAATATCGCCAGGGCCCGCGAGTAGTCGTTTTGTGAACGTATATCCCTCTGGATAGGGATCGCCGTTGTGCCATTTGAACGCAATCAGTCCACCTGTTTCCACGGTGTCATCGAGACCAATCAGAAACAGGGTGTAAGGCAGGCTTGGCGTTTGATTGATAGCCAGCCGGTAGTTGGCGTGAACAACCCCGTAAAGCGAAATCAACAGTACCCAGGTAATGGCATGGGACCTGAGATGCTTGACTAGACCGGGGCCAAAGGCTTTGCTTCTTTCAATAAAAAGATCAAGCGTTAAAGGTTGTTGGTCACTCAATGCTGACATAAGCTTCCTCGGGTGCGTGAATAACAGATTGGGCATCCAGTACAACGACACCCTGTTGAACCAATTTATCGGTAGTGGCTTTCACTCGTGCCGTTAATGCCTTGGCATCGTCTTCCGTCTGAGTTGCATTTTTTTCGACCGCTTTCATGACCAGCGCCTTAACATCAACCACGGCGATTTGCGCGGGGATTGGCGAAAAAGAGGCGGCGTAATAACCGCCCAAAGCGCCACAGAGGGCACAGGAGAACAAAAGTAACAACAGTTTGAAAGGTATTAATGAATTCATGCATCGATACCGTGCATTCTGATTAATTCTGTAAGGCCACCTTTAACACCTTGTCCTATGGCTCTAAATTTCCATTCCCCTTCATAACGGTAAATTTCGCCAAAGATCATCGCGGTCTGAGTTGATGCGTTTTCGCTCAAGTCATAACGGGTGATTTCTTGCTGCGTATCTTTATTAACCAGTCGTATAAAGGCACTCAAGACTTGACCGAAATTTTGTTTGTTTTTGTCGGCGTCGTAAATAGACACACAAACAATCAGCTTGTGGATTTCAGCCGGCACTTTGTCGAGAAATACATGCATGGATTCATCGTCACCATCACCCGCTCCGGTTCTGTTGTCACCGGTATGATGCACGGCACCACAAGCAGAATCCTTCTGATGGTAATAAATGAAATCACGGTCTGATCGCGCTTTTCCGTCCGCTTGGACCATCAAGATGGATGCGTCGAGGTCGAAGGTTTCCCCGTCGGTTTCTCTAACATCCCAACCCAATCCGGCGATGATGTTTTTCAGGGAGGGATCGGTTTTGCTCAGGCTGATGTTGCCACCTTTCATCAAGGGTATTGCCATGGTTTTATCCTTTTAGTGATTGATTTTTTTGATGACAACGACGCCGCGACAGCGTGGGAGCCATAAAAGCTACGCATTATTGCCCCCCTTTTTTTACAACGACTTTTCTCATAAATTTCCCTCACGGTTGACGTGACTAAAATCTTACGAGAAAAAAATCTTTTACATCGGGGTGAAAGACGCGGTTTTTCGGCCTCTTTTGATTTCGAAACGCGGACTGAGGTTTAACGCTTTAATTTTTTCAAAAACCTCAAAAAAATATCGATTTTTACCCTTTTGAGCCCTTGCATTATTTTTTATCCCTATGCTTGTTTTTTGAATGAGCCACAAGCCAGACAAGTCAATAGTTGCGCAGGTTTGTTCGTTTTTTTGCAATCTTTCGAGCTATGTCTTTCATTTGCTCTCATTCAAAATTTAATCAGACAACTACCGGGATAAACGAACATGAATCTTGTTAACGACGATCTAAAAAATCTTAACTTCCAGTTTTTGATGGTGGTTCGTGAATGCGCGCGGCATCATCCTATGGATGCCATTTGGAAATTCAATCTGGATGCTGCGGAAATCGAGAGAATATCGTGCATGTCGCTTGAGGATCTAAAGGAACTGGCGGAGTGCGGTAGAGCCGTATTTACGATATTACCGGTCCTAGCGACACCATCAACCACTCCACCCAACATTCTTGCCGCTTTATTGCCGGTGACGACACATACCTAAAGGGAGCTTGGCAAAATGACGGAATCACATCTGCGACTAACACCAAAAGAGAGCGACATTTTGGGACTAAAAAGGAAACTGGATCTGGCTAAAGGCATTATAGAAAAAGGAGGCCGTCCCTCGATAGTCAGATCGGTATGCCAAATCTCCAAGGCATCAGCGCTCCAGTTTCATAAAGAAATTCACGGCCACGGACCTAAGGCCGGCTTATTGCCCTACGATCCTGACTGGATCACAAAGTCACCCGAGAACTGCCTGCACGCATCGATTTACTTCAACATTTTTCAAAAAATTTCCAGAAACACCACAGCGTGCAAGGGCGAAATTTATCTAGCAGCTTACACGCTTTACGAACAGACGTTGATGGACAAACCAAAGATTCTGAACATCAATAGAGCTTGGCATATAGGTCAGCAGATTAGCATGTCAACTATTTGCGGCATGACGTGCAGTCGATGTCATTCAACGTATGTCGCTATCAGAGAATTTCCAGACCCATACAAGTTCTGTCCGCTATGTGACGCGACTTCCGACTCTACAGGCCGACAAAAATGGAAGCAATTACACACACGGCCACGGATACATAGGACGAAAAGAAAGAAAAAATCACCCATCGAAACACCCTTGAACAAGGATGACTTATGATTTGTTTAAAAGGCCTTTTCAAGCGTGACATCTTGACTAATCAAGGCACCCGGCTTTCCAAAATCATTACAGAAAAACTGATTAATTCAGAAGATGAATGTTTGGTTGACTTTGACGGTGTTTCAAATGTCTCGCCACTTTTTTTTCAGGATTTTATTTTTCCCCTCGTCATCGAGTTTGGCAGTCATGCCCTAGATAATAGGCTGAGATTAATCAATCTCAAAGATGAACACCTCTCTTCTTATCAAGCAGCCTGTGATCAAACAAGTACTTATATGGACAAACTTGCCGCGCGTCAGACAAGGTCATTCGGGGATATATCGGACTTAACCTGTGAGCTGCTGATCAAGGCAAGGGAGTTATCAAGACGCGATCGTTCGACGGCACATCTTATTTTTGGTATCAACAACAGCATGGCAGAGCTCTTTGCAAATATGGACATTGAGCTGATTCGTCGGATTGCCAATGCCGGTATTGTCTGTTTTGAACCACGATTTTCTCCAGAATTTACAGCAAAATTGGTTGCACTTGATGCGTCTGAGATTGATATCTTTTTAAATATCGTTGGCGATTTAGAGGATATCTATGAGCCTGGATGCGCTTAATCGATACGCCTTAGCAGTGGAACTACTGTCTCTTAAACCACGGATATCCATCGTAGTCAAGGAAACTGGTTTGTCACCCGCAATTCTTCGCAAGGCGTTTGTGGAAATGCATCAGCGCTCCCCATCGAGTGGTCCGATAAGAACGTCGCCTCAATTTATGAGTAAAAGTTTTTCAAAACTTAAAGAGGCGACGCTTTGCGCTGTTTTTTTTCGACTTGAGAATCGTCGACACTGTGCAAGACGTGTGATTAATGGTTATCGGCGTTACTGTTCGTATATCAAATCCGTATCAAACGCCTATCCACTGCTTGATTTCTCAGATGCTTGGGCAATTTCAAAGTGGCTAGATGCCGGCGTTCTTAAATTAGTGCGTTGTAGCCATTGTCGCAGTGCGAAGTTAATTAATAATGAACTGGAGCATAATGTGTGCTGTGTTTGTAAAAGTTGAACTCAAGAAATACTCCTATGAAAGTATCAACCTACTTCGCTTTATTGGCCGAGTTTGGCACAGCACAGATCCCTTTAGAATTGGTTGCCCCAAAGTTCCTAGACATTGATGTGCAAACTGCTAAAAACAAAGCAGCTAAACAACAACTTCCATTCCCTTGTGTTCGAATTGGGGGGCAAAAGTCTCGTTGGTTTGTTGATGCTGGGACCTTAGCCGAATTTATCGACCAAAAATTAGACGAAGCCAAACAAACCTGGGGGAAAATGAACGATTGACATCCTGCTTTGATATTCTTCTCTTACATAATTTCTGCCTTTTTGCAGAACTGGAACAATGCATCTGGTGGAGCACTTGCGATGTAACGTTTTAATCAAACCCTAAGCGACCTGATTTTACGTCATGTTCTACTGACGGCGGCGTTTAAGAGCAACAATGTGGCAAGATTCACCAGCAGAAATATGTTAAGGCTTTACCTGCTCTCTAGCCTGTGAGCCTCTGAAAATCTAGCTTGGCTTGTCCGTCGTAACGCCACTGCTCATAATTTGATACTCTACATAATGGCCGGACTGGGACGATCAGCGAACTCCAAATTTGATATTTGGCAGCAACCGCTTTCAAGCGATTTTCGGTGGCTTGTTTGCTGTAAAATTATAGCTGGCTGCTTCATATAATTCCGGGTGGACGCATTGGAGTGGAATACGCAATTTAGTTCAGCATTTACGTAATTCAACACAGTTTCAACCCCGGCATGCTTTTAACGGTTTTTGATCTGTTGTGGTACGCCAAATCAAGGTCGTAACCCGATATTTTTCACGTCTTGCCCGTCGCATCGCAGTCGATTTTTGCAATTTTGCTGAGTGCAAGTACGATCTGATCTGCCAGAAACCGCGCAAACGGCTCAAGATCATCTTTTGCACTGGCGATCTCCAACGCCTGCATATAGGCGTCGCGATCATCCACTCGAATGACAGTCCAGGGATAGCCGCCCTCGGCCAGCATAAGGTTCATGGTAAAGCGTGCCATCCGGCCATTGCCATCCATAAAGGGGTGAATATATCCCAGCAACCAATGACTCAATGTTGCCCGAACGAACGCATCACCTTCATCGGCCATACATTCCTTGAGCGCCTCCATACCGTCCAGCACATGATCAAAGTGTGGAGGTGAGTGCAATGACCCACGCAGAAAAACCATATGCCGACGATAACCGATCAAATCACTTGGCTTCAATATGCCGGCATCGACTGAGGGTGCAAATAGCTGACGAAACCAGGCTTGATGGTAGTCCACAAACAAATCTGCTGCTGCTCGCTGATGTGCATAAGCTTGTCCTGCACACCCTTTAACGAGACTGAAGGCGAGCAAATAACCTTTCGCCGCCATGGCTGCAATATGGGACTTGTCTTCCGGTGAATCGGAATTCCATTGACCATCAGCAATCTTTTGGATGAGTTCTGGGGTTACTCGATAACGCTCGATGGATAAGCTGTGGTAGGCATCCTCGATTTTCAATGATTCTATGGCAGCCAGATAATGATCCTGGGCGACATCGATTGCATCAACTTTTGGTTTGTACGCCAAGATTGTATTTCGATGCTTGCTCCATAACAATTTGATCCTGGAATACAAGGCATGGCGATTTCGAGCGTTCAAGTGATATATGGGGTTTTGATCGAACGGTGAGTCGGTAACTACTACCTTGATCGGCAAGCCATCCAACTGTTTTTGAATGCCGTCGGCGAAAGATTCATCGCCTATTTGTCGATAAGCGCCGATCAGTCTACCGACACCGGCCGCATTGAAATCCGCTAAAACAGCAATTTCTGATGGGTCACCGATCTTGCTCATGACAATCTGGATGTCGTTGGCATGCGATTGAAAAAAACGCGGCCCCAATGCCGTCAGGCAAACTGACGTCGTCAAGCAATAAACGCCGCGTAACATTTGTTTTAATGATTTATCCTGAGCCGCTTTGCCTGGGTAAATGAATAGTGAGTAATCGCCATACAAATCAACTTTATAAGTGGCATTCTGGCTAGTGAGAATATTGACCTGCTTAGGAATGACATTGTTTTCGGCATGCATTAACAATGAGTGCTCCGGGCTTAAACAATATTGGTCACCGAATCTCTCCTGAAGGTAGCGCGACACATACTCCCAATAATTTGCAAAGAAAGGTGTTGTGTCCCCCGGCGAAGCGGTTGGATCGGAAACAAAGTACCAGCCCTTGATAATTTCCTGCAAAAAGCCATTTTTTTGCAGAATCTCACGTTCAGACTGTTTAAGCTGGTTGCCTCTAACAACCCCAAGTTCTGAACCCAGCACATCATGCAATGCGCTCAAAGCAGCGGCTAATTTTTTGTTTTCCGGGATACGCTGTCTGCCCATGATGGATCAATTTGCTTGTTATTGAAAAATATATTAACTTGTTTTTATAAATTATATTTGCTTGTTTTTGTAAAAACAATATATTTTTATTTTCTTCTGCTGAAGGGGCGCTTCGCTCATTGCTCATTTATGACCACCCGGTTAAAAGCGATCGGCCATCTCAAAATGCACTATAAATGCACAAATTATTTTGTGCATTTATTATATTGTTGATTTATTTATGTTATTTTAATTTGTCTGTCCAATCGAGCATCGGCGCGACACAAAATCTGTGAGCCTTGTGTTTTTCGGGCGCCATCAGATTATTATTGATTTGTGACATGGTACTCTTTGATTTTCTTGTCTATTTTTAGGACATTTCTTGATATTAATGCTCAATATCACAGACTCATTTGTTCAATTTGCTGGTCTTCCAGTTCCTGATGCCGAAGATACTCTCGAATCATCGTCTCATCCCGACCCCTTGCCGGGACAAAGTGTCCCCGCGCCCTAAAGTGCTGCCCAACAAAATGCCGCTTCTTCTCGCCATAAACCCGGACAAATGGATCGCAATCGCGTCTTTTACAGCCTATCGCCTGCGGAACCGCACACTTCGGCGATACCGAAATTTGTATTTGCAGTGGCATTCTTGCTTGTGAGAATATTAACCTGCTTAGGAATGACATTGTTTTCGGCTTGCATTAACAATGAATATACCGGTCTTAAGCAATATTGGTCACCGACTCGCTCCTGTGGGTAGCGTGACACATATTCCCAATAATTGGCAAAGAACAGCGTTGTGCCTCTCGGCGAAGAAGCCAAATTAAGGTGTTTATAGGGGAAGTTTTACTAATCTGCGAATTTTTAACAGGTAGCTATTAAATTTAATGCGCATCCTTTCCCAACATGCGCCGATAACTTTTCCGTAACAAATGGGGCAACAACAAATACCACTTCATTCTGAGCCAATGGGACCGAACATATAATAACCATCGCGCCATCCCGGTCCAGCGATCGGCGCAGCTCTGATGATCCGGCAGCAGTGCCCGCAGAAAAAGCGCGTCCATCAACTTTGTTAACCATTTTCCCTTCAAACCGGTTATTTCGAAGGCCCGTAACACGTCCTCGGGAACCGGAGTATTCATCAACCGATTTGCATAACGTAACCCATAAAAAACCGGCCGTTGCAGTTTAAGTTCGTCAGACCTGGAAATCAAACGGCACCAAAAACCGTCTTGCGTCGAGAATTCACGGAACAGAAGATCGAGATCGGAAATATCTCGTAAGCCGTGCTCCAATTCCCCGTCGTAAAAAAGATGGGTAGCACTGTGTATGACCATATCGTAGCGGCTAAGTACTTTTACTCCAGGGTAGTCTTTTACGTAATGGGCATCGGCAAGCAATTTACCGGCATCGGGACTGGCCTTGGCGGTCAGCGGCAAGATGTTATGATGCAAATCCACCACACTCCCTCGTTTGACATGGCGTAGCGGAGGGATTTCGTGCATCCATTGTCGGTAATACTTTTGATTGTAGGCGTCTTTTTCGGTGGCAAACCAGCCGTGAAACATCAACGCCTTTTCGACTGTTTCAATATCTTTTTTTGGCACCAGGATATCGATATCTGAAAAAATACGCCCTTGTGATGCCAGCACGCCTGAGATAGCATAGCCGCTGCCTTTTAACAGAAGCAAAGGGATACCCAACTCGCGAAAAGCGGCTTGCAATTTTCTAATTTCCCAGAGCAGATCCCTGTACTGCTTGGTTGATTCGACCCATCCCGACTCCAAATGCCGCATCACCGTGTCAGGAATTGAAACGCAACCATCTTGCTGTCTCACCCGCCAGTATAGCCGCGCCAACAGCCGCGATCTTCTCGCTTGCTGAACGATGATGTCCCAGTCATTTTCGGTCAGTTCAGATAGTATCGCTGGTTGCCGGAGCAATTCGACGAGAAGAGGCAGACGAGACATCATAGCTGCTGAGCCAATCCGTTAAAAACCTTTAGCGCCTCGTCCAGGTTGCTGTATTCAAAACGGTAACAATCCGCAAGGTCGATCACCTGTTTCAGCACATTGAAACCGGTCTCACCCAATTTACTGTAGTTAAAAGAATTATCGGCCACTTCAAGAAAAGCTTGTGCTTTCGATTGCGGCGTTAAGGAAGTCTCGGCTTTTTCGGAGTATTTGGGAAAGATCACCCATGCAATCGGGCATTCCATCGTTTGGTTGCGTACGCTGTCCACGGTGGGCTTAAGGTGGCTAACCGTACCTTTAATAGTGTCTGATGAGACTACACCGAATACCGCTTGTGGATAGCGATTTTGAATGATCTCGATGGATTGGTTTTTCAAACTGACTGGCCGGGGAATTGGAACTGCATTTACATTGTCGAGGCGTATCAACGTCAGTTCGTCGGACAACAAGCGCCAACCTTCCAGCATTAAGGATGCGCATAACGTACTTTTCCCCGACCCGGGAGGAGCCGGCAAAACCGCGGCAACCCCCTGTTTTTCGATGACGGCTGCATGAATGATCAAATAGGTGTTGATATGAGCGGAAATACACCAATTCATACCCCATTCCAGCATCGCCGTTGCGTGCTGTAGCGGAAAAGGATGCACAATTGAACTGCCGTCAAAAAAAAACTGTGATTGCCTATGAACTAGCTTTCTTAATAGATTGGGCGTTTCAACGCCGACATGAAAATCGTTAAAACGCTTGTAACCGGGCAGATTGCCTCCAAAATCCGAATATAGATGGGATACGTTTTTTGCAATCGAAGGAATGCAGCTCTTAATTAAAAATCTAAACGGCCCGGTCTGAAGGGACAAACCTTCATTCGACAGGCAATTTGAAATATCCGAAAACTCGATATTTGCAATTATCACTAAGACAGGGGTACGATTAAATCTAGTTTAAGTAATTGTTGTAGAAAATTTTGAATATAATTTTTATCTTCATCAAATGCCGGTTCACTATCCGGCACATAGCGTTGTAAATCTTCCACGCCACACACCTGCCCGCTTAAACAGGCAAGAATTAGTTTCTCCGGAACGCCCGAAAAGCAGTGCGTATCGCCCGAGGCTTTATTGTAAACAAGTGTTTCATCTCCCCAGCGAGCGACAAAAACAGGCAGATCGTTTCGGTATTGCATAGAAAATTTTTAACATTAGAAAGTTATGTTTAACCGACACAAGAAGCATAGAATTTCTGAATATCCGACAGGCTAGTTGAATTCAGGATGGCTTCGGGTAAAGGGGACACACAGTTATTTAGCCTATTAGCCAACTGATAGGCTGTTAAGTTTTCCAACGCCAGTGTATCATAAATTGTTTGAGTCGTGCTTCCAAACCCCAGCAATTGATTCACAAATATGATTAGACCCGAACAACAAATGTCAGTAGTGACGAATTCATAAGTCTTATTAGATCCGCCGGGCCATAGGTCAAAACCTTCAACTTCTTGATAATCTTTTTTATTTGAAGTTGGCCCAACATAGTGAACGTAAGCTACGCCACACGCAATCGTATTGCCGCTTATTGATCTTACAGAGTTAGTGCATCGATCTTCACCAAGGGCAAAATTACACTCATTCTTACTGACGCTTTCTGGTGTTACGGTAAGCCATCCTGACGGAGGAAGCCAATTGTCATTTGCTATTGGCATACCCGCATTTGAAACCAGCGCTCCGGCGGTATTAATGGAGTCGAATCCGGATGGCGTACACATATTCGTCCCCCACGCCGACCGACTCGCTAACGTCAAAATAGCAGGTACCGCCAATCCCCTCTGGGTTATTTTTCTTTTTGAGCGATCGATTTTTTCTTGAGTTTCGGGAATATCGGTTTTTTTCGAGGACATGAGACCACTCCTTACTTAAGTTTAGAACCGGCTTAAAACCGACGACTTTTCAGCTATTCGGCCTAACATTGATTATCATGTCTAGCAGAAAGTTCCATAAAACCAAATTAACAGAAATCATACAAATAAGATACTGTACCAAAGTACAATAACAGAATTATCTTGTAATATTCTTAACCGTCTGAAAAAAGTGAATGCGCCACTTTTTGTTTTCACAAGACGACAATTAAAGAAATAAAGCCTGACTTCAGCTTTCAGGCTCATTATCTATTTGGCAAGAATTCGGTAAAACAGGAATATCAGCGCTCGGCACTATTATGCAGAAATGGGCTCATTGCCATCCGAGTAAATGAAATTCAAGGACGGCAACCGAGCAGCAAAAAAGTATCGGTTGCCGGAGCAATTCGACGAGAAGAGGTAGATGAGGCGTCATAGCTGCTGAGTCAATTCATTAAAAACCTTTAGCGCCTCGTCCAGGTTGCTATATTCTAAATCCGTGTTCTTCTTGTTAATTTAATATAAATAATCAAAGGATTTTCGGAAATCATTTTAGGTGAATTTAAAAAACGCTCTTATCGACCCATGATTTTGAGAGTTTTTTAAATCAGACATGGATTCATGATACTGTTACGCAATTAGCATAGAAAGATGCAAAAAAATTATTCCACCACGTAGAAGTTGGACCGGCCGCAATAGCCTCATCAACAGAAAATGGTAATGGAGCAATCGTCTCATTGAATTTTGATGCCACTATGAATTTCACCCACGGTTGATACAAGGCATCATTTAAAGTCAAATTAACGTCCGGATATCCGGGCACCAAACTTGAAAACAGCCATAACGGAACAGCTGGACTAACCGAAGCAATCTGCGACTTAGTCTTAGTACTAGACCCTGACCAGTAATTTATATCAACCTCCCCAAATTTGGGGGTGGCCGCAGTAAGATTCATCGTAAGTTTTCCATAAGCGCTTGGCCATGGCGGAGTCGTAGTAGCGTTTTTACTTTTCCACAGATCGGGAGTCAGCCAGTCTGGATTCACCGAGTAAGTAGAATGAGATGCTATACCTGTTTGTGCGGATTCAAAACCAGAAGGAGTACACAGATCCGCACCCCAGGCAGGCCGATTCGCCAGTGTCAAAATAGCAGGGACTGCCAACCCCCCCTGGGTTATTTTTCTTTTCGACCGGTCTATTTTTTCTTGAGTTTCGGGAATATCGGTTTTTTTCGAGGACACGGGAGCACTCCTTCTTATTTGTAGAATCGGCTTAAGCCGACGACTTTTCAACTATTTAATCTAACTATTATGTCATGTCAAGCAGAAAGTTCTTTAAAGCCATGCTATCGGAAATCATACTAATAAGATACTGTACCAAAGTACAGCATCTAAATCATCTTGTAATATTTCTAACCGTCTGAAAAAAAGTGAATGTGCCACTTCTTGTTTTTCACAAGACGGAAAAAAAGAAATCAAGCCTTACTTCAGCTTTCAGGCAGTTTATCTATTTGGCAAGAATTCGGTAAAACCAGAATATCAGCACCCGGCACTATTTGCGGAAATGGGATCATTGCCATTCGAGTAAGAGAAATTCAAGGACGGCAACCGAGCAGTAAAAAGCATCGGTTGCCGGGCAGGTCCGGTTATGCGCCAGATTTACTGTAATTCATTTTTCAAATCCTGCGTATTTTCGCTTACTTCCGGCTCAACGGGCGATTCGCTTTTTTCAGATTCATCAACCGGCATTTCACTTTGTTCGGAATCGCTCGGACTTGTCTCTGCTGATTGAGAACGCGCACCGGTTGAACCGACGTCTTTGGATTCCACTAAAGTTTTTGCATCCGGACCCATCGGAACGGACAGGTCAGTCGAGGAAATAATGTTTGCACTAACCGTATCAATCATGCGCAATGAAACATAGACGGATCTTTTTCCCGGGGCGTATACTCCACCTACTATTGCAGCAGCGCCATACTGCTTGATCATGTTTCTTGTTTCATCGGAAAGATGCAGCGTGCCGCCCTCCTCCATGACGAACAGATCGATAGGCAGTTCCATGCCGATAATCCGGTAGCCTGAATTATGAAAAGCGGATGCGATTTGATCCGACATGATACGCCCGAAAGACGAAGTCTTTTTTAAATCATCGACATGGAGCAATGTACTGACAATAAGCAGAGAACCTGGGGGTATTCTTAATTTAAGATCGTCCTTAAGCGTATCGACCGCATCATAGCTAACTTCGACCAGATCAGCATCTTTGACTTCACGGTAATAAAGCGAGGCGCAGCCGTTCAACGAAGCAATAAGCAAAACAGCAAGAAAAATTATTGCCTTTTTTAACATGACGTATCTCCAAATTATTAAGTTGTTGAGCATAAGGCTCACGCAGTCCCTTAGATTGCTTGTATTGTTTATCTTTGGGGGGCTAAGGTTTATACAACGGGCGACCATTTAAAAATCATTTTTTACTATTTATTATTATAATGCTTAATTACAATGATACTAGCCCCCTAAGCATGTGAGGCAAGCAAGGAAAAAAATAAACCTTGTTTACGCATCAATATTTGTATAATCCATCCAGTTTACGCTCGAAAATACCAGCGCCATTTATACAGCACTGGCCGGTTTTTGCAAGTCGTATCGTTGGTGGCATGAGGAACACTATTTTGTCTTTCATGTCATATTTTTTCACTGATCTAGGAAAGCGGACCATGGAAAACAACACATCTCAAATCAAATTTTTCCCACATAACACCGTTAGTTCTCCGCCGGCCTTCAGTCATCGTCCGTGGTTTCGTTCTCCTAGATTCGTTATTTTTGTTACGGTCTTTTTGATCAGCGCTGCCATCGGTCTTACTTACACTTATAGCAGGCCCGCCATTTATAGATGCAGCGCGACATTGTTAACCACGGAAATGACCGCTGTTGACCGCGATAGTAGCGTAGCCGATATTCAGCATGTTGCAATTCAAAAACAAACGTTACTTGGGCACGATATTGTTGCCGAGATTTTATCGCGACTAAAAGCATCAGCCCCAAATACCGCCACCCTCCCTCAGTTTACAGTAACTGATATCAGAAATTTTCTGGATGTTGTGCCGATTGCCGAAACCAACCTGGTTGAACTCCGCGCAGAAGGTCCTGATCCTCTCTTATTGCCTATACTCATCAACACATGGATTGATGTTTATTTTGATGCACGCGCTGAAGAGGTCCATAAAGTTACAGGCAATACGACTCGAGTTATTGAAGTAGAACTGAATGGTCTGACCGATAAAATTAATTCTGCGAGAGCTGATCTTGAGGCTTTCAGAATGAAAAATGATATTTTATCAACCGGCCGAGAAGAAAATATATCACTCGCCCGGCTTAACGGCATAACTAATTCCCTTAACAAAGCCCTTGAGGATGAGGTTAAAGCAAAAGCAAAGCTTGACGCCATAAAAACGGCTATTTCCAATCATCAAACCGTGGTTCCTGATAAAGAGCAAAGAGGCCTGGAAAATCTTGAAAAACGTTTGCAGGAATTGCGAGAACAACTGGCTGAACTGGATAAACGATTTACCCGCGACTTTTTACTCTTGCAACCTAATTTAAAGGTGATACCGGAACAAATCAAAAAACTCGAATCAGAAATAGGGGAAAAGCGTCGAGACGGTAAAGATATCGTGCTGATTGAGGCCGAAAGGGAATATGCCGCCGCACAACAGACAGTACAAGCAATTCGTGCACAACTTAATGAACACAAACAACGTGCGGCAGAATTTACCTCAAAATTTGCCGAGTATGAAACCAAAAAAAACGAACTGGATGGACTTGAAGAAATCTACCGCGAAACGAAAGAGCGATTAGTCCAAATCGAAACCAGTCACAGAGAAAAATATCCACAAGTTACGGTGAGCAACCGAGCCTATCTGGCAAGTGATCCGGTAAGACCTAATTATAGCCGCGATGCCAATATTGCAATTGCCGGGTCACTTTTGTTGGCTCTTTTTTCGGTATGGATTTTCGACTACTTGACTCCAAAACCGGAAAATCATTCATCTGTTGTGCTTTCCGGTATCCATATGTACCCCCAGGCCTCGGAAATAATCAATTTCCAACAAACATCTGCGAAACCATTGGAACAGCAGCAACACAAAGTCCTGGCAAGCCCCTTTTATAGGGAGCTTTCAATTGATGAACTGAGAATTTTACTTGACGCCGCAACCTTAAAAGGCAAACAACTGATCGGTTTATTACTCAGCGGCCTGACTATTGAAGAAGCTGCCTCATTAAATGCTGATCAGTTTGATTTGAAAATAGCAACTATCACT
>CAZMRW010000061.1:0-27711 GCA_964568805.1 uncultured Methylococcaceae bacterium | reverse complement strand
ATAAGTTATTGTTTATTATGAATAAAATTAAAGTTCTCTTTGTCTGCATGGGCAACATTTGCCGGTCGCCTACGGCAGAGGGCGTTTTTACCAAACTCATTATCGAACAGGATTTGGCCCATCATTTTGTTATCGATTCTGCCGGGACACATGCTTATCATATTGGTAATCCGCCGGATTTACGCTCGCAGAAAGCAGCAAAAGAACGGGGTATCGAGTTGGCGCATTTACGGGCCAGAAAAGTGAATAGGGACGACTTCGAGAAGTTCGATTATGTGCTGGCGATGGACGATGAAAACTATTCGATATTGATCAGCGCTTGCCCTGAACACCATCAGTGCAAGGTTCAATATTTTCTCGAATACGCCCCGCATTTGGGCACGCGCGAGGTTCCCGATCCTTATTATGGAGGCAAGTACGGTTTTGAGCGGGTCCTGGACATGGTGGAAGATGCTTCCGTTGGCTTACTCGAAGCTTTACAGAAAACCGGAAGGATAAAATCAAACGAATATCCGGAGGATTGATTTATGGCAATCGTATCGAATACGGTCTCTTATCTGGATGGCGATGTTGTGCTGGAAGCGTTTTTCGCTTTTGATGATGCCATATCGGGCCGCCGGCCCGCTGTTTTGATTAATCATGCCTGGGGCGGGCGGGATGGATTTGTCGCGGAGAAAGCTCAAAAACTGGCCGCTTTAGGTTATGTTGGCTTTGCGCTTGATATGTACGGGAAAGGTATTCTGGGTTCCGGACCTGAAGAAAATGCCAAACTCATGCAGCCTTTTATGGATGACCGGGACATGCTGCAAAAACGGAGTCAGGCGGCGCTCGCTGCAGTCAAATTGATGCCTTGGGTTGATGATAGTAAAATTGCGGCAATCGGGTTTTGTTTTGGCGGATTGTGTGTGTTGGATCTGGCCAGAACCGGCGCGGATATCAAAGGCGTAGTCAGTTTTCATGGACTATTGGGAGCGCCGGGCAACACTGGAAATAATCGAATTAAAGCCAAGGTTTTGGCTTTGCACGGCAATGACGACCCTATGGTGCCTGTCGAACAAGTAATCGCTTTTCAGCAGGAAATGACTCATGCAGGAGCGGACTGGCAATTACATTGCTACGGCAATACGATGCATGCCTTTACTAACCCTGTAGCCAACAATCCTGATTTCGGCACAGTCTATCAGCCGGCAGCCGACCGGCGTTCATGGCAGTCACTATGTAATTTTCTTGAAGAGATTTTTGCCTGATTGATCGCTTTAAGTTTGCGATTGCAGTAGCTCAGCGTTTCTATTGATTTAACAAGCCTTTGTCTGCAATAATAAAAAACAATTTAATCTGCACTTAATCCGCTTCCTTTATACTGTGCCTTCTAAGCTTTCTGAAGGCTGAGTTTCAAAGAGACAGATTCTATCGTTATGGCCAAAGCTAATAAATCAACTATTTCGACCCTTTTGTTATCAGGTGTCATCTCGCTCAGCAGTTTTTTGAGTGGTTGCCAGACCTTTAACGGTTTTTTTGCCGAGGGCCCTTCGTCCTCCGTCGTTTCATCACAAGTCAAGCCGAAAATCGAAACGATTGCCAGTCACGAATTCCAGCTGGCATCCGAGCAAAACATGGTTGGTCAACTTGCCACGATCGACACCCAGGAAAACGATACTCTGTCCGATATAGCCCGGCATTTCGGGCTGGGCTATAACGATATCAACATAGCCAATGCGGCGATTCAGCCATGGACGCCTGCGGCGGGCAGCCATATCCTGTTGCCGCTGCAATTTATTCTGCCCGATGCGCCACGCAAGGGCATCGTGCTTAATCTGGCAAACATGCGGCTGTTTTATTATCCGAAAAAAGAACCGGGCAAACTTTATACTTACCCGGTCGGTATCGGCCGTCAAGGCTGGAACACACCGATGGGGCTGACCCGTATTGCGGAGAAAACGGCTAACCCCGCTTGGCATGTGCCCCCCTCGATTCACCGCGAACATGCTCTTAAGGGCGACAAGCTGCCCAGCGTTGTTCGTTCCGGCCCCGATAATCCGCTCGGGCTTTATGCCATGCGCCTTGCAATTCCCAGTTATCTGATCCACGGCACCAACAAGCCCTATGGTATCGGCATGCAAATCAGCCACGGTTGCATACAGCTTTATCCTGAAGATATTGAAGTGCTGTTCAAGAAGGCATCAGTCGGCTTGCCGGTTCGAATCATCCATCAGCCTTATCTGGTGGCATGGGATAACGAGATGCTTTATCTGGAAGCCCACGAACCGCTGCCAAAATGGGCAGGCAGCAAAAAAAAGCTGAAAAAGCAGTTATTAAAGCAGTTGCATAAAATCAGCGATAAAAAAGGCGTAGCCGTTGACTGGAAAAAAGTCGACAGCATTCTGTTGCGTGCAGACGGCGTACCCACGCCCGTACTGATGCAAAGTCCGGACATTGCAGAACTTAAGCAAAGCGCTTTGCATCTTGCCCATCCAGGCCGGTTATATAAACAGCCCTTTGTTGAAGAACTCAAAGAAAGCGATTGGGCTATGCGTGTAGCGAGCTTCGATAATGAAAATGAAGCTCAGCAACTGGCGGCGATGCTCAATCATCAGGGGCCGCCAATTCCTGCCCGTAAAATCCAGAAAAACAATACTTATGAAGTCATCGCGGGTCCATATAAAAGCAAAAAGGACGTAAAAAAAGCAGCAACGCGGCTGCGGATGGATTTTGAATTGAATGCGGAACCGCTGGAGCCGGGTTTAATATCGTCCAATCAGTGATTTTGCGTGGCTCATTGCCGAGCTTTTATATTTGATTTGAGCCAAAAAAATCGGATTTTAGCGCTGATAGCTGCAATTCGAGCCTCTTATTATCGATCAAAAATAAAAAGGTCTTTACCGTCTGCGTTATTGATCCGGCGCAAATAACTATCAAAAAAGGTATTTCTTCTCTACAAATAGCTATATGCTATAGGTCTAAATCAACGAGGAGGATTTTCCATGCCCTATACCCAAGATATTGTCGATGAGCTAAATATTCTGGTTCGTTATAACCTGACGACGACTCAGGAAGGCATCAAAGTACATAAAACAGCAGATCCCGCCATCATTGCCGCGACCCAGCGGCTATACAGCAAAGGTCTCGTGACCCACGAAGATGGCGGTTACCTTACCAATCTTGGGCGCGAAGCGGCCGAACAGGCGCAGGCGGTTCTCGACATCCTCAAGCCCGCCTGACTAATATCAGGAACCGGAATGGCGGTAAGGTTATGTGTGTGCAACAAGAAGAGCATCACAATTCAACTAAAGTTTTAAATCCGCCATAAGCCATTCGCTTGCAGTCGAAAGGCATATTATCGGAATTACAAAGACTTTTGATCCGAGGATCCGCCATCACCTTGGCATTGACTTCATCGCGATGTTCGCGGGATTTAAAAACAATATAGGAAAACACCACCGTTTCACCTTCTTTTATTTGAATGAGTTCCGGAAAGGCAACCATTTCATGAGCCGTCATGTCATCCGCGATGCATTCGCGAAATGCCAGAGCACCATGCTCCATCCAGATTTTTCCAGAGGCCTCGGCCATTTGCCGGTATTTTTCGATATTGGTAGTGGGTAAGGGAAGTAAAAAGCCATCGACGTAAGACATGATCAGTCCTCCATTGAGATAAAAGTGTTTATTCGGCCAGCGGCAGGTATATCTCTATGCCGCCGAGTCCCGTGGTCTGATCGAACGCTTCGGTAATGCGTTCGAAACTTGGCGAATTGCCCAATTTAAGCCCGCAGTCCGGCGCCCATTGCATCCAGATCGTGTCCATGGTTTGCGGGATCAAACTTACATGCCCGGAATGGCTAAACACGGCATAGCGGCCTTCCGGTAGTTGCACGTGTGAAAATTCGGCCGGTAAAGAGCCGGTATCGCTGACTTCAACGCCGGTCAGATAATCGAAACTGCAATCGTCGCCAGAGCATCGGCAAACTCCGTAAGCCAGATTGCTTTTTTGTCCCTGAATGTTGCCCAAATAAGGCAGAAAGCGCTGCCATTGCATGGGAATATTACCGCGGGTTGCCAATGTATAGTGCTCGTTTAAGCCGGCTATCACCCGTTTTTCCTGATGTTCAAAGCGGACTGCCCCTAGCCCCAGGGCTTTTGCCTTAATAGCGGCTTCCTGCTCGCGCAATGCCGGAGTAAACGACTCACCGAAATCGTCGGCTTCGAACAGCGGGCGAATTTCAATATCGGACTCTTCGGGCATCGGATTCGGGCAGCGTTTGACCCATTCGATGGCTTCTTCCATCGACTCGACCCGCCATAGCCAATAGCCTGCCACCAGTTCCTTGGTTTCGATAAAAGGTCCATCGATGACGGTTCGCCGGTTTCCGGAAAAATGGACACGGACGCCTTTGGAACTGGGCTGAAGGCCTTCGCCGGCCAGTAATAGGCCGGCATTGGCCAGTTCCTCGTTGAATTGCCCCATCGCGGTCAACAATTCCTCGCTCGGCATTTCCCCGGCTTCGGAACTCTTGCTTGCTTTGACCATAACCATGACTTTCATAATGTTAGCTCCTGATAAAGATTTTTTAACGGTTCAGGTTCACGGCTCATTGGCTTTTGAGACATTCTTTTTCTGCGGCACGCGCGGCTACAACTAATTCCTCTTTCGTCAACCGGCGCTGTGTCGTTGCAATGGACCAGCGGTGTCCGAACGGATCTTCGACGACGCCGTAGCGATCGCCCCAAAACATGTCCGCAACCGGCATGATCACCGTTGCGCCGGCATAGACGGCCTGGTTAAAAAACGCATCCACGTTGGGGACATTGAGATGAATCGTTACCGGTGTGCCGTTAAGGGACTTGGGGCCGAGCATGCCGTGTTCCGGTGACTCATCCGCCAGCATGACTGCCGATCCGTTGATGTTCACACAGGCGTGCATCAGCTTTCCGTTCGAGGCGGGAAGCCGGATCATTTCGGTGGCTCCAAAAGCTTTTGTATAGAAATCGGTGGCTTCGGCCGCGCCGGCGCATACCAGATGCGGTGTAATGGCAGGCATGCAGGCTGAATCGGCGGGATTTTCTTTGTTATTCATAACTGACTCCTAAAAAATTACGATGACTTAAAAATGCTGCAGCCGATGGAAACAGGCCGCAACGGGTTGTTCAAATAAGAGAAAGGAACAATTTTTTGCTGGGTACAAGCCTTTTCGACAAAGCGGCCGGCAAATAAGCGGCTAAATTTCCGGCAGGCCTGCCAGTTCGACCAGAGGCCGGATTTCGACGGTGCCTTTCGTAGCGGCGGGTATCCGGCTCGCAATGGCGATGGCTTCATCGAGATTGCTCACCTCAACCAGAAAATAGCCGCCGAGTTGTTCATGGGTTTCCGCAAACGGGCCGTCCGTGATCAGCCGCCTGCCCTCCCGGACTTTGATGCAGGTCGCGGTTGACACAGGCTGCAAGGGTGAGGCGCCGAGATAGCAGCCGTTGCGGTGCAGGTCATGGCAAAGTTCTGTGGATTCGATCATGCACTCGCTGCGTTCTTGTTCAGTCCAGGCCTGTTCATCGCCATAGACAAGCAAAAGATATTTCATGGTTTCACTCCTGAGTAAGTTTGCTGAGGCATTGAAAGCGAGATTTGCCATCGTAATTCTATTGAGACACGATCCGGCGCTGTTTATCTCTTGACTCCAACATTAAATGTTCTTTGCCCTATAGTCGTTTGGATTACCGGCAAATCGACAGTCGAAAAATTTTTTTATCGATAAAAAATAGCGGCCGATAAACTGTTGATACGGCAAATCCTGCCCATCTGGAAAAAGGGCAAAGTTTGATTGTTGGAGTTTGATTGTTGTAGAAAGCTATGATTTACCGGGCCGTATCAATCATCATTAAGTTCGTCGAGACGTTGACGCAGAAACTTTTTCGCCGGTTCCTGCACGGAAAGATTCAGCGCCTTTTGATAGGAATTGCGGGCCTGTTGATTTCGTCCTAGACGGCGGCACAGATCGGCGTGGGCGGCGTGAGCGAGAGGATAGTGGTTTAAATTACCTCGCCGGAAAATGTCTTCAATAATGACTAACCCTGCCTCCGGGCCGCGATGCATGGCCACGGCGACCGCTCGGTTCAACTCTACGACCGGCGACGGTGAGGCAGTCAGCAGCATGTCGTAGTAGTTAACGATGCCGTTCCAGTCGGTGCTGGCCGTGTCGGGTGCATCGGCATGCAAGGCGGCGATGGCCGCTTCTATCGTATAGCTTCCGACCTGATCGAAGGCAAACGCCTGTTGGAGCAGCGTTTTCGCTTCATCGATCAGAGTTTTATCCCAGCGCGAGCGATCCTGGTGCTCGAGCAGAATAATATCGCCTTCGGCCGTGGTGCGCGCCGCTCGACGGGATTCATGCAGCAGCATCAATGCCAATAATCCGATGATTTCCGAATCGGGCAGTAAAGCCAGCAGCAAGCGTCCAAGCCGAATGGCCTCCTGCGATAAATCCGGACGGGTCAAGGCGTTGCCGCTGGAAGCATGATAACCTTCGTTGAAGATCAGATAAACGACCGTCAGCACGTTATCCAGCCTTTCCGGCAATGCGTCGAAAGAAGGGACTTCATAAGGGATGCCGGCGGCCCGGATTTTTGCTTTGCCACGCACGATTCGCTGAGCCAGGGTGGTGGGCGGCACCAGAAAGGCGTTCGCAATCGCTTCGGTGGTCAGGCCGCACACTTCCCGAAGGGTCAGGGCGACTTGACTATCCGAAGCGAGCGCAGGATGGCAGCAAGTGAAAATAAGGCGCAAGCGGTCGTCTTCTATAGAATCGTTTTCCTCAATGCAGGCATCGGCTTCTTCCGATTGCGTCTGCAGCCATTCCTTGGCCGTGCTGAGCCGGGTTTCGCGACGGATTTGATCGATGGCCTTGAAGCGTCCGGCCGAGATCAGCCAGGCGCGGGGATGAGCCGGCAGGCCTTCTTCCGGCCAGTGTTGCGCCGCGGCCTTGAATGCTTCCTGCAGGGCCTCTTCGGCGGCATCGAAATCGCCCAGTAATCGTAACAACGTGGCAAATATGCGCCTCGATTCCTGTCGGTAGATCGTTTCAATCTGATGCCGGATGACCCTTTTGTCCATAACAATTCACAGTCACATATGTTGAAAAGAAGAAAAGAAATTAACACGATGCGATTACACGGGTATTAATTTCGGATGTTAATGATTAAATTAACTTTTGTTACCAGGCTTGGCACGTGATCATTGCCGTTTCCGCTTGACCGGATCGAATCTTTTATTGGCCAGGCAATATTAACTTCAATCCGAACTGCACCCTACTGGCAACTGTCTGTATGAATCATGGGTCTTTTCGGTGAGAGGATGACTAAAATGAGTTCAAGTGTGCCGCACGCCGAAATATCACAAGGGTCTAGTATAAGGTCGCAGCTGCGCCACGAAAGTCCGTTGGAGCTGGTTGCGCTTTTTTCAACGCTTTCTTTAGCGCAATCCGGTGATTCATGTCGGCGGGGATGAATTGAACGCGTTTGCCTAGCCGTGTTGCCGCAATCAGTTCATCCCTGGCCACTTCGCCGCCGCCTATTGCAGCGAGTACATCGCTATTTTCCACCATCGCGGCCGAGGTGGGAGACAGTTTCTCGGTTCCGGGAAGGAATCCGCCCCATGTGTCATCTTTCACATAAAACACGACATCAACGAAGGGAGATAACGTGACCTTGGTTTTTTGGGCTTGGGTTGAAATGATGCCCGAGGTCATGAACCCCTTCCGCTTTGCGATTTCGTAAACGGCGCCAATACCCTCGGGCGTGGCGCCGATGTTAACGATGGTTTTTGCCGGCTCATACCGGTCGAGAATCTGGGAGGCTTGCTCCAACATCAACGCCTTGTTCTCATACTCGGCGCCGGAGTATCCAAGAAAGGTGACGACGTCCATATTCTTGCTCTTGAAAAAGGCACGGATATCCTGGGGCGCGGACTCTCTAATTGTCGTCGTACTCAAGCCTGGCGCCGTGCAAGCGAGCAGCGTTGGAAGCAAGTAAAAATAGAGGGTTCTCTTCAACCAGCTAAACTTGGTCATGATGTTTGTTTCTTTCGACTGCATCGTAAGGTAAGTTTCAATTGGCATTTGAGGCATAGCGGATAGCTGTCGTCAGGTGTGCAAAGCGGGGTTTGAATCGCGCCCGTCAACCTTCGCCCTTCATCAGGAGTATTCCGTATTCTTCCGGCGAGATAGTTCCCCCCAGTTTCTCTGCGATGTCTTTTTCGTGCTCCGGAAGTACATCCTGTATGGCATCGATGCGTTTCCATTGTGGCGCAAATGGCGTTTCGCAGCCGATCTGCGGGACATATTTAGAGGGTTGTATGCGCCGGTATTTATGAATGTAGCGTGGGCAATTGACGAAAATTTCGGTAACCGTGACACGCACAACCAGTTCCGCGCCATGGAACTCCTGGATTAACGGATCAAGTTTATCGATACTGGCAGTGCCATGCACCCGTACCCGGTGCGGCGTCTCGAAATCGATAAACAGCATCCCGATCTTGTTGTTAGCCGTAATATTGCCCATGGATAGGAACATGCCATTGCCGTCGTAACTTGGGAAAGCAAGGGTCTTGTTGTCCACCACCTTGACGAAACCGGGCGCACCGCCTTTGTGGGAGCAGGTGGGGTAACCTCGGTGATCGATCGTGGTGAGAAAGAACAGGTCGCGGCTTTCGATAAATGATTTATGGTCGTCCGCAATCTCCGTTAACACAATGATCTCTTTGACCCTGTCGGCCAATTTTGTGGTGTCAAACTCTTGCTGCAAGAGCCTGTGCTGATCGCCGTAAATGTTGCTCATAATTTCTTCGCAAAGCTGTTGATATCGTTGGTATCGGCCGGGTCTGGGGTGGGTCTGGCGTATAGATAAGAGGAGAGCCCGTCGACCGCCATGTCAGGGCAAGAAATTACACCCAAAGCCGCGCCGCCGCAAGCGAAAAGTAGTTTCCATAATGCGCGATCAGGTATTCTAGTCCGCCACAGACGATGTTACCACGCTGAGAGGTCGGTTTAAATAATGCAGGATTTCACCAAAATTTCTCGTACTTATCGCTTTCGGAGCTACTTGCTTTTTCAATTAGTTCTGCGCGGCGCTCTTTCCGGCCATATAACTGATTATCAAACACCGATACGACGGGAGATGATTTGAGAGGAGTGTCCCCAGACCTTCGATGTCATTGCGCCAGTCGCGATGCAATTCGCACGCGACGCCGAACCAGGTCATCAATTGACAGCCCGCTTGAGTCATCCGAGTCCAGGCCGCATCCCTCGTTGTCTTGTTAAATGTTCCCGAGGCATCGGTGACGATGAAGACTTCGTAACCCTCTTCCCGGGCCGATAGGGCCGGAAATGCAACGCAGACTTCGGTGACAATACCGGCGATCAGCAATTGTTTTTTTCCTGTGGCCTTTACGGCTTTCACGAAATCCTCGTTATCCCAGGCGTTGATATTGCCGGGACGCGCAATATACGGTGCGTCGGGGAACAGTTCCTTCAGTTCCGGGACCAGCGGGCCATTCGGGCCGTCCTCGAAGCTCGTCGTCAATATGGTCGGTAAATTGAAGTACTTGGCGGCATCGGCCAAGGCAAGGACATTGTTTTTGAAATCATCCGGCGAAAAATCCTGGACGAGGTTTGTGAGGCCGGATTGATGGTCCACCAGCAGAACGGCGACGTCATGCTTGTCAAGGCGATTGTATTTGAACTCAGGTTTCATATTGATTTTCCTTTGGTTGATATAGTGCAGAATGTCCGTGAGCCTAACGCGCAATTCATCCGCGCGGTTTTTTGTCGGCTGAATTTGATTTTTTACGCCCGGCAAGAGCGTGATCTTATAGGGTAAATGCTCTGCTTGAGAGTCTGCAGTGATTAGCATTTAATATGAGTTGATAATTATAGCGGCTAGTTAACGGCAAGGGCAATACCGCTATGTATTGTCCGGAGGAAGCCTGAATTAAAACTGCGAGCTGACGGAAAAAACACAGAGAAAGCTGAATCAGGGTAATACAGAAGATAACTAAGCCGGTTGCTCCTGATTTTTTCTACAAGATAAGCGATTAAGTAATGAAGCGAGTGTTGAGTTAAAGGGTATTAATCTAATTTCGAAATCTTTTTAGCTTCAAAGCCGTGTCCGGCAACAAAAGAAACAAAGGCATTGTCTTATCAATTGCAGAGATTTTGTCGGATAGCCGGAGTTTGTCGGATTTATATATAATTTAATAAACAATACACTAATTAATAGTATAATATTCGGTTATCTTTGTTGATTGTTAGGTGTGGCTTATGCAAATACTTCAGGAAGCGCTCACATTCGATGACGTTTTATTGGTGCCCGCGCACTCTACTGTGCTACCACGCGATGTAGAAATGAAGACGCGGCTGACACGGGGCATTTCCCTTAACATCCCACTGGTTTCAGCGGCGATGGATACCGTTACCGAAGCCAGGCTGGCAATTGCCATGGCCCAGGAGGGTGGCATCGGCATTATTCATAAGAATATGACCGCCGAGCAGCAGGCCCGGGAAGTCCGGCATGTTAAAAAATACGAGAGCGGGGTGATCAAGGACCCGATTACCGTTGGCCCGGATGTCAGCATCCGCGATGTCATCAGCCTGACGCGCGCCAAAAATATTTCCGGTGTGCCTGTGGTCAAGGGCGATGAACTGGTCGGCATTGTTACCAGCCGGGATTTGCGATTCGAGACAAGCTTCGATGAGCCTGTGTCAAAGATCATGACGCCGAAGGAACGGCTGGTTACCGTCAGCGAAAACGCCGATCGCAAAGAAGTCATCCAGTTGCTGCACAAGCATCGTATCGAAAAGGTGCTGGTGGTCAACGACGCTTTTCATTTACGCGGCATGATTACCGTGAAGGATATCCAGAAAGCCAAGGATTATCCGCAAGCTTGCAAGGACGAGCAGGAACGGCTGCGCGTCGGCGCGGCGGTCGGGACCGGACAGGGTACCGAAGATCGTGTTGCCGCGCTGGTTGCGGCAGGCGTCGATGTTATTGTTGTCGATACGGCGCACGGCCATTCCCAGGGCGTTTTGGACAGAGTGCGCTGGGTAAAGCAGCACTATCCCAATATTCAGGTCATCGGCGGCAATATCGCGACGGCAGAAGCCGCGCTTGCTCTGGTTGAAGCGGGCGCAGACGGCGTTAAGGTCGGTATCGGCCCAGGGTCCATCTGCACCACGCGTATCGTCGCCGGCGTCGGTGTACCGCAAATCACCGCGGTCAGCAATGTCGCCGCGGCATTGAAAGGAACCGGAGTGCCTTTGATTGCCGATGGCGGTATCCGTTATTCCGGCGATGTCGCCAAAGCCCTCGCGGCGGGTGCTTATGCCGTCATGATGGGCGGTTTGTTTGCCGGTACTGAAGAGGCTCCGGGAGAGACGGAACTGTTTCAGGGGCGTTCCTATAAGTCCTACCGCGGCATGGGTTCCTTGGGAGCGATGTCGCAGCAGCAAGGCTCCAGCGACCGCTATTTCCAGGAAGAAACCGATTCGACTGAAAAGCTGGTGCCGGAAGGTATTGAAGGCCGGGTGCCCTATAAAGGCAGTTTGCTGGCGGTCATTCATCAACTGCTGGGCGGCATCCGTTCCAGCATGGGCTATACCGGCAGTCAAACGATTGCAGCGCTGCATGAAAAAGCCCAGTTTGTGCGTGTCACCAGCGCGGGCATGAGGGAAAGCCATGTCCATGATGTGACGATTACCAAGGAAGCGCCCAATTACCGCATGGAATAACATCCGCCATTAAGTCGCGCATAAGGGCTCTCATCGGAGCCCTTTGTTTTTTAGCAGATCATCATCGAGTTTTATCGTCATGCCACAGCAGCCCGCAAATATCCATAAAGACAGAATTCTAATCCTGGATTTCGGTTCGCAATATACCCAGTTAATTGCTCGTCGTATTCGGGAAATTGGTGTTTATTGTGAAATCTACTCGTGCGAAGCCAGCGACGAAAGCATCATGAAATTTTCGGCAAATGGGATCATCCTGTCCGGCGGTCCGGAAACGGTGACCAGCAGCCATACGCCGAGAGCGCCGCAATGCGTGTTTAAAGCCGGTGTGCCGGTGCTGGGCATTTGTTATGGTCTGCAAACCATGACCGAACAACTGGGCGGCAAGGTCGAATCGTCCGATCACAGGGAGTTTGGCTATGCCCAAATCAGGGCTCGCGGACATTCCCGATTGCTGGCCGGGATCGAAGATCATCTGTCCCCGGAAGGCTATGGTCTATTGGATGTGTGGATGAGCCATGGCGACCGTGTCGTTGCATTGCCCGACGGATTCAAGCTGATTGCCAGTTCGGACGGCGCTCCGATTGCCGGCATTGCCGATGACGAACGAGGTTATTATGGCTTGCAGTTCCATCCGGAAGTGACGCATACGAAGCAGGGCGGGCGAATATTGTCCCGATTCGCGTTGGATATTTGCGGCTGCGAGGCGTTGTGGACAGCGGACAACATAATCGACGACGGTATTCAGGCGGTGCGTGCCAAAGTCGGCACTGACCAAGTGGTATTGGGCTTGTCCGGAGGCGTCGATTCGTCGGTAGTGGCGGCGCTATTACATAAGGCCATCGGCGATCAGCTGACCTGTGTCTTCGTTGATACCGGCTTGCTGCGCCTGCATGAAGGCGACCAGGTTATGGCCATGTTTGCCGAGCATATGGGTATCAAGGTCATCCGTGTGAATGCAGAGCAGCGTTATCTGGATGCGTTGCGCGGCGTTGCCGACCCCGAACACAAGCGCAAAATTATCGGCAGTCTGTTTATCGACATATTTGACGAGGAGGCGGGGAAGTTAACCGACGCCCTTTGGCTGGCGCAGGGGACTATATATCCCGATGTGATTGAGTCCGCGGGCTCGAAAAGTGGTAAAGCCCATTTGATAAAATCGCATCACAATGTCGGCGGCTTGCCGGAAAATATGGCGTTGAAGCTGGTCGAGCCGTTACGCGAGCTGTTTAAGGACGAGGTGAGGAAGCTGGGGCTGGAACTGGGGTTGCCCGCCGATATGGTTTATCGTCATCCGTTTCCAGGACCCGGCCTGGGTGTCAGAATTCTTGGTGAAGTTAGAAAGGACTATGCGGATTTATTGCGCCAGGCCGATGCAATTTTCATAGAAGAGCTGTATCGCCATGATCTTTATCATAAAGTCAGTCAGGCCTTCGCGGTATTTTTACCGGTCAAGTCGGTCGGCGTGATGGGCGACGGCCGGCGCTATGATTATGTTGTTGCGATACGCGCCGTCGAAACAATTGATTTTATGACCGCTCGCTGGGCGCATTTGCCTTATGACTTTCTTGATCTGATTTCCCGGCGCATTATTAATGAAGTGCCGGGCATTTCCCGGGTGACATATGATATTTCAGGCAAGCCTCCCGCAACCATCGAATGGGAATAACGGATAAGGCTGATGAAGCCTGGATGCGCCATGCCATCCGTCTGGCGCAACGGGCCGAGCAGGAAGGCGAAGTGCCGGTCGGCGCGGTTGTCGTTAAAGAGGGGCAGTGTATTGCCGAAGGCTGGAACCGCTCGATCGTCACGCATGATCCGACGGCTCATGCTGAAATAACAGCGCTGCGCCAGGCAGGTTTGGCGTTGGAGAATTACCGGCTGGTCGATGCGACTCTTTATGTGACGCTGGAGCCTTGTGTTATGTGCATGGGGGCAATCAGTCATGCACGTATCAGGCGTCTGGTGTTTGGAGCCTTCGATCCTAAACGCGGAGCGGTTTGTCATGCGCTCACTCTCTGCGATGCCGATTTTTTAAATCATCGGGTCAATTGGGAAGGCGGCGTGCTGGAAACGGTATGTTCGGATGTGTTGAAGGATTTTTTTAAAGCCAGACGCTGACAGATGGCTTTTCAACCTTCCGCCAGAGTATCGGTTTTTTTTAGTCGGGGTATGAGGATCAGGATTCCCGATACTCCTTGTAGGTATTGATCAGTGCATTGGTCGAGCAGTCGTGGCTGGTGATTTTTTCATGATTCTTCAACTCCGGTAAAATCGCTCTTGCCAATACCTTGCCCAGTTCCACGCCCATTTGATCAAATGAGTTGATGTTCCAGACGACGCCCTGGACAAATACTTTATGTTCATAGAATGCCAGTAATGAGCCCAGGGTTTTTGGGGTCAATTGCTTGAAAAGGAACGAATTTGACGGTTTATTGCCTTCAAATACTTTGGAGGCGACCAGGACGGGATCGCCCCGTTCTTCTGGTGTCAGCTTTTGTTTCACTTCTTCAGCGGTGATTCCGTTCATCAATGCTTCCGGTTGCGCCAGATAATTGGACACCAGCATGTCGTGATGTTCCGGCAGAGGGTAATGACTGTTTGCGGCCACCATGAAATCGCAGGGAATCAGCTTGGTGCCCTGATGGATTAACTGGAAAAACGCATGCTGACCGTTCGTTCCCGGTTGTCCCCATATGATAGGACCGGTGCTGTAATCGACCGCTTCGCCTTCCATGGTGATGCTTTTGCCATTGCTTTCCATATCGAGTTGTTGCAGGTAGTCCGAAAAATATCTCATGGACTGGTCGTAAGGAATCAAGGCATGAGAATCGGCATCAAAAAAATTGTTATACCAGATGCCGAGCAATGCCATAACGACCGGGATATTCCGTTCAAACGGCGTTTGGCGGAAGTGCTGGTCGGCTTCATGGGCGCCTTGCAGCAACGCTTCAAAATTATCCATGCCGACGTATAAGGCGATCGATAAGCCTACCGCAGACCAGAGCGAATAGCGTCCGCCCACCCAATCCCAAAACTCAAACATATTATTGGGATCTATCCCGAAATTGATGACATTTTCGGCGTGGGTCGAAATGGCAACAAAGTGTTTGGCGACCGCTTTGGAATCTTTCGCGAACTCGAGAAACCAGTTCCGGGCTGACTTCGCATTCATCATGGTTTCCTGGGTATTGAAAACTTTGGAGGCAATGATGAATAAAGTTGTTTCGGCTGACAAGGGTTTTAACGCTTCAACGATATTGGTTTGGTCGAGATTGGATACATAGTGGACTTTTAAAGAACCGGAACTATAAGGCGTCAGCGCCGTAGAAACCATTTTAGGGCCAAGGCCTGAACCGCCAATGCCGATGCTAACGATATCGGTAATGGCTTTGCCGGTGTAACCTTTCCATTCGCCCGATCGAACCGCGGCGCAGAAAGTCCGCATTTTCCCCAGTACCCGATTGATATCCGGCATGACATCCTTGCCTTCGAAATAAACCGGATCGTTGCTGCGGTTGCGTAAGGCGGTATGCAGTACGGCTCTGTGCTCGGTGGTATTGATGATTTTTCCCGAAAACATGGCGTCGATTTTTGCTTCGAGTTCTCTGTCTTTAACCAGATTAATCAGTAATGGCAGAGTTTCATCGGTTATTCTGTTTTTGGAGTAATCAAAAATAATGTCATTAAACTTGAGTGAGAACTTATTGTAGCGATCAGTGTCTTTTTGAAAGGCTTCTCGCATCGAATGATTTCGGATTTGATCGAAATGGTTTTGTAATGCAGTCCAAGCTTTAGAGGTAGTCAAAGATGACATGTTTTTGGAGCTCCAGTTTATTATGATTGTTGCTTAAGTCTACGAAAAGGACGCAAGGATGGCAATAGCGCAATCAGAGCATTATTATTTGCTAATGGTTGCTGGCGGTGACGGTAGTTATTCGATCAATTCCTTTATTTGTCTGTTTTGATGTGCTAGAGTGGGTTTTCTGCTATTGACTATATTCAAATTACGGTTATTTTGATTGGCACAAGCGTAAAAAACATTTTATTTTAATAATAATAATTTTATCAAAACTGGAAGGTATTATGAACAGAGAGCAATTATTAACAAAAGGTTTTCTAGGGGTGCTGGGCCTGTTGTTTTCAGCAACGTTGTGGGCGCATGGCGGTGCCGCCGGCACCGATACCGATCAATGCAAGTTTGAACTGGAACCCTCACACTGGATTCATTACACAGCTTATCAGCCGAAAGCATATCCGGCTGAAGAATTTTGCGGCAGTCTGCCCGGTTCAGCGACTCCGACACAACTGGTATTCGACTATCAGGACATGCGTTACAGAAATATGTCGATTGAATTTGAGGTGACGAAGGAGCCGGAAGGCACCCGGGTTTTCTTTCTGCCGTCAAAGAAACATAAATCAGGCACGGTGAATCTGGAACTGCCAAATGGTGTGCCAGATCCCGGTAAATATCTGATTCACATCACTCTGGTGCCTGATCAAGGGGAGCGGCTGGACGCTCATATGAGTTTCACTGCAGGTGCCGGTCAGGCGACAAAAACCAGCAGCTATCTGCTCTATTTGCTTTTCGGTTTAGCCGGTCTGTATATGCTGTATCTGTCTAATGCGACATTTAAAAGCAAAATTGATGGCTTGATTGGTAAAGCAAAAAGCTAATCTGCATTATTTGCCTGGACAAGATGGCTTTCGTCCGATAGATAAAAGGGCATCTGGTTGCGGCAAACAAATTTCTCTCATCATGAGAGTATAAGGGTGAGGGTGAACAGCCCTCACCCGCTTTTTAAAAAGGCGTGCTAACACTGGCGGTCTTAATCGTGCATAGGTTTTATCGTAGCAAAGAGGAAAAAATAATGGTGAAGTTATTGTTGGTTGGAGCGTTGGTTCTTGGATTTTCTGCGCCGCTAACAGCGCAGGAATATGAGGATCACAGCAAGATGCTCATGGATCACGGTGATGGTCACTTAATGGACATGGCAGGCGGCATGGTGATGGGTCAGAATACCGATAAGCTCCCGGGTGGCTGTGATAAGATTTCAGAAACCAAGGAGATAACCGTTCATGCCGGTCATAAATACGCCGAAAAATTTCCGGGCAGGATGTATGCCTTCGATACCCAAGAGTTCAATTTTAAGCCCTGCACAAAATTAACCGTTAATTTTATCAATGAAGATAATATCAGGCACCAATGGATGATGCATGGTTTGCCCAAGTATTTATACCCGAAAGGTATGTTTCATTTGGAAGTCAGCGGCCCTGCAAAAATTTCCGGGACGTTGATTCTGCCTCCCGGCGATCAAACCTATCTGGTGCATTGCGATATCGCCCAGCATATGGAAAAAGGCATGAAGGCGCAGCTCAAGGTGGGTAAGGGCGCTGGAGATCTGCCCAGCATTCCTGGTGTGACAGCTTATGTCATACCGGATGATTATAAAGCCGATCTAAAGACTTTAGAGGCCCAAAAAGCTGCTGAACCGATGCCTGCGTTAGCGGCCCCGGTTGCCCCAGCCAAGGCTCCGTTATCTGCGCCTCCGGCACAGGAAGAGCCCGGCATTTCAGGCCTTACGGTTATCGGGTTGGCGGTCGGATTATTGCTGGCGCCTTTTTTGGCCAGAAAATTCAAGGGGATGAGTGTATCAGAAGCAATCGCTTATGTTTTTGATCTGCTGCGGTCGCTGATTGAGTTTTTAGTAAAGCAGATTGCCAAATTGGTCAAGATGGTTTTTTCAAACAAGTCCAAAATACTGCCGGGTAATTAATTAACTTCAATTTGAAATACAAACCCCTGTGTTCCAAAAAACGCAGGGGTTTTTTTTGATAGTTCGCTCGCTTATATTTCCTAGTGAATTGCAGAGTTTCGATCGACTTGATCATTATGAGTGTTAAACAGGTGCCGCTCTAGTGCATGAGACATGGCTTGAAATAGGCGGGTTGTTTTTAAGCGCGTTTGTTTCCTCAACCATCGCCCCCGGCGGATCTGAAGCGGTATTGGCTTATATGGTGACGGAAGGTTATTATCAATCGGAGCATTTGGTTCTGGTCGCTACGATAGGCAATACCTTGGGAGCCATGACCACCTGGGGACTTGGCATGTTAGCGGCAAAAAAATTTCCGCTTGCCCCCATGCTGTCCGCGAAAAATCAGAAAGCGCTGGATATAGTCAGAAAACGAGGCGCCTGGGCTCTGCTTTTGTCCTGGCTTCCGGTGATCGGGGACGCATTCTGTTTTGCCGGGGGGTGGCTAAGGTTTCCGATAGTATCAGGTTGTTTGGCAATCATGCTGGGAAAACTCGGCCGATATGCGGCGATTGCCTGGCTGTTTGTCTAAACCTGGGAACAAAAAACGTCACTGACGGCGAACACACCAACATAATGTATAACCACTGAGGTGATTGTGCTAAGGCATTTTCCACAAATTAATAAAGCTTATCCCCATAGAAAACGGGATTACTTTATCGCGATATTTACTTTTTTTTGCGTTGCGGTCTGTTTGCTAAGTGATGCCAACGCGGACATGATAAAACAGAACGCGCTGGGTATTTGCGGCTGGATGTTTTTGCTGGCTTTGCTGCTCGGAGAGAACCGGGAAATAAGAATGCAGGTGGGTATCGCTGTAGCCTTTGCCACTATCGGCGAACACTTTGCGTCACCCTTTATGGGCGGTTATACCTACCGTTTTCATAACGTTCCTGCGTACGTGCCTCCGGGGCACGGCATGGTGTATTTAACCGCTGTTGCTTTGGCGCGTTCCGGTTTGTTTTTAACCTATGCCCGAACGATTGCCGCATTGGTCGTGATGGTCTGCGGCGCATGGTCGATTTGGGGAATTAGCGGCTTTGCGGAACAGGGCGATTCGGTCGGCGCTCTGCTGTTTTGCGTCTTTTTGATCTATCTTTTCAAGGGCCGTTCGCCCATGGTCTATCTGGCCGCTTTTTTTATCACGACCTGGCTGGAATTGATCGGTACGGCCGTGGGTACCTGGAAATGGGCTGCAATCGATCCGGTGCTGAACCTGCCGCAAGGCAATCCGCCCAGCGGCGTTGCCGCCTGGTATTGCCTGGTCGATGCAGTCGCCTTGGGCGGCGCCAGTCCATTGCTGAATAAATTGGAAAATCTACGAATCCGTTTTAAATCAGTTAAAGGACGAAAATCCGCTTTTCAGGCTGCCGCTAACGAATCGCTGGACTAGACTAAAACTGCCTCAACTGGCGGCAAATGAACCGTGCATTGCAACCTTATCGACAGAATCCTTGGTCGGAGCAATCAAGAAATCGGAATGGTCTATTTTTTACCTTTTTCAACTATTCTGTTTGACAAGCAACGAATCAGTTAATGAACCGAAACCATCCCTTATCGCCCAATCCAAATAAAATTTTAGTGATTGCAATGCGATATCTCGGCGACGTGCTGTTGATCACGCCCTTGCTGCATTCGATACGAAAAGCCTACCCGGACGCTCAACTGGATGTGTTGGTTTATCGCAATTCAGCGGCCATGCTGGAGGGAAATCCGGATATCAACCGGGTAATCACCACACCAAACCGGCCCGCCTTATCTGACTATTGTCAATTGTTGCCGCAGCTGTTCAGGCGTTATGATCTTGCCGTCGCCACGCAAACGGGCGACCGGCCGTTTCTCTATACCTTGCTGGCGGCGCCAATACGCATTGCCGTTGTTCCCCCCAAAAACAGGACGGGTTGGTGGAAGCGCCTTTTTTTACGGCGTTGGACGGAGTTTGACGACGATACGCATACCGTTTTACAGCATTTAAAATTGGCGGATCTGCTTGGAATTGAGCGTGCCTATACACTGGTGCCGCCGCAAGCGAGTTCTAACGGGCACCTGAAAGAACGTTTTCTATCCGATAATACACCCTATGTCGTGCTGCATATGCACCCGCAATGGACCTATAAGCAGTGGACCCGAGAAGGGTGGATAAAAATCGGACATTACTTGCGCAAGTTGGGATATAAACTGATTGTTTCCGGCGGGCCTGCGCAGGAAGAAATTGATTATATCGGCGACATTACCGATCAGCTTCCGGTGGACACGGTGAATATAGCCGGACAAGTGTCTTTGGCGCAACTAGCCTACATCATAGCGCGGGCAAAATTATACATAGGGCCGGATACCGGCATTACCCATCTGGCAGCAGCAACAGGCATTCCGGTGATTGCGCTTTATGGCCCGACCAACCCGCTCAAATGGGCACCCTGGCCTAAAGGATTTGAACGCGATGCCAGCCCGTTCTTAAAAACCGGCTGTCAGCAGGTGCATAATATCAGCCTGATTCAGGGGAAAGCCGATTGTGTACCCTGTCAGTTGGAAGGCTGCGACCGGCATCGACAAAGCCGGAGCGTGTGCCTTGATTCGATTTCACCTGAACAGGTCAAGCAAGTCGTTGCAGCCGTGTTGAATGCGTCTCAAGTCAAAAATTCAACGGTTGTCAGCGATTAACCGTTCAATCGTATCTAATTCTTACCTGTGATGAGCCAATAAATTGGCTCAACAGGAAATTAAGAATAAGGTTAAAATGCCGACTGCATAACTACCTTGCTGTTATTTTTCAATCAACATGAATGTTAATCATAATTGGGTCAATCGGGCACAGCACAAACTGTTAAATTTCGGAAATTTTTCGATAGCCATATTTATCTTTTCGGTTTATTTTTCGACCAGTCTTACCATCATTATTTCGGGAGTGCTGGGCGCAGTCTGGCTGCTTTCCGGACAGTTCAGGCAGTTCCCCGATACCATAAAGTCGTGTCCGGTGGCGGCAGGATCATTAGCGTTATTTGCTTGTTTAATGGTAGGAGCAAGTTACGGCAGCGCTAAAACCGGTGAGGCTTTTTCAATGGTAATGAAATATAAAGAGTTATTTATCATTGCCGTGCTATTTTCCCTGCTAAATATAAAGCGTCACGGTGATTGGGTATGGAGGGCTTTTGTTATCGCCTCGGTGATTACCTTGGCGGCATCCTATTTAATGGATTTCGACATCATCGGCCCAAATAGACATGGCGACCCTGCTATCAAGAGCCGCATTACTCATAACATTTTTATCGCTTTCTTCGCCTTTTACTGCCTGCACAAAGCCATCGATGGCGGAGCTTATTCCCGGTATTACTTAATCGGGTTCCTATTGAGCGTATATAATATTTTTTTTATCGTGGAGGGGCGCACGGGTCAATTAATCGCTCTGGCACTCATTTTTTTAGTTGCAATCCAGCGTTTCAGTAATAAAGGCCGTATACTCACCCTCGTCGCCGTCGCGGCTTTCCTGATTCTTTTTCTTTCTTTTTCAGATAAGTCAAGCCGGATTAGTGAAGGAATTGCCAACACTCAGGACTATTTGCAACCAAAACCGGAACATTCCGTATCGTCCATGGGGCTGCGCTATACATTCTGGAAATATTCATTAAAACTGATTGCCGAAAAGCCGCTGCTGGGCCACGGTACCGGCAGTTTTGCCGAAGAATATAAACGCATAGCCCTGGGCGAGCGGTTTATGACGGAAAATCCTCATAATGAATTTCTGATGATCGGCGTTCAGTTAGGTTTATTCGGGCTGTTGGCCTATCTTGGGTTTCTCGGAAGCCAGTTTTATTGCGCCGGAAAAATGCCTGATAACGAAAAGTGGCTCGCTCAAGGACTTTTGGGTTCATTGATTATTACCAGTTTATTCAACACCCCTTTTTTTGATCATGCAGAGGGGCATTGGTATGCCGGCATGATAGTCTTGTGTTTTGCCGCTTATCGACCGGACACTGCCGTTATAATAAACGATGCTTAGTGTAATCATTATCACCAAGAATGAAGCGTCCCATATTGGCCGCTGCCTGGAATCGGTAAAATGGGCTGATGAAATTATCATTGTCGACTCAGGAAGTGCGGACGACACCGTTGCCATCTGCCGCCAATATACGGATCAAGTCTACGAAACAGACTGGCCGGGTTTTGGCATTCAGAAGCAACGGGCGCTGGACAAAGCTCGAGGCGATTGGGTTTTATCGATTGATGCAGACGAGATGGTCAGTGCGGAATTAAGACAGGAAATTGAACAAGCCATCAAGGCAGAAACCAAGGTTGGCTGGGAGATACCCCGCCTGTCCAGCTATTGCGGCAGAGAAATTCGTCATGGCGGCTGGTGGCCTGATTATGTACTCAGGTTATTTCGCCGCCAGGCAGGACATTTTACCGATGCGGTTGTGCACGAACGTATCATCGTACAGGGGGACATCGGTCAGTTGGCATCACCGTTGCTTCATGATGCATTTGTCAACCTTGATGAAGTATTATACAAAGTAAACAGTTATTCGACGTTGGGAGCGCAAAAGCTCTATCAAACAGGGGTGCGCTCATCACTAAGCAAGGCTATTTTTAAAGCGCTGTGGACGTTTTTCCGGACGTACTGTTTAAAGGCGGCTGTTTTGGATGGACGTCAAGGCTTGATGCTGGCAATTTCCAACGCCGAAGGGGCGTATTACAAATATGCCAAATTGCTGGAATTACAAAGCAGCCGGCCGAATCAGCAATGAATCTGATTTCTGTCGTGGTAACCACCTATAACTGGCCGGAGGCGTTGAAACTCTGTCTGGAAAGCCTGTTTTCCCAGTCGGATCGCGATTTTGAAATCATTATCGCCGACGACGGCTCCAGTCAGGATAATCTGGAAAAGACCAGAAGCTATTGTGCCAAGGCTCCGGTCCCGGTCTGCTATGTTCATCATGAAGACCAGGGGTTTAGGGCCGGGACAATCAGAAACAAGGCCGTAGCGTCAAGCAAGGGGAATTATTTGCTGTTTGTCGATGGCGACTGCCTGATGCGGCCTGATTTTATCCGCGCACACCGGCAACTTGCGGCGAAAGGCTATTTTGTACCCGGCAACAGGGTATTGTTCAACCAGGCCTATACCGAACAACTGCTGGCGCAGCCGTTTCCTGTCTACCTGAAACCATGGCATTACTTTTTGCGGCTTCGACTGCAGGGCAAAATTAACCGGATTTTCGCGCTTCTACAGCTTCCACTAGGACGCTTAAGGCTTTTGCAAGCTCGAAAATGGCAAAAAGCAATGACCTGCAATCTGGCTCTCTGGAAGGATGATTTTATTCGAGTCAATGGCTTTGATGAGCTGTTTGAAGGCTGGGGTTATGAAGATTCCGACCTGGTGATTCGACTGATACACTCCGGCATTAAACGCAAGGAAGGCCGTTTTGCCGTACCGGTGCTGCATCTATGGCATCGGCACTATGACAGGAGCAGGCAGGATAGTAATTATCAGCGTTTAATGGAGCGATTGCAGCAGCGTGAGTTTACCGCCGCAAAGCAAGGCGTTTCCCAGTATTTGACAAATCCTCCTTCTCCCTACTGAAAATGAAGAGCACCGCCCGTTCGATGAAATCCAAAACAAAACAATCCAAAGGCAGCGCTCAGGTCTACAGGCGGCTGCTCGCCTATGTAAAGCCTCACCGTGGTCTCTTTTTCATTAGTTTCTTTGGTTTTCTGCTCTATTCAGGCACTCAGACCTTATTTGCGGCATTGGTCAAGCATATTATCGACACGCTGCAAACCGAGGCGCGGGAAGGCATGTATTATTTGCCGCTATTCTTTAGCGGCTTGATCGTTATTCATGGCATAGGCGCCTATCTGGGTAATTATTTTCTGGCGAAAGTGTCGACCAATGTCGTTCATACGCTTCGTTGCCAGATTTTCGATAAATATACCGAACTGCCTACGGCCTATTTTGATTCGAATAATAGCGGTTATATGATCGCCAGAATTACCAATAATGTCGGCGAGGTGACCAAGGCGACTACCGATGCGGTGCGGACTTTCGTGCGCGAAGGTTTGACTTCGATAGGCCTCATCGTGTATTTATTTTACACGAACTGGATGTTGTCGCTGGTGTTTGTCGGCATCGCGCCGATCATTGTCGTGCTGGTGTCTTATGTGAGCAGGCGTTTGCGCAAGATCAGCAAGCGTATCCAGGAATCGATCGGCGATATGACCCATATTACCTCGGAATTGGTCGGCGGCCATCGAGTCGTGCGCAGCTATGGCGGTGAAGACTATGAGCGCCGGCGCTTTCTGGAAAGCAGTTTGTATAACCGGCGTCAGTCGCTAAAGCTTGCCACGACCCTGGCGATACATAATCCCTTGATGCAGATGATTATCGCCATTGCGCTATCGTTTTTGATGTATATGGCGTTATTTTTCATGCAAAAGGCCAGTGTCGGCGAGTTTGTCGGCTATCTGACCGCAGCATTTTTATTGCCTCGGCCGATCAGGCAGTTGAGCGACGCCAACGGGGAAATTCAGAAAGGCATTGTCGCCGCCGAATCCCTGTTTGTCATTCTCGATGAACCAGGCGAGTCTGACGAAGGCGGTTATGAAGCCGAAAGGTGCAAGGGTGCTCTGGAATTTAAAAACCTGTCGTTTCGATATCCGGGCGCAAACGAATGGGCGCTGCAGAATATTAATTTTAAGGCTGAACCGGGACACACCATTGCCCTGGTCGGCGCTTCCGGCGGCGGCAAAAGTACCCTGGCTAATCTGATTTCGCGATTCTATCCGCATGAAACCGGCGAAATCCTGCTCGATGGTATCGAAATAAGCGACTATAAATTGGCCAATTTGCGGCAGCAAATTGCCTTGGTAAACCAGCAGGTAACGTTATTCAATGATACGATAGCCAATAATATCGCCTATGGCGCGTTGGCCGGAGCCAGCCAGGAAAAAATCGAAGCTGCCGCAACCGATGCTTATGCGATGGAATTCATCAGTAAACTGGAAAATGGACTCGATACCGAAATCGGTGAGAACGGAGTCAAATTATCGGGTGGGCAACGGCAGCGGTTAGCATTGGCAAGGGCCTTATTGAAGGACGCGCCGTTATTGATATTGGATGAGGCCACCTCGGCGCTGGATACCGAATCCGAGCGCTATATCCAGGCGGCCTTGCAAAAAGTGATGAGTAACCGGACGACGCTGGTGATTGCGCATCGATTATCGACGATTGAATCTGCCGATATGATTTTAGTGATGGATCACGGACGTATTATCGAAAGAGGCTCGCATCAGGAACTGATTAAGCATAACGGCGCCTATGCCAGATTGCATCAGATGCAATTTAAAGAGCATCCGGAAAAAATAGTGTAAATTTCGGGTATCTTGGAGATTTTAACGGTCATGGCGGCTAAACAGATAGTGTGGATAGATTGAGGAGGCATTAAGTGATTGCAACAACGCCTGAGTTTGGACGGGCGCGTATCATTGTCATGGGCGATGTCATGCTGGATCGGTACTGGTCAGGGCAGGCGGCGCGTATTTCACCGGAAGCTCCCGTACCGGTCGTGAAGGTTAACAGCATTGATGACCGCATCGGCGGCGCCGGCAACGTCGCGCTGAATATTGCAAAATTAGGCGGTAAGGTCACCTTGCTCGGCGTCGTCGGCGATGATGCCGAAGGCATCACGGTAAAGCAATTGCTGGAAGCCGAAGGCGTGGATTGCGATTTTGTCGTTACCAATGCGGCGCGCAGCATCTGCAAGCTGCGCATAATGGCACAACATCAACAATTAATCCGGCTGGATTTTGAAGATAAACCCATCGGTTTTGACGGGGATGACTTGCTGATGCGATTGCAGCGGCATTTATCGGGACATGATGTCATCGTATTTTCCGATTACGATAAGGGAACACTGGCCAATGTACAGGCTTACATTGCTGCAGCCAAACAGGCCGGCCTCAAGGTTTTGGTCGATCCGAAAGGCGTCGATTATCAGCGTTATGCCCATGCAGACATGATTACGCCAAATTTGTCCGAGTTTCATGCCGTGACGGGCGACTGCTCGAATGAGCAGGAGTTGCTTGACAAAGGCCGGGAGTTATTACAGCGCTGTCAAATTCAAACGATTTTGTTAACTCGCGGCGAAGCCGGCATGACCCTGATACAAAAGACGCAGGAGCATTCCCTGCCTGCCCAGGCCAAAGATGTGTTTGACGTAACCGGGGCCGGTGATACCGCCATTGCCGTCATGGCTTTGGGCGTGGCGCTTGATCTGCCGTTACCGGATGCCATGTATTTGAGTGTGCTGTCGAGCGGCATCGTCGTCGGCAAGCTGGGCACATCCACCGTGTCGATAGAGGAGCTTAACCGTGCGATGCACAGCGACAGAGATTTATCCTATGGAATCGTATCCGAACAAGAGTTGGTTCAGCTGATCGCAAGGGCAAAAGCCCATAATGAACGCATCATCATGACCAATGGCTGCTTCGATTTGCTTCATGCTGGCCATGTCACTTATCTGGAGCAGGCAAAAGCCCTGGGCGACCGCTTGATCGTCGCAGTCAATTCCGATGCCTCGGTAAAAAAACTGAAAGGTGAAACGCGTCCGATCAATAGTCTTAAGGAACGTATGATTGTTTTGGCGGCCCTGGCCTGCGTGGATTGGGTGGTTGGCTTTGAAGAAGAAACACCTGAGCGGTTGTATTGCAGTTTGTTGCCGGATGTTTTGGTAAAGGGCGGGGATTATAGTCCTGAACAGGTTGCCGGCGGCGAGTGCGTCATAAAAGCGGGCGGCGAAGTAAAAATTTTACAGTTTGTAGACGGTCAATCAACAACGGCCATGATTAACAAAGCGAGAGGTGAAGGGTGATTATTGTTACTGGCGGCGCCGGCTTTATCGGCAGTAATCTGGTCCGGGCCTTAAATCAGCGGGGTGAGAGCGATATAGTGGTGGTCGATCATCTGGTTAATGGCAGGAAAATGCATAATTTGGCCGATCTTGATATCGCTGACTATCTCGATAAAGCCGAATTTATCGAAAAGATCGAATCATCGGGCTTTTTAGGGAAGGTGCGTGCGGTTTTCCATCAGGGCGCATGTTCAGCCACGACCGAATGGGACGGGCGCTTCGTCATGGAAAATAACTACGATTATTCCAAACGACTACTGCATTGGTGCATGGCAAAGAACGCCCCCTTTATCTACGCCTCATCGGCTTCTGTGTATGGCTCTGGCCAGCATGGGTTTCGGGTTGAACGCGAATGCGAGCATCCCATCAATATGTATGCCTATTCGAAATTCCAGTTCGATCAATATATTCGCCGCCTGCTGCCGGAAACTGCAATTCCCGTCGTGGGGTTTCGTTATTTTAACGTGTATGGCCCTAGAGAGCAGCATAAAGGCGCTATGAGCAGTACGGCGTTTCATTTTAACCGGCAGATAATTGAACAGAAAAAAGCGAAACTGTTCGAAGGATGCGATGGTATGGCCGATGGCGAACAGAAGCGGGATTTTGTTCATGTCGATGACGTCGTTGACGTTAACTTATGGTTTTATGAGCACCCCGAGCAACGAGGAATTTATAATATAGGTACCGGCAAAGCCGAAACCTTCAATGCGGTAGCGCAGGCGGTAATTGACTGGCATCAGGAAGGTTCGATCGAATACATACCTTTTCCCGAGCATTTGAAGGGCGCCTATCAGAGTTATACCCAGGCCGATATTTCCGGGTTAAGACAGGCCGGCTATGAAAAAGAGTTTCTCAATGTGAAACAGGGTGTTGCAAGGTATCTTGACTGGTTGAATGCCGCCAGGGTTGGCAAATAAAAACAATTACCGCTTGATCTTTGCGTTGGCATGCGTATAATGCTCGCTTCTGTCGGGCAAGACGCTGGGCAGGGCAGGGCAGGGACGGACGGACTAAAAGTTGACAAGGAGCTGTTGACAAAATGTTGAGGAAGGTTATAATGGCCGGCTCAACACGAAGCGGGTTAAGTGCTTCGGACGAACGGAGGCGAAAATAAACCGTCACAGGATGTTGACAAAATGAACTGACCGGTTATAATGGTCGGCTCATCACGGGTCGGATAGCTGGCTTGGTGAGACGAAAGAAAAAAGATTTACCGGGTGTTGACAAATCATA